>NZ_CBCSFH010000001.1:0-884418 GCF_965138835.1 Mesobacillus thioparans | reverse complement strand
AGATTTCCCATAGCGCAAGCTAGTAAGAACCCTGAAAGATGATCAGGTTGATAGGTCAGAGGTGGAAGCGCGGTGACGTGTGGAGCTGACTGATACTAATCGTTCGAGGACTTAACCAAATGATTACTCATTTCTCTTGTTTTCTTCTTACACATTATCTAGTTTTGAGGGAATAAAGACTTTCACAAAGTGAAATATCTTTTAAAAATTCTCTTGCAAAATGCATAAAAGACAGTATAATAGATATTGTCTCTAAAAAAAATGTCTGGTGGCGATGGCGAGAAGGTCACACCCGTTCCCATACCGAACACGGAAGTTAAGTTTCTCAGCGCCGATGGTAGTTGGGGGTTTCCCCCTGTGAGAGTAGGACGCCGCCGGGCAAGATGCATTTTACATCTTGTTTCAAAGATACGGATCGTGTATCCAGGTCGGAGAAATTATCACTATTCCGCAGTAGCTCAGTGGTAGAGCACTCGGCTGTTAACCGAGCGGTCGTAGGTTCGAATCCTACCTGCGGAGCCAATTTGGAGAGCTGTCCGAGAGGTCGAAGGAGCACGATTGGAAATCGTGTAGACGGTCAACGCTGTCTCAAGGGTTCGAATCCCTTGCTCTCCGCCATAGAAATTATATATCTGGCCCCTTGGTCAAGCGGTTAAGACACCGCCCTTTCACGGCGGTAACACGGGTTCGAATCCCGTAGGGGTCACCATTCACTTTAACAAAGCAACTTAATAATGGAGGATTAGCTCAGCTGGGAGAGCATCTGCCTTACAAGCAGAGGGTCGGCGGTTCGATCCCGTCATCCTCCACCATATAATTTCAAGAATAATATTATCGTCGCGGGGTGGAGCAACGAGCGTTACTTCACTGTATGAACTGCGAGTTGTACCGATTGAGCTGCTGCTTGAATAAGCATCCTGAGATCGGGACAGTCATTGCTCACTAAGAGCATAAACCAAATAATATTTTTATTATCGTCGCGGGGTGGAGCAGTCCGGTAGCTCGTCGGGCTCATAACCCGAAGGTCGCAGGTTCAAATCCTGCCCCCGCAATCTGGTCCCGTGGTGTAGCGGTTAACATGCCTGCCTGTCACGCAGGAGATCGCCGGTTCGATCCCGGTCGGGACCGCCATTTTTAATTAGGCTCAGTAGCTCAGTCGGTAGAGCAAGTTGCTCACATCGTTGAATAAGCTTCTGCGGCAACTTGCGAGAAAGACCGTAAGGTCATTCGAGCAAAGGACATAAGCCTAACAAAGTTTAGGTAACAATATTATATTGGCTCAGTAGCTCAGTCGGTAGAGCAAAGGACTGAAAATCCTTGTGTCGGCGGTTCGATTCCGTCCTGAGCCACCATTAATAATTAATTCCTGGCTGATCAGGAAAATGAGTAAATGGGTTTTTCAACATCGGAAATGATGTTATAATGGAGGGGTAGCGAAGTGGCTAAACGCGGCGGACTGTAAATCCGCTCCCTCAGGGTTCGGCGGTTCGAATCCGTCCCCCTCCACCATTTAACACAGGGGTATAGTTTAAAGGTAGAACGAAGGTCTCCAAAACCTTTGGTGTGGGTTCGATTCCTACTACCCCTGCCAATTTTATAATGGCGATTGTGGCGAAGTGGTTAACGCACCTGATTGTGGTTCAGGCATTCGTGGGTTCGATTCCCATCAGTCGCCCCATTATAATTCACAAATGTAATAATAAGAGCATACAATATATTGGGCTATAGCCAAGCGGTAAGGCATCGCACTTTGACTGCGACATGCGTTGGTTCGAATCCAGCTAGCCCAGCCATTTTTGCGGAAGTAGTTCAGTGGTAGAATACAACCTTGCCAAGGTTGGGGTCGCGGGTTCGAATCCCGTCTTCCGCTCCAATATAATATGGCGGCATAGCCAAGTGGTAAGGCAAAGGTCTGCAAAACCTTTATTCACCGGTTCAAATCCGGTTGCCGCCTCCACTAATCATTTAGTGGCAATAGCAGTACATGAAATCTTCATATGCCGGTGTGGCGGAATTGGCAGACGCGCACGACTCAAAATCGTGTTCCTTCTGGAGTGTCGGTTCGACCCCGACCACCGGTACCATCTTTATTTTAAACAGGATTTCCTGTTTTCTTTATTTTCATAAGATGTATGCGGGTGTAGTTTAGTGGTAAAACCTCAGCCTTCCAAGCTGATGATGAGGGTTCGATTCCCTTCACCCGCTCCATACATACGTGACTAACGCAGCATTTCGTTTCTTGAAAACGACGTGCTGCGTTTTTTCTTTGACTTTGTTTTAACTGAATGTTGATTTCACAGTGTTTGAAAAATAAACGGAACATTTCCGTTTAAATTGAAAACGCCCCATATCTTTTTAAAGATAATGGGCGTTATTCCGTTTATTTCATCCAAATCAATGGATTTCGTATTATTTATAGCAGTTAACCGGAAGATCTCCGCCTATTTGTGCTTTCTAAACATACTCCCATGACAATACCTGGAAATTCTCCGCTTATAACATCCATTAAACTCTGCAATGCATGATTATCCGAGAAGAAAAAAAGATGTCTTAGCATCCCACGATTGTATAAGTACCTGTTCCTCCATGTATCTGGTTGAACATGTTCATCAGCGATTCGGTCATCTTTTCCTTGCCTTGTGCAGGCGATGATGGCCTTAAATAGACAATCTGCAGCGCATTAGTTGTTTTTTCTGTCACGGCGGTTCTTTCTGAATCGACAAATGGGCTGCCGAATGGTCCTTGTTCATCCGCTGAAATCAGCAGGTCGGCCAGGTTATTAGCGCGTCCATTCAAACCTGTGTATTCTTCGTTTTCTTCACCTATTTTAATCGTTACATCGCCCACTAGCTTATCCATGTCATAAACGCCTATTGGAATCTGATATTCAAGTGAGAAGAAATTATTCAAATCTATTGCACTATGTACAGATTGAAGATAGTTCTGCTTCGAAATCCTTCGGTAGAGGGCTTCGGCCGAGTGTCTATATCGGTTTGGGTCTTTCCCTGTTGTTTTGAATATTCCTCGCCACTCTTTGATCCCTTCAAGCTCCGTTACGTTTTTATCCAGAAGGTCAAAATAGATTGATTCCTGGAAGAGCTGCAGTCTGCCTTTCAACATTTGCGGAGACTTTCCTACTTGTATATTCTTATACTGTATCATCCCGATCGTAAATCCGGGAATGAGGTCACATATCGCCCTGGAAACTTGAATTTCCATTGATTCCACCTCCAAATCTGCTTTAAAATAGTTTATCATAAAAGAGATTTGCTTTTAAATTATTGGATTCATATATAGATATCAATTGGAAAGGAGGGATCCGCAATGGATACAGCAATTTTGAAGAAGGATATCATTGCTTACAGCAAAACGATCGGCATCGATAAAATTGGTTTTGCGGCACCATCGACTTTTGAAGAGATGAAGGTCCGGTTATACAGGCAGCAGGAACTTCATTATCAATCCGGATTTGAGGAAAAGGATATTGAAAAGAGAACGGAGCCTGGCTTGATTTTTGACACTCCTAAATCAATCATTTCGATTGCTCTCGCTTATCCTTCAAAAATGAAGACGAAAGTGATCAGCAAGAAGGGTGAAAGGCGGGGAATCTTCTGCCGGGCCTCCTGGGGAACTGATTACCACGCTATCCTTAGGGACAGGCTGAAAAAACTCGAGGAATATATTGCTTTGAAAGTTCCCGAAGCACGCTTCAAATCGATGGTCGATACCGGTGAACTCGTTGACAGGGCTGTCGCAGAACGTGCGGGAATCGGCTGGAGCGGCAAGAATTGTTCAATCATCACACCGGAGTTCGGCTCATACGTCTATCTGGGGGAAATGATCACGAATATCCCGTTTGAGCCTGATCATCCGATGGAAGACCTCTGCGGCAGCTGTAACAAGTGTGTGGATGTCTGTCCTACAGGTGCGCTTGTACAGGGCGGCCAGCTTGATGCGCAAAAATGCATCGCGTTCGTGACTCAAACCAAGGGATTTTTAGCGGATGAATTCAGGGAGAAGCTTGGAAACCGTTTATATGGATGTGATACTTGCCAGACGGTTTGTCCTGAGAACAAAGGGAAGGATTTTCACTTCCATGAAGAAATGGAACCAGACCCTGAGATTGCGAAACCACTGCTTAAGCCACTGTTGACGATGAGCAACCGGGAGTTCAAAGATAGGTTCGGACATGTTTCAGGATCCTGGAGAGGAAAGAAGCCTATCCAGCGTAATGCAATCATTGCGCTCGCTCATTATAAGGATGATACTGCAGTGCCGGAACTAATAGCTGTGATGAAGAATGACCCAAGACCAGTCTTAAGAGGAACTGCAGCCTGGGCTCTTGGTAAAATTGGAGGAAGCGAAGCGAAAGATGCTTTGACTCTTGCTGTCGCTAAGGAAGAAGATGAAGAAGTTTTGCTCGAAATCAGGAAAGGGCTGGATTTTTTTAAGGAAGATTCCCAAGTGAATATGACAATGTAGACCGAATGGATTTTACTTTAATCCATTCTTTTTTTATGCCTGAAATTCCTTAGCCCTTCATAAACATGATAGGTGAAGGGAGAGATGAGTATGCGTGATCAACTGCAGGAACTGCTGGAACAGCGTGTCCTTCAATGTGTATCCATGCCTCGAAATCAATTGCATGAGTGTCCGGGCATTGAGTTGAAAAAGCAGAGCTTTTCAAACAGGTCTGCTGAAATTGTAAAAGCAAAAGGAGATGGCAGGATTCGGCGAAAATTGGAAGAGAAGGAAAATGCATCTGTGTTATATGATGTCCACTTTCAGTATTTGATCAAACAAAGAGGATTATTTTACATGGAGGAGGAAGTGGAAAAGAGGCGGGCTGAATTTTATAAAGGTGTCCTCGTGAAAGATGAGAAATTGAAAGAGAGTGAGCGGACTGAAGCTGGTGAAGAATCGCTGCCGGTCTTTACGCAAGAAACCGACGGACAGGACAGGAAGGGATTCAGATATGACAGGTTAAAGGCTGTCCAGTATGCTGAACGCTGGTGGAATGACTATAATCCTGCATATAAGAAATTTGAGGTGGATTGCACGAATTATATCTCGCAATGCCTGAATGTAGGCGGGGCGCCGATGCGGGGCTATCCAAACCGAAGCAATGGCTGGTGGATGCAGAATAATAACTGGAGTTTCACCTGGTCTGTTGCAAATGCGTTGCGCTGGCATATTCCCGGTTCAAAGTTCGGTTTAAGGGGAAGAGAGGTAAGCAGTGCCGAAAAGCTGAAGCTTGGGGATGTGATCTGCTACGATTTCCAGGGGGATGGCCGATTTGACCATACAACTATAGTTACCGGGCATGACGCCGACGGAATGCCGCTTGTCAACGCCCATACGTATAACAGCCGAATGAGGTACTGGGCATATGAGGATTCGACTGCCTATACCCCGAATATAAAGTATAAGTTCTTGACGATTACTGATGATCGTGATGAATGAAGGGAAGCTTGTCCTGGTCCAATTCTTTTGCTGTGAGGGAGTGAAATGGTATAATAGCTGTAGTTTTGATTAGAGGTGAAAGTCATGGCATTGCATGTTGTATTATACCAGCCGCTCATTCCAGCAAACACGGGCAATATTGCGCGCACCTGCGCTGGTACCGATACCGAGCTTCACTTGATCAGGCCGTTGGGATTTTCGACGGATGATAAGATGCTGAAGCGTGCCGGGTTGGATTATTGGGAACACGTGAAGATTCATTACTATGATTCGCTCGAGGATTTTTATCAGCAGAACGAGGGCGGAGAATTCTTTTACGTGACCAAATTTGGCAAAAAGGCGCATTCTGATTTTGATTATAGTGCAGTCGACCAGGAGTTCTTCTTTATTTTTGGCCGGGAGACAACCGGACTTCCCAAAGAAGTAATCGAAAGCAATATGGAGAGATGCCTGAGGCTGCCTATGAATGAAAATATCCGTTCTTTAAATCTGTCCAATACAGCCGCTATCCTGATTTATGAGGCGTTAAGACAGCAGGGTTATCGCGATTTGCGCAAATATTAGGAGGCCTTTTCAGGTCTCCTTTTTGGCATCACCAGAATTTAAGAAGGAGCTGAGAGAAGAATGAACAAGGTAATCGAATCCATTTTAAACCATCGCTCGGTAAGGAGCTTTAAAAATAAGGCGCTGGAGCGCGAGCAGATAGAAGCGATTGTAAAAAGTGCACAGGCAGCGTCTACATCAAGCTTCATCCAGGCGTATTCAATCATTGGCGTAACGGACCAGAAGAAAAAGGACAAGCTGTCTGAGATTGCCGGCAATCAGGCATATGTTGCGGCTAATGGCCATTTCTTTGTGTTTTGTGCGGATCTTCACCGCCATAAGGTCTTAGCTGAGATGGAAAATGCTGATTTGAATGATTCGATCGAGAGCACGGAGAAATTCATGGTTGCCCTGATCGACGCCGCACTGGCTGCCCAGAATGCCGCAGTTGCTGCTGAATCAATGGGTCTTGGAATTTGCTATATAGGCGGAATCCGCAATGACCTGGAAGCTGTTAAGGAAGTCTTGAAGACGCCTGAACATGTGATTCCCCTGTTTGGCATGGCGGTAGGTTATCCTGACCAGGAGACGGATATAAAGCCTCGTCTTGCAATGGAACATGTCTATATGGAAAATGAGTATCAGCAAGATGAGAGTTTGTATGAGAAACAGCTGCAAGATTATAATGAAACGACCTCGCAATACTACCGGGAAAGAACCGGTGGCAAACGTGAGGACACATGGACTGGGCAGATGGCAAAAATGCTCGGGCGCAAATCACGGATGTATATGAAGGGGTTTGTGGAAAAGCAGAATTTGAATAAAAAATAATTATGAAAGGCTCTTTTCTCAAACTTTGTTGCTATTGGCTACAAAATAGAATTGAATTACCTAAGATTGTTCACACAATTCAGAACTATTATGAGAAAAGAGCTTGCAAACTTAGTACCGACCTACAAAATGGCTATTATCACGTTAAAATCGGCTTTAGGATTTTAACAACCATCTTTACGAAAACAGCCTTATGAAAAAATAAAAAGCTGCCGGGTGGCAGCTTTTTATTTTTTTGTGATTCCCGGCTTATCATCGTAACCTGCAGTGAAGATTGCAGATAAGAATGTAATAGTTACACCAATAATCAGAATCAATTTCATGTATGTAAGCCTCCCTTTTATTCGTCTTTGTCCATATAGAAATTATTATAGCCTATTATCTCCGAACTGTGAAGGATAGGCTCCTTTTTTGCATCGGGAATTAAAAAAGACCATCAGGACTGCCCAACGAATACGCATGTTCAAATTGTTTGCTGCATAGAATTTATTAATCGTCTCTTGATAACGCTACATGGGGAGGTCCATATGGATATTTTAAAAAAGATTGAAATGTATCGCCAGGATGAAGAGAAGCTAAAGTGGGAAGGGACGTTCAGGGAGTATCTGGAAATAGTGAAGGAACAGCCATGGGTTGCTCAATCGGCACATTCTCGTGTATATAATATGATTAAAGACGCAGGGATTGAAAACGATAAAAGCAAGAAGCGCTATTCCTTCTTCAATTCACAGTTATTTGGTCTGGAGGAAGCATTGGAGAGGCTTGTCGAGGAGTATTTTCATCCGGCAGCGAAACGACTGGATGTCAGGAAGCGGATCCTGCTCCTGATGGGACCTGTGAGCGGCGGGAAGTCAACCCTGGTCACAATGCTTAAAAGAGGATTGGAAGCTTATTCGCACACTGACAGGGGAGCAATTTACGCTATTAAGGGTTGCCCTATGCATGAAGATCCGCTGCATATGATCCCGCATCATCTCCGCAAGGATTTCTATGATGAATATGGCATCAGGATTGAAGGCAATCTGTCGCCGCTGAATATGATGCGACTTGAACAGGAATATGGCGGCAGGATTGAAGATGTCATTGTTGAAAGGATCTTTTTCTCTGAAGATAAGCGGACAGGGATTGGCACATTCAGTCCATCTGATCCGAAGTCCCAGGATATTGCCGATTTGACAGGAAGCATCGATTTCTCCACAATCGCGGAATATGGTTCTGAATCCGATCCGCGTGCCTATCGTTTTGATGGTGAATTGAATAAGGCCAACCGCGGGATGATGGAGTTCCAGGAAATGCTGAAGTGTGATGAGAAATTCCTCTGGCATTTGCTGAGCCTGACGCAGGAAGGCAATTTTAAAGCCGGAAGATTCGCATTGATCAGCGCTGATGAGCTGATTGTAGCTCACACGAATGAAACAGAATACCGTTCGTTCATCTCCAATAAAAAGAACGAAGCGCTCCATTCACGGATTATCGTAATGCCGATACCATATAACTTAAAAGTTTCCGAGGAAGAGAAAATCTATGACAAGATGATCAGGGAGAGTGACGTGAATGATGTCCACATCGCCCCGCATACTTTAAGGGTGGCTGCGATGTTCACGATTCTTACACGTTTGAAGGATCCGAAAAAAGGTGACATCGACCTAATCAAGAAGATGAGATTATATGATGGAGAGAGTGTCGAAGGCTACAACAGGGCGGATGTAGAGGAACTGAAAAAAGAGCATCAGGATGAGGGAATGAGCGGAATTGACCCTCGATATGTCATTAACCGGATTTCTTCTACGATCATCAGGAAGGAAGTCAAGACGATCAATGCTTTAGATGTTCTGAGATCACTTAAGGAAGGACTTGACCAGCACCCTTCCATTACAGCTGAGACAAGAGAACGTTACCTTAACTATATTTCGATCGCACGCAAGGAATACGATGACATCGCGAAAAAAGAAGTGCAAAAGGCATTCGTCTATTCATACGAAGAATCAGCTAAAACGCTTATGGATAATTACCTTGATAATGTCGAGGCGTATTGCAATAAAGCGAAGATGCGTGATCAGCTGACTGGCGAGGAAATCAATCCGGATGAGAAGCTGATGCGCTCGATTGAGGAACAGATTGGCATTTCTGAAAATGCGAAGAAAGCATTCCGTGAAGAGATTTTAATCAGGATTTCAGCGTATGCGCGCAAAGGCAAGAGGTTTGATTACAATTCTCATGATCGTCTGCGTGAAGCAATCCAGAAAAAGCTATTTGCTGATCTGAAGGATGTTGTGAAGATCACGACTTCAACGAAAACTCCAGATGAGACACAGCTGAAGAAAATCAATAATGTTGTTGCAAGGCTGATTGATGAGCATGGCTACAATTCCACATCCGCCAATGAATTGCTGCGGTATGTCGGTAGCTTGTTAAATAGATAGTCAGAAAGGACCTGCAGCTTGCAGGTCCTTTCAGCTTGATGTACATGGGTTTAATTATACTCTATAGAGGGAATAGTACAGGCAAGAGGTGATCATGATGGCTAAAAAAGACTTAGGAAAAGAAGAGTTACCAAAAGACTATGTCCCTAAAAATAGTTCCATGGCACACAACGAAGAGGAAATTGAAGATCTTGGCAAGCAAATGGAACATCGCCGAAGTGGCGAAGTGTTAAAAGAGGAATATGATAAAGTACCGGATCCGATTCAATTTGATAAAGCGAATGACAAGAAATAACCTTTGCGAATTATGCAAAGGTTATTTTTTTTCTTGTAATTGAATCGACTTAATGTGTCCCGTATTGAATGAAGTGTACAATCGGTATCCCAGCAGCACCGGGGGATTTCACAGATAAAATGGGCTTGTCCAGCGCCAGTATATAGGGATAATTGTCAAAATTATTTGTAAATTATTTTGTCTTCTTGCATAAGATAGAGTAATACATTTCCCCCCGTGGTGAATGGCCATCGGGATATTGTATGAAATAAGATTGTCGTATGTTACTAAAAATGAAAATTTCAAAGGAGGGGTTGAAAATGACCGATGAAAGCAATCACCAGTTTGTGATTTCCCAGGAAGATTGGTCCCTCCACCGCAAAGGACATGACGATCAACAGCGCCATCAGGAAAAGGTGCAGGAAGCCATAAAGAGCAATCTGCCTGATTTGATCACAGAAGAGAACATTATCATGTCCAACGGCAGGGATGTCGTAAAGATTCCGATCAGGTCACTGGATGAGTACAAAATCCGTTATAACTATGATAAGAACAAACATGTAGGCCAGGGCAACGGGGATACGAAGGTTGGGGATGTTGTCGCCCGGGATGGCTCAGGCCAGCAGCAGGGGCCAGGCAAAGGCCAGGGAGCAGGAGACCAGGCTGGAGAAGATTATTATGAAGCTGAAGTATCAATGATGGAAATTGAGGAGGCCCTATTCAAAGAGCTGGAGCTTCCAAACCTCAAGAAGAAGGAAGATCAGGAACATCTGGTAGAAAACATTGAATTCAACGACATCAGGAAGACGGGGCTCATGGGAAATATCGATAAAAAGCGCACGATGATGTCAGCATACAAACGGAATGCGATGACCGGTAAGCCCGCTTTCCATCCAATCTACAAGGAGGACTTGAAATTCAAGACCTGGAATGAGGTTGTGAAGCCAGACTCAAAGGCTGTTGTGCTTGCAATGATGGATACGAGCGGCAGTATGGGACTCTGGGAAAAATATATGGCGAGGAGCTTTTTCTTCTGGATGACCCGTTTCCTTCGCTCAAAATATGAAACGGTCGAAATTGAATTCATCGCCCATCATACCGAAGCAAAGGTCGTATCCGAGGAAGACTTTTTCTCTAAAGGAGAAAGCGGCGGTACCATTTGTTCATCCGCCTATCGAAAAGCTTTAGAACTTATTGAATTGAAATACAATCCGAGCAAGTTTAATATTTACCCATTCCACTTTTCCGATGGTGATAACCTGACCTCCGACAATGCCCGCTGTGTGAAATTAGTTGAAGAACTGATGAAGGTCTCCAATATGTTCGGTTATGGAGAAGTCAATCAGTACAACCGCCACTCGACCCTTATGTCCGCGTATAAAAACATTAAAGATGAACATTTCAGATACTATATCCTCAAGCAAAAAGCTGATGTATTCCATGCCATGAAGAGCTTTTTCAAACAAGAAGAAAATAAAATGTACGCCTAATAAAAATCGGCAGGGTAGGATCCCTTGCCGATTTTTCCTGTTTATCTGTTTTTATTGGTGTTGAGTCCTGCAATTAAGTACAATGGGCAGAATTTTACGATCGACGTAAAAAATAGAACCAGGCCGGCGATACCAAGGTATTTAAGACCGCCATCAGCTAAAAAGAAAAAGGATACCAGCAATAGCCCAAGAATGGCACGAATGATCCGATCAGTGTTTCCAACATTTTTCTTCAATACAGACACCCCTATTTAACTTTTTTATAAGTTAAATATATCCGTTTCACGCGTAATCTCCTGTGACTTTTCACACTCATTAAAATTTCAATTGTGTTCATCACTATGAAATTAGGAATCTGTTATTTTTCGATGCCGATTGCCTGGCTTCCCATCTGCGCCCATGCCTTTTCGAATGGTATGCGCGGAACAGCCTTGTATCCAGTGTCAGCCAGAGGGTCGTTGATATAAATTGATTGTTCGTCATAGCCGACAATCAGTACACTATGCTCTTTGTACGTGATCTTGACATCCCCGGTGTTGGTTTTCCAGGTAGTGAACTCGGATTCTGGCAGAGGGGCAAAAGTGGAATTAATGATCACCCAGACCGGCGATCCGCTGTCAAGCAGCTCACTCACTGCCTTGAAGGGCTGACGGGTTACATCCTTCACCTTCCCCGGAATGTAGTTCTCCGCAAGGTTGGCGACTGGTCCGTGGTAAACGCCATAACCCGATTTGCTGAATGTATAAATATCACCGACGAATCCATCATAAGGGTTGCTTCGGACATAATTCGCATCTCGGAAGGGGATTTTAAATATTTCCTTTGCTAAAGTCATCTTATCAACGGCAATTCCTTCATATTGAAGCAGCATGGTCAGACTTGTCACTTCACACCCGCGCTGTAGTTCGGGAAGCTGGCTTACATGTGGAACTCCGTCAATGATTATTTTTTCTTCCTTATTCGTAAAATTTTTAAGAAGATTTTTATCTTCGATCTCTTTATTCACAAGATGAGTTTCAGTACGGGTGATTTTTGGTGCTTCTTCAGTTTTTGCCTCTGCTGTCGGATTTTCAATCGACCGTATTTTCTCTGCACCGAGGAAGGTGACAAGGAAAATGGCTCCTATTGATAATGCCCTGACAAATAATTTTTCATTCAAAATATCGACTCCTTACTACATCTCTCTATCAATCTTATACAAGTTTCGACATTGGTTCAATAGACTAATAGATTCTTAATGGGACATGGGAAAATCAAATTGAAGCATAAACAAAGAAATCCGCTTTTTTCAAGCGGACATAATTGCAAAACAAATTTGTACTAAATAGATTTGTACATTTTTGTTGATGTTTCAGGCCATACTAACTCTGTTATGAGTCAATCTTTTTTAAAAAACGTTAAATTATGTTAGGGTATTAAAGTGTCAAATTATAGAAGGGAGTTTTATAATGAAAAAGGATTCATCTGTTTTTTTCATATCGACCGGGATTTTGCTCCTGATGGTCCTGTTCGGTGTGTTGGTACCAAAAAAACTTGAAGCAGTTACGGCCAATATCCAGGCTTTCATCACTGATTCTTTGGGATGGTATTATTTAATTCTTGTATCATTAATTGTTATTATTTGTCTCTATTTCCTCATAAGTCCATTGGGGAAAATCAGATTAGGCAAGCAGGATGACCGTCCGGAATTTTCGACGCTGACCTGGTATGCGATGCTGTTCAGTGCCGGCATGGGAATTGGGCTGGTTTTCTGGGGTACTGCCGAGCCGATCAGCCACTTCATGGTATCGACACCGACAGGAGTAGAGCCGGGAACGAACCAGGCTATTCGTGATTCAATGAGATTCACATTTTTCCATTGGGGCATCCATGCATGGGCCATTTATGGAATCGTCGCTTTAGTTCTTGCGTATTTCAATTTCCGCCATGGAAAGCCTGGACTGATCAGTGCCACGCTCGGACCGATTTTAGGCGACCGTACTGAAGGGGCCGCTGGAAAAATAGTCGATGTTATTTCTGTTGTCGCGACGGTGATCGGTGTGGCAACAACTTTAGGATTTGGAGCTGTACAAATTAACGGGGGACTTTCTTACCTGTTTGGAATACCTACTGGTTTCATGGCTCAATTGTTGATTGTCCTGGTTGTCACGGTATTGTTCATGATTTCTGCATGGAGCGGACTTGGAAAAGGCATCAAGATTTTGAGTAATGTAAACATGATACTGGCAGCAATATTGCTGTTAGCCATGCTGATCCTTGGACCAACACAATTCATCCTTAATTTATTCACGAACACAATCGGAACCTACTTGCAGAACCTGCCTTCAATGAGCTTCCGTATTTCACCGCTGAATGAAGATGTGCGTTCATGGATAAATGGCTGGACCATTTTCTATTGGGCCTGGTGGATTGCTTGGGCACCATTTGTAGGGATTTTTATAGCTCGAGTTTCTAAAGGCCGTACAATCAGGGAATTTGTATTCGGTGTGCTGCTTGTTCCTTCCCTGATCGGCTTCTTATGGTTTTCAGCATTTGGCGGGTCAGCGATTATGCTGGAGAATGAGGGGATTGCGAAGATTTCTGATTTGGCCACTGAAGAAGCACTATTTGGCGTGTTCGCAAATTATCCAATGAGCACACTGTTATCGGTTCTTGCAATGATCCTAATTGGGACATTCTTCATCACTTCTGCGGATTCAGGAACATTTGTTTTAGGTATGATGACGACGAATGGATCACTAACACCCGGCAATAAGATCAAATTCACATGGGGAATCATGCTTGCGGCAATTTCCCTGGTACTGCTATATTCTGGCGGATTACAGGCGCTGCAGAATACAATGATTGTCGCTGCGCTGCCATTCTCCGTCATCATGGCGATGATGGCCTTCAGCTTAATCAAAGCATTAAGTAAAGAGGCAAGAGAACTTGGAATCGGTAAAATTCCAAAGCGAAAGCAGTAATAATGAAAAAGGTATCCTTTCCAATGTGAGAGGATACCTTTTTTGTGCTTCCAAAATTCGAACTAAATGTTCAAAAGAGCCTAATCATATGTAAAGATGTGGAGATTCATGAACATTTTGCTCTTTTTTAAAATGTAAATGTTTTCATATGATTTTTTTGCTAAAATGAAAGTATTGAATTTAAGTCATTTCCAAAGGTGATCAGAATGGAAAAAGAAAAATTATTGAAGATAATCGAGGCGGCAAAGCTGTATTACCTGCTGGATTATAACCAGAATGATATTGCGAAAGAACTGGGCGTGTCGCGGCCGACAGTCTCGAGGTTCCTTCAGATTGCGAAGCAGGAGGGCATTGTTGATATAAAGATCATGGATCCGACTGAGGATGTGGAGAATCTGTCTTTGCAGCTTGAACAAAAGTTTGGGCTCAAAAAAGCGATCGTTACCCATATTCCTCAATATGAGGACAGTGTCATCAAAACCTATCTAGGGGAAAAAGCGGCTTCTTTTTTGAATGAAGTAGTTGAACATGATGATATCATCGGCGTTACCTGGGGGACGACCCTGTATCACGTAGCTCTGGAACTGAAGCAAAAGCCATGTAAGAATGTTAAGGTGGTCCAGTTGAAAGGAGGCGTCAGCCACTCTGAGACAAATACATATGCGAATGAAATCCTGTATTTGTTCGGCAAGGCCTTCAACAGTGCACCCCACCACCTGCCACTTCCTGCAATCGTCGATCATGTCGTGGTGAAGCAGGCAATGGAGGCGGACAGGCATATCAAAAAAATCCTCGAAATGGGGAAGCAGTCCAACATCGCCGTCTATACAATCGGGCCGATTAAATCTGAATCACTATTGTTCCAGTTAGGCTATTTTACAGAAGATGACCTGCAAGTCATCTATTCGAAAGCAGTGGGGGATATTTGTTCCCGGTTCTTCGACAAGGACGGAAAGGTTTGCAACGAAAATCTCAATGCGCGAACATTGGGGATCGAGCTGGAAGAATTAAAGAAGAAAAAGTATTCTATTTTAGTGGCAGGCGGAGCCCATAAAATTGAAGGTATTTATGGTGCATTAAAAGGGAAGTATACTAATGTGCTTGTAACAGACCAATTCACAGCAAAGTTCCTATTAGATAAGTAAAGGTAAAGCATTGTATTCATTAACAAAAGCCATAAGGAACAAACAAATACCCGGTAGGTTTTCAGCCTTGCGGGTATTTTTGTCGAAAAAATGAAAAGGGATTATTTTCATTTTACATTTGTTCAAAAACGTATTTACAAAAGTTCTGTAGTTCTGATATATTTGCTATAGAAAGTTTAAGTTAAGCAAATGTAAACGGTTTAGTGAAATTTTTTTCAATTCATTTGTAAACGTTAACAAATTACACAACAAGAGGTGGGTCACAATGAATATTTTATGGGGTCTGATGGGAATTGCAGTCGTTTTGGGAATCGCATTCATTTTCTCAAATAACAAAAAATCCATCAATTTGCGCACAATCCTTGGTGGATTGGCAATCCAATTCATCTTCGCTTTCGCAGTACTGAAGTGGGAAACAGGAAAGCTGTTATTGAAAAAGCTCTCACTTGGTGTCAATGAAATCGTCAACTATACTGACGCTGGTGTACAATTCCTGTTCGGCGGATTGTTCCAGGCTGAAAATATCGGTTTCGTATTTGCTTTCCAAGTATTGACTGTTGTTATCTTCTTCTCATCTTTAATATCTGTACTTTACTACCTTGGAATCATGCAAGTAATCATCAAGATCCTTGGTGGAGCGCTTTCTAAATTGCTGGGAACGAGCAAAGCTGAATCACTATCAGCTGCAGCTAACATTTTCGTAGGGCAGACTGAAGCACCGCTTGTTGTTAAGCCGTATATTGCAAAAATGACTCAGTCTGAGTTGTTCGCAATCATGGTTGGTGGCCTGGCTTCTGTAGCAGGTTCTGTATTGATTGGTTATTCACTGTTAGGTGTTCCATTGGAATACTTGCTCGCAGCAAGCTTCATGGCTGCTCCGGCAGGTTTGGTAATGGCGAAGATCATGATTCCGGAAACAGAGAAGTCAGTAACTTCGGATGAACTGAAAATGGAAAAAGACACTGATTCAGCTAACGTCATCGATGCAGCCGCAAAGGGTGCCAGCACAGGTCTTCAATTAGCATTGAATATCGGCGCCATGTTGCTTGCGTTCATCGCATTGATTGCTTTGATCAACGGAATCATTGGGTTCATTGGAGGATTCTTCGGAGCTGGAAACTTAACTCTTGAAATGATTCTTGGCTATTTATTTGCTCCACTTGCCTTCGCAATCGGAGTTCCATGGGATGAAGCGATCAAGGCTGGCGGATTCATCGGCCAAAAATTAATCTTGAATGAATTTGTTGCATACTCTTCATTCGGACCGCAAATCGGTGAATTATCTGCTAAAACAGTAGCAATCATCAGCTTTGCGCTTTGTGGTTTCGCAAACGTTTCTTCAATGGGAATCCTGCTTGGCGGACTTGGAAGCCTTGCTCCAGAACGCCGTTCAGACATTGCAAGAATGGGTGTAAGATCCATCATCGCTGGTATGCTTGCTTCATTATTAAGCGCAGCAATGGCAGGAATGTTGTTATAATAAATGATTGAAAAGGGAGGGACTTGGTCCTTCTCTTTTTTTGCTTTGAGTTATAATAGAGGAAAACCGAACGGAAAGCTGTGATGATGAATGTGTTTAATTTTATTTGCTTATAAAGCGCATCCCCAATATAAGCTGATTGTCGCTGCAAATAGGGATGAAGCATACAAACGTGCCACGGCCCCAGCGGCTTTTTGGGAGGATGCCCCAGAGCTGCTGGCCGGACGTGACCTTGAAAAAAAGGGCACCTGGATGGGCGTGACCACTTCAGGGAGATTTGCTGCGCTGACAAATTACCGCGATTCAAGTGAACAGACTGCTGGAAAAAGGACTCGTGGCGAACTTGTGGCCGATTATCTGAAGGGAATGGATGATCCCGGGACATATCTGCAGAAAATGGCACAACGGCGTCTCGAATATCCTGGGTATAATCTTTTGGCTGGTGACATGGAAGAACTTTATTACTATTCGAATCGTGGAAATCAGCCCGTGAAAATAGAGCCTGGCATCCATGGGGTAAGCAACCACCTGCTCAATACCGATTGGCCGAAGGTGGAAAAAGGTAAAACAGGGCTGAAGAAAATATTATCTGAGGATTCGTCCGATTTGGCAGAAGAATTGTTCAGCCACCTGGAAAATGCCGATCCTGCACCTGATCATACTTTGCCTTCAACAGGTGTTTCACTCGAGTGGGAACGATTGCTGTCACCGATGTTCATTAAAAGCGAAGGATACGGGACAAGAAGCTCGACTGTCATATTAATGAATGAGGAAGAAATCTATTTCAACGAACGGGTTTTCA
The DNA here is from genome assembly GCF_965138835.1 of Mesobacillus thioparans. Lineage (NCBI taxonomy): Bacteria > Bacillati > Bacillota > Bacilli > Caryophanales > Bacillaceae > Mesobacillus > Mesobacillus thioparans. The sequence goes on along the minus strand of NZ_CBCSFH010000001.1, from coordinate 867,004 downwards.
CAGAAGGTCAGCGAACAAACCAGGAATTTTTCATAACGCTGTAAACAAAACAGACAACCACTTGAATGGTTGTCTGTTTTGATGAAATGCTGCTTTTGGAAACCATTAGAAGGGAAGCAGAACATGTGAAAAAACACCCTTTCTAAGCAAAGCTTTTAGCAGCTGATATATATTCCATCCTTAAATTTTCAATGATTTTCCTGACTGGGAGGATTTCTTTTATTTCACCCACCCTGGCACCAGCAAATACAAGGCCGTTCTCTACATCCCCTGCAACCGAGGTAAGCAGAGAGTCTAGTGTACAAAATTGATAGGAGCAATTCTTCAGGCAATCTCGGCATTTTTTGATTCTTAGTTTATCTGAAGTAGTAATTAGCCTGGTAAAATGATTGGCAATAGCCCGCCCGTGCAATCCTACAGTTGTTTTTACCAGCTGTAGGTCCTCTTCTGCAGCGGAGACGTATTTTTCCTTAAAGCTTTGCGGAGCATCACATTCCTCGCTGGCCACGAACCTTGTGCCCATTTGGACACCGGATGCGCCAAGTGATAAGGCCCTGGCGATATCAGTACCTGTCATAATTCCTCCGGCAGCAATGACAGGAATCGATACAGACTCAATAATGTCGGGGAGTATTTCAAATAACGGCTTGTCTGTCCCTAGATGCCCGCCTGCCTCGAATCCCTCCACGACTACTGCGGATGCACCCAGGCGTTCCGAGATTTTAGCTAGCTTCGCGGACGAGACGATCGAGATGACAGGGATGCCTGCCTGTCTGCCCCAAGAATACATATCCCTTGAGATTCCTGCACCAGAGATGATGAAATCAACTTTTTCATCCAATGCAGCCTTCATTTTTTCAGCAAAGTCGTTCATAGCAAACAAGACATTAACGCCAATATAACCCTTGCTCTCTGTTAGCTCCCTGGCCTTCCTGATATGTAACCGTAATTCCTCGGTCGAGATCCCTGTTCCGGAAATGATGCCAATGCCGCCTGAGTTTGCCACGGCAGATGCTAATCCGCTCAGTGAAATTCCAACCCCCATTCCTCCTTGCATGATTGGAACACTTGTGACCATATGACCGATTTTAAGCTCTGGAAAATTCATTTTACTACCCCTTTCACCTTTATTCTTTTGCAGTTTAACATGTGGGGGAATAAAAAGAAGTGATTTTTAGCACCAGATAATAAGTTTAGGTATAATAATTTAGTCATAATTTTTTTGCGGAAAAAAACCGCAGAATTCAGATTCTGCGGCTAACTACTTGGGTACTAATTAAAAATCAAAGTTATCAGGATCCGGTCCTACACGCTCGTCTTTGTTCAAGCTGTTCAAACGGTCCATATCCTCGGAAAATAGTTCGAAGTCAAAGATATCTGCATTTTCGATAATGCGGTGTTCCTTGATGGATTTTGGAATTGTCACTACGCCAGTTTGCAAATCCCAGCGAAGGATGATTTGAGCCGGTGATTTTCCATGCTTTTCGGCAATTTCGACAATCGTCGGTTCTGACAGAAGTTCACCCTGTTTCAATGGTGACCATGCTTCCATTTGAATACCTTCGGCTTTACAGAATTCGAGCAGCTCGGTCTGGGCCAAATGTGGATGATATTCAACCTGATTGACCATTGGCTTAACTTCTGCATCCGCCATCAAATCTTTTAGATGATGGACGTGGAAATTGCTGACACCGATTGCGCGGACACGGCCGTCTTTATATAGCTTTTCAAGAGCTTTCCATGTTTCTTTATATTTACCCTCAACAGGCCAGTGAATCAGGTAAAGATCTAGATAATCAAGGCCCAGCTTTTCCATGCTTGTCTCAAAAGCCTGAAGAGTGGATTCATAACCCTGATCCGAATTCCATACCTTTGTCGTGATAAATAACTCTTCACGAGGAACCCCAGCTTCTTTGAGTGCCTGGCCTACACCTTCCTCATTCTTGTATACAGCAGCAGTATCGATGCTTTTATAGCCATTCTTAAGGGCAGCTTTGACAGACTCAACAACTTCCGAACCTTCCTTCACCTTGAACACACCAAGGCCAAACCAAGGCATCTCGACTCCGTTATGTAATTTAGTGGTATCCTGGAGATTTTTTGGCATCCCATGCGCCTCCTCTTCTTATTAATACTTTTCTATCTTCTCACATTTTCGGATTTCTAAAAAGCAATGGGATCTGGAGGGAGGATTAAGGGATAAGTGTGGTTGAACACACTTGAACTTAAGTACAGGGGCAAGAAAGCGTCGGAATTTTGACAGGTGAGGGGTGATAGGGGTAAAAGCTGTCAAAAAAGCTTGGTTATTTTGACAGGTTAGGGGCGTTGGCAGTNAAAGCTGTCAANAAAGCTTNGTNATTTTGACAGGTTTGAGGTGATAGCAGTGAAAGCTGTCAAGAAAGNGNNGTTATTTTGACAGGTAAGGGGTGATAGCAGTAAAAGCTGTCAAGAAANNGTGGTTATTTTGACAGGTNAGGGGTGATAGCAGTAAAAGCTGTCAAGNAATCGTGGTTATTTTGACAGGTTATTGGTGATAGCAGTGAAAGCTGTCAAGAAATCGTGGTTATTTTGACAGGTTAGGGGTGATAGCAGTAAAAGCTGTCAAAATCAGGATGGGTTCTCAGCATATACCTGATGGACAATTCAAAGATCTGCCCCCCAACAGTCTTTCGTTTTAAGAAATGGGGTAAATTCACTTTATACGGTCATGTTGTGTTTTTATCATAAGGAGGGGAAGTATATGATCATTAAAGTGTTGGGAACGGATTGTGAAGAAGCGAGGGGACTTGAGAATAATATTAATAGGGCGATCCAGGAAGCTGGGGTCGCGGCTTTTGTTGAGATGATACAAGATTGTAAGGAAATCGAAAGGTATTCAGTTAATCGTACACCTGCTGTGGTCATTGATGAAAAAGTGGTCTCATCTGGCAAGCAGTTATCAGTTGAGGAGATAATGAGACTATTCTAGGAAATGATCAGGCCTCATTCACGGCCTGATTATTTTCCAGAAATGCCTTTGTGGCCCATAGTGAAATGAGCAGAATCAGTTCGAATCCGTTGGTCGCAGCATCGCTTTCCACTGGAAAGGGAACAGCACTTCCAATTCCCATAAGAATGACCCCGATGGCCATCCATTTCCACTTCCTTTTTTTCCAAAGGATGATGCCGGCAATTAGCAAGGCGGCTGTCACGCCGATGATCATGATTGGCGGACCATGAGAGCCTGCAGATTCATAGCTTAACACTCCAAAAGAGCGGTCAGGCTCCAGCTTGAGGTCTATCGTATTTTGTACAAGCTCGGAAATGACCATGGCCACTGTGAGAAATCCCGCAAAAAGCAGTCCGCCTCGCCCTTTTAACCAACTGAGGTTTGTCTTGCTAGCTGCCGCCCATGAAAATATGATCAGTAGTGGTGTGAAAATGGCATGGAACCAAAAACGCAAGAAGTTCATGTTCTTTAAAAAAGCGCCTTCGCCAATCATGCCTCCTAACGCAAGAACCAGGTTGTCATAGATCAGGCCGAACGTAACGAGCAAAAGTACATTCATCCATCTGAAAAATCCGGATTTGATTGAAGCTTTTAGTCCCCACAGGAATAAAATTAAGTAGATGAGGGAATATAATGCGTAGATATAAGGGTCCATGGAACATGTTCCTCCCAGTCGAGTTTATACCATTGTTCCCGTTGGGCCATGAGTAAAAACATGTGTCAATGTTATTAACTTTTTTATAGTTTCTAACAAATAAATCGTATTCTTAAAAATTACTAATAGTTTTATGAGGAAACTTCATATATCATGGGAATTGTAAGCATATTCATTGCTATATTTTTGACGGAGAACAGGAGAGAACATGACGACATTAAATAACATTGCATGGGTAACCGACAGTACATCTTCACTATCAGAAGAATTCATAAAAGAAAACCATATATACGTTGTGCCTTTAAGCATTATTTTCGGCGAAGAAGCCTATTTGGAGGGCGTTGATATTACAGCAGAGGATTTTTATCCAAAGCTTGCGGCTTCAAAGGTCCTGCCGAAAACATCGCAGCCAGCCATCGGTGAGTTTGTTGAACTCTACCAGAAGCTCAAGGAGCAATACAAGCATGCGATTGCGATTCACGCCTCAAGTGCCCTTACAGGAACTTACCAAGCTTCAGTAGCTGCATCCAGCATGGTGGATTTCAAAGTGGATGTCATTGACTCGAAAATTGGTTCCTTTCCATTGGGACGAATGGTTGAAAAGGGGATTGAGCTTCAAAAGGAAGGCAAGTCATATGATGAAATCGTGTCCCATTTAAGGACGCTGCCTGACAAGGCCAATCTGTATATGGCACCAGGAAGCCTGGAGCAGCTCCATAAAGGGGGCCGGCTCTCGACAACCCAGGTGATCATCGGCAGCTTGATCAAGCTGAAGCTGATTGTCAGGTTCGATGATGGGAAGGTTGTTCTGTTTGATAAGATCAGGACAGAAAGGAAAGTGAAGGAGCGCCTGTTCCAAATTTTAGAGGAGGCCTCTGGCAATGTAAGGGAAGCGAGTGTCATTCATGGAAATGTGCAGCAATTGGCAAACGAATGGCAAGCAGAACTTCAGCAGCGATTCCCGGATATCTCTTTTACAACGACTACATTCAGTCCGGTTGCAGGCACGCATACAGGGCAGGGCACAATCGGATTGGCATGGGTGAATGAATAGAACTTAATGAAAAGGAATCAGCCCGTGCAGGGCTGATTCCTTTTTAAATTGAAAGCCCGCAAGCTTAATAGCTGCGGGCTCTGCGTTGTTATACATATATAAAATAGCCGACAAACAGGAATCCCAGGACATACATAATCGGGTGGACATCTCTGAGCTTGCCCATTCCAAGCATCATCAATGGGTATAGAATGAAACCAAGCGCAATTCCTGTTGCGACGCTGAAGGTGAGCGGCATCATGATGATGGTCACAAAGGCAGGAATGATGACGGCAAGGTTACTCCAGTCGATCTTGCTGATTTCAGTTGCCATCAGCGCCCCAACAATAATCAGGGCTGGTGCAGTAACTTCCGGTGTAATCACGGATAGTACGGGTGAGAAAAACATGGCTGCCCCAAAGCAGGCCGCAATGATGACGGAAGTGAAGCCGGTGCGGCCGCCGACCGCGATACCTGCTGAAGATTCCACGAATGAAGCTGTTGTTGAAGTTCCAAGAACAGCACCGGCAACCGCCGAACCAGCATCAGCAAGCAGGGCACGGCCTGCATTCGGGATTTTATTATCCTTCATCAATCCGGCCTGGCTAGCTACGGCAATCAGAGCGCCAGCTGTATCGAAGAACGCAACGAACAGGAATGTGAAAATGACGGCAAGCACATCTGGTGAGAAAATATCACCTAAATGGTTAAAAACAACACCGAAAGTAGGCGAGATGTCAGGGACAGTGCCCACAACGGAATTGGGTTTTTCAATCAAGCCAGTAAAAATCCCGATGATTGTGGCAACGACCATTCCGTAAAAAATACCGCCCCTGATTCCGCGGGCCATCATGATCACACTGATGATGAAGCCGAACAAGGCAAGCAATACAGGTCCTGATGTAAGATTGCCGATCGATACAAACGTCGCTTCGCTGCCAACGATGATACCAGCATTTTTCAAGCCGATGAATGCGACGAAAAAGCCGATTCCTGCTGCAATCGCATGCTTCAAATCCTGCGGGATGACATTGATGATCTTTTCACGGATTTTCAGAAGGCTGAGGATGACGAACAGGACACCCGCAATGAAGACTCCTGTAAGGGCGACCTCCCATTCAACCCCCATTCCGATGCTGACGCTAAAAGTGAAAAAGGAATTCAAACCCATGCTCGGCGCGATGCCGATCGGAAAATTGGCAAGCAGCCCGATGAGCAATGAGCCGATGATAGCGGAAAGAGCAGTAGCTGTAAACACCGCTCCCTTGTCCATGCCAGCCTGGCTTAGGATCATCGGGTTCACGACAAGAATGTACGCCATCGACAAGAACGTCGTAATCCCGGCAAGTGTCTCTTGTTTGTAATTCGTGTTTCGCTCTGCGAACTGGAAAAAGTTTTTCATATGTGCTGTCCCCCTGGTTGTTTTTTTGAAATAAAAAACTCCGGCAGTGAATGCTGCCGGAGTACCACAAAGGACAAATAGATGCTAAAAAAGAATAGCAAATATTTCAGTCCCTTGTAGTCACGCTTTTTACGGTAGCATGGTAGAAACGTCCGAGCCATATTCTCGAACATATACAAGGAAAAATTATAGATTTAAATAATACTAGAGATCGTATCAGTTATTTTTTCCTAGGTCAATTGGATTTCCGGAAGTTTATCTATTTGATTTTTTCTGATTATTAGGATGATAACTGTAACAGCGAAATTGATTCGATGGTTAAATCCCTGCACTGGTATCGAAAGTCTCGCCATTATGGAGTTTTGACAACTTTTTGAATGAAATATGTGAATAAAAAATGAACTAATTCGCAAAACACCCCTGTTTGGTTTGCAACTTACTATAATGATAGTGTAATCCAAACGGAGGTGCCGATAATGAACGTAACGACGATTATTGAGTTGGAAAATCGGGAAGTTGAAAAGATGGCTGGCGCAAAACTGGTTTTTACTCAGGAGCAGGTTGATGCAAATATCGTGGAGACATGTGTAGATTGCTTTAAATATGAAGGTTCAGATGAATGCCTGGATTCGGATGATGCGATGCAAAAGGTGTTTGAAACTTTGAAAGCTGAAGGATTGATTCCTGAGGCAGTACAGGATTTCTCCTATGAGATGCCATCATGTGAGCGATTGAGAAAAGATGTTTACGAAGAACAGGACATGCCGCAAAAGGTCGTCCTGAGTTTCGCAATATAAAGAATGATAAAAAAGGAGTTCATGATGAACTCCTTTTTTAAAAGATAAGAAAGTATAATTTTCACTACGAGAATTGTCCAGCTCCAGCGCCTAGCCCCTCGAGTCGCTTCGGTCCGCCCAATGAAGTCAAAGAGCGACTTCACTGGTCGGCCCTCCAGCGCTTGTCGGGGCTGACCAAGGCGCTTGCGCTTTTCTCATCGAAAACGTGACTTTTGTCAAAGAGAAGCTGGAAGGAAACTTATATAATACTAAAAGAAAGCGCTTTCAATAAAGGGGGTGTAGCCGTGAAGCGTGGGGCGGATATTACCATCATTACCGGCCATTTCGGAAGCGGCAAAACCGAATTATGTATCAATCTGGCGTTAGAGGCAGCAATGGAGACTGAGAGAGTAGCAGTTGCAGACCTTGATATCGTCAATCCTTATTATCGTGCCAGGGATGCGAGGGCTATGTTTTTGGATAAAGGAATTGAATTGATCGCACCTGCCGAAAGACTTGCTGCTGCGGATTTGCCGATTGTTCCTGGCGATTTGGGCAGAGTGATTTATGATCCGTCGTATAATCTGATTGTCGATGCTGGCGGGGATAAGGATGGTGCGATGGCACTGGGGCAATTTTACAACGATTGGAAAGAACTGAAGCCAGAAGTACTGTTCATCCTGAATGCCAACCGTCCTTATGTAAGTACACTGGAAGGTGCAATGGACACCTTGAAGAAAATTGAAAAGGCGTCAAGGTTGAAGATCACCGGTATCATCAATAATTCAAATGTTGGCAATGAAACCACGATGGAGGATGTGACAAAGGGTTTACAGCTTAGTTCTGCGCTATGTGATCAGCTGGGGATTCCACTTTTGTACACGGTGGTGCCGCGGCATTTGGCAACCGAAGCAGTCGATATTGAAACGGCATCGCGAGTGAAGGTGATCTCCAGGTACTTGAAATTGCCGTGGGAAATGTAAAGGAGGCATATGCGATGAAGCAGAGAGTTATTTTTAACGATGAGACTTGTAAATCATGCAAGTTGTGTGTAAACGCTTGTCCGACAAATGTGATCTATCTGGCTGATTACTTGAATGAAAAGGGATACCGGCCAGCGGTTGTCACAGATCAGGATAACTGCATCAGTTGCGGAAAGTGCGCTCAGATGTGTCCGGATTCCGTAATCACTGTCTATAGGCCTGAAAAAGTTCGTAAATCTGTTTAGCAAAGGAGAGGTGACAATGGGGAAAGTACTGATGAAGGGTAACGAGGTAATCGCGGAAGCTGCTGTCCATGCGGGCTGCAAGTATTTTTTCGGTTATCCGATTACTCCGCAGAGTGAGCTTGTAGCCTATATGGCAAGAAGGCTTCCCGAGGTTGGCGGGTTATTTTTACAGGCGGAAAGTGAAGTGGCTGCCATCAATATGGTCTATGGTGCAGCAGGAACCGGAGTGCGCGTGATGACATCTTCTTCAAGCCCTGGCTTCAGCCTGAAGCAGGAAGGCATTTCCTATCTGGTCGGGGCCGAGCTGCCGGCGCTGATCGTGAATGTTGTTCGCGGAGGCCCTGGGCTTGGGAACATCCAGCCGGCGCAATCGGACTATTTCCAGGTTACAAAGGGCGGAGGGCATGGGGACTATCATACACCAGTCCTGGCGCCATCAACACTTCAGGAAATCATTGACCTGACGGAAGCAGCATTTGATATTGCCGACCGCTATAGGACGCCTGTCATCCTGCTTGGCGACGGCATGCTCGGACAGATGATGGAACCGGTTGAATTCAAGGAACTGAAGGAAAGGGAGCCGGAACAGAAGGAGTGGGCGACGACAGGAACCCGCGGGGACGGCAAGCCGAGGGTCATCACATCACTGGAACTAAATGCTGATGCCCTCGAAAAACGCAATGAACATCTTCAGAAAAAATTCGCGTTGATCCAGCAAAATGAAGTCAGATATGAGACATATGAAACAGAAGATGCGGAATATATCGTAACAGCTTATGGCACCGCTGCAAGGATTGCTATGAATGCAATCAATAAAGCACGCAAGGATGGACTGAAAATCGGCATGATCCGGCCAATTACATTATGGCCGTTCCCTGAAGTGCCGTTCGTTGAAACTCGAGACAGGGTGAAGGGCTATCTTTCAGTAGAGATGAGTGCCGGGCAGATGGTTGAGGATGTCAGGCTGGCTGTCAATGGCAAAGCACCTGTTTCATTTTTCGGCCGTACTGGCGGGGTAGTGCCGACCCAGGAAGAAATCTATGATCAAATCATCAAGCTGGCCGGGGGTGTTGAGGTATGACGATGAAAACAGTGTTCGAGAAAACAGCGGGCCTGACGGATACCCAGACCCATTACTGTCCTGGCTGCACCCATGGGATCATCCACAGGATGGTTGGAGAAGTGCTGGAAGAAATGGGCATCCTGGAGGATACGGTCGGAGTTGCATCTGTAGGCTGCTCGGTGCTGTCCTTTGAATATTTCAATTGTGATATGACGCAGGCGGCACATGGCCGGGCTCCTGCCGTAGCAACCGGAATCAAGCGTGTCCTCCCAGACCGGTTTGTTTTTACCTATCAGGGAGATGGCGACCTGGCTTCGATTGGGATTGCCGAGGCTGTCCATGCGGCGGCACGGGGAGAAAACATTACCGTCATCTTCGTCAACAACGCGATTTATGGGATGACAGGCGGACAGATGGCGCCGACTACCCTGATTGGCCAGAAAACCACGACGACTCCATTTGGACGCAATGCGAGTGTCCAGGGACTGCCGATCCGGGTTAGTGAGATGCTGTCTACACTTGATGGGACGGCTTTTATCGAGCGGGTTTCAACACATGATGTTCCGAACATCATAAAAACAAAAAAAGCAATTCGCAAAGCGTTTGAAACACAGAAGCAGGGGTTAGGCTTCTCGATGGTCGAGGTACTTTCAAGCTGTCCGACGAACTGGGGTCTGGATCCTAACGAATCACTAGATTGGATCAAGGACAATATGGTGCCTGCTTATCCTCTTGGTGTTTATAGGGACTCGCAGAAAGGGGATGTGCGCTGATGGAAGAAATCCTGATTGCCGGCTTTGGCGGCCAGGGGGTCATGTCTATGGGCCAGCTGATCGCCTACGCCGGAATGACAGAGGGCAAGTTTGTCTCATGGCTGCCATCCTACGGCCCTGAGCAGCGAGGCGGCACTGCCAACTGTGCAGTGGTGGTCAGCGAGCAGCAGGTGGGCTCGCCGCTTGTATCAAGACCAACGACGGCCATAGTCCTGAATAATCCTTCTTATGAAAAATTCGAGCCAGTCGTAAGGGCCGGAGGATTGCTCATTGTAAACTCCTCATTGATTTCAAAAAGATCGGAAAGAACCGACATCAGGGTATTGAATATCAACGGAACCGACAAGGCCAATGAACTTGGCAACCCAAAAGTCGCCAACATGATTTTGCTCGGTGCATTTTTGGAGGAGACAGGAATCCTGTCCGACGCATCAATACTCGAAGCATTGAAAAAGGTGCTTGCTCCTGAAAAACATACCCTATTGGAAATCAATCGCAAGGCGCTGGAACTAGGGCGGTCATTGACGAAGGTAACTGCGCCTTAGGTTGTGCTGTCAAAACGGGGAATAGCCGGCAATAGGAGATGAATGAGTTTATTCAAATGTAATATGTGACCGAATAGGGATTGAACCCGGGAACACGGTCACATAAAAGATGTGACCGAAAAGGGTGCGAACTCTGGATCACGGTCACATAATAGGATCGTCCACAACTTCAAAAACCGCTGCCAGTTCTACAAGGGCAGCGGTTTTAACGATGGAAGTTATTCTTGAGCTAATAGTTCGAGTATGAGTGGAACCGCTCCCTGGAGTGAAGGGGCTTTTTGGTCTGCACTTGTTTCTTCTGTTCCAATGAAGACGGTTTTGCAGCCTGCTTTTTTTCCGGCTTCGATATCACGTTCGTGGTCGCCGACCATGACGCTTCCTTCCAGGTTGATGTCATGTCTGCTGGCAAGGTCCAGGAGCATGCCGGCGTTCGGTTTTCGGCACTCGCAACCGGCTTTTGGCTTGTGTGGGCAGTAGGCGACCTCTTTGATATGGCCGCCATGCTCCTTGATCATTTCAATCATGGTGTCATGGATTTCGTGCAGTCGTTTTTCTTTTAAAAAGCCGAGCCCGACGCCTCCTTGGTTCGTGACTACATAGATTTCATAACCAGCTTTGCTCAGTTCTGCGACCGCTTCGGCTGCCCCTTCCAGCAGGTAGAGGTCTTCAGGGGTGTTGACGAATTTTACACGGTCAGATAGTACTTCATTGAGGACACCGTCCCTGTCCAAAAATATTGCTTTCTTTTTCATGTTGATCCTCCATTGTTCACAATTGTCTTTTCGGCCTTCTGGTGCCTGGAAACATAACGATTGCCGGTGATCCAGAACCGCCATGGATAGTCCCTCGCTTCCCCGGAGTTATCGATGCCGATTCTTTTGCCTGATGAAATGCTGTCAGGAACCGGACCCTGAGTGATGAAAAGTGGCTTCTTCGTCAAAGGATGACCGTAATCTGACATATTGATACCGAGCGCTTTCGTCAGTTTTCCTGGACCATTGGTGAGATTGGCCGATTCTGGCATGCCTCGCCGTTTGACCATTAAATCCAATCCTGATAATGGTTCCACTCCACGGATTAATACAGCTTCTGGTTTGCCTGGCTCTCCACTGACAACATTGAATAAAGTATGGGTATGCATGACATAAGTATAGGCCAGCCCCGCCTGATGGAACATAATCTCAGTCCTCGCTGTCCTGCGATTATCATAACTGTGTGCCGCCTGATCCATCGGGCCAATATAGGCTTCAGTCTCGACAATGATTCCAGCGGCTGTCCCTTCTTCGGTTTCTTTTACCAGGATGCATCCAAGCAGGGAAGAAGCCAAATCAAGTGTTGGCTGTTGAAAAAAATCTGTGTCCAGCGGTTTGGAAAAATTAAATGTGCCTTCCATGAAATCTCCTCATCTAATCGTTTTTACCTTTATACCCTACTATAGGAAGAAACAAAATTATCTGGCGGAAAAAATAGCAGTCAAGGCAAAGATGGTTTATAGTAACGTTAAAGCTATTCCAGGTTTAGTTTTTTTAAAGGGAGTTTATATTATGTGGAAAAAATGGATATTGGCTGGAGTGGCTGCTGCAGTCATCCTCCTTCTTGTTCCTTACAGCCTGCCGCTCATCTTTGCTTTTCTGACTGCGGTCATGCTTGAAGGAACGGTCCAATGGATTATAAAAAGATTTTCGTTCCGGCGTCTCCAAGCTGTATTGGCTGTATTTATCGGATTTGTCATGCTGCTGGGTGTGATTGGATATAATCTAGTCTCCATCATCGCACACCAGGCCGTAGCATTATCAGAAAAGACGCCTACTTTTGTTAAGGATTTCTACAGGACAGCGATCCTGCCGCTGATGCATAAATGGGAATTCTACTCGAAAGATTTCCCAGTTGAAGTCATTGCTCAAATCGAGGAGACAACTGAAAAAAACATTAACGCACTTGATTCCTTTCTTCAGCAATTCATTGCTGGGATGATCAATCTGCTGGCGGCAATCCCAGGATTCATGATCGAATTTCTTGTGTTTTTGATTGCGTTCTTCTTGTTCAGTCTAGAACTTCCCAACCTGAAAAGGAAATTTGAATCCCATTTGAAGGACCAAACCCGTCAAAAGGTTTTTCTTGTCGGCAGCGAATTAAACAAGGCAGGAATCGGATTTTTAAAAGCTCAGATCATCCTGAGTTTTGTTACCTTTGTAATGGCCATGGCTGGCATGAGTATATTAGGTGTGAAGTATACTGGCCTCCTGTCTCTATTGATTGTGGCGGTTGATATCCTGCCGATCCTCGGGACAGGGTCCGTACTTGTTCCCTGGGCTGTCATTGCGATACTGCAGGATAACCATTTTCTCGGGATAGGTTTGATTATCCTGTTTTTCGTCATTACTGTTGTCAGGAGGGTGATTGAGCCCAAGATCTATTCTTCAAGCCTTGGTATTTCTCCGCTCGCCTCTTTGATCAGTATGTACATCGGCCTGAAGCTGATGGGTATTGCCGGTATTTTTATCGGGCCGATCGTCGTGATTATCTTTGAAACCTTAAGGAAAGCAAAGGTGATCAGGCTCAATTTCAAGATTTAATGATTAGCTCCGATTCTTGGATAGCATGATATGATTACGCATAAATTATGTTTGTTATCAAGAAGGAGGGACGCAGAATGAATGTGGGCAGGGCTAAGGAAATAGTTGATTCCGCGGATTTGATCAATGTGACATATGATGGCACACCTGTCATCATCCAGCATGTTGACGAAAAAACAATGATGGCAAGGGTGTATTCAAAATCTGAGCCGGAAGTTGAAAAAGACGTGCCAGTCATAAACTTAATAGAAGATTAAAAACGGGAGATGATTATATCTCCCGTTTTTCCGTATTATATAGCGGCAAATCGATTTTAAATATGGTTCCATGTTCCAATTTGCTTTTCACCTCGATACTGCCGTTCATTTCATTGATGATATTGTAGACGACCATCATGCCAAGTCCGGTGCCTTTTTCAGCTTTGGTGGATAAATACGGCTCCCCGAGTCTGGCAATTTGCTGCTGGCTCATGCCGCAGCCTGTATCCTTTATGGAGATGGTGGCCTGCTTGGTTTCCGTTGTGCTGCAGCTAATCACCAGATCCCCGCCGTTTGGCATCGCCTCTATGCCATTTTTGATGATATTCAATATACACTGGTGGAATTTAGAAGCTTCCCCGGAAATATACATTCCCTCGATCAAATCCTTTTTTATGCTGACCGAGAAATGATTGGCGTAAGGAACGATGAGTTCAAGTGCTTTTTCAATTTCATTCTTCACACTGATGGAAGAGGCTATTCCTGATTGTGGTTTGGCGAAAGTGAGATAATCCTTTATGATCGTCTCAGCTCGATCAAGTTCATCGATGGCAGTATTCAGATAATATAGCCTTTTTTCTTCCTCTATTGAGGGGTCCTTCAGCATCTGCAGAAAACCTCTCGTTACGGTAAGCGGATTGCGGACTTCATGGCTGACACTCGCAGCCAGCTGGGAAACGACTTCAATTTTATCGGATTTAATCACAGCGTTATGCAGGACAAGGTTTTGCTTCATAATTTCAATATAATAAACAATAATGAAAATCCCAACTGATAGAGTAATACCGTATATGACCATGAAATGAGGATCACTAGGGTCATTAAAGACCGCGGTCTTCATCAAAAAAATCAGGATGGTATATGAAATTGCAACAGCCACAACTGTATAAAGCTTTTTAGTGAGAGGGAAGTTCCGGAATTTAAGGGATATGTATGATATGAAAACGGTGACGGTCAGCATATTGAAGAAATTGACCCATACACCATTGCCGCCCATTGGAATCCTTACCAGGTCAACAATCATGAAAAGGAGGATGCTTACAATCGGACCGCCATAGAGGCCGCCAACGACTACAGGAATCAATCGTAAATCAAACATGAAATGACTGTTGAACATCAGCGTGAAAGTCATGCAAAAAACGATCTGCGTTCCTGCTAATAAGACAATCAACGGTTTGGCATGTTTTTGATATAATGTTTTAAATTTGTATATGATAACATATTGGAAAACAAACGTAGTGATCAGGATGAAGATTAGATTCAATACAAGAACTGTTAATAGGTCCATTTCTAAATCCCCAGTCATCATGTGGGCTAAGGCCCCGAGTGAAAAGACGAATTATTCGGATATATTACTTTTACTTTAACATAAAAGTTGCCTGGCGTTTTTATTTTTGGAACGATTTGTTAAAAAAATCTTTTTATTTAATTCCATGCTTCACTATCCAAATAAAATGCGAAGAAAAAAGTCGGGGGAATTATTTATACTTGCATATAAAATGATGATATAAAGTCACTTTATATGCTAGATTAAAATTAATATAATTATTAATTGCGCGATTTATTGAGGTGTGGAAATTGACCAATGAAAAATATCAGGTGCTCCTGTTTGAAAAAATAAAAACACAGATTTTTAAATGGTTTGATACGAACAATTCAGAAGTAATCAGAAACGAAGATGTTTATAGTTTTTTGCACTCTTTGAAAGGTACGTCAGGTACCATCCAGTTAGGAGGACTATATCACCTGTCCTCAAGACTTCTGGATCAGCTTGAAGTGAAAGGGAAAGAGCAATGGCGAAAGTGTGAGCTTCGGGAATTTTTGTTCGAACTCGTCAGCCTGAGTTATCAGTACGAACATTTCAAGGAAACTGACCTGAAAAAAGTTGAACCTTCGGATATTGAACTCCCTCTGGTTCAAATGATTTGTGAGGATGTCTCAATGCTGATTCTCCTTAAGGAAGCTATGGAGGAGAACGGCTGGATGGTGATGGCGAGTTCAGACCCGGAGAAAGCACTCTCACTTTATTACGATCTTCAACCTGATTGTCTGGTTATCGATATCGATTTTACTGAAGCGGACGGATTTCAGATATTGGAAAAAATTCAGCAGCACAATCATAAGCAATTTGTTCCCAAAGTGATCCTCAGCAATGAAAATAATCGTCACACAAGAATCAGGGCATATGAAATGGGCGCTGATGACTTTATTGGCAAGCCTATTGATATAGAGGAATTCAGTGTCAGGATCAAAAGACAATTGGAAAGAAAGCATATTTTCGACCAATCTGTCCTGATTGATGAACTGACAAAGGTATATAATAGAAGATTTCTTTTCGATACGCTTGAGCGTTACTTAAAAGATCTGGAACGTACAAATAGTGTATTCTCAATCGCACTTTTGGATTTGGATTATTTCAAAAATATTAACGACTCATATGGTCATCTCATTGGTGATAAAGTGCTTGAAGCATTTGCTGACTTTTTGAAAGCAAAACTTAGAGGCAGCGACATTGTCTTCCGATATGGAGGGGAGGAATTTGTCATCCTGCTTCCACGGACAAATAGTCAAGAAGCAATCGACGTCATCGACCGGGTCTTGCAAGAATTTAAAACAATTCAATTTCACGAACAGGGAAAGACTTTTAATGTCAGCTTTTCTGCAGGGGTCTTTATGGTAGACAACCCAGCATTGGGAAGCCAGGATACCCTAAAAATGGCTGATCATGCATTATATGAAGCAAAGGAAAAAGGACGCTCAAGAGTTCATGGGGCCAATGTATCCGAACAGTCTGCGAATAATATCCTTCATGTATCGGTCATAGACGATGATGCGATTATTCGTACGCTGCTGGTCAGGGTCCTTCAAACAATCGATACAGAAAAAATAGAACTTGATATTAAAGCCTTCGAAAATGGAGAGAAATTCTTTGAATCAGAGCGTCTTACCGACAAGGGCAAGCATTTTCTTATCCTCGATGGTGTCATGCCTGTCATGGATGGAATTGAGGTTCTGGACAAAGTGAAAAATACCGCCCAATCCCGAGGAGTCCATGTCCTGATGCTCACTGGGAGAAAGTCGGAATATGACATCGCGCGAGCATTGAAGCTCGGCGCAGACGATTATGTGACAAAGCCATTCAGCATAACGGAACTGCAGGCAAGAATCCAGAGGCTGATCAAAAGGATGTTTTAAATGATCATAAATGATGATATTAAGTTTTTACTGACAGTCTTTGAGTGGCTGGTGGCCATTCTTATGTTCTTGCTAATTTATCTGGTTGCCAGGAAGGCATCGGAAAATCGCCTGCGTGAAAAAGTCGAGGAGTATAAAGGCCAAATGAATGATAAGGTCCTCCATTCCGTGCTGACGGGGGAGTTCCTGAGGTCCTTACAGGCAGATACGAAAGCTAAAAAGCTGGCTATTGAAGAACTATTAAGCAGATATTCGGACATTCTAGAAGGAACTGAAGAAAAGAAGAACCTCAATCTGCTTGCAGAAAGCATGCTTGGAGGAGATTATCGAAGGGCTTTGTCAAGTTACAGATGGAGCACCCGGATGAATGCACTTTTTCATATCGAAGCCTTCCAGATGGAAAGTTTAAAGGAAGACATTCAAGTCATGCTTAAGCGAAACAGGGTTACTAAAAAGGAGAAAATAAAGGGATTATCTTTTCTTGCTCAAATTCAGCATAAGGAAATCTACAAATTCGTTACGGAAGATTATAAGGATCTCTCTTATCTAGAGTACAGAAATATCCTATCCAGGCTGGATGAAAAAGGGCTCGAACACTTTATGCTCGGGTATCATTCCTGTCAGCTTCAATTGAAATTTGCCATCATTGATCTTGTTGGATGGAAAAAGAATCTGGCCTACCTGAACTTTGTGGAATCAATATTTTCCAATAGCAATGGCGAGGAGCGTGTTCGGGCCTTGAAGGCTCTTGCGTCAATTGGCCATACGAGAAATGAAGATAATTTCATCCCATTGATGAGTTCACCGAATTGGGAAGAACGAATGCTAGCCGCTAGATTGGCTGGGGAAATGAAATGTGATAAAGCCATTCAAGAATTGGTACGGCTTCTTCAGGACCCATCATGGTGGGTCCGGTCACAGGCAGGTCAATCCATCACCCGTTTTCCAGAAGGGAAAAAAATCCTCCATCAGGTCATTGAGTCAAGCAGTGATCCCTTTGCGAAAGACATGGCTTGGGAATGGATGAACAAAGGAGTCTATCAGTCATGAATCTTCAGGACATCGGTATTTATTTTTCCTGGTTCATTTTAATCTACATGTTAATTGTCATCACCTTTTATTCTGTTGTCATGCTTATATCCGTCGTTCAGTTAAGAAAGGAATACAGGCTTGATAGGGAGAAATCTTTCGGGGATTTTGCGGAAGACATTTATACAAAACCCGTATCCATCATTGTTCCGGCCTATAACGAGGAAACAGGGATTGTCCACAGTATCCGCTCCCTGCTCAGTATCAATTATCCAGTGTTTGAAATCATTGTAGTGAACGATGGTTCATCAGACCGTACAGTGGATGTGCTGATTGAGCAGTATGATATGAAAGAAATCAAAAAAGTAATTCGCAGGCAGGTTAATTCAAAACCTATAAAAAAAATCTATCAATCTCAAATACTCCCTAATTTGTTCCTCGTTGACAAGGATAACGGGGGAAAAGCTGATGCGCTTAATGCCGGGCTGAACTTTTCTCATTATCCATATATTTGTTCACTGGATGGAGATTCGGTTCTTGAAAGTGACGCATTCTTAAAGGTTATGAAACCTATCATTGAGTCAAATGAAGAAGTCATTGCCTCAGGCGGAAGCATCCGGATTGCCAATGGGTGTGAAATAAGGAATGGAGAAGTGTTGAAAATTGGATTATCCAAGAATCCTCTGGTCATCATGCAGGTAATCGAATATTTACGGGCTTTTTTGATGGGAAGGATTGGCCTGAGCAGACATAATTTGTTGTTGATCATCTCCGGTGCTTTTGGAGTTTTCTCTAAGCACTGGGTAGTCCAAGCGGGAGGATATAGATCCGATACCGTCGGGGAAGATATGGAGCTTGTTGTCCGAATCCATCGACTTCTGAAAGAAACACGGAAAAAGAAAAAAATTGTCTATGTACCGGACCCAGTGTGCTGGACGGAGGTTCCGGAAAGTACGAAATATTTAAAGCGTCAACGGCGAAGATGGCATAGAGGGCTTTTTCAAAGCCTATGGATTCACCGGAAGCTGACATTCAATCCGAGATATGGACTGATAGGGTTTGTTTCCTTCCCGTATTTCTGGATAGTGGAATTCCTAGGTCCTATCGTCGAGCTGTCGGGATATATTTATATCGTTATTTCCCTGTTTGTTGGCGGCATTTATCTTGAGTTTGCAATATTAATATTCCTGTTATCTTGTTTATATGGATCGATTTTTTCAGCATTTGCGATTTTGCTGGAGGAATGGAGCCTTAGAAAATATCCCAGGATTTCCGATTTGCTTAAGCTATTCCTGTATTCATTGACAGAAACCATCTGGTATCGGCCGCTTACTGTGTTCTGGCGCTGCCAGGGAATCTGGCAAATGCTCCGGGGGGAAAGCGGCTGGGGCGAAATGAAAAGAAAAGGTGTATCACGATGAAATTAATTTTCGAGAAACAATCCCATGTAATTGTCCTGGCTTTCGTTTTCTTAACCATTGCTGCTCTTTCAAGTCCCTTTTGGCTTTGGCAATTGAAACCCGAAGAAACACTGGATATTTTGATTGTAGATAAAACAGTCCCCGACAAAGATTATCAGGAACATAAAGGACTTACATGGGTTTTAAACAATGAAAAGTATAAAAAATCAGATGGCACTCATTATTCGGCTGCCACAGACTATATTGGATTCAAGCATATGAATCCGGACAATTTTTCTGGAGAAAAAATCCCAGATGAACTTGACGAGTATAAGGTCATTTATCTTGCTGACCTTTACGGCGTCTACGAAGAAGAGTTCCGCGGTGAAAATGAAACAGGAAGAAGATCCAATCAGCTGTATGGGGGATTGCAGCTTGAAGATGTAAAAGTATTGGAAAGAGAGCTGCTCGAAGGAAATAAGACTTTGATTTCAGAATTCAACACTTTCGGCAGTCCAACTGAAGAATCAGTAAGGAAGGAAATGACCAATTTGCTCAATGTCCGGTGGAGTGGATGGACAGGTCGTTATTTCACCAAACTTGAGGGGAAAGAAGTACCAAGTTGGATTATCACACAATATGAATCTCAAACAAAGAAATGGGATTTTACCGGATCAGGATTTGTTTTTGTCAACGAAGAAGATTATGTTGCAGTTCTGGACCAGACAAAGCTTACAGGGAACGGGCTGGATTTCAAGCTAACTGACAATGGTAAGGATCACTTCAGCTCCGACCTGGATACGAGCTACACCTACTGGTTCGATATTGTAGAGCCATTGAATGACAATGAGGTACTTGCCAGCTATCACCTTCCAATCAAAGATAAGAACAAAGCCGAATTAGAGGAATATGGGATACCAGAGCAGTTTCCTGCTGTCATCCATCACCAGAATCAAAAATACTCTGCCTATTATTTTGCCGGGGATTATGCAGATGAGGCAGAGGTTCCGGATATCTATCAGACGAAAGGATTAACTTCCTGGAAAAAAGCCGTCGAAGGAAAACGGTCTTTTTACTGGTCTGCATATGTACCAATGATGAAAGAAATCCTTTCGAACGGCTTACATGAGTCTTCCCGGGCGGCAGTTGCTCCTAAAGTTGTCACTGCTCGTGATATACAATATAACAGCAGCAACTCGGCCAATTCGATTCAAATCCAAAAGAATGGTAAATGGGAGGACATCCTGATTAAAGGCGTAAATATCGGGATGGGAAAGCCGGGAGCCTTTCCGGGTGAAGCGGCTATCACAAAGGAAGAGTACTTCCGCTGGTTCAAGCAGATTGGCAGCATGAATGCCAATGCGATCCGAATTTACACGCTGCACCCTCCTGAGTTTTATCAAGCTTTCTATGAATATAATCAGCTAGCAAAAGAACCTTTATATTTATTCCATGGTGCATGGGCGAATGAAGAACTCATTGTTGAATCACAGGATGCGTTCTCTCCTGAAGTAGTGAAGGATTTCAAGCGAGAGCTGAAGCAAATGGTGGATATTGTTCATGGAAATGCAGATATACCGTCAAGTCCCGGCCACGCTTCAGGAAAATATGAATTTGATATTTCCCCATATATTCTGGGATATATAATAGGAATAGAGTGGGATCCCGGGGCTGTCCTGAGCACAAACAATATAAATGATGGGATGAATCTATTCTCAGGAACATATTTCAAGACGAAGAATGCAGAGCCGTTTGAAAACTGGCTTGCGTCAATGATGGACTACACAGCTGAATATGAAACAGAGCAATATCAGTGGCAGCACAGTATTAGCTTCACGAATTGGGTTACGACGGATTTACTGGAACATCCGAGTGAGCCGCTTGAAACGGAAGACATGGTTTCAGTGAATCCTAACCATATCCAAAAAAACAAAGAGTTCAAGGCCGGAATGTTTGCCTCATATCATGTTTATCCCTACTATCCGGACTTTTTGAATTTTGATGAAACCTATCAGAATTACAAGGATCACCAGGGAAGAACGAACCATTACGCCGGTTACTTGCGAGACCTGATCCAGGCACATGATATGCCAGTCCTAATCGCAGAATTTGGTGTGCCTTCATCGAGAGGCCAGACTCATAAAAACGATTCTGGAATGAACCAGGGCTTCTTGAGCGAACAGCAGCAGGGTGAAATGAACAGCTTCATGTTCAATTCGATTGTTAACGAAGACGCTGCTGGGGGGCTGGTGTTCGCATGGCAGGATGAATGGTTTAAACGGACATGGAACACGATGGAATATGATAATCCAAACCGGCGGTCATTTTGGGCTAATCGCCAAACTAATGAACAAAATTTTGGGCTTCTGAGCTTTGAGCCTGGCAAGAAAAGTTTGCCGATGCTGGTTGATGGCAGAAAAGGTGACTGGCAAAAGAAAGGGATTCAACCTCTTGGTTATTCAAAAAATGGAGCGATTGAGAAAGTGTTCGCTGCCTCAGATGAATCATCCGTCTATTTCAGAATTGATTTGGCAAATCCTCTTGACTGGCGGAAACAGACCGGATACCTTTTCCTGGATACCATTCCTGGTCAGGGGCAACATCGAATCAAATTGGAAGATGATAAGGAAATAAATTCTGAACCTGGAATTGATTTTATGATTGAGCTTAAAGGACCAGAAAGATCCAGAATTCTAGTCGACAGCTATTATGACCCTTTCTATTACCAGTATGGGAACACTCTGAAAATGATACCAGAGGAAAGCAAGGCCGATGAAAAAAACAATGGCATTTTCCATCCGATTCGCCTGGCGCTTAATAAGGAGATGACGCTTCCTGTAGGTGGGAAGAAGTTACCGTTCCAGTCCTATGAAACAGGCAAATTAAAATTTGGCACTGGTAATCCTGCTGATAATAAATTCGATTCGCTGACCGATATAAGTATAAGTAATGACAATAAGACCGTGGAAATCAGGATTCCATGGCAGCTGCTAAATGTTAAGGATCCAAGTACGAAAGAGATCCTTGACGATCTTTACAAAACAGGCTTGACGGGAAGTAAAAACATCGACAGAATTGGCCTGGCTGCGACATGGATCTCGTCGGGAGAGGATGTTAATTACATGCCTGCAGATCAATCCAGTATAGATAGAATGTTCTTCTACGATTGGAAAGGTTGGGAAGAGCCACAATACCATGAACGTCTAAAAGAATCCTATAACATCATGAAAGAAACTTTTAAAAATGCACTGAACGAGGAGAACAATCGATGAAACGAATTTTGCTGGCCGAGGACGAAGAAATCTTAAGAATGCTGATCATGGATACCCTTGAAGAAGAAGATTATCAGGTGGTTGAGGCTTGTGACGGCCAGGAAGCCTTGAGCTTTTTGAAGAATGGAAAATATGATTTGATTGTGCTTGATTATATGATGCCGGTCTATTCCGGTCTCGAAATCATTGTGAAAATAAGGCAGAATGGAATCAATAAGGATGTCCCGATCATGATGCTTTCGGCAAAAAGCCAGCTTTCGGAGCAGGAACAAGTGATGGCGGCAGGGGCAGATTACTTTATGGCCAAGCCATTCAGTCCGCTCGAACTATTAGGAAAAGTGAGAGACATCTTAAATGAACAAAATAAAATTCAATAAAAATAGCATCGTCCGCCGATACATTGTCATGATGTCGGTTTTCATTACGGCATTCCTGGTGCTGGCAGGAATACTGCTATATTCCTTTTACCAGCTGAATGAAGAATATACTTCAAAAAACAGTCAGCTTGAGAAAAAAGAACGTATTGTACAAAGGATGGAAGGGTTTTTTATACAGGCCTTCATGGATGCCCGCGGTTACTTTGCCTATGGCACGGAAGATTTAAAAGAGAACACACTGAAGCAAGAGCCGCTGATCTTGGAGTACTTGGAGCAGCTTAAAGAAATGGAAGAAGAATATAAGGACCAGGTATTCCTAAGTAAGATTGACGAATTCAGAGAATATTATTTTGTTGAAGCTTTGCCTAAAGCTCTTGAAAATTATGAAAATGGGGATGTTGAGGCCGTCAAAGCGACAGCGAATGGCGGAGCAACAAAGAAGATTACGGCCATTATGGCAGACATCAACGTATATAATGCTGAAATCAATAACCAAATCGATGAGAACTTTCAGGAACTAAAGAAAATCCAGTCATATGTCCAGATAGGTTTTGTTGCTTTTATACTCGTATTCTTGTTTGTACTGCTGCGGATCACGCGACTGATGTTCAGTGAGATTGCCAGGCCCCTAGCCGGTTTTGCAGCAGCTGCCAATGAGATTGCCTATGGAAGGGATGCGGTCATTGAGGTTGAAAAAGACCGCAATGATGAACTTGGGGTACTTTCGATCGCCTTCAATCGCATGGTGGAAGGAATCCAGGAGAACGAACAAAACCTGCTGGCACAAAATGAAGAGCTAGTGGCCCAACAAGATGAGCTTCATGCACAGCAACTGGAGCTTCAAGAGGCTCTTGAGGTTGTAAAAAACAATGAGCAAAAGCTAAGCAGCCGGAATGAGCTGATCAATAAATTGGCTAATTCACTTGATAAGCAAGAGGTCCTGGAAAGTGCGGTCTTGCATATGTGCCCGATCATCGGTGCTGAAAAAGGGATTATAGCATTTATCGATGACCCATCATATGCGTCATATGGAATATCACCTGAAGGAGTCAAACAATTCAGGGACAATCTTCTGTTCAGCGGTGTGATTGACCGGTTGCAGATGGATCGAAAGCCTTTTGCGATGAAAAGGCAAGCCGAGGAAGAGGAGAAGGGTTTCCATACAGATCATATGCTTTCGTTTGACCTGTATATTCCAATCTTTTTATCAGGGAGAAAACTGATTGCTGTAATGGCCTTCAGCCGTTATGATGTACCTTTCGATAGCCGGATGATGGATGAATACGAGGCATTGGCCAAAAATGTAGGCATTGCGATGGACAAAATCAACTTATATCAAGCATCTGAAGAAGCCAGACGCTTAAATCAAGAAATCCTTGATACAATCCAGGAGGGTGTCCAGTTGGTCAATACAGAGGGGAACATTCTCCAGGTCAACAAAAAGTTCTGTGAGCTATTCGGATGTCCGGATCAGCTTAAAGATTTGGATGATTGTTCCTGGGCAGAATGGATTCTCTTACTGGAGAATACAATTGAAGATTCTGATGATTTCATCGAGTTTTTGAAATTAGAAATTGCCAGCCAGGAAAAATTCCCTTCAATTGAGCTTCAATACATCTACAGAAACAAAGAAGGAAAGGTATTCAAGGTATACTGTGAAGGACTCTTCGATGGAAATATGAAGTTAGGTACGATATTCGTACATCGCAATATGACAAAGGAATATGAAGTAGACAGGATCAAATCAGAATTTGTCAGTACTGTCAGTCATGAACTCCGGACTCCTCTGGCAAGCATTCTTGGTTTTACGGAATTGATGCTGACCAGAGACCTAAAAGCGGACCGTCAGAAAAAATACCTATCCACGATCCACAATGAAGCAGGAAGGCTGACGTCTTTAATCAATGAATTTCTGGATATCCAGAGGATGGAATCTGGGAAGCAGGCTTACGAGAAGGCACAGATAGCTATGCTGCCAATTATCAGGAAGGTCATCGAGCTTCAGAAAGTGCAATCCGAAAGGCATGAATTAACACTGGAGTTCCTTGGCGGCCATGACCTAGTCGTGGGGGATGCTGGGAAATTGGAGCAGGCACTGACAAATTTAATCGGTAATGCCATAAAATATTCACCAGATGGCGGAGAAGTCAAGATCATTGTTTTTGAGAAAAACAGCATGCTGAACATAGAAATTCAGGATGAAGGCTTGGGCATTCCTCCTGAAGCAATGGATAAGGTGTTTGAAAAGTTCTACCGGGTGGATAATTCCGACCGCCGATCGATTGGAGGAACAGGTTTAGGACTTGCCATCGTCAAAGAAATCATCCATGTCCATGATGGAGAAATAGAGGTCAGGTCAAAATATGGAGAGGGAAGTACCTTCACAATCACTCTGCCTGTTTCATCCTTTGACTGACCATAAGAGAAAGGCGGCTGAAATGCCGTCTTTTCTGCTGAATGAGACATCATAAATCACCAAGGCACAGAATCGCTGGTCGCAGTCGTAATAGTGGAAGCAGGTTTAGGAGAGACGCTATACTTATTGTACTGAAATACAGTGAAGGAGGAGCCAATATGTCAAAAAACACCTTAACCCTTTTCACCCGCCCTATGTGAACGGACTGCCAGGAGGCGAAGGAGTTTCTTTCGCAGAATCATATACCTTATGAAGAAATCAATGTACAGGATGAACCTGAAAACGAAAAGCAACTTAAAGAGATGACTGGGACCGTAATTGTTCCAGCATTTATTTTTACAAACACAAAGCTGCTGTTCTTGAAAAACCAAAAAATCTTGATCGGCTTTGAAAATAACAGAAGTGAAGTGGAAAAACTGGTCGAAATGGTGAAGTAGGAGTTGGAATGACAGAGGAAGGTGCCGCCTGGTATGCAGGCGGGCACCTTCTTTTAATTATATCTGGAATGGAACAAAATACTCCATCATAAAATACTATATATAAATTTTCGATAAGGAGGATATTTTTAATTCCGAGTTGACTTATCAGAATACCTGTATTATATTGAACAAAATAGAAAAACTTGGGAGGGGAAATTATGACTACAGGATTTGTGATTTTGAACATTGCAATCATGCTGGGCATTATAGCTATTCTTTTTTACTTGCAAAAAAAGCATGTGTCTTTTTCCAAAAGGGTATTCATAGCACTTGGAATCGGAATCATCTTCGGTTTCTTACTGCAATTCATTTATGGGGCGGGCTCCGAAATCATCACCAAGAGTACGGACTGGTTCGCAATCGTTGGCAGCGGATACGTTAAATTCCTGCAGATGGTTGTCATGCCGCTTGTGTTCATTTCTATTCTTACTGCTTTTACAAAGCTGAAACTGACCAATAATATTGGCAAAATCAGTACGCTGATCCTTGGCCTGCTGGTGGGTACCACCGCTGTAGCGGCCGCTGTTGGGATTGCCACTGCTGTTGGCTTCGATCTGGAAGCAGTACAGATCACGCAGGGAGATGCCGAGCAGGCGCGTGCAGCTGCACTGGAAGAAACATATGGCGGGATTGAGGGACGCACAATGCCGCAGCAAATTCTCGATCTCCTGCCTGCCAATCCATTCCTGGACTTCACAGGTGCAAGACCGACGTCAACAATATCTGTGGTGATTTTCGCTGCATTCCTGGGGATCGCATTCCTTGGAGTCAGAAGGAAGTCTCCGGAGCAGGCAGAGCTGTTCGCTAAAATTGTCGATGCTTTTTATGCAGTCATCATGAGAGTCGTGACTTTGATCCTGAGGCTGACCCCGTACGGTGTTCTTGCCATCATGACTAAGACAGTCGCTTTAAGCGATTTTGATGCAATCCTGAAATTGGGTAAGTTCGTTGCCGCTTCTTATGTGGCGCTTGCAATCATGTTCATCATCCACTTGCTATTATTGACGATTGCTGGATTGAACCCAGTCACTTATGTCAAAAAAGCATTTCCTGTGCTTGCATTTGCTTTCACTTCAAGGACGAGTGCAGGGGCATTGCCATTGAATATTAAAACGCAGCGCTCACTTGGTGTTCCAGAGGGCATTGCGAACTTTGCCGGATCCTTCGGCCTATCAATCGGACAAAACGGCTGTGCCGGAATTTATCCTGCGATGCTGGCAGTCATGATTGCGCCGACCGTTGGGATCAATCCATTGTCTCCATCATTCCTGGCGACAGTGATTGTGATCGTGGCGATCAGTTCCTTCGGTGTAGCCGGTGTTGGCGGAGGAGCCACATTCGCTGCATTGCTCGTGCTCTCTGCATTGAACCTGCCAGTCGGCCTTGCTGGCTTGCTGATCTCAATCGAGCCATTGATTGATATGGGACGCACAGCTGTAAACGTCAGCGGATCGATGACTTCCGGTATCCTGACAAGCAGAATCACAAAAGAAATCGATTCATCCATCTATACTGACATGAATCAAAAAATCGAAGCGGAAGCTTAAACATGTAAAGAAGCCAGCCAAGAGTAATTTGGCTGGCTTTTATATTATGAAGACTTGCCTGGAGAGTTTAACTAAGGAAATTAGCCGATCATGAGACAGAAGTTAGGTAATATTCTCTCTTTTGATCACGCACAAAGAAGTCATCAATCCTACACAAGTGATCGTAAGCAGAGAAAAAATGAATTTTTCCATGCCAATCACTTTTAATCCCGAAACAACCACTAATCCATCCAATAGGAAAATGAGGATTCCGACATTCACAGGGAAAAATTTATGAATCAATTGGGCCAGTAAATCCATTCCGCCAGTGCTTGTTTCATAGCGAAGCATCAGACCGATTCCGCAACCGACCAATATGCCACCCATGATTGCACTTGGCAAAATACCTAAGTGGATTGCTTTTCCAACAGGCGCGAACAAATCGATGGAGATACTTGACATCATCAAACCGGTCAAGCTATGGAAAAAGTATTTTCGTTCCAGGATATATGCCAAAAAATATAGTGGAACACTCATGATGATCATGGTCAGTCCTGTGGGGAATCCATAAAAATAATGAATGATCAGCCCAACCCCAATCATCCCCCCGTCGAGAAGATGGTGCGGCACTAAAAAACCATTCACTCCTACTCCAAGCAATAAACTTCCCACGATCACAGCAAGAATTTTTCCTGTCATCCCTATCACCAGCCTTGTCCGTCTCACACTATTATTATTGTGAAAAGACAATCCTTAGAACAGGCGATAAAAAAAGAACCCGCCATTGGCAGGTTCGATCTTCAATAAAATATGCAAGCTTTTCCTTAGTGAGGCAGGAAAGCTAGCTGGTAAAAGAACAATACTGCGAATACATAAAGCAGTGGGTGGACCTCACGCCATCTTCCTTTAACTACTTTTAAAAGAGGATAGGAAATGAAGCCAAGTGCGATTCCTGTAGCGATGCTTGATGTAAGCGGCATGCTCAGGATTATCAGAAAGGCAGGGAATGCTTCATCAAGTTCATCCCAGCTGATTTTTGAGATGCTTCCCATCATCAGGCTTCCGACAATGATCAATGCCGGAGCAGTAATAGCAGACAAGCCGGAAACCGCGCTTACCAGCGGACCGAAGAATGCAGCGAGAATGAACAGTCCCGCTACTGTCAGTGAAGTAAGACCAGTCCGTCCGCCTGCCGCCACACCTGAAGAAGATTCAATGTAAGCAGTCGTCGGGCTTGTCCCGAACATAGCGCCGGCAGCAGTAGCAATCGAGTCGGAAAGCAGTGCTTCCCGGGCGCGCGGCATAGAATTGCCCTTCATCAATCCAGCCTGGTGAGCTACACCGATCATCGTACCTGTCGTATCAAAAATAGTCACAAGGATAAACGAAAAGACGACAGCATACAAGCTGTTGTGGATAACATCCATCAAGGCGGTCCAAGGATTCAGGACAATCATTCCTTCAGGAAGCGATGGCATCGCCATGAAACCGTCATTAAAACTCAGTTGGCCAGTGAAAAAGGCAATCATGGCCGTAACAACCATCCCAAGGAAAAGGGCGCCATTTATGTTCAGTACCATTAAGATAAGCGTGATTGCAAGTCCAATTAAGGCAAGAAGTGCAGAAGGGGAATGCAGATCACCTAGTGCAACCAGGTTTGTCGGATGTGCCGTGATGATCCCTGTCAGGCGCAAGCCGATAAAAGCAATGAAGAGGCCGATTCCGGCAGTGATTCCGTGTTTCAGGTTGACAGGAATTGCTTCAATCAATTTTTCGCGGAAAGATGTCAGCGAAAGGATGACAAAGATTAAACCTGCGATAAATACAGCGGCAAATGCTGTTTCATAAGTAATATTCTGATGGTTGCCGACAACGGAATAGGCGAAGTAAGCATTCAAGCCCATGCCCGGAGCGATGGCAATCGGATAATTAGCAAATAAGGCCATCCATAACGTACCGATGACTGCAGCGATGATGGTCGCTGTGAAAACCTGTGCAAAGGGAACACCAGCATCAGCAAGGATGATTGGATTGACGACTACGATATAAACCATCGTGAAGAAGGTTGTTAACCCAGCCATCATTTCAGTTTTTATGGTTGTGTTGTTCTCTTTTAATTTAAACATGAGTTCCTCCAAAATACGAACGTTTTTTAGACACAATAAATATAATATTCGTTATTAGCGATTTTTACAAGGGTGAATTTAAAGAAAATCAAATATTTAAGGATAGAGGATTGTTTTTATAGACTAATCGTCATATAAGCCATAGTGTTTCCTTAATCCGTTAAAAGTAGGATGCTGAATTTTTCCTTCTCATAAGGGTATCTCTCGGGCAAAAAGATGCCCTTATAAATGGGGTTACCTTCTCATAAGGGTATCTCTTGGGCAAAAAGATGCCCTTATGTATGGGATTAACTTCACATAAGGGTAACTCTCGGGCAAAAAGATGCCCTTATGTATGGGATTACCTTCACATAAGGGTATCTCTCGGGCAAAAAGATACCCTTATGTATGGGATTACCTTCACATAAGGGGATCTCTCGGGGATAAAGATACCCTTATGGATCGGTTAACCTTCACATAAGGGTAACTCTCGGGCAAAAAGATACCCTTATGTATGGGATTACCTTCACATAAGGGTATCTCTCGGGGATAAAGATACCCTTATGGATCGGTTAACCTTCACATAAGGGTATCTCTCGAGCATAAAGATACCCTTATGAATCGGATAACCTTCTCAAAAGGGTATCTCTCGAGCAAAAAGATACCCTTATGTATGGGATTACCTTCACATAAGGGTATCTCTCGGGCAAAAAGATGCCCTTATAAATGGGGTTACCTTCTCATAAGGGTAACTCTTGGGCAAAAAGATGCCCTTATGTATGGGATTAACTTCACATAAGGGTAACTCTCGGGCAAAAAGATGCCCTTACGAAAAAAGACTGCAAGCAAGGAAGCTTTCTCCTGGTTACGTCTGCAGTCTAAAAGGTTATCTATTATTAAAATAATCTCTCGTCAACAATAAGCCTCCAATGTAAAGCGTAAGTGCGAAATATGCCGGGAGCAGGTGGATAAAATCGATATAACCGATATAGAAATGTGTGAGGATCCCTGCTGCAAATGCTGGGATTCCACCGATCAGGAATGTTCTCCATACCCAGGCTGAACCTTCGTGGAAACCCCATAAAGCCAGCGTCAGCACCAACAGCCCCACGCTGAATAGTGCACTGCCAAAGCCTGCGCGGTCGTGAGCGATGACAGGAATCAGCTTTTCGTTCAGAGCATTAAGCTGATCTGGCGTCATGCAAATATATTGAACATCGGTATCGACAAAGACTGATGTCGCTCCAATCAAGGAAATCATGATTCCTCCCATAACAAAAGAGAAGCCGAGAACGACGAACAATAGCTGTCCATATACTGCTTTTTTCCAGGCGCGATGGTTGGTTCGGTTTTTAGAGGCAGGCGGTTCATTCGCACCTCGGGTCTTTCTGAAGCCAATTAGATAAACAGGGAGCAGGATCAGCCAAAACAATCCATGCAGCCAGTCGAAATAACCAAATCCAAGGAAAAGCAATATCCCGAGGAAGCCTGTGATTGCCCCGATATTGAATGCTCTCCTCGTCCAATGGATCCCGTGTCTGATCCCATGGCGGGCAAGCTGCATATAGATAAACCCGCCTGAAATCATCGTACCGGCCAGTGTCATCCGATCGTGGGACATGAATTTATAGAGATTGGCGTTATAGGCAATCAGTTCAAGCCTGCTCATTTGCATGAAGGCTTCATCATAGAACAGGATCACCTTCGTCAAACTATAGAACAGGACGATGGAGCCGCCCATCAAAATAAACAATCCAAACAGCCAATACCATTGCCATCCTGGAAGATTAACACTTTCTTCCTCGCGGATATCAAGCATAGCTTCCTGGATCCTTTTTGGCAACCCAGGTCCTGATGCGACATAGCCTCCAGACAGAAAGACAAGCTCTGCTCCTGCTTCGAAGAGTTCAAGTGCATCAGCCGGTTCGGCAACTCCTCCAGAAGTCACGACTGGTAAGGAGATGTCTGTCTTTATCCTCGTTATTGCATGGACCAGGGAGCTCGTTTGCTGTAAAGGCAGGGCCTTCATGCCTGATGTAAGTACACTGTCTTCCTCCACCATGATTCCATCTGCAATTTGACTTGCCGCCTTCAGTTTCGGAAGTGCTTCAATTACCTCCGAATGTCTTACTGCTATAAGAATCGGTCTATTATTCAACACTGCTTTTAATTGTGAAAGGTCTTCCGGGCTTTTTATGCAGTCAATTTCTATTACAAATGCATCCCCAATGTCTTTGAAATGTCTGGCAATCGTTCCTGGTTCCTCTAGTCGGATGAGGACGGGTACTCTCATTTGTTTCTTTTTCAAATTGTCGAGTGTGGCCGTAAGTCCAATCGTCTGAAGGTTTTCTGGCAGAAGCAGTGCATCTTCTGTAGGTGTAAGTGATGCAGCTGGAGCAGGCTCCCGTGGGGAAACAGTAACAGGACCAACTTCAATTGCACCAAATCCAAGATTTTGGAATGCATGAGTACCGGTTATTTTGGGATCGATTTTGCAGCTTAATCCAATCGGGCTTTCGAAATGCAGCCCAAACAGATTTCGCGCCAATTTTCCTGAAGGACCCATATGGCCGAGAAACTCGATGAATGATTTTCCTCCAGGAACATTGGCGATTGCCGACATTCCCCGGTGGATGAATTCCCTGCCCGCATTTCCAGGGAGCCTCGATAGCCAAGGTTTAAATAGCGGGTGATAGGACCAATCAGGCATAATGACCTCCTGAATTTCAAGCTTTTATTTTATTTTAACGTAAATAGTCATTTTCGTGGCACAGGGATAAGAATATTTTCCAATTGTTACTAACAAAATGATCTCGTGAAAGTGTACGGGCTTGCATCGCTATGTAGCAAAAGCCAAAGTTTCGTTGCATGTACCGCATAAAATTAAAAGCTTCTAGCTAAAATAGTGGAGAAAATGGATTGTGGAGGTTAGGAAAATGGATTTGAACAGAGTGAAGCAAATATTATCATCATCTGCAGAAATCGATGTTATCTATAATGGTGCATCTGTCTGGATTGATCATTTAAATGAAGATGGTCGGACCGCGACTGTTCACCTGCGTGGGCCACTGGAAGAGAGAACATCCGTGGAGATTTCGGATCTGCACGAAAGATCTTGATGTAAAAGGATTGCCAGAAGTTATCGCCGCCGGTATGCAAATAAATGTACGGCGGTTTTTTACTATGGCATAATATATATAATACCTATAGTGGTTTATCTTCCATCATTTAAAGGTATTTTAAAATCGAAAGGAGAGATCAAATATGTTCCATCATACAATTGAAGTGGACAAGACAATGGATGAAGCGGTATCGGCACTTGAAACAAGCCTGAAAAATGAGAAATTCGGTGTCCTGTGGTCACTGAATATGAAGGAAACACTGGCTGGCAAAGGTGTAGAGCTAGACGGGGACTATATGATCCTTGAAGTATGCAATCCACATGAAGCGAAACGAGTCCTTGAGAAAAGTCCGCTCGTGAGCTATTTCCTTCCATGCAAAATTGTCGTCTATAAAGAAAATGGTTCAACGAAGATTGGACTTCCGAAACCTACAGAACTGATTAAATTTGTAGATAATGAAGATCTCCAGGGAATTGCCTCAGACATTGAAAACAGGCTGATTGGAGCAATTGACAGCATTAGATAGACATCGAAGAATAAACAAAGAAAGCCGAGGGAACGTTCCCTCGGCTTTTTAAGTATTCTAGAACAAAGCATTCAAGATATAGTAGGAAATGGCTGCAACGGTTGCGGAAATAGGCAATGTAATGACCCATGTAATAATCATCCGCTGAGCTGTAGTCCATTTTACGCCTTTCACCCTGTGGGCAGATCCGACACCCAAAATTGCAGAGGAAATAACATGAGTCGTGCTGACAGGCAGATGGATATAGGTTGCACCAAAAATGATCAGTGCGCCAGTTAAATCTGCTGCAACACCATTCACCGGGCGGATTTTCATGATGTTTCCGCCGACGGTCTTAATGATCTTCCAGCCGCCTATTGAGGTGCCGAGACCCATAGCAGTGGCACAGGCAAGCTGAACCCACCACGGAATATCATTTGTGGTCAGATAATTATTTGCAATCAACGCCATGGTAATGATCCCCATGGCTTTTTGCGCATCATTCGTTCCATGTGTAAAAGATTGCAGGGCGGCAGTCGCAACTTGGAAATAGCGAAAATTCCTATTCGTTTTTGCGAGATTGTTGTTTCTGAATACAACTTTAAAAATACTGTAAATAATAAATCCTATCGCAAAAGCAAGGAGCGGTGAAATAATCAACGCTTGAAGGATTTTAAGGAAGCCACTGTAATTTAACGCACTAAATCCTGATGCTGCGATTGCCGCACCGGCAATGGAACCGATGATCGCATGGGAAGAACTGCTCGGAATGCCATAATACCATGTCAGCAGGTTCCAAAAGATCGCAGCAAGCAACGCAGCTAAAATGACGATTGAACCATTTTCAAGAGTGAAAGGATCCACAATATCTTTGGTGATCGTTTTAGCTACGCCAGTGAACGTCATGGCTCCAACAAAGTTCATGATGGCAGCCATAAGAATGGCATGCCGTGGTTTCAGAGCCTTTGTCGATACGGAAGTGGCGATTGCATTTGCTGTATCATGAAAACCATTAATGAAGTCAAATGCAAGAGCCCCGATAACAATCAATACTGTTACTAAAAATACTGCATCCATTTTTCAGGCTCCTTACGCGTTTTTCATGACGATGCTTTCAAGTGTGTTTGCAACATCCTGGCAGCTGTCTGCGATTTCTTCTAGACCTTCATATATTTCCTTATACTGTATGATTCTGATTGGGTCTTTTTCAACCGAGAATAAGTGTTTAATAGACTGGCGAAGGATTCCATCGCATTTTGACTCAAGATCTTTAATGCGGATGGCATGTTCCCTGATTTGCTTAAGTTTCTTGGTTGTCAAAAGCTGGACGGCCTGTTCAATCTCGAAACAAGCACTCTTGATTGCTGCCACGAACTGCATCATGAACTCATCCGCTTTCATGATTGAATACATATCAAACAGGTTAGCGCATTGCTCCATTCCATCAAGCACATCGTCCATAGTCATTGAAAGGGCGAGAATGTCTTCTCGTTCGATAGGAGTGATGAATGCATTATTAAGCTCCATGATCACTTCATGAATCAATGTATCACCTTTTGTCTCCATATCCTTCATCTTTTCAGTGAAGATTTTTAAATCGCTTGCATTGTTGAGTTTATAATCAGCAAAATATTCACTGCTTTCTTTCAGATTTACGGAAATATCCGTAAGCAAAATTGCAAACTTGTCCTTTTTTCTGAAAACCATTATGGTCCCCCCACTGTTATCTTAATAAATTTTAAGAGCGAAATTCATTTTAGCTTAAAGATGTCGAAATATGAAGATGTTTGCGAAAAAATTTACATAAATTTAATAAAAACCTTGTTTCGACTTTTACAATCTTAACAAGAGGTTAATATTAATTTCTTTGTTTTTAAACCTCTGAATAGCCCATTTTTAAAAATTTAAATTGTCCGGCTGTTTAGGACAATTTTTTGCCGGGAACTTAGACATTGAGTGGAGTTAAAATATCGGCCAATGTGCCGTTTATATAGATTTAGCGGCTGCCTGACCGGCAGCCGTTTTGATTTGTAATTGATTCTGCTCAGGGATAAAATGGATGGAAAGGAGGGATTTCATGGCGAACAATTTTGGCAAAATTAAATTACATAATGGAGTTGAAATGCCTGTTTTGGGTTTGGGTGTCTACAAGGTCGAGGATGGGACACAGATTGAAGAAACGATTCATTCAGCGCTTGATTTTGGCTACCGGCTGATTGATACGGCCTCTTTTTACGAGAATGAAGAAGGTGTAGGAAGAGCGATCAGGAATAGCAGCGTACCAAGGGAAGAATTGTTTATAACCACAAAGGTCTGGAATTCTGAACAGGGATATGAAAATACATTGCGTGCATTCGATCAAAGCATGGAGAAACTGGAGCTTGACTATCTTGATCTATATCTGGTGCACTGGCCTGTAAAAGGGATGTATTTGGAGACGTGGCGCGCCCTCGAAAAACTTTATCAAGACGGGAAAGTAAAAGCTATTGGCGTCAGCAATTTTAAGACCCACCATTTGAAAGATCTCCTAAGTAATTGTCAAGAAAGGCCAGTCATCAATCAGGTTGAACTGCATCCATTGCTATTGCAGGCGGAGCTGCGAAATTTCTGCAGTCAACAAGATATTGTAGTGGAAGCCTGGTCGCCGCTCTCCAGAGGAAGGTTCCTGGATGAACCTATATTGAGGAGCATCGCCGAACGCCATGGAAAAACTCCGGCCCAAATCATATTAAGGTGGCACCTGCAGCATGAGATTATACCGATTCCAAAATCGATCACGCCTTCAAGGCTGAAAGAAAACGCCGAGGTATTTGATTTCCAGCTTAGCCAGCAAGAGATGGCAGAGATTGATGGACTCAACAAAAATCAGCGTTTCGGAGCTGATCCCGATCATATCGATTTTTAATATAGGCTCACGGACTGAATTTTTTAACAGTCCGTTTTTTATTTTTAAAAATGGTTACACTATAACAGAGAAAAAACCCGAAGAGATGTTTAAAAAAGGATTTTGACATTGCAGGTTTTAAAACAATCTGAGGGTGGTAATGTAGGTGTACAAGCAGAAAACAACAAGAATCAACAACTCAGATTGACTGCTTGTCTGCTGCAGAATCTCATGTTTAACATCACAGTTAAAGAGGTAAGATAAGATTAGAGCAAGCTGATTAGCTCCCGGGAAGCAAACTTCATCAGCACAGCCTAATTTTATAAAAACTGCAGTAAAAAAATGGGTGTAGGAACACCTGGCACTACTACTTTACATTACATTCACATCATAAGGAGGAAGAACAATTATGTTAAGTTTTCTTTGGGCATTAATTATTGGTGGTATTATTGGTTGGTTAGCAGGACTAATCCTTGGAAGAGATATTCCAGGCGGAGTAATTGGCAACATCATCGCAGGTTTCGTAGGTGCTTGGATTGGACAAGCAATTCTAGGTGACTGGGGACCAGTAGTTGCTGACTTTGCGATTCTTCCAGCATTGATCGGTGCAATTGCACTAGTATTCATCGTGAGCCTTGTAATGAAGAGCATGCGCAAAGCTGACTAATTATAAGGTTAAAAAGCCCTTCCACTTCGGAAGGGCTTTTTTGTGTGCATAATGGAGAAGGGCACAAGTTCATTTTGAATGTGGCGTAAATATCCCCAACAAAATATCAAATTTCATATGGATCAATATTAATGAAAATCGGTTCCTCGTCGATAAAAGGAGCATGGCATATTATTTTTTCCTGTGTAAACGGGTGGATGAATTCCATCTTTACAGCATGCAATGCCTGCCGGTAAAAAGTGTCACTTCCTCCGTACAGTTTGTCGCCTGCGAGCGGGTGTCCAATGGCGCTGAAGTGAACACGGATTTGATGGGTCCTCCCAGTATCCAGTGAACACTGGAGGAGGGAAAGGTTTTTCTGGTTGAGTTTTTCCAACACTTTAAAATGGGTGACTGCCTTCTGGCCTGTTGCGGATACTCTCCTTCTGGTCGCGTGATGACGATCCCGACCGATCGGTTTGTCGATTGTTCCTTTTTTCTGCCTGATGATTCCATCTGCCAGTGCAACGTAGGTTCTTTTGATGGAACGTTCCTCCAGCATCTTGTCCAGGATGGCGGCAATGAGAGGATTTTTTGCAAAAAGGACCGCTCCCGTCGTATCCCGGTCAAGTCTGTGAATATGGCGCGGGCGGTTGGTCTCGCCGCTTGCCTGCATATGGAATGCAGCAGCGTTTGCGAGTGTGCCTGTCTGGCCGTCTTCATTTGGATGGGTGTCCATTCCCGCGGGCTTATTGAAGACGATCAGGTGATCATCCTCATGAATGACCTCGACATCCAAATACTCAGGGATGAACGTCGGTTCTTCATCAGTGAAAAGTTCTAGGCTTAATCGTTCATTTTTACGCAAAGGAAGGGTCCAATCAGGGACCTGCCCGTTTAACAGGACGCTTTTTTCCATGCGGAAGGTATGGACCAGTTTTTTCGGTGCCTTCCAGACCTCCTTGAAAAGGGTTTCCAGCGTGTGTTTTTCCCATTCTTCGGGAACCGTGATTTCAAACCAGTTGCCTCTTTTGTTTGTGTGAATCATCATAATCTCCTTGTTTGTGTATGTATAGGATAAGATTCCATTTTACATAGGTTTTGTCAACTTTTACCGCCTGCATGGGCATAATTACCACCCTGTTTAACGGAATGGATATGTTATTCTAAGAATATATTACGATTAGATTACAAAGGGTTAAAAAAGGTGGGTCGATCATTGAAAATTGTTTATGCGTCTACGCCCGGACAGGAAGAAAAAGTGGTGGAGCTTGCAAATTATTTTTACTCTGATATCTTTCCATTATACTTCACGGATGAAGACATACATGAATTCGAAAGACTTGAAGTGTTACATACCAGACCGGAACAGTTCGAGAGGTTCAGTACACTGGGAGATGCTTTCCAGGTCATTACAAGTATGCAGACTTTGATCTCGATCCTGGAGTCTGGCCATATTCCCGAAAAATATCAGTCCATGTTCCGCAAAAATGTTCAGATCTTGACGGACTATGGGATTTGCTTTCCCTTCAATTACAGTCAGTTCTCTGAATCGAATCATGTCCATTTAGAGTATATCAGTACTTATACGAAAGCCGCCAACAGACTATTGCTATAAGAAGAAAACGCCTGCGAATTCGCAGGCGTTTTTCGTTATTTCAGAGTGTTCTCATTGAACCAATCTTTAAAAGAGGCTTCTTCCTGATAGCCAACAATCCGGTTTACTTCTTTTCCATCCTTGTACTGGACAATGGTTGGAGTCGATTCGATTCCGTAGTCATTCCAGCCTTGTTCGAATTCGAGCAGGTTGTATTGTACTAGATCAACATCCATATCCTTTGCCAGGGGTGCGACCACCGGAGTCGTACGGACACAATGCGGGCATGTTGGGCTAAAGAAATAAACTGTAACATCTTCTCCCGCTTCAAGCTTCTTATCAAGTTCGTCAGGCAGGATGATGTTTTGATAGTTTGGGTCATCCAACTGTTTGACGGTTTCAGGATGAAGCGTATTTTTTCCATATGGATTGCCTTCAGATTTCTCCTCATTTTGCGCTTTATTGACAAAGAATAAAGCTGCGAACAATCCTATGATAATGACCAAAAAAATGATAAGCTTTTTCAACTTAAGCTTCCTCCTTCGATTTCTTCCATATAACCAGGCTTAATGAAAAAATGATGATGAATGCGGTCAAGGCCAGGAATGGGATAGAGATAAAACCAAACCAATTGATGTATTGGCCCGTGCAGGGAACTCTTCCGCAGGTAACAGCATTATCGGCCATGAATGGCACTTTTTGCAATGAATAATGGTAAAGCGATATGAGTCCGCCGACAGCAGCCATGATCATTGTATAAAAAGAGATTTTATAATCTTTTTTCACAACGGCTATCCCCAGAATCAAGGCAAAAGGATACATCAGGATCCTCTGGTACCAGCAGAGCAGGCATGGTTCATACTGGCGGATTTCCGAAAAATACAGGCTGCCAAACATCGCAATGATGGAAGTGGCCCATGCTGCAAATAATAAGGTTTCTCTTGAATCTTTTTTCGATTCTTGCAAGCTAATCTCCCCTAAGCTATGTAATCTCAATTTAAATAGTTTCTACGGTTAAAAC
Source organism: Mesobacillus thioparans (assembly GCF_965138835.1). Lineage (NCBI taxonomy): Bacteria > Bacillati > Bacillota > Bacilli > Caryophanales > Bacillaceae > Mesobacillus > Mesobacillus thioparans. The sequence continues at coordinate 828,133 of NZ_CBCSFH010000001.1, read as the reverse complement.
AATGATCTCTCATTATATCTTAAGGAAAGTAATAAAATATATCAATTAACATTATGTGAAATATTTTTTTCAATGAATCAGGAGAAGCTAAAGAAAGAGTGTTATTCTTGTTCATTTCGGGGTATAGGGATATGATGTAGTGCTTTTTTACATAATTTATTTCTACAAGACGATTTAGTTCCTTAAGAAAGGGTGCAATATATGACTGAACTGGATTTATCGAAATTTGAAAAAAAAATGATCATCCGCAATACGAAGCTTGAAGATATTGATGAAATCATCAAAATGCAGAATAGCTGCTTTCCTGGAATGGACCCTTGGAAGCGTGACCAGCTGGAAAGCCATCTTGAAATCTTTCCGGAAGGACAGTTCGTGGCGGAATATGACGGCAAGGTGGTTGGTTCCTGTTCCAGCCTGATTATCAACTTCGATGAATACGATGACCGCCACAGCTGGGATGACATCACGGATGAAGGATATATCACCAACCATAACCCAGATGGCTATAATTTATATGGAATTGAAGTCATGACCCATCCTGAATTCAGGAGGATGAAGGTGGGCTACCGTCTGTATGAGGCAAGAAAAGACCTCGCCAGGCAGATGAACCTGAAGAGTATCATCATCGGCGGCCGCATCCCTAATTACCATCTGCACGCGGAAGAAATGTCACCTCGTGAATATGTTAGGCAGGTCGCGTCGCATAAAATCTACGATCCTGTTCTATCATTCCAGCTAAGGAATGATTTCATATTAATGAGGATCAATCCGAATTATTTGCCGGACGATCTTCAATCGAACAAATATGCAACATTGATGGAATGGAATAATGTCGATTACCATCCGAAATCGAAGCGCTTTTTTAAAACAAGTAACCCGGTCCGCATTTGCGTTGTTCAGTATATGATGAGGCAAATTGAATCTTTTGAAGACTTTGCCCACCAGGTTGAGTACTTTACCGATGTCGCTTCGGATGCCGGCTCAGATTTTGCGGTGTTTCCGGAAATTTTCACGACACAGCTCATGTCCTTCATGAATGAAAAGTCACCTTCGCTGGCAGTCCGCCATGTTGCCGAATACACGGAACAATATATTGAACTTTTTACTGACCTGGCAGTCCGCTACAATGTCAACATCATCGGCGGCTCTCACTTTGTAAAAGAAGAAGATGAAGAAATCTATAATATTTCCTATCTGTTCCGACGCGACGGCACAATCGATAAGCAATACAAGCTTCACATCACACCGAATGAACGCAGATGGTGGGGTATCAGCCGGGGCGATGAATTGAAGGTGTTCGATACTGACTGCGGCAAAATCGCTATCCAGATCTGTTATGATATCGAGTTCCCTGAGCTTGCGAGAATTGCGACGGATATGGGAGCAAAAATCATCTTCACTCCTTTCTGTACGGAAGATCGCCAGGGATACCTCCGGGTCCGATACTGTGCCCAGGCAAGAGCGGTCGAGAACCAGATCTATACTGTCATCTCGGGCACAGTCGGAAACCTGCCGCAAACAGAAAACATGGATATCCAGTACGCGCAGTCCGGCATCTTCGCTCCATCCGATTTTGAATTTGCAAGAGACGGAATCGTTGGCGAAACGAACCCGAACATCGAAATGGTCATGATCGGCGATGTCGACCTCGAGATCCTCCGCCGCCAGCGCCAGGACGGAACAGTTCGGCAGCTGAAAGACCGCAGACACGATATTTATCGTATCCAGTACAAAAAGTAAATAGGCTGCAACACCTGGGGAGAACACTGTGAATTCCCCGGGTGTTTTTGTTGTGGATTGGTTTATGACAGCTCAACGATGTATTGGTGCCTTAAATCTGCACAGGCCTGAAAAATAGGTAACCAATAGGGCCGATTGAGACCCTGAATCTCCAGAAACNGGANAAAGAGGACACCAATGAAGCCGATTGGAACCTNGAATCTCCAGAAACAGGAAAAAGAGGACACCAATGAAGCCGATTGGNACCCTNAATCTCCAAAAATAGGAAAAATAGGTCACCAATAGGGCCGACTGGTGTCCTGAATCTCCAGAAATCGGAAAAAGGGGTTACCAATAAACTCCTTCAATAAAGTTTTCACGAATAAAGCAAGCTTCTTCAAATAAAAATCAACAAATATTATCAAAGAAGCTCTATCTGTTTTATAATTAGCTTTAAGATTAAAATCTTATTTTTCAGGAGGTCATTCGATGGATTGGAAGATGAAAGCGGACAAGTGGCTTGGTTTTGCCGGGCTTGATCCGGAACTAAAAACCGAACTTGATTCATTTAAGCAAAACGAGAAGCATTTAGAGGAAGTTTTTTATAAAAACCTGGAATTCGGAACTGGCGGAATGCGCGGTGAAATTGGCGCTGGAACCAATCGAATGAACTTATATACAGTTCGCAAGGCATCAGCCGGACTGGCAGCATACATAGAAGAACAAGGGAATGAAGCGAAGCAGCGCGGTGTGGCAATTGCCTATGATTCGCGTCATAAATCACCCGAATTTGCGATGGAGGCTGCTAAGACACTGGCAACGCGCGGCATCCAGACATATGTTTTTGAAGAATTAAGGCCTACTCCGGAGCTGTCATTCGCGGTACGCCACCTTCACGCTTATGCGGGTATCGTCATAACTGCGAGCCATAACCCTCCAGAGTACAATGGCTATAAAGTATATGGCCCGGACGGTGGACAGCTGCCGCCTGAAAGTGCAGATGAAGTCATTGATAAAGTGAATGAAATTGAAAATGAATTGTCAATCGAGGTAATGGACGAGCAGGAGTTGAAGGAAAATGGCTTGATCAAAATGATTGGGCCGGAAGTGGATCGTGCCTATCTTGAAAAGCTGATGACCATTTCCGAAAATCCTACATTATCGGATGAAACCAATGTGAAAGTGGTCTTCACCCCATTGCATGGAACCGCCAATATGCCGGTGCGGAATATACTGACGAACTTGAAGTACCAGAATGTTGTAGTTGTTAAAGAGCAGGAGCTTCCGGATCCTGAATTTTCGACAGTGAAAAGCCCGAATCCTGAAGAACATGCTGCATTTGAACTGGCAATCCGCGAAGGAAAGAAAATCGATGCTGATGTGCTGATCGCAACCGACCCAGATGCGGACCGCCTTGGAATCGCTGTTAAAGATGGAGATGGAGAGTACACCGTGCTGACAGGGAACCAGACGGGAGCACTGCTGCTGCACTATATTCTTTCGCAAAAAAAGGAAAAAGAGACGCTGCAGGCAAATGGAATCGTGTTAAAGACCATCGTGACGTCCGAACTTGGGCGCAAAATCGCTTCGTCATTCGGACTTGAGACTATTGATGTCCTGACAGGCTTCAAGTTCATCGCTGAAAAAATCAAACAATATGAGGAAACGGGAGAGTATAAGTTCCTGTTCGGATATGAAGAGAGCTACGGATATCTGATCGGCGACTTTGCCCGCGATAAAGACGCCGTCCAGGCAGCGATGCTTGCTGTCGAAGTTTGTGCCTATTATAAAAAGAAGGGCATGTCTTTGTATGAAGCACTGTTAAGTGTTTTTGAGAAGTATGGCTATTATCAGGAAGGTCTACGTTCCCTTACGTTAAAAGGAAAAGAAGGGGCAGAATTGATCCAGAAAACGCTAGGAGTCTTCCGTCAGGAGCCGCTCCAGCAGCTTGGCCAATTGAAAGTCACGATGGTGGAAGACTATCTAACAGGTGTAAGAGTGAATGAAAACAATGAGGAGGAAAGAATCCAGCTTCCATCCTCCAATGTCATTAAATACTATCTTGAAGATGGTTCATGGATGTGTCTGCGTCCATCAGGAACCGAACCGAAAATCAAGTTTTATTTCGGTGTGAATGACAAAAGCCTTTTGGAAAGCAAGCAAAAACTCAAGCAGGTCGAACAGGATTTCATGGACCTTGTTGAAAAGAAAATGGAAGCTGCCAAAAAACTTTAAGCGATCCAGCAGGGCTTCCCGGAAAAACATGACTGGCTGACCAATGCGACAGTCAATTGGCATAAGCATAGACATTTGAAGATCGAATAAATCTTCAAACATTCAGAATTAAAATATTGCTTAAAATAATTCCAATCCGAAGAGAGACAGTCTCTCTTCGGTTTTTTTTTCCTTTACGACTTTTGACCGAGAGACTATCAGACTTTTTTAGAAAGCGCAATTTTTCGAATAAAGATATAATAGATGGAAATGGGGGGATTTGCATGGCAGAAAATAATGCTGATTCCAATGTCAGCATTCTAAAGGAAATTGCAGAGTTGCTGAATGAGGGAACGGATCTTGACCGCGTCCTGTCAGAGGTGCTTAGGAGGCTTTTACATATTACCGGCTTGGAGACAGGCTGGATTTTTCTGATTGACGGACAGGTCGAATATCAACTGGCTGCAAAGTCCAAGCTGCCACCTGCATTATCCCAGAATGATTTCGGCCCCATGTGTGAGGGCGGCTGCTGGTGTGTGGACCGCTATCAGGATGGAAGATTGAATAAAGCGACGAATATCTTTGAATGTAAAAGGCTTGAGGATGCAATCAATAATAAAACGGGTGATACGAATGGCTTGACGCATCATGCGACCGTTCCATTGAGAGCTGGTGATGAGAAGTTCGGCGTCATGAATGTCGGCTCTCCACATAAGACACATTTTACACAAGAGGAGCTTGCCTTGCTGGAAGCAGTCGCATTCCAGATCGGTACTGCCATAAAAAGAATAAAACTTGCCCAGCAGGAGCAGGAACTGGCGCTGGCAGCTGAGCGAAACCGCTTGGCGAGGGACCTGCATGATTCTGTGAATCAGCTTCTTTTTTCTTTGAGTCTTACAGCAAGGGCTGGCATTGAAATGGCAGGAACACGGGAACTGAAAGACACTTTTTCCTACATACAGGACCTTGCCCAGGAAGCGCAGGGGGAGATGAGGGCGCTGATCTGGCAATTGCGTCCCCGCGGCCTTGAGAACGGAATCATTTGCGCGCTTGCCGGCTATGCGGAGATGCTGGATTTACAGCTGGACACAAAAGTGACAGGTGTTGCAAGCCTGCCTGGAAAAGTGGAAGAAGCACTTTGGAGGATTGGGCAGGAAGCTTTGGCTAACTGCAAAAAGCATGCTGGGACGAATATGGTTGGATTTTCGCTTGATACGACGAGTGACCAGGTAGAAATGAAGATACAGGATGAAGGCTGCGGTTTTAATTTTTACCGTGAAAAAGAGCTTCCGTCACTCGGTTTGAAAAGTATGCAAACACGTGCTTCGTCACTTGGGGGGATGGTTGATATCAAAAGTAAACATGGGGAAGGAACCTTGATTACCGTAAGGATCCCCATTTAAAAGGAGGAACACGGAATGGCGATTAAAGTCCTGATTGCGGATGACCATCATGTTGTCAGGAGGGGATTGGCTTTCTTCCTGAGGACACAAGAACAGCTTGAAATCGTTGGGGAAGCAAGCAATGGCAAGGAAGCGGTTGAGCTCGCGGACACGCTGAAACCCGATATGATTTTAATGGATTTAATCATGCCGGAGATGAACGGCATTGAAGCGACGAAAATCATCAAAGCAAAAAGTCCCGAAATCAAAATCATGATGCTGACTAGCTATTCAGATCAAGAGCATGTCATACCAGCCATTGAAGCGGGAGCATCCGGGTATCAGCTGAAGGATATCCAGCCGGATGAACTTGTCAGGTCGATCATAAGGATCATGGAAGGAGAAAACCAGCTGCATCCAAAAGCAACGTCACTCGTCTTAAAGCATCTTTCCGGAAACAGCCGCTCTGTCAGAAGACCGATTGATGAGCTGACTAAACGGGAGCTTGAAGTGCTAAAGGAAATTGCCAGCGGAAAAAGCAATAAAGAGATCGCGGCTGCCTTGTTTATTACAGAAAAGACCGTCAAGACCCATGTTTCTAATGTCCTGGCAAAATTGGAGCTGGCAGACAGGACCCAGGCAGCTCTGTATGCAGTCCGTAACCGCCTTGTGGATCAGGAGCCCCCTTCGGCTTAACAGAAAATTCCTGGGTGAAAACAGCATAAAAGAGAACAAACACGGCACCTTAATAGAGGTGGCCGTGTTATTTTTTGGTGGAATTCTCGGTTAAATCAAGCCGGTTACAGCGGTTTCCAGGCAGTCATCGCCGGCGGCTTTGTTTGCGTGGTCGATGTATCTAAGCAGTGAATACAGGCTTCTTTCAATGACAGTGTAATCTTTTTCAAAGTTGTAAGCGTGGAGAAAATGTTCAATCTTTTTTGCCAGGAATTGATCCTCGGTCCTGACCATCAAAATGAGCAGGTTATCCCATTGGGACCGGTGCGTGTAATATAATGCGCGGTCATAATCCGTTTTGTTCATTGTCAATCCTCCTTATGAGGAGTTGATAATATTATATGGATTTGTGTCGGGAACTTCCTCAGAAAATGTTGGACAACCTTGTTTACTGGGATTTTTAATATTTACCTGTATATCCGGCAAATTAAATGAACCGTGGATGAACAAGAATGTGAAGAGTGAAAAGGAGTGTTTTTATGAAGAAATTTGTTGTCTCGATGGCGATAATCATGCTTCTATCAGCGGGATTCCTGAGTATCGGCACTAATGCGCAAAGACCTGATTATGAAAAGTATGGCCGGATCGCAACCGCAGTGATCAAAGAGGATTTCCCTGGTGAGGAGGTACAGGATTATAAGTACATGGGCCGGAAACAAATTGATGATCAGCAGGTGCTCGACTCCTTTCAGTACAAAGTCAATGTCAATGGGAAACCTGTCTTCATGACGGTGCAAATCACACATGATTTGAAAAATGACCGATTGGTAAGCCTTAGCGTTACTGAACAACCGCAACAGTAAAGTTTTTAACCTGTTCATCTTTCTCCTTTTTTTCTCATACATTGTTGTAAGAGCTGAAAGGGGGAGAGATGGTGTCGGAAGAGCAGAAGTCACTTGAATATGCCATTTCTGAAATTACTGAAATAGCCAGGGGATTTGGGCTGGATTTTTATCCGATGCGATATGAAATTTGTCCTGCCGAGATCATTTATACATTTGGGGCATACGGGATGCCAACAAGGTTTTCCCATTGGAGTTTCGGAAAACAGTTTCATAAAATGAAGCTTCATTATGACCTGGGCCTGTCGAAGATTTATGAACTGGTGATCAATTCGAATCCTTGTTATGCTTTCCTGCTTGATTCAAATTCGCTGATCCAGAATAAGCTGATTGTTGCCCATGTCCTCGCACACTGCGATTTTTTCAAAAATAATGTCCGTTTCCAGAATACGAAAAGGGACATGGTTGAAAGCATGGCTGCAACTGCGGAAAGGATCCGCCAATATGAAATCGACCATGGGAAACAGGCGGTCGAGTCATTCCTCGATGCGGTTTTAGCGATTGAAGAGCATATCGATCCTTCCTTGATGAGGCCAAAGCTCTCATGGTCAGCGGAAGATGATGAAGATGATGATGAGCCATTAACAGCAGCCAGTCCATATGATGATCTTTGGAATCTTGATACAAGTAATGCGAAACCTAAAGAAACGAATAAGAAAAAGAAATTCCCGCCAAGGCCAGAAAAAGATCTACTCTTGTTCATCGAAAGCTACAGCCGGGAGCTGGAGGATTGGCAGCGGGATATCCTGACGATGATGCGGGAGGAAATGCTTTATTTCTGGCCGCAGCTGGAGACGAAAATCATGAACGAAGGTTGGGCATCTTACTGGCACCAGCGGATTTTACGTGAGATGGACCTGACCAGCGGCGAGTCGATCGAGTTCGCCAAATTGAATGCGGGTGTCGTCCAGCCGTCAAAGACAGGAATCAATCCATACTATCTGGGCATCAAAATTTTTGAAGATATCGAAGAGCGGTATGATAATCCGACTGAGGAGATGAAACGCCGAGGTGTCAAACCAGGTTCAGGCAGGGAAAAAATGTTCGAAGTCAGGGAGATTGAATCGGATATTTCATTTTTACGCAATTATCTGACCAAGGATCTGGTCATGCGAGAGGATATGTACCTTTTCCAAAAACAGGGTAGGGAGTACAAGGTCGTGGACAAAGCCTGGGAGCAGGTCCGTGACCAGCTTGTAAGCATGAGGGTGAATGGCGGGTTTCCTTATCTGACTGTGACAGATGGCGATTACCTTAAAAACGGGGAGCTATATATCACGCACGGCTTTGAAGGGATTGAACTGGATATAAAGTACCTTGAAAAAGTCCTCCCATATATCCATCAGCTTTGGGGCAGGAAGTGCCATATCGAAACGATGGTCGAGGGCAGGGCAATGCTTTATACGTATGATGGCAAAGGAGTCCACCGCAAATATTTATAAGGCCCGGACAAAACCGCTGATTATCAGCGGTTTTTTATGTGTGAAAAACATAATAATAAGGTAAATAAAATAGACGAGCTTTTAATTGAACCATTTTCACAAATACGTCATAATAATATATATGAGCATATATTCATATATAAAAAGGGGGCTATCCAATGGGTCATAATCATTCACACGGCCACAGCCATGGTCATGGCCATAGTCATACAAACAATAAAAAGGCATTATTCTGGTCTTTCCTTTTAATCTCAGCTTTTATGATTGTAGAGGTCGTCGGAGGCGTTCTCACAAACAGTCTTGCACTTCTCTCCGATGCCGGACATATGCTTTCTGATGCGGCTGCACTTGGGCTGAGTTTGTTCGCGATGAAGCTTGGCGAAAAAAAAGCAACTCACGCCAAGACATACGGATTCAAACGCTTCGAAATTATCGCGGCGGCCCTTAATGGCCTGACTTTGATCATCATTTCGGTATATATCTTTGTAGAAGCCTATCATCGCCTCGCGGATCCACCAGAAGTACAGAGTCTTGGAATGCTGACCATTTCGGTCATTGGCTTGGTGGTCAATATTATCGCAGCCTGGATTTTAATGCGCGGTGACAAAGAGGAGAATCTGAACGTCAGGAGTGCTTTTCTTCATGTCATAGGCGATATGCTGGGTTCGGTTGGAGCAATCATTGCAGCGCTGCTTATCTACTTTTTTGGCTGGGGCCTGGCGGACCCGATTGCAAGTGTCGCAGTGGCAATCCTGATCATCATCAGCGGCTGGAGAGTTACGAAGGATAGCTTCCACGTCTTGATGGAAGGCACACCTGAACAGATTAAACTGCAGGAAGTGAAAGAGGAAATCATGAAGATTCCAGAAGTGAAAGATGTGCACGACGTCCATGTTTGGTCGATCACATCAGGAGTGTTCATGCTTAGCGGCCATATTGCCGTCGAAGGGGAAGGAGCACATGACCGTGTCCTGCGAGCTGCGCAGAAACTGTTGCATGACCGTTTTGCTATCGACCATAGTACGCTCCAGGTCGAAGCGGAGGAACACGGATGCCCGTGTGCACATGGGCCTTGTAATTGACATAGGAAAGCTCGGATCGCTGCATACTGAATCAAAGATCTTTTTTGATAAGGGTACAAGGATCGTGACAAGCTTTATCAAAAAGCATGCCAGCCAATTCAGCATCAGTGATGGCTGGCATGTTCTATGCTTTGCCGCAGCAGGTCAATGACATGTTCGTCATCATGGGTGTAATAAAGGGTTGTGCCCTCTCTCCTGAATTTGACGAGCCTGAGGTTTTTTAAAAAGCGCAATTGATGTGATACGGTTGATTGCAGCAACGACAGTTTTTCGGCGATTTCGTTGACAGAATGTTCTCCCTGGAACAGCAGGTGAAGAATCCTCAGCCGGGTCGGGTCTGAAAGCGCCTTGAAGGTTTGTGTTACCATGAATAAGGTTTCCTCATCCAATTCAGCAGCTTCCTTTTTCTTTTCTTTCAATCTCATCAGCCTCCCGCTTTCATTATACCTCATCGCTTGCCTGGTGGTAGCACGGCAGTGAAATCTGCCTGTTGAACCTTAATGAATAACTGTTCCCATTCACGAGGAAAGATAAGACAGGCAGAAAAGCAGTTGAGCATATAAAGGGGAAGCGAGACCATCACGTGATAAAATTTAGATGATATGAGTTGAAAGAGGGGATTGGAATGGAAGAGAACAAAACACTTGAATCCAGGTATATCCAGCAGCATCTTGCGAACGAAAGAACCTATCTAGCCTGGGTCAGGACATCCATTGCCATTGTTGGTATTGGTTTTTTAGCGTCAAGCCTCCATTTTAATAATATCAAGTCAGTGAGCCAGCTTGCCGACACGATCGCTGTATTTGTCAGCATTTTTTCCCTGCTGATCGGGCTTACCATCCTGTTCCTTGCGACCATTCATTATTTTTCAGTGCAAAAAAATATAAACAGCCAAACCTTCGCGTCGGCAAATAGTCTGATAAAAGTTTCAACAGCCATTATCTTCTTTATTTTCATTTTGCTTGGATTGTATTTAATATCCATTTTATTTTAATTATGAACCTTATTATTGTTAGATCATTGTGCTGTTTTTCTTTGGTTTTTTATGCGTGACAAGACCATCGTAATTGGTGATATACAGATCGATTTCTGGCTGGGTATCAAGACAATGAGATTTCAACAGCTGATAATAATTCACCTTGTTCGAAGGATCATATGGCAGCACCGGGTACTCCTTGTAGTCCTTCACATATTGATCGACTGCTCTTTGGACTTTATCGATTGCTATCGCAAGATCCTTTTCATCCTCGGAAAAAATATCGTAGGTTTCCTTTGACATGTAAAACCTTTGTGATGGGATCCCTTTCAGAATGGGAGCTAGCTGTTCCATATCAATGCTGTTATCATCCTTAGCAAGAATCGTTCGGTATACACCTTTTGGCAGTTGGTCAGAGTAGGTCCTGACTGCCTGTCTAATTTCTTCCACGCTGGTTTCTATGGTTGGCCAGGACTCTTTTGTTTCGTCACTGCCCTGCTTTCTCCTGAGTGCAAACGAAATTTGTACCAGTCCGGCAATTGTACCCATAATTGTGAATAAAGGATACAAGTTAGCCAAAAGGTCAAAAAGATAGCCGATTATTGGCCAGACGATGGCAGATAGAGCTTTCATGACACCTGTTCCATTGGACAAGGTTCCTCCTTCACCTCTTTTTTTTCCAGTTTTCATTTTTAACTCCTCCTTTCGAAAATCCGTGACTGCTTTTATGGTTGATGCGTTGCCTCCATTAGTTTCAGAGTACTTAAAGTTCCATGTTTTTAGCCGATAAATAGATATATGGAATATAGTTTTCATGGAAGAATTTGATGTGGATGATAGGGGCTGAACAATTGAAAAGAAAGATGTTCCTACTTTCATTATATAAAATATTGCCATCCAGTGGGATGTTCGGTTTGAAAATTTAGAAAATTATTCTTTTTCTTCCCTCACTTCATTGCCGTTTATTGTATAATATTGAAAAAGGTTTGTACTTTTATCCGGATATTGTCGTCCGCACTAAATTAACCTGCTTTAAATAAAGACAGAAACGAGGGGCAGGATGGAGATTCCCCATATGTATATATTTGACATAAAAACAATAGCTTTGACCGTGGTCTTTTTGGTCATTTCATCAATGATGGCTGTTGAATTCAGCAGGCAGGTCAAAAAAAATACGGAGAGAAAAAAACGAAGAATCGCTTTGTATTCAATGCTCCTTGCATTCACATTTTTGTTGACACATATTTTTGTGATCATTTCATCAGGCGTTCCCTTTTCTACGGGCAATTTCTATTCATTCTTGCTGCTGTTCTATGCGATTTGCTCGATAGGAGCATATGCAGCTTTCAGCCTGGCGCAAAGAGAGATCACCAATACGCCGCAGTACATATTGACCAGTTTACTGATTGCCTCGAGCATCATGATTGCAGAGTATACAGCCTTCTTTTTCATTTTCAGCGATGCGATTGAGATTCATTGGACTTTAACAGTATTAACGTCTTTAATGGTGTCAGTCACATCATTTTCGCTGCTCAGGTTCCTGATGCAGATTACAAATGAAGATATTTATGAGTTCATAAAAAAATATAAATATTGGGGTAGTGTCTCCGGGGGGATTGCACTGGGCGGCATCCCTTATATCGTCTTGTCTTCGATGTTGCCGATAACGGAAGGGGCAGGAATCCAATCATTTTTGGCTCCATTCATTTATATGGCCCTGGCTAATTTATTTTTTATGCTCGTCCCAGATCTTTTTGGCGAAAAATTGATCATGAAGAATGTCCAATCCCATTTATCTTTATTCAGCCACAATCCCGATTCGGTCTTCAGGGTCGATTTGGAGGGAAGTATTCGGAATGTGAACAAAGAGGCTGTTGAGCTGACAGGCTATACGGCGAATGAACTTACCGGACTCCATTTTATCGAGTTGATTGGGAGCAGCGAAGAAGGAAAGAAAATCAGAAAATATTACAGGAAGGTGCTGAGCGGTGAGACAAAGGTGATTGAAACCACCTTGAAAAAAGCGGATGCGACCTTCGCAGAAGTGAGGATCACCGCTGTCAGGATCATCGTGAAAAATACGACTGTCGGTGTTTTTGGAATTGTCAGGGACATTACGGAACAGAAAAAGGCGGATAGATTGATTGAGTATCTTGCCTACCATGATGAACTGACGAATTTGCCGAACAGGCGCAATTTAGAGAAAGTGATGGCCAGGTTATTCATTAAGGATGAAACTTTTTCGTTGATTTACCTTGATTTTGACCGTTTTAAAAGGATCAATGATACGTTTGGCCACTCGTTCGGGGATAAGATTCTCGTGCAGATCGGCAGGGAACTTGAAAAGGTGATACCAGAGAGCTGCCTGGTTGCGAGAATTGGCGGAGATGAATTCGCTATTCTTGTGACGGAAGGGAATAAGCCGGAAGTAGTCGCAGCAGATGTTGTCAAGGCCTTCCAGACCCCGCTATATGCTGGAGGAATGGAGTTCCTGATTACGGCAAGTCTTGGGATTGCCCATTTTCCGGATGATACTAACGATCTTGAACTGCTCCTGAAGTATGCGGATATGGCTATGTATAAAGCAAAAGAAAACGGAACGAATAATTTCCAGTTTTTTGATGAGAGTATGGCTGACCAGGATGTCAACAAGTTTGAGCTGGAGAATGACTTGCGCAATGCGATCAATAATGATTCGCTTACCGTTTTCTATCAGCCAAAGTACAATTCGAACACGAATGAAATAACCGGGGCTGAAGCATTAGCGAGGTGGAAGCATCCTCGACATGGAATGATCCCTCCTGGAGTGTTCATCCCGATTGCCGAGGAGGCAAATTTGATCGTTCCGCTCGAAAGGATGATTATCAGGCAGGTGTTCAGGCAGCTTGTCGCCTGGAAAGAGCAGAAGTACGAGGTTCCGCGGACATCGATCAATATCTCGATCATCCATTTTTATCAGGAGGATTTCGTGAAATTCATGCAGAAATCGCTCAATGAGTATGATTTAGTGGGGGAATTGATCGAAATCGAGGTCACTGAAAGCATCATGATCAAGAAGGAAGACAGCATCAATGAACAGCTTCAGGCCCTCAGGGAAATTGGGATTGAAGTGAGCATCGATGACTTTGGCACAGGGTACAGCTCATTGAGCTATCTGAGCAAGCTTTCAGTCGACCGTCTGAAAATCGATCAAAGCTTCGTTTCCCATTCCCAGGAAAACCGCGAAATTATTTCAACAATCGTTTCCATGGCAACGAACCTTAAATTGAAGGTCATTGCCGAGGGTGTGGAGACAGAATCACAGATCGATTTGCTCAAATCACTGGGCTGCCAGGAAGTCCAGGGCTATTATTATTCGCCGCCTTTGCCATCGAATGAATATGAAACGATGATGAACAGGGAGTTCCTGGCGAATTAGAGGATTCTTTTGACTGTTCATTTCACATGTGATACTATTCCTAATATGAAAAGTCTTCTAGGGTTCCGCAGCAGCATTGCTGGCCTGGTCCGAGAGAGGACGCACAGGGTACCTGTGTACACGGAGGGACAAAAACCCGGGAGATATCGAATGATATCTCCCGGGTTTTTTAATGAAGGCATATTTCACTTTGATTGCTGCTTTACCCAGATACAACCTAATCGGATGGGGAAAACTATTCATATTAACCCAGGAGCAGTTTTATCTTAGGCGTTAACGCAACAAAATTTATGAAAAGAGCCTTATGAAAGGAGAGATCATTATGGCTTGGATTTTTTTGGTGATAGCTGGCATATTTGAAGTGGTATGGGCAATTGGCCTGAAATATACAGAAGGATTTACCAAAGTCGTTCCGTCAGTAATTACAGTGATAGGGATGGCAATAAGCTTTTATTTTTTATCCATGGCAGTCAAGACCTTGCCGATAGGAACAGCTTATGCCATCTGGACAGGAATTGGCGCAGCAGGTGCCGTCATCCTGGGAATCATTTTGTTTGGGGAACCACGAAACTTTTTAAGGCTGATGTTTGTCGCCTTCATTTTAATCGGGATCATTGGCCTGAAGGCAACATCCGGGAGCAATTGATCATGCAAAAAGCAGGCTGGCATTTCATGCAGTCTGTTTTTTTTGAATGTGTATTTGCAAATTTCACCAATTTATATTATGATGCCGATAGGTACCTTTTATTACTAGGTAGGTGATAGGATGTTTAATCGTGAACTTTTAAAAGGGAGCACATCCCTGGTGCTGCTTCAGCTGCTTAATGAACGGGATATGTATGGTTATGAGCTCGTGAAAGAATTGGATAAGAGGAGTGACCATAGTCTGCAGGTAAAAGAGGGGACTCTTTATCCAGCACTGCATAAACTTGAAAAGCAGGAGTACATTGAATTCTATTGGCAGGAGCAGGAAAAAGGTCCGGCAAGGAAGTATTACCGCATTACGAATGAGGGCAGAGCAGTCCTTATAGAGAAAACGGAAGAGTGGCAGCATTTCGTCAATGTCATGAACAAAGTGATCAGGAGAACAAAAAATGATCCAGTTAAAGACTGAATTCCTCGCAGAGCTTGACAGGCACTTAGGGAAGCATGCAGACAAAGACCAAATTTTAACGGAATACGATATCCATATCACAGAGATGCTGGAGGACTTAAGTGACACTCAAAGGGGAGGGGAAGAAGTAATCTCGGAACTTTATTCAAGACTGGGAACTCCTCAAGAAATTGCAGCAAGCTGGCGTGAAGAATTAGCGATGACACCAATGAAAACTCAATGGGTTTTCATTAGTGCTAATCTGCTTTTCTTTGTTGGAGGCATCATACTGACCCTGGTACATAATCTTTTCGAGTTCTCTTTCATTGACATGGCATGGCAAAACCTAACTTCTATACCTGCCGTGATCATCTTTCTATATCTCTTCTTTTGGGCGCTGCTTGGGTATGAGATTGGCAAAGGATTTGGCCATAAGGGGAGAAGATTGATGAAAAAAACGTTTATCCTGTCTATCCTGCCGAATCTAATTCTTATGAACCTGACATTGCTTAAGCTGATACCGCATGATTGGTTCCAGCCGCTGCTGAGCCCGGCATTCATTGTTATTTGTATTCTTTTTACAGCGTTATTGTATCCGGTTTGTTGGATTGGATATAGATGGGGGAAAAAGGCTTCCATCTAATTTTTTTGATTCACTACATAGTATTTCTATGTATATAGAATTATAAGGTTGTATTTTTTTGATTACATACCTAGTTATTCTAGGCGAAAGGAAGAATAAAATGGAATTGAATTTTAAAAAAGGAGACTGGATTTTTTTTCTGGTCTGTCTTGCTCTGGGAATCCTGGCTGAAAGGTCTTTCCTGCATGGAAACATTGGCTTGTCCTATCCAGTGTTCATCACGGTTTTTTATGGAGTGTTTTTCTGGAGGTATCGTTCATTTACCTTTACAAATAAAAAACTTGGCCTTTTAATGATTGTTTCAATTTGGATGCTGTCCTCGAGCTTTTTCCTGCATTCGAATATGATTTTATATATCTTGAACTTTCTTGTGATTCCAGTTATGGTCATCATTCAATTGGTGCTTGTAACTTATCCGGTTCAGAATCAGTGGCACAGGTGGCCATTCGTCCAGAAGCTCTTTTTGACAGTCGGTGCAGCCATAGCCTATGTCTACAGGTTCTTAATGCATGTCGCTAAATTTTCTGTCAGAGGGCTTGAAGAAAAAAAGAGTGCAACGCTGCGAAAAGTATTGATTGGTGTGGGTATTTCATTACCGCTATTGTTTGTGATCGTCAACCTGCTAGTCTCTGCTGACCAGCAATTCGGAAACCTTCTAGGAGCTTTCCCTCGATGGCTTTTGGGATTGAAGATAGAAGAGGAAGTGGCGCGGACGGTTGCAGTCATCATTTATACATTGGCGATCTTTGGCCTGCTACAGGTGCTTAGGATTAAACAGCCGGTGCCTGCCGATGACCCGAAGCCAACTGGAAAAGTAGCATGGGATAGCGTGATCAGCTTGACAGTGCTCACTTTATTGAATATTGTTTACCTCCTATTTGTAGCAGTACAATTTCAATACTTTTTCGGTGAGACATTAAAGGCCGGATATACGTATGCTGAATTTGCCCGAAGAGGATTCTTTGAACTTCTTTTTGTAACGATGCTGAATTTATTGATCATTACTACGATTGTTTCTTATGTCGAAAAATCGTCTAAATTTATTACCCTGTTCATTCGCTCTCTTCTTTCCCTGCTCGTTACTTTCAGCGGAGTGATGCTGTATTCAGCATTTTTACGCCTGCTTATGTATGAAGAGGCGTATGGATTTACCTTTGCCAGGGTACTCGCCCATTCCTTCATGGTGTTCCTGCTCGTGGTTTTATGTTACTCCTTAATGAGGATTTGGATGGAAAGACTCTCGCTTGTTCGCTTTTACATCATAGCCGCAATCATTTTTTATACAGTAATCAACACAATCCAGCTTGACCAATATATTGTTGATCGCAATCTTGAGCGATACTCAGAAACTGGTAAGATCGACATTTATTATTTGAATTCGTTGTCTTATGAAGGCGTAGAGGGTCTTGTGGAGCTTTATAAGCTTAATCCGGGCCATCCAGGTCTTTCAGACTTGCTGCTGCAAAGGAAGCAAGAATTCCTGGATTCAGAAGAAAGTTGGAATTCAATCAATATCTCCAGGAGAAGCGCTGAAAAAGCAATCAAGGACCTGGAGATACAGTGATCTTGAAATGTGGCTAAAATCAAAACAAATGCCTGCTTTGTTACCAGTTTTGTAACATATCGATGTGACTAATGATGATAAAATAATCTTAAGCCAAATAAAGGGGAGCCATGTAAAGTGGAAGGATTATCTGAAGTCATTAACCTGATTAAAGGTATTGAGAGTTCAATTGACTCATTGCATAAAAGAGCTGAAAGCATGGAGAAAAGGCTCGAACGTCTAGAGAAAGTCGATAGTATTGAGCATCGTGTAACATCAAACCAGATCGATATAACAGATATAAAAGACGCTCTTGAAAGAATGGAAGAAATGCAAAGCGCCAAGATTGAAAATATGTTAAAAGAATTGCTGAGCAAGGCAGAAATCAAAAACAACTCAGAATTCACCACAATCCATAAACGCCTCGATTCACATCTGTTGAAGTTGGGAAGGGTCGAGGAAGAAATCCTGATGGTCCAGCAGGAAAAATAGATCTTGTAGAGATTGCCGATGGCAGTCTCTTTTTAATTTATATAGACCTCCACAAAACTTTCATAAATGTTCAAACCCTTGCCACGCGTGGGGTAAGTAGGAATTCCATACTTTTAAATGTTCAGTTGTTCACAAAAAATTTGCCTTTGCTGGTCTTGGACGAAGGATGCCGGAGTTATGATTAAGGTGTAATCAAACATGGTCTGTTACTTAATAGAGTCTATTTTTCGAGGTGAGTGCTTTGAAATACGATTTAGTCCTTCTCCATGCACCGAGTGTATATGATTTCCGGGAAAATGCATTGCTGGCTGGCCCAATCAGCGATGTCGTCCCATCATCTCCAGTATTTGAAATGTATCCGATTGGGCTGACAAGTATTGCCGAATATTTGGAGCGGCAGGGACTGCGTGTGAAAATCATCAATATCGCAAATCGGATGCTGATGGATGAAAGCTTCGATGTGGAAAAGAAGCTGAAAAAAATCAAGACACGTGCCTTTGGGATTGACCTGCACTGGCTGCCACATGCACATGGCAGCATCGAGCTTGCCAAGATTGTCAAAAATCTTCACCCTCAGACCCCCATCGTTTTTGGCGGACTTTCTGCAACCTATTACCATAAGGAATTAATAGAATATCCATTCATTGATTTTGTCATGAGAGGCGATTCTACGGAAAAATTGATGCTGCTGTTGATTAAGTATTTGAAATACGGCACCCATCAGCTTGGCGGGATTCCCAACTTGACATGGAAGGATGGCGATACTCCGGTTTACAATCCACTGAGCCATGTTCCGGACAGTCTGGATGAATTTGATATACCCGGTTACCGGTATACAATCAAATCTGTGTTCAAGTATAAAAACTTCCTGGATCCGCTGCCGTACAATGGCTGGCTCCAATATCCAAACACAGCGATCCTCACAGCAAAGGGATGTACCCAGGGGTGCC
Source organism: Mesobacillus thioparans (assembly GCF_965138835.1). Lineage (NCBI taxonomy): Bacteria > Bacillati > Bacillota > Bacilli > Caryophanales > Bacillaceae > Mesobacillus > Mesobacillus thioparans. The sequence continues at coordinate 809,602 of NZ_CBCSFH010000001.1, read as the reverse complement.
TGATTTGCGGAGGCTCCAAGCAATCCTATAAGGATAATTGCAACCGGAAAGTGCTCGCCAAACGTTCCCCGGAGAAATTGATTGAGGATATTTTGTTCATTCAGCGCTTCAGCAGGGCGCCGATCTTCATCCTTCATGATATCCGCCAGGCAGGCAAAGAGTATGTCGATGAATTTTTTGAGCGCCTCAGTGAAATCAACCTTAAAAACGAACTGGTTTTTGAACTGTTCCAGTATGCCAATGAAGCGTTTTTTGAAAAAATCGAGAAGGCAGTGTCGAAGTACAGCATCGAATTGACCCTCGAAACTCATGATGAAAAGATCCGCCGTTTTAATGGGAAATTCAACTGCACGAATGCAAAAGTAATCGAAACGCTTCAGGCTGCATTGAAGCATAGCTGCAAAAAGATTGATATATTCTTCATGGTTGGCATTCCCCATCAGGATTACCAGAGTGCACTTGATAATGTTGATTTTTGCGAGGAAATCCAGAATGCCTGCGGCGATAAACGCTTATCATACTTTGTCGCCCCACTAGCGCCGTTCCTTGATCCGGCAAGCCCGGCTTTTGAAAACCCTGAGAAATACGGCTATAAGAAATTCTGCCACACCATCGAAGACCATAGGAAAGCAATCACCCAGCCTTCGTGGAAATACATGCTAAGCTTTGAAACTGATTATATGACCAGGGATGAAATAGTCCAGTCAACCTATGAATCTGCAAAAAAACTGAATGCATTCAAATTGAAACATGGCCTAGTCGACAAGAAGACGCATGATGAGGTCAATGAGAAAATAGCCAGGTCACTGGAGTATATCGAAAAAATCGATCAAATCGTTTCGCTGCCCGAAGCAGAAAAAAATCGCCAGCTTGCCCTGCTCAGCAAAGAAATGGAGGAGGTCAACAAGTACAGTATCTGCGGAAAGCATGAACTGAAATGGGAAGTCAAAAAGCACTATGCAAATATCTTCTCACTGACTGCAATCGGGCTTGAACTATTGGCAGAGGACATTGTAATCAATGTAAGGCAGCGATTCAACGCTTATAATAAACGAATCGCAGAAGCCTCAAAAAGCAGAACATGAACCACCTTTTAAAGCCGTCAGCTCATCCTGACGGCTTTTTATCTTCCCTGAAAAAAGGGAGTTCCGAACGATATCCTCAATCGGACGTGCATGAAAAATGTTTAAAATAGCTCCAAATGTGAAACATGTAAAAGAAATATCAACAGAAAGTGACTTTCGGATGGAGGATGTCATCAATGATAGAATTTTTAAAAAGAGGAAACAAGTCATCCGGAATTGCTGCGCTAGGGAATACGTTCCTTGCCATCATTAAAGGAGTTGCAGCGGTGATCAGCGGCAGTGGGACAATGATGGCGACGACTTTGCACTCGGTTGCGGATGCATTGAATCAATTATTCGTTTTCATCGGCAGTTCCATTTCAGAGAAGGAAGCAACCAGAAAATTTCCGACCGGATTTGGCAGGGTAGTGAATTTATTTGTCCTCATTGCCGTCATCATTATCTCAATCATGGCGTATGAAACGGTCATAAAAGGCTGGGAACTGATCCAGCACCCAAAAGCCTCTTCGAATATGTGGCTGAATATCCTGATCATGACAGTTTCTTTACTAGTAGATGGCAGCATACTGGTTAAGGCAATGAAGGAAATCTCTCATGAAACCAGAAGCGAAGCAAAAGGTTTCGGGATTGTGCCACATGCTTTTAAAAATGTTAGTCTTGCCTCACCGCCGACTAGACTCGTATTCTATGAGGATTTAATTGCTTCTTTTGGGGCGCTGGTCGCTTTGGCTTCTATCGTATTTGCTCATGTGACAGGATTTTATCTGCTCGATGGGATTGGAACCTTGATAATTGGCATCCTGCTGATCGGGATAGCCCTTAAAATCGGTTATGAAAATACCGTTGGGCTGATTGGTGTGGCTGCACCAAAGGTTGTTGAAAACCGCATTGCCCAGCTAATCCTGTCCGATCCCGATGTGGTCGACATCAATACCTTAAGGATTGTCCAGGAGGGCAGACAATACCATGTTGAGAGCTACCTCGAGCTTAGGAAAGGGCTGACGCTGGCTGATGCAGATGATATCAAGTTCAGGGTGAGGGACAATGTACTGGCAGACCCGGACGTTGACGATGTGATCATGGGAATCATTGAAGCAGATGATGTTCAGACGTGGAAAATGTAAATAGACGATGAAAACCCCGGTCAGAAAAAATCTGGCCGGGGTCTTTGTTTTCCAATATGCTTATGAGACAACTTCCGTTTTATTCAAAAGAAAATTTTCGGAGGGTTTCTCTATTTCAGGCTGTTTTGTAACCTCAATATACTTGATGTGATGCTCTTCCATCTCGATAATTTTAAAATTGTACTTACCGAAGCTGACTACATCGCCCTGTTTTACTTCGTAATTCTCGGTAAGCATCCAGCCGCCAAGAGTATCAACGTCTTCATCATTGATATCAAGGGAAAAGAGGTCATTTGCCTCGCTTACAAGCAATTTGGCATCAATGATATAGTGGCTTTCCTTGATTTTACGGATCATTGGCACTTCATCCATGTCAAACTCATCACGAATTTCCCCGACAATTTCTTCAAGGATATCTTCTACGGTGACAAGTCCTGAAGTACCCCCGTATTCATCCATTAAAATCGCCATGTGTATGCGTTCCTTTTGCATTTTCACAAGCAAATCATGGATAGGGATGCTGTCGATCACGCGGATGATCGGACGAATATATGAATCTATCGCTTTTTTGGCGCGTCCCTGGTCATGGATGAGATCGGTCATGACTTCCTTGATGTTGACGAGGCCGACAATATGGTCCTTATCACCGTCAATGACAGGATAACGGGTGAATTTTTCTTCCTTTACAATCTGGAGGATTGTCTCCAGTGGATCTTCCAAAGACAGGGAAATGATTTCCGTACGCGGCACCATGATTTCCTTGGCAACACGATTGTCGAATTCGAAGATTTTATTTACATACTTAAACTCTGACTGGTTGATTTCACCACTTTTATAGCTTTCAGACAGGATAATGCGAAGTTCTTCCTCAGAATGTGCCAGATCATTTTCAGAGGCAGGCTTAAGTCCGACAAGTCCGACTGCAAGGCGGGCAGATCCGTTTAAAAGCCATATGAAAGGATACATGAGCTTGTAAAACAGGATCAATGGTCCTGCTGTATTCAGCGATACCCATTCTGCTTTTTGGATCGCCAATGTTTTTGGCGCCAATTCGCCGATGACGACGTGCAGGAAAGTAATGATTGCAAAGGCAATGCCTACTGCCAGGATTTGGCCCAATGATTCGGAGATATCCAGGCTGATGAATAAAGGCTTAAGCAAATCAGCAATTGCAGGTTCACCCAGCCAGCCAATGCCAAGGGCAGTAATCGTGATTCCAAGCTGGCATGCTGAAAGATATTCATCCAGATTTGAAATGACTTTTTTCGCCAGTACAGCCTTTTTGCTGCCTTCTTCTATTAATTGATCTATTCTGGAACTTCGCACTTTAACGATCGCAAATTCTGATACGACAAAAAATGCCGTTAAAGCAATTAAAATGGCTATCCAAACCAAGTTAAATATGTCCAAATAAGTTCCCTTAGCCTGCAATACTGCAGGTAAGGAGTCACCTCCCAGTAAACTGAAAATTAAGCGTTTCTCAAGCTAGAATTGTTTAAATGATTTTTTTCAAGATTCTGCAACGGCCCATTTCCGTGCGGCTGGATCAGCCAGGGCCTATCTCCTGTTATGCTGTTCCGCCCGCTCGGCAGCTGTTACATTCTTGATACGATAGTTTGCCCCATCATACCACCTCAGCTTTTCGATTTAAATTTAATTATACCATATTCAGATTAAGTCCGGGGAACATTAATGTGATTGATAATAATGTATGAAACTGAAGCATAATGTATGAAGTTTATGTTCAATTATATTGGAAAATTCAGATTTTAACAATTTAATGGATTTATAAAGTGTAGAAAAATTTCCCAATGTAATATTATTCCTTTTTATATTATGTTTTACAAATTTGATTTGAAACTTATTTAAATATTCAGTAAGATTAATGAAAGGAGGGTGGACATGAGTAATCTTTTATCCAGTCTGGAAAGCAAGCTGCATATGCATGGGAATAGGAATGACCAAATATGGGTGGAACCATCGGCCGATTTTATCTGCAAAAGAACGCCTGATGGTCTCATTAAGTATGTCACACCTGCCGTTCAATCGATGCTTGGCTATGCCCCGGATGAATTAGTCGGAAGACTGTACACCTTATTCGTCCATGCGGAAGATTATAAAAGGATTGCCAATATCGCCATGCCTGATGGGGAGGAGGTATGCAGCCTGACATACCGTTTAAAGCGTAAAGATGGAATATACATCTGGGTGACTTCCCAAATTTCCGTCACACGCCATCCCGAAACGTATGAACCTTTTGAGTTTATTTGCGTAACAAGTGATGTTTCCGCAAAAATCAAAGCGGAACATTTCATCCTAGAATATGAGAAATTGAATGTTGTAGGCCAGCTTGCAGCCGGAATCGCGCATGAAATTAAGAATCCTTTGACAAGTCTTAAGGGTTTCATCCAGCTTATGCAAGCCGGTCAGGAATTGAATCACGGCTACTTAGCAATCATGGAAGAAGAAATCAAACGCATTGAAGCTGTCTCAAAAGAGCTAATGCTGATGGCGAAACCGCACAAATCAGATTTCAAACCCTTCGATATGAATGATTTGGCTGATCATGCCATCACGCTCCTGATGGCAGAAGCAGCGAAGAAGTGTGTCGAAATTACCAGGAAATCAACACTTGAGGATGGAATGTTTCTTTGCGATGGGAACAAAATCAAGCAGGTGCTGATTAATTTGCTTATGAATGCGATTGATGCGATGGAGCTGCCTGGACAGATCACTGTCGGGATTTCAAAATCAAAGGAAATTTTGGACATTGTGGTCGCTGACACCGGAAAAGGAATTCCCGAGGAAGATCTTGATAAGATCGGAAAACCATTTTTTACGACGAAGGAAAACGGGAATGGTCTCGGCCTGATGATCTGCCATAAAATCATTGAAGAGCATAATGGAAAGATGCGTGTTGAATCGAGTTCAAAAGGGACAACCTTCACCATCAGTCTGCCTATCCAGTAAGTGTCCTGCCAGCAATAAACGGAGTCCATCACCAGTTCTGTGCCAGTTTTTTTTATAGCACCTGTCCCGAAGACACTGGGCAATCAGAGAAATTAACTACCGGTTTTTCCACTCCCTGGCCAAAAGTCCATATACAACCAGGTCATGAAAATTTCCATTCAAGTATTCTCCGTCACGAATGACTCCTTCCTGGGTAAAACCAAGCTTAACAGGGATTGCCCTGCTTCTATGATTGTCCTTCCCGCATCTTATTTCAATTCTGTTCAGTCGATGCCCATAAAAAGCGTGATCAATCATTGCCTTCACGGTCCTTACCGTGATTCCCCTGCCTTGCCAATTTTCCGCTATATAATAGCCGATGCTTGCCTGGGAGTTGTTCCAGTCAATAGCATGAAGGCTGATACTTCCTGCCAGTACCCCTCTGTAACGTATCCCAAAATGAAAACTGCTTCCTTCCCGAGAACTTTTCTCCCACATTTGAATCACAGTGGATATTTGACCGGGAGAATGGATTCCATCAACCCATGGCATCCATTTCCGCAGGTAGCTCCGGTTTGAATCCAGCAGCCAAAACAGTTCCCCGGCTACCCGTGTATCAAACAGATGCAGGCTTAATTCAGGATCGGCTTTTAAAGAAAACATGTAATACCTCCTCTAAGAACCAGCAATGGGAATTGTTGGCTCCTGGTTTATTGAGAAAGAAAGAGGGAATAAAACTTTACATTCTTTTTTTACTTTTTATTACTGGGAGGAAAAATATGAAGCTGACAACAAAGATATTGATAGGTCTTGGACTGGGTGCCATGACCGGGCTGATCCTTAACATCTTTTCACCTGAATTATTCACTGTTTTAGATAAATTCTTATTCACGCCGCTGGGCAAAATATTCATAAACTTAATCAGCATGCTTGTTGTCCCTATTGTCCTGTTTTCAATCATTCTTGGGACAGCGGGGCTGGGTGATCCGAAGAAGCTTGGCAGGATCGGCTTGAAAACAGTAGTTTTCTTTTTAGGGACTACCGCAATTGCGATTTCAATTGGTTTAGCTCTGTCTTTCCTTATCAAGCCAGGATTGATGGGGAATTTCGATACGAGCGGAGCTAAATTCAAGGCCGAAGAAGCACCGCCGGTAAGTGATACCTTCTTAAATCTTATTCCATCGAACCCGTTCGAAGCACTGACAACAGGCAATATGCTGCAAGTCATTGTTTTTGCGATATTCATTGGAATCGCCTTGACTGCCCTGGGTGAGAGGACAAAAGGGATCCTGAACCTTATTGAACAGGGCAATGAGATCATGATGTATTTAGTAGGACTGGTGATGAAGTTCGCTCCATACGGAACGTTTGGTTTGATAGCGACCGCAATCGGGAGCCAGGGAATCGACGCCATGAAGGCGATGGGTGTATACATGCTGGTTGTTGTTCTTGCTCTTGTTGTACATGCACTCATTACTTATGGCTCTGGTGTATATTTCCTTGGCAAGAAGAATCCATTCTGGTTCTTCAAGCAATTCTCCCCGGCGATGGGCGTTGCCTTCAGTACTTCAAGCAGTAACGCAACGCTTCCTGTATCAATGGAGACTGCACAGAAGAATCTTCGTGTGCCCGAATCTGTTTCAAGCTTTGTCCAGCCGCTGGGAGCGACGATCAATATGGACGGAACGGCAATCATGCAAGGTGTAGCAACCGTCTTTATTGCACAGGTTTATGGAGCTGACCTTACAATGGCAGAGCTTCTGACAGTCGTCTTGACGGCGGTTCTGGCCAGCATTGGTACGGCAGGTGTTCCAGGTGTAGGCTTGATCATGCTGGCTATGGTTCTCCAATCAGTAGGGTTGCCAGTCGAAGGCATCGGACTGATCCTTGGAATCGACCGCCTCCTTGATATGGCTCGTACAGCAGTGAATATCACAGGTGACGCAGCATGTGCACTCATTGTCTCTGAATCTGAAAAAACACATGCCGTAAAGGCCGATAAAAGACAAGTGACCAGTCCGGCGGACAGCCGATCAATTGAATATACTGAATGAATGAAAGACCCTGCCGCTGCCGGCAGGGTCTTTTGTGTGCTTAGTTTTCTGATTTTATCAATGGCAAAAGCATAATGAAAGAGGTTTTATCCGGCTCTGAAGAACAGGCGAGAATTCCTTTATGCTTCTCGATTATTTCACGGCAGACAAACAATCCCAGGCCAGTTCCGAGTGTTTTCGTCGTCACGAAAGGCTCGAAAATCGTTTTCAGCAGCTGGTCGGGAATGACCGGTCCATTATTGGAAATTTCGATTTTTATATGGGTATCATTTACGAAAAATCCCTTTATTTCAATTTTAGGGTCATCGCGGTACTGGCTAAGTACATCAATCGCATTAAAAATGATATTGATCAGTACTTGTCTGATTTCATCTGCATATCCATATAAGTCCATATCATCGACTACTTCCTTGACAATCCGTACATTGGTATCGAGGATGCTGGGATACAGGAAATTTAGGACCTCATCAATCATTCGGTTCAATGAGAAAAGAGATTTTTCCTTTCCAATGAGTTCTTTTTTAGAAAGAAGCAGAAATTGTGAAATCCGGAAATTGAGTTGGTCAAGCTCGCTGGATATGATATCAAGATACTTCATATCTTCATGCTCGGATCTCAATAACTGGATAAATCCCTGGATGGAAGTCAGGGGATTGCGAAATTCATGGATAAAACTTGATGTCATCTGGCCGAGCAATGTCAGCCGGTCCTTATGTGTCGAATCGATGAATTGGTTTTTTTCTTCGATGATCTTGTTTTTCTGTTCATTGTAATAGGATACAGCGTAATACAGGAAGGTGTCGAAACAGTAATTGATCCGGTTGATGGACTCCTGCATCTCATCCCACTCCATATTCAATTTGTGCAGATGCTTGTAGAGTACGGAGCGCCCTGAATTGACATTGTAGACAAAATCGCCAATATTGATGTCAGCCCGTACGCGTTCCTCTCCTACCATGAAAGCGAGTTTTTGGAGATGCTCTTCCAAATCTTCATTTGTCTTGGAGAAGACAGAGAGAATGATTCCATACATTTTCTCAGCATTCTTGGTTATTTTTTCTTTATATGGATCATCTTCCGAGACGATGATTTCAACAGTCCAGTCGGCAATGAGTTGTTCCCTTTCACTAGTCAGGAAGCTAAGCAAACGGTTATCCGTAATTGGCAGCATTTTATTAAGTCCCCCAGTTTTTCTTTTCGGTATTAAAGATTCGAGGTGAAGAGAGAAATCCCTTTGTCGAAAAATAAGAACATCCGCAGAAAAGCGTCGAATAGTCAAAAACGTGACAAAAGACCGATATTTCAGGTGAAATTTGTCTATTCTTCTTCGACATGGAAAGGGGGTCAGAATGTTTGACTTGTGATTACTGCGAAGAAGTAGTATATTCATAGTGTAGAAACTAAATAATAACCACAAGGGGAGCTGCCAAAGTGCAGCTGAGAGTGAGCGGCCGAGTTCTTACCCTTTGAACCTGTTAGTTAATGCTAGCGAAGGAATGTGGATGCGATAGGAAAGCAATCATGGGAATCCTATATCGATCCCCTGATTGCTTTTTTTGTTTCTGAAGCAGAAAAGGCGTGTTAGAAACGGACCTCATTCTGAAAAGAAGGAGGAACAAAACATGAAACAAAAACAAACTCTCTTTTTAGTGGAAATTGCCGTATTTTCCGCACTGGCTTATTTGCTGGATTTATTCTCGGGATTTTTATTTTCGAGAATCTGGCCGCAAGGAGGTTCGGTATCCATCGCGATGGTGCCGGTATTCCTGATGGCATTCCGCTGGGGAATCAAAGGTGGGGCAATCACCGGTTTGCTGCTGGGACTATTGCAATTCATCCTCGGCTTCTCGCAAATATTCCATCCTGTCCAGGGGATCATCGATTATTTGGTGGCCTTCACTGTATTAGGAGTTGCCGGTATTTTTGCAAAACAGATCCAAGAGAGCATCAAGAATGGAAATAAGAAGAAATGGATTGGCTTGATCATAGCGGGTACATTCATTGGAAGCCTGCTTCGCTTTATCGCTCATTTCTTTTCCGGATGGGTCTTTTTCGGAGTATGGGCTCCAGAAGGACAGCCGGCTTGGCTATATTCACTCATCTATAACGGAACCTATATGATTCCAAGCATGATTTTAAGTGCAATTATCATCGTTCTTGTCATCGGCTATGCTCCGTCGAGGATGGTCAAATCAACTCTTGCAAGCAATAAAATGTGATACCCAGGAGAGCTGGCAATGTTCAGCTCTCTTTTTAATACCTCAATTATACCATATATGGTATATAATGAGGTTGGATCTTTAATCGAGAAAAATTGTCAATTCTATGGAGTTTGCTGAATTTACCTCTGCGAAAACGGCTTTTTGTGATTTATGTCACAGTGAAAGAGATGATAAACTGTTTAAATAAAGATAATCATTCTCAATTAGTAAACCAATATCAATGATATTCTGGTAAAATGAATCTAAGAAACTAAAAAAAAAGGTGATGGCTATGCTGGGAAATTTAAAGACTGGTGAAAAAGGCCGGATCATGAATATTGCTGGAACTGACAAATTTGTCAGAAGAAGATTGCTTGATTTCGGGATTGCTGAAGGATCAGAAGTGTGCATAAAATGCATTCTTCCTTTTGGGGGCCCGGTCATGGTGGAATCATGCGGCCAATGCATCGGTATCCGCCGCAAGGAAGCCTTACGGATCGAAGTGGAGCGAGTATGATGAACATTGCGCTTATCGGCAATCCGAATACCGGTAAAACTTCATTATTCAATAACTTAACAGGTTCATATGAATATGTTGGCAACTGGAGCGGAGTAACGGTCGAAAAGAAAGTTGGCCTTTTCAAGAACGGAAAAGACCAGCTGATTGATTTACCTGGAGTGTATACCCTCAATCCATTGTCTAAGGATGAAGGGGTGGTAACGAATTTCTTCCTGGAGGAATCATTCGAGAAACTGTTGAATATCCTGGATGCGTCTCAATTAAGGCGGAACTTGCACCTGACATTGCAGCTGCTGGAATACGGCGCACCAATTACAGTCGGATTGAATATGCTGGACGTGGCAAAAAACAGGGGCATCCAAATTGATATTGATAGGTTGTCAGAATCATTGGGAGTACATGTTGCTCCTGTCGTGGCAAGATCAGGCAAGGGCTGTAACGAACTTGCTAAGCTTGTGACAGGAGAAGTCAAGGGTTCTGGCAAGCCTAACCTTGTGTATTATGGAAAAGCGATAGAAGAGGGCATCCTTCAGCTTGGGAAGAAGTTGAATGGAAGGACTCGGCATCCTGTTCGCTGGCTAGCCCTTCAGCTGTTTGAAGGAAATCCTTATGTTAAAAACTACCTGACTGGCTATTTGCCATTGGATGAAATTGAATCACTTGTCGCCTCTGTCGCTGATACAGAGCAGCAGCAGTCAGGCAACAAACAGGCACTTGAACAGGTGATCCACCGCAAAAGAAGTGAAGCGATCGATAAAATTGTATCTGCTGCCACAACTAAACCGGACAATGGAAAAATACCGTTGACTGAGAAGGTTGATATGGTGGTGACGAACAAGTTCCTTGGGATTCCAATCTTTCTTGTCATGATGTATCTCATGTTCATGCTTACCTTCGACTGGCTCGGCTTCCCGCTGTCAGATGTATTGGATACATTCCTGTCCGGACCTGTGACAGCTGGGATTACGGCAGCACTGACCTGGGCGGGGGCATCTTCATTCATAAAAGACCTCGTGCTTGATGGAATTGTTGCAGGGGTAGGCGGAGTCCTGGTCTTTGTACCGCAAATCTTCATTTTGTTCTTTTTCATTTCGCTGCTTGAGGACTCTGGATATATGGCGCGTGTAGCGCTGGTTATGGACAGGTTGATGGAATCTGTCGGCCTCAACGGCAAGGCATTCATTCCGATGATGATCGGGTTTGGCTGCAATGTGCCAGGCATCATGGCAGCAAGGACCATTGAGACACCAAAAGAGAGATTGATGACGATTCTGCTGACGCCGCTGATGTCATGCTCAGCAAGGCTTCCTGTCTATGCTTTGTTTGTCGGTGCATTTTTCACAGGGCATAAGGCTGCAGTCGTTCTGAGTTTGTATGTCCTCGGTGTGGTGGTCGCGCTTATTCTGGCCAAGGTTTTTTCAAAGACACTATTAAAAGGGGAAACCTCCGTCTTCGTCATTGAACTGCCTCCCTACAGAATGCCGCAAGCAAAAGCGCTTTGGAGAAGCACCTGGGATAAAGGGAAAGGATTCGTGAAAAAAGCGGGTACCTTCATCTTTGCAGGCTCTGTCCTCATCTGGCTGCTCGCCTATGCAGGTCCGGAAGGCGTGAATGTCAGCATGGATGAAAGCTATCTGGCGCTTCTGGGAGGATTCTTTGCGCCTCTATTCGCTCCTATAGGATTCGGAACCTGGCAGGCAAGTGCTTCACTGTTCACCGGTTTCCTGGCGAAAGAAGCGATTATTTCTACCATGAATATTATCTATTTCGTCCCAGATGAAGCGAGTCTCCAGGGATTGCTGGCTGTCCATTATACGCCGCTTGCTGCCTATAGCTTCATGGTGTTCATCCTGCTGTATATTCCATGCCTCGCGACGACAGCGACGATTTACAAAGAAACTGGCTCAAAACGCTGGACCGCTTTTTCAATCGGCTATGCCCTGGCCATCGCATATCTTTTGTCGCTGGCCATCTACCAGGGCGGACTGCTGATGGGATTTAGCTAAAGCTGGAAGGAGGAAGGATACATGATTGCCAATATTATAATCGGCGGGGCTATTTTCGGATATGCCGGCTGGGCCTTCTACCGATTCATCAAGAAATCCAAAGAAGGAAAATGTGCTGCCTGCTCCCTCCAAAGCTCCTGTTCAAGCAGCTGCAGCATTAGCCAGAAAAAACAAATCAAATAATAAACAGGGGGTTCAGAATCGATACATTCTGGACCCTATTTTTTTCATCCGGAAATAAATCATGAGGCTTTTCTATCATTTCAGAATTAAAAAGTAAAAAGTATTTTGAATTTCGAACAAACAAGTGTAAAATTACACTAATAGAACTAAAAAGGGATGAAGCGGATGACCAGAGATGAAATCATAAACAGGGTTTCGGAAAAAGTGAGGGTTCTGAGGGCGGAAGTTGGCTATACACAGGATAAGATGGCTGACATCATCGGAATCTCGAAAAAAACACTTGTCCAAATTGAAAAAGGCAGGGCACAAGCCGGTTGGTCAACAGTCGTGACAATCTGTGCTTTGTTCAGGGAAACGGAGACCATCCGATTTTTGTTCGGCAATGAACCACTTGAGGTCCTTGAAACGATTGCACATGAAGGTACGGATTACCGAAAGGAAAAGACTTTGGGAGGAAAAGTCTGGTGGCGGGAAGTCGCCAGGGATGGCGGCTTTGTCATGCAGCAAAATATCCTGAGCCAGCATTACAGGATTCTCGATGAGGATGATTTTAGGATTTTCAGCAGCTTCGAAGAAACTGAAACGAGGGAGCGCTTAGAGGAACTTGCAGTTGAAGCGATGAACGAATAATGGAAAACAGCCGGGCACATGTACCCGGCTGTTTTTCGTTATTTCGCGATAAGCACATGGCAATGAGCGTTATTGGCAACTTTTTGGCTGACGCCTCCGAGGAGCTTCCGCTTGATGCCTTCATTCCCTGACTGTCCGATGATGATCAGATCTGCATCGACATCCTTTGCGAATTCCAATATGCCCTCCGCCGGGCTTCCCTCAAGGATTGAAAAGTCAGTGTCAGTATTGAGGACCTCCAGCTCAGCCTTTGCGTTATTGAAGGCTGTTTCCGCGCTATGGGTTATGATTGCGTGCTCAGATTTCCCGAAAGCACCTTGTTCTGTTGCCAAAGGCGGCACCTGGACCCCGTCTGCGGGAAAGCTGTTAATCGGAAGCGGTTCGATAGGGCGGTCAGTCGAGTCGACCAGCTCATTTCTTACTTTTTCTTCATATACATGTCCGACATACAGTTTGACACCTTCCAGGTTTCTAATAAAATCCTTAGTCAGTTGGAGGGCCTTTCGTGCCCCATCAGAATCATCGTAAGCGAGAACCACGTTTTTTATTCCAGCCATATTCATCTACCTCCAGGATTTGAATTTATCAATTACAGTTCATTACCCTTTTTTAAAAATAATTAACGCTATAAAATCATCCAGCATACCCTCATATTTCATCAAAGACAGGCGAATTTTGTTATAAATCTTTCAATCAAAAGATAAGGAGTGGCCTGTATGGGAATGGACTCTCAAAAGGGAATGCATCCGACGATTCGGAAATGCCTGCAGCACCTTGATGTCATACAAGCAGATGATAAAACAAAGCAAATCGTTTATATGTATATGGAAAACCTTGTCCGCGAAAAGGACAAGGCTGCTGCCTATCAGGAGCAGACAATCGAAGATGAAATCCAGAATCAATGAAAAGGCCAATCGATCATTTGTCGATTGGTCTTTTGTTTGTTTTTATCCATATGGATAGTCAGTTACGAAGCCCTGCTGTCAGGATAGTGAAGTCGAAGGTATATCTAAACATTGGCGAATCAAGTCTTTTTTCCTTGTAATTAGCCAATTTGTGTTAATCCTTTTGAAAAATGGGTAAAAGAAAGTGTCATATTTCTAAACTATTTTTTAAAAGGTTGGGGTGCTCAGTGAGCAAAAATTCAATGGTAACAAATTTATTAAGAGGCTGGAAAAGGTTACATATGACCCAGGTACTTGTGTTGTCTGTTTCAACAGCAGTACTTGCATTCCTGAGTTTTTTCCATGTGTATTCAGAGGGTGCTGACATCAGCGCATTGAATGACGACATGGCCCAGTCCACTGTCATATACGATGCCAATGGGGAGGTCGCCAGCAAGATTTCGGCCTTGAAGAATGAAGGGATCAAGATTGAAGACGTTCCGGACCATGTCAAAAATGCGGTCGTCGCGATCGAGGATCACCGGTTTTATGAACATGACGGCGTGGACCTTGTTGGGATTTCACGGGCTTTTGTACAGAATGTCAAGGCAGGCAGCGTAGTCGAAGGCGGAAGCACGATCACACAGCAGCTGACAAAGAATGCATTGCTAACGAGTGAAAAGACATACAAACGAAAGCTCGAAGAATTTTTCATGGCAAGGGAAATCGAGAAGCAATATTCGAAAGATGAAATCATGCAAATGTATCTGAATCGCATTTATTTTGGAAATGGTTCATGGGGCGTCAAAGAGGCGGCAATGGGTTACTTTGGCAAGGAAGTGAAGGACCTTTCCATAAGCGAAGCTGCCATGCTCGCAGGCCTGATCAAGGCACCATCTGCACTTGATCCGCACAAGAACTATGATAAAGCGATTGAGAGAAGAAATCTCGTCCTGAAAATGATGAATACCCAGGGTTTTATCAAGGACGAGGAATACAAAAAAGCAGTTGGAGAAAAAATTGCCCTCAATGAAAAAGGTGGGGATCCGTTACGCGGCCGCTATCCATTCTATGTAGACAGTGTCATTGATGAAGCAATCAAAAAATATGGCCTGACCCAGGAAGATGTGTTGACGGGCGGGCTGCAAATCTATACCGAACTGGATGTAACGATGCAGACAGCAGTGGAAGCGACTTACGCGAAGGATGAATTGTTCCCTGAAGGTACGGAAAAACAAATCGTCCAAAGCGGGGCTGTATTGGTCGACCCTAAATCCGGCGGCATCCGTGCCCTGGTAGGCGGCCGTGGTGAGCATGTATTCCGCGGTTATAATCGTGCCACACAACTAAAGGCACAGCCTGGCTCGACAATGAAGCCTCTTGCTGTATATGCGCCTGCGGTTGAAGAAGGCTGGGGCGTGACGGACATGCTCAAGGACGAGGAGATGGAATTTAAAGATTACAAGCCTCATAACTATAATGATAAATACAAAGGCGAAGTACCGATGTATGAAGCATTACGAGATTCATTGAATGTACCTTCCGTTTGGCTCCTAGATGAAATAGGCATTGCCAAAGGAATGGAATCAGTGAAGAATTTTGGCATCAATCTTGATCCACAGAACGACCGCAATCTTGGTCTCGCACTCGGTGGCTTATCAACTGGAGTATCTCCGGTGACAATGGCAGAGGCATACTCAGCGTTTGCCAATAATGGAGAGCGGCATGAAGCGCATGCGATAACAAAGATCGTCGATAAGGAAGGCAATACAATCGCAGAGTACAAGGGAAAGAAAAGCAAGGCAATCTCAAAAGAAACCGCTGAAAAAATGACGACGATGCTTCTTGGTGTCGTCCAGGATGGAACGGGAAAAGGTGCACAAATCCCTGGCAGAGAATTAGCTGGAAAAACGGGTTCTACCCAAGTTCCGATCAAAGGAGTCAATGGGACGAAAGACCAGTGGTTTGTCGGATATACTCCACAGCTTGTCGGCGCTGTGTGGGTTGGTTATGACAAGACAGATCAAGAACATTATTTAACAACCACAAGCAGTGAAGGGGCCGCACTGGTTTTCAAGGACTTTATGTCAGAGGCCCTGAAAAATACAAAAGCAGAATCGTTCAATGTTCCTCCACTTTCAAAATATATAGAAGAACACAAGAAGGAACAGCGTGCAAAGTCTGTAAAAGAATTGGAATCAAGGGTCAAGAAGGAATCAGAAAAGCTCAAGAAGCAATGGGAAGAAGCAAAAAAGAAGCTGAACAAGAAGAAAGATGAACCAAAAGCCGATGCAAAACAGAAAGAAGAAGAAAAAGTAGAAAAAAAGGAAAAAGAGAAGGAAAAAAAGGAAAAAGACAAAACAACTGATTCTGCCGCTGCAGCTACCACTACTGACAGCAAGGATACAAAAGATTCAGGAGATACAAAGGATAATGGAGACGAAGGTGGCACAGGCGATACAGGAGATAACGGTGGTGCAGGTGACACAGGAGGTGACGGAGACGGAGACGCTGGTGACACAGGCGATACCGGTGGTGACGGAGATGCCGGTGATGCTGGTGATACAGGCGATACCGGTGGTGACGGAGATGCTGGTGATACAGGTGACAGCGGAGGAACTGGCGACAGTGGATCAGGTGATAAAGATAGCAAAAACTAAAATAAAACAGCGCAGGAATCCTGCGCTGTTTTATTTTTGTACCTTTTTCGGATCCACACCACAACCATCGCACAGAGTACTGTGAGGCAGAGGAGAATGAAGACCATCGAAAGGTTGGAAACTTCAATACAGCAATAGTCATCCTATCATCATGCGGAGTACATCAATTCCCAAGCCAACAATCTTATATGATTGCAGAACCCAAAAAATTAAATTCCCTTTCTGGCCAGGCTGATAACGGCATAAAAAAGAGACTGCACACGATTGGCAGTCCCTTTTAGGGAATCACTTATAATAATCTTAATAGGAAACCGATCACGACGATTGCGCCGACGATCATTAATATTGTTCTTACCACTAAACTTCACCTCGACTATAGTATGTTCTGTTGCTGTGATTATATTTGAAAAGATTCTGTAGTTTCGATCAGGCGCTTGCGTTTTACCCTAAGTACAGAAGCTTCGTTTGTTAGTAGTTTTGTGAGCTGGTTTAATTGAGGCTCAACATCTGTACCTTCCATTATGATTTTCAAAGTTGTATCTGGTTCTACAGTCAACAGGAATGATACAAGTTTGGACAATGATGTAGCCTCAACAGCCTTCTGACGGCTGTATAAGTAAGTGATACAATCCAGTTTATTCGCAGCCTGATAAATCTCAAGCATCTTCTTCATTGTAAATCTCTTTTGGACCATAACATTAGATGACATAATTTCTTTCATTTATAGTTAACTCCTTTAATTAATCTATTTAAGTAGGTTAGTTGAATATTACCCTGTATTTACAGCTTGAAAACCTTTAATGATTAAAATGGGCGATGTTTGCAGAATTGGGGCGTGTTCATGAAACTGCAGCAATGTCGCTAAATATAAGTATTGGTTACCCGAAACACCAGAAACAGGAAAAAGAGNTAACCAATGAGCCNTATTGGNGNCCTGAAACNCCANAAACANGAAAAAGAGGTANCCAATAAGCCGTATTGGAGCCCGAAAACACCAGAAACAGGAAAAAGAGGTAACCAATAATCCCGAATCAATGCGACTAGCGACAACTTTCCCTAAAAAAACACCAACCTCCTTCAGCATAAGACCTTGGTGCAAATTAAATCCGTCTCAAGAAGGAGAATGAAACGGTCAGGAGAAAGATTCTTGCCGCAATGAAGTTGCGATACTATGAAGATACTAAATGAGTTATGAGGAGAAAAACTTATGAAAAAATTTGCGGATATTTTCAGGAACGGCAGCTTCACCAAGTTGTTTTTGGCAAACTTCACGTCCCAAATGGGCAGTACGATCGGTTTGACGGCTTTCATGTTTTACTTGCTTGACCGGTTCAGTTCCCAGCCTGTGTATGCGACGGTTACTGAATTGATGTATTCTTTACCGATGCTGGCAGTGTTTTTTATGATCGGGGTTTTTGCTGACAGGATGGACCGGCAAAAGATAGCTGTTTATTGTGATTATATCAGCGCCGGTCTATCGCTTGCTTTGATTGCGGCCATTTTTGTTGGCTGGATGCCATTGGTCTTTGCGGTACTTTTTTTTAGGAGCGCCATTCAAAAGTTCTTTTTCCCGGCTGAGCATGGTATGGTTCAGGGAATCCTGAAAAAAGAGGATTATACGACTGCCGCAGGGTTGAACCAGCTTGTCATGAGTCTGTTCATGCTGTTCGGCAATGGTCTTGGAGTCCTGGCTTACTGGTCAATTGGGATCTACGGCGCTATCTTGATTGATACAATATCGTTCATCATCAGTGCATTGCTGATCCAGAAAGCTGAGGTATCGATGGAGGCTAGGCTTCCAAATGGTCCACATAAACTGAAGGACCTGAACATCAAGATGGTTCTCAAGGATTTTAAACTTGGATTCTCCTATGTGCTGAGCAGCAAATTGCTGTTCACGCTGATCATTGGCTTCTTCATTTTTGGAATCGTCAATGGGGGATTCTCAGTCATGCCGATCTTCATCCTGAAGTATAAGCTGGCCCCAGAATCTTATGAGCAATACTCGATTGTCATTGGACTCGTGTTTGGCATCGGTGTGTTGATTGGCAGCTTCGTCGCTTCATTGCTTTCACAAAAGGTTAAACTCTATCATCTCATTTCGGCGGGGCTTCTTATTAGCGGCAGCTCCACAGCTCTTGCTTCCCTTCCGAATAACATCTATCTTTTCCTCGGCATCCTCTTTATCTCGGCATTGGCATTGCCGCTAATAAATGTGGGGATTGGCGGATGGCTGCCAAGCATCATCGATCCGAAAATGATGGGCAGGGTACAAGGGCTGATCAGCCCGTTGACCATGCTGTCCCAGTCGCTGACGCTTGCTTTCATTGCCTATAGCTTCCCGGTTTTGCTGACAATCGAAATGCTTTATTGGATAGTTGGCGGCTGCCTGGTATTAGTTGGCATATTTTATATGATTGCTTTGCCAAAACTCGCAGATGGAACGAACGCGGGAGTCGAACAGACCGCAGCAGAATCGGGAGTTTAGTGGAAAGTCCTTTGCGGGCTTTTTTTTTTGCCAAAAAAAACTTTTTTGAACGAATCTTTACTTCAGCCGTCTTATAAATAAATTATAATAGATAGAGAAAATTTTTTGGGGTGGCGGGGAAAGCGAGGCATGCTTTTATGGATGAAATGGAGTTAATCATTGAAGCGAAAAAAGGTGACCACCGTTCGTTTGCTGTGCTGTTCAGGAATCATTATCCCCTGCTGGTAAAATATCTGATGAAAATCACGATGAATCCTGATCTTGCGGAAGAGTTAGCACAGGCGACAATGGCGAAATGTGTGGAAAAGCTTCACTTATTCAATGGAAAATCAAAGTTCTCATCATGGCTCATCAGCATTGCAACAAATATGTATATCGACCAGCATCGGAAGAAAAAGCGCGAAAGAGAGTGGAATGATGGGGAAGCGGCATCTCGCAAGCTTCAATGGCATATGGAATCCAGGAATGAGGAATGGACAGACGCCTTGGCGGCATTATCCAAACTCACGGATGAAATGAGGATTCCTCTTATTCTTAAGCATTATTATGGGTATTCATATGATGAAATAGGTGAAATCTTAAAAATCGCCGCTGGTACTGCAAAGTCTAGAGTCCACCACGGGCTTTTAGCCGTTAGAAGGGAGCTGAAAGTAGATGAAAAATCAAAAGGGAATCTCGTCAAACGATGAGCAAATGGATCAGGAATTTTTTGAAACCATCAGCGCAATTCATAATGGGCTGGACAAATTGGATTCCGTGGACCCTTATACTCCTGATGAAAAGTGGTTTGAGCAAATGGTGCTGAATCAGCAGGAAGTTCAAAGAAGGAAGTTCCTCCGGGAGCTGACGTGGTTCATATTATGTGCCGGGCTGATTCTTGCGATGGTCATCTTCACCATGCTGGAAGTGCCGGTATTGTTCTATTTGCTCCAGACAATTACAGTGGCTGTCGCTGCTTTTTCTGGCTATAAAGGAATGCAGAAGCAGGTGGGCAGCTGATGAACGAGGAACTGTCCCCACTCATGATTGCTGTCGTTGTATCAATCTTATTGATCCAGAGCATTTTTCTGTTTACCAATGCCCGTAAGCATGGCCATAATTATTGGCTATGGGGGATTTTGGGACTGATCCAGGCACCAATGCCGCTGCTTTTTTACATGTTGTTTGTACGAAAGATTTCGCGCAGGAAATCTGGAAACCATTAAAAATGATGAAAAATACCGAAAAGTTAGAATTGACATGATTGCCATTAAGGTGATAACCTTACAAAGGAATGGAAAATATAACTAAAAGGAGGGTTACTGACATGAACATTGTAAAAATCGCAAGCTACAAACAATTGAATATCTGTAACCCATCCTTTTACGATAATTGACTTGTTAATCACTTTTCTATGAAGCAGAAGGCATGGGTTGCGCATTAGCGTGACGTGTGCCTTTTTCTGTCTTTATCCTGTGAGAGAGGACATATCGCATGCCGCGATATGTCTTTTTTTTTGCTGACAAGGCTTCCATTCAAAAAACACTATGAGGAGGAAACAAAATGGCAAACGCAAATGTTAAGAAATTAGTAAAAGAGGAACATCTGGAAAGCGGCTAGCCTGTTTTTTTTGAGTAATTTAGCGGTTGAATTTTATTCCGAGAAATGTCCAGCTCCAGCGTCTAGCCCCTCGTGTCGCTTGTCTGGTTACGCCTCCTAGAAACTCCGAAACTTCAACTCCGTCGGCAGAAGCAAAAAGCGCTTCTTTGTCGGAGTCTCCAGTTTCTGCGTTTCTGGACAGTCGGCTACACATTTCGGTTTCGGTCCGCCCAATGAAGTCAAAGATCGACTTCACCGGTCGGCCCTCCAGCGCTTGTCGGGGCTGATCAAGCCGCTTGCGCTTTTCGAGGAGAGGAGAGTGATTGATCATGTTATCAGTATTAAAAAAGTTAAGCTGGTTTTTCAAGGAAAACTGGAAGAGATATAGTGTTGCGATTACCTTGCTTATTTTTGTCGGCGTACTTGATGTACTTCCGCCAAAAATCGTCGGGATGGCGATTGATTCCATCCAGCTTGGCTCAATCAACAAGTCAGTGATATTAAAGTATATTGGCGCGCTGGCGCTGATTACGGTGGTCTCATATTTCATAACGTATATTTGGATGTATCAGTTATTCGGCGGGGCCTTCCTGATTGAACGGAAGCTGAGGAGCCGTTTCATGAAGCATATGCTGAAGATGACTCCGACGTTTTTTGAAAAGAACCGGACAGGTGACTTGATGGCAAGGGCGACGAATGATTTGAAGGCCATTTCAATCACGGCCGGTTTTGGCGTCTTGACTCTGGTCGATTCAAGCATTTTTATGCTGACCATTCTGCTCACGATGGGCATTTTCATCAGCTGGGAGTTGACGCTTGTCTCGATTATCCCGCTGCCATTCATGGCCTATCTGATCAATATTTATGGGAAAAGGATTCATTCCAAGTTCACGTCTGCCCAGGATGCTTTCGGAGAGCTGAATGACAGGGTTCTTGAATCCGTTTCAGGTGTCAGGGTCATCAGGGCCTATGTGCAGGAAAAAGCGGATGAGTCCAAATTCCACGAGTTGACGGAAGATGTCTATCACAAAAATGTAGAAGTGGCAAAAATTGATTCATTGTTTGAACCTACGATCAAAATCCTTGTCGGGCTGAGCTATCTAATTGGCCTCGGATACGGAGCATTCCTCGTCTTCCAGCAGAAACTCACGCTGGGGGAGCTGGTGAGTTTTAATGTTTATTTGGGCATGCTCATCTGGCCGATGTTCGCAATAGGTGAACTGATCAATGTCATGCAGCGCGGCAACGCTTCACTAGACCGCCTTAATGAAACATTGTCCTACAAGGAAGACGTTGCTGATCCGGTTAAGCCGGTGGAGGGCAATGAACCAGAATTTTTACAGATGTCTGAGTTAACATTCAAATATCCTTCTTCTAAAGTGAACAATCTAGATCAAATCAAGCTGCATCTGAATCGCGGCCAAACGCTCGGTGTCGTCGGCAAGACAGGCAGCGGCAAAACGACTTTGATCAAACAGCTGCTCAGGGAATATCCTGAAGGCAGTGGGAACCTGCTTGTGTCCGGTGTGCCAATCCAGGAACATAGCCTCAGGCAGACAAGGAGCTGGATGGGGTATGTCCCACAGGAAAACATCCTTTTTTCCCGTTCAGTCAAAGAAAATATCCTGTTCGGAAATCCGATGGCCACTGAAAAGGATTTGCAGGATATCATCGATTTGGCAGCTTTCCGTAAGGATCTCGAAATGCTGCCAGAAGGTTTGGAAACTCTTGTCGGTGAAAAGGGAGTCGCGCTTTCAGGGGGGCAAAAACAGCGGATTTCGATTGCACGCGCTTTGATCAAGGATCCGGAAATCCTGATTCTTGATGACTCGCTTTCGGCAGTCGATGCCAAAACCGAAAAGAAGATCATTGATAATATCCGCAAAGAGCGGAATGCCAAAACAACAATCATCACCACGCATCGATTGTCTGCTGTGGAGCATGCCGACCATATCGTCGTCCTTGAAGACGGGAGAATCTTGGAGGAGGGTACGCATGAACAATTGATGGCGGCCCAGGGCTGGTATTACACTCAATATATCATGCAGCAGGCAGAGGCAGTCGAAGAGGAGGTGCACTCCGTATGAGTACAGGAAAAAGACTGTTCCAATATGCTTTAAATTATAAAAAGATCATTTTAATAGCGCTTGCGATGCTGACTGTCGCTGTCGTCGCTGATCTTGCCGGCCCGTTCATCGCCAAGCGGATGATCGACCACCATATCCTTGGGATTGAATCGGTCTGGCACAAGACGGACACAGGCAGCGGAGCTGTAAAGTATAAAGACAACTTTTACACAAAAGAAGAAGTTGAGGGAGAAAGTGACTCTGCTCAAATTCTTCAGGTAGGCAGAAACTTTGTGTTTGTTGATTCAGAGATTGAATTCGATGGCAGCCGAAGCTATGATGAGGGTCTTTTGACGATCAATAAAGGTTCAAGGGCAGCTCAATATGAAGCGAAACTGCTGTCTGGTGAGGAACTAATGGCTTTTTACCGGCCAGAAATCCCGCAAATCATTAAGCTGCTGTCCTTTTATTTCGGTCTGCTGGTGATTGCGGCAATTTTCCAGTATGGCCAGAGATTCTATTTGCAAAAGTCGGCCAACCGGATCATCCAGAAGCTGAGAGAGGATGTTTTCCGGCAGATCCAGCGGCTGCCGATCCGTTATTTTGATAACCTGCCCGCTGGAAAGGTCGTCGCCAGGATCACGAACGATACAGAGGCGATACGTGAACTGTACGTAACCGTCCTGTCCACGTTCTTTACAAGTTTCATTTATATCACCGGCATCTATATTGCCTTGTTCATCCTGAATGCGAAGCTTGCGGCCATCTGTTTGCTGTTATTGCCTGTTCTGTTTGTCTGGGCAAAACTGTACCGCAAATATGCATCGAAATACAATCATGTGATCCGCTCCCGGGTTAGCGACATCAATGGAGTGATCAATGAATCGATACAGGGGATGAGCATCATCCAGGCGTTCGGACGTGAAAAAGAAACGCAGCAGGATTTTGAGAAACTCAATAAAGAACATTTCACCTATCAAAATAAGCTGCTGAGCCTGAATTCTTCAACTTCCCATAATCTTGTCGCGGTGTTAAGAAATACTGTCTTCGTCGCGTTTATCTGGTATTTCGGCGGTGAGGCCCTGCAGCCTTCATCTGCTATTTCACTGGGTATGCTATATGCGTTCGTCGATTATATCAACAGGCTTTTCAATCCTGTCCAGGGAATCGTAAATCAATTGGCCAACCTTGAGCAGGCACTGGTTGCCGGGGAGAGAGTTTTCAAACTGATGGATGAGGAAGGAATCGATGTCAGTGAAAAAGAGATTACCCGCTATAAAGGAAATGTGACCTTCGATCAAGTATCCTTCGCCTATAAGGAATGCGAATATGTTTTGAAGGATCTCAGTTTCGAAGCGAAACAGGGGGAGACTGTCGCTCTCGTCGGCCATACAGGGTCAGGCAAGAGTTCAATCATGAACCTGCTGTTCCGATTCTATGATCCCCAGGAAGGTAAAATCCTGATCGACGGGAAGGACATTTCCGAAATGCCAAGGCAGACACTGAGAAAGCATATGGGCATTGTCCTGCAGGATCCGTTCCTCTTCACAGGGACAATCGCTTCCAATGTCAGCCTTGATCATCCCGATATTTCCCGGGAAGCCGTCGAAGAAGCACTGCAAAGTGTCGGAGCTGACCGAGTCCTGAAAAACCTTGAAAATGGGTATGATGAGCCGGTCATCGAGAAGGGGAGTACACTTTCAAGCGGGCAAAGACAATTGATCTCTTTTGCCAGGGCCCTGGCTTTCGATCCGGCGATCCTGATCCTTGATGAGGCAACCTCAAGCATCGATACCGAGACCGAAGCAATCATCCAGGAAGCGATGGATGTCCTGAAGGAAGGGAGAACGACCTTCATCATTGCCCACAGGCTGTCGACGATCCGCAATGCGGACCAAATCCTGGTGCTGGATCGCGGCCGGATTGTCGAAAAAGGCAATCATGATCAGCTGATGGAACTGAAAGGGAAATATTTTCAAATGTACCAGCTGCAGCTTGGGAACAAAGTCAAGGCAGGTTAAAAAGGAATCCACACTCAATAAAATGGGTGTGGATTTTTATACGTGCTCAACTGCAAACACCCTGTGCGTTACCTCACTATGTTTCCTGTTTTTGTCACAGAATGTTGCGAAACCGGTCCGTTGACTGTGGTTTTCCTGTGGTAATTTAATAATAATCATATTAATTTCAGGAGGTTGTTTAGATGGCGGAATTCACAGTAACCTTAAGCATCGCGAGCATCATGATCCTGGGCTATTATATCGGATATGCAATCTATAAAGCATAACCTGAGGGGAAAATAGACATAATGAAAAGCGGAAGCAGCACTTGATGACTGCTTCCGCTTTTTTCGTCTGCTTACATGCACTTTTCTGTCATTCAAGCTGTAAAAAAGGTATCCTGAAAGCGAAAATGTTTTAAATGCTTAGATAAGTTAATAATTAGATTGAGGAGGGATATTTTTGTCAGAGTATCGGATTGAAAAGGACACAATAGGCGAAATCAAGGTGCCATCAGATAAATACTGGGGCGCACAAACTCAGCGAAGCAAACAGAATTTCAAGATTGGTACAGAAAAAATGCCAATAGAAGTCATTTATGCTTTTGCCGAGGTGAAGAAAGCGGCAGCCAGGGTGAATGCTGCTTCTGGAAAGTTAACAGAAACAAAAGCAAAGGCGATCGAGAAGGCCTGTGATGAAATTCTTGCCGGGCAATTCGATACGCATTTTCCGCTGGTCGTATGGCAGACGGGAAGCGGAACTCAATCTAATATGAATGTCAATGAAGTAGTCGCCAGGAGAGCGAACGAACTGCTTGCGGAACAGCAGGAGGAGGAGAAGGTCCATCCGAATGATGATGTGAATATGTCGCAGAGTTCGAACGATACATTCCCGACAGCGATGCATATCGCCGCGGTAAAAAAGGTGAGTGCTGAAGTATTGCCTGCACTGGAGCTCCTGAGGGGGACGCTGAAGAAAAAGGAACAGGAATTCAATGAAATCATCAAAATCGGCAGGACCCATCTCCAAGATGCGACTCCATTGACATTGGGTCAGGAAATTAGCGGATGGAGAGCGATGCTTGAAAAAGATGAACAAATGATCGGGGACGGTCTCAAGTATGTGAGGGATCTGGCCATAGGCGGGACGGCTGTCGGAACAGGAATCAATGCAGCGAAGGACTTTGGTGACCAGGTAGCGAGCCAGCTTGCCGACCAGACTGGCGAAGCATTCCGTACTTCACCGAACAAATTCCAGGCGCTTACTTCCCATGACGAAATCGTCTTCCTTCATGGAGCTTTAAAGGGTCTGGCAGCAGACTTGATGAAAATTGCCAATGATGTGCGTTGGCTAGCCAGCGGCCCGAGAAGCGGGATTGGCGAGCTCTCGATACCGGCGAATGAACCAGGCAGCTCCATCATGCCCGGCAAAGTCAATCCAACGCAAAGTGAAGCATTGACTATGGTGGCAACCCAGGTTTTCGGGAATGATTCAACAGTCGGATTTGCCGCGAGTCAGGGTAATTTTGAGTTGAATGTATTCAAGCCTGTCATCATCTATAACTTCCTGCAAAGCGCAAGACTGCTGGCAGATGGAATGCGATCTTTCAATGATAACTGTGCAGAAGGAATTGAAGCGAATCTGGACGTGATTGCTGGCCATGTTCACCGCTCTCTCATGCTTGTCACATCCTTGAACCCGCATATTGGCTATGAAAAAGCAGCAGAAATCGCCAAGCTTGCTTTCAAGGAAAACACAACCTTGAAGGAAGCGGCTATCAAGACAGGATATTTAACATCAGAGCAATATGATGAGTGGGTCAAGCCTGAAAAAATGATTTGATGTTTTTCCACTTGGGCGCTCTCCAGGGTGCCAATATGGGAAGACAAAGTCATTGGACTGGACAATTGTAAAGGCCCCCTGATGAAGGGGGCCTTAGCCATTCTTATTTTATTGTTTAATGCAATTTAGCGTGCAGATCCGCCAAGTTGTTGCTCAGCCATTTGCACAAGGCGCTTAGTGATTTCTCCACCAACTGAACCGTTAGCACGAGAAGTTGTTTCGCCGCCAAGCTGTACGCCAAATTCTGTTGCGATTTCGTACTTCATTTGATCAAGAGCTTGTTGAACACCAGGAACTAATAATTGATTAGAGTTGTTACTACTAGCCATTAATATTTCCTCCTTTGTGTTTTTCAGAGTTGTATTTGGGTTAGTATTGGAGTCGAACCAATCATGGCTTTTGCCATGCCGCCTGGGTTTAACCCATGATGAGGAATTTGGATGGGCTAGCCGGAATTGCACCGGCGCGCGTCATAGCTGCCTTCTAGGCTTAACCCAATGTCTTTATTCGTTGCTTGAGCTGCGTTTTTTTCTTTGTTGCTGCTTTATTAATAACTAGTATGTTTTGTTTCAAAAAGTTTATGCGCTGATCAATAAAGGTAATTAATACCATTGTTATCGCCCTACATAACCAATTTTAATCAACACAAACTATGGTTATCGATACAGGAGAAAGGAAGGAAAAAGGATGGGGATGTGCCCGATTTGCAATGGCTTCAGGAACGTCACTCTGCCATGTGCAAGCTGCAGCGGCAGCATGGAGAACAGCGGGAGGGAAGCAGACTTTTATGATGACTACAGTCCGTATATGCCAATTGATCAAATGAAGCTCGAAGATGGATATCCTGCTGATTATGCAGAGGAGGAATGCCCGCACTTGTTCAAATGTCCAAGCTGCGGAGCAAGCCAGGTGTTTTTGATCAAAGAATGATCCATGGAGAAGAAAGCAAAAAAAGCAACCGCAATGGTTGCTTTTTCACCTATTATGGACGGATCCTTACTTCTGTTTCTGCATCGAAGAAGTGAACCTTGTTCATATCGAATGCCAATTCAATCACCTGACCTGGAGTTACATCTGTGCGGGAATCCACACGTGCTACGAAATCCTGGCCTTCTAATTGTGAGTAAATCATTGTTTCTGCACCAGTCAATTCTGAAACTTCAACCGTTGCTTTGATTGTAGCTCCCTGTGAAGCATCGATGAATACTGGCTCGTCGTGCAGGTCTTCAGGTCTTACGCCGAGAATGATGTCTTTGCCTACATATCCTTGTGCACGAAGAACTTTCATTTTTCCTTCTGGAACGGCGATTGAGGAACTGTT
Source organism: Mesobacillus thioparans (assembly GCF_965138835.1). Lineage (NCBI taxonomy): Bacteria > Bacillati > Bacillota > Bacilli > Caryophanales > Bacillaceae > Mesobacillus > Mesobacillus thioparans. Next base: position 782,011 of record NZ_CBCSFH010000001.1, on the reverse strand, counting down.
CATTGTGAACTTTCCTTCTTCAAGCTTTCCAGTGAAGAAGTTCATGGATGGAGATCCGATGAATCCGCCAACGAAGACGTTTTCTGGATTTTCATAAACTTCTTTTGGTGCTCCAACCTGCTGGATGATGCCGTCTTTCATGACTACCAGGCGTGTGGCCATTGTCATCGCTTCAGTCTGGTCATGTGTTACGTAAATAGTTGTTGTATCCAGACGGCGGTGAAGCTTGGCAATTTCAGCACGCATCTGTACACGAAGTTTTGCATCAAGGTTTGATAATGGTTCGTCCATCAAGAATACCTTTGCGTCTCGGACAATCGCACGGCCTAATGCAACACGCTGGCGCTGACCGCCAGAAAGTGCTTTTGGCTTGCGGTCCAGGTAAGGTTCAAGACCAAGAATCTTTGCTGCCTCTTTAACGCGGCGGTCGATTTCATCCTTCGGGAACTTGCGAAGCTTCAATCCGAATGCCATGTTATCATATACAGTCATATGCGGATATAGAGCGTAGTTCTGGAAAACCATCGCGATGTCACGGTCTTTAGGAGGAACGTCGTTCACTCGCTTTCCGTCGATATAGAAATCGCCCTTTGAGATTTCCTCAAGACCAGCAATCATACGAAGTGTAGTCGATTTACCACAGCCAGATGGGCCAACGAATACGATGAATTCCTTGTCTTCAATGTGCAGATTGAAATCTTCTACTGCAGTTACTTTGTTATCATAAATTTTATAAATATTGTCTAATTTTAACTCGGCCATTTTTTTAAAGCCTCCCTGAATGTTTGTCTACAAGAACAGTTTAGCGAAAAGGCCATCCATTAATCATCAGCAGGATGCACAAAAAAATGAAAGCCCTTTTATGCAATTTGTTCAAAGCGACGAAATCATCCCATTTCTTTATAAAGGCCGGCAAGATAAACAACGATGGCTGCATCAAAATCCTTCAGCTGGACTCCGGTTTTTTCGGTGAACTTCTCCAATCTGTACTGAAGGGTATTACGGTGTACATACAATTTTTTAGCTGCGAGGGAGACATTTGAATTGCTTTCCAGGAACGTTTTGATGGTCACCATCAACTCTTTGTCCTCTCCAAATGCCTCGAGGATCGAATGAGAGAGAATATCCTGTAAATGATCCGGGAGCTGGGTTGACAAAAGCATCGGAAAGGCTTTTTCAAAGGTGAAAACATCGCTGCGATTCGTCAGTTCCGTTAATTCCTGGAATACCTGCTTCTCTTTTGTGAAGAAGTCTGGGAGCTGCCGGGAAATTGTCTGGAATTTTCCGATATAAAAAGAGATTTTTATGAAGAAGTCGCTTTCGAATGTGGAAGAAATCGATTGAAGCTCGTCCATTTCTTCGATGATTTCCTTCTTTTCTTCAATGATCATCCCATAGGAGTCCTTCATCCAGAGAATAGTATGGTCAGGGAAAAAGCCCTGCAATGCTTCATTGATTTCTGCTGTTTCAATGTGTGCTGCCTGGAGCTGGAATTGGATGAAACGGACTTCGTCACTAGCAGCCGCCGGTATCGCTCCTTCACGGAAAAGAAAATCATTCCACGCAAGTGCTTTGCCAGAAAGGACAGTGTCAGGTTCAGTTTTAATATATTGAAGCAGATTCTTAAGCAAGTCGAGTTGATCTTCCGAAATATGTTCCTTTGGGATGCTGATCCACAATGGTTCAGGACTGTTTTGTTGGAACAAGTGAAAGTCAAGTGATGGATGTTCTGGAAAATGATTGTGCGTGACAGAATCAGGAAAATAAGCTAATATTTTATTAATCATATAAGTATCCTCAGATTTAGTTTGATAAAAGCTGACATATCTTTTATTATAACAGGTGTGGCTTTTAATTGTGAATTCACTCACGGGATAAACTGGTAGAAAAAAGGAAAAAATATTGGTATAATAGATACAATACGGGGTACCGTAAGAGAGAGGTGCAGGGAATTGGAATACACACCAGAGATGAAAAATCGCTTGAAGCGTTTGGAAGGCCAAGTTCGAGGCGTTATACGCATGATGGAAGAAGAAAACCACTGCAAGGATGTTGTTACACAATTATCGGCAGTCCGTTCGGCAGTAGACCGTGCGATTGGTTTCATCGTGGCAAAGAACTTGGAATCATGCATCACTGAAGCAGCAAAGGAAGGCAAAGAAGCCGACGAAGCGATCAAAGATGCAGTCAATATGATTGTTAAAAGCAGATAAGACACCAGCATCCTTTTTAGGATGTGGTGTCTTTTTTTTGTATAGGTAAATATAAAAGCATTCTTGTATGGATGCTACATATGGGAGTCTTAATCCAGCTCCAGCGCCTAGCCAGTTTTCTCCCCTGAATAAACTTCCTCGAGTATCTTGCGATAAGCGTTAGCTTTGAGCAGCTCGAGACGCTTGGCTAGCTGCGGCTCCTAACTCCTCGAGACGTTTCGGTCCTGTCAATGAAGTCAAAGAACGACTTCACTGTCAGGCCCTCCAGCGCTTGTCGGGGCTGAACAAGGCGCTTGCGCTTTTTGTTCTTCCCTACTTATTAGGCGGATCTTCAAGGGGAAGTTCATGGCTTTCCCCGATATTAGGGGTATCGTCCAATCGATGGACAGTCCCGCCTGCCATCCCTTCGTTGATCATCCTGTCAACATCGACATAGGCTTTGTCACGTCCCTCATATTGCAGGTCCTCGATGAACTTTTTTTCATCCTTATGATTCATGTTGTCCTCCTTCAAAGCTTTTACGCTTAGAATGCCGGAAAGAATCCAGAAACATACAGATTATTTGTCATACACATGGAAAAGCATCAGCTCATGGACCTGTTCCTTCACCTGGTCGAGATCCGTGTCCAAAGGCTGTTCGGAAGTCCATTGAATATCCCCGTTCTGATGATAGATTCCCGTGAACTTCTGTTTTTTATAATAAAAGGAAAAATGCCAGCCGGGCATTTCTTTATTTTCGAATAATGTCTTGAATTGGAAATGAGTGATCACTTCGATTCCCTCCTGTTCGATTGTCATTACTACTATTATATAGCAATAGAGGACAGGGGAGGGGGATCAATCAGAAAATCCGGTTTTTCGAAAATATAAATCCGCCAGTGCCATGATTCTTTTTTCTTCAATTTGCGATTCATCAAAGCTCATTGGTTTTGAGTTCACTTCAAAAATGGCATATTCTCCTTCTTCAGTGAGCCCGGCATCGAGGGAGAATTCACCGAAATAGCCCAATTCTTCTGTCAGCAGCTGTCCGATTTCCTTTACGGCCCAGGCGAAAAATGCATCATGCCGCGGATTTCTCACTTGAATGTATGGCAGAAATACTCCGCCATTCGGCACGTGTGTGGTCAAGTCTTGTTTCTCTGATTGGCGGATGCCGATGCCTGTTACTTCATAACCATTCAGTCCATCGTGCGCATGGACGCGGAAATCGAACCGCTTGCCGCCGATAGCTGCTGCCTTGATCTCTTTTTGGGCGATATAATCGTGTGTTAACAGCTGTTTCGATTTTGCCTTCCAGAATTCCTTCATTCCGGGATAAACATGGCGATGGGAATGGCTCTCAAACTCGATTTGCCCGTGCGTTTGCCGCAGCCGGAAAATCCCGATGCCCTTTGAGGAAGAGGCAGGCTTCAGATAGATCCCCTGATGCTTTTCAAGGAATGCTGCCAGTTGGATCATCGTCTTAACGGCAATGCTTTCAGGCATTAGCTGCCTAAGTTTTCGGTGTCTCGCGAAAATGGTGTACAGCTTGTTTTTGTTGATGAAGGACGGGTTGAAAAAAGGGATCCCCATTGCTGACAGATAATTCACCGCGTCTTTGAAAGCCGGCTGCTGTTCACCCTTTCGAAATGGCACGCGATTAAAGACAAGATGGGGCAGCGGCGTCTTTACTGAAATCCATTTATTGGCTTCAGGCAAAAGTGTGAGCCCAGTAAGGCCATCCTTAACGACTGTTTCTGGGGGGAAAACAACAGCCATTCCGTTACGTTTCACCAGCGCCTCCTGCAGTGATTTGAAAAGTGAACCATTGCCTGCGAGTGACATGTTTTTGTTCATGGAGGTCATGATTCCAACGAGCGGGCCGAGATTACCCTGCTTGTTTTTTAATGTGAACCGGTGGGTGTGCTGTGGGACAGAGCTTGAAGGGGTGGATCTGATTTTGATTTTATTAAAGCCAAAGCTGATGTTTTCCTCAGCTTTGGCTTCATAGGTCCATTCCTTTGATTCGGTATGATAGCGGAGATTCATTGGAAAAGATCCTCAGGAGCTGTAATGGCTTTTTCCGCTAAAAATATGCCAAAGGAAAGGGAGAGCTTTCGGGTGAGCAGATCGAAATTCTTCAGCTTCGGGTGCTTGAAAATCGATCGGCCTGGTTTTGAGTTTGCTTCGAACAGCCATACCTTTCCTGACTTATCCATCCCCAGATCAAAACCAATCTCGCCTATGATCCCTTCCATGTTTTTTTCTAAAATAGAGCTAAGGATCAGCGATGCCTCCGTGAGTTTCTTTTCACAGGACTTCCGTTCTTCCTGGTCCTCGAATAACTCATCAAGTGATTTTACAATGCCGCCGTTGTTCACGTGAGTCGTGACACTTCCCTGGCCAGCAATTTTTGCGGCAATCGCCGCCACCTGCCACTGTCCGTATTCATCTTTATTTGTATGCACCCTGAAGTCGATCAGCCGTTTTTCGGACCTCAGCAGGCTGATGCCCTGCTGGACGATCATATGTGATAGGTTGCGCTTGTAAAAGACCTTCTTCATCAGCTTTTCAAGACTGTCAAACTTCGTTAACTTGTTGACCCCTTCCTGGTCCCGGTATCGGCAATAATAATGTCCGTTATGTTTGTCAAACAGGATTTGGTGGATTCCCAGGCCAAGGCTCCCATTTGCTGGTTTGACATAGACATTTCCATAGTTTGAAAGCATCCTTTCAATAACAGAAAAAGAAGAGAATTGATGTGTTTCAGGCAGGTACTCGACGGCTCTTTCATCCTGCTGCAGCCGTTCGAATACGTCTAGCTTGCTGAAGAAGCCAGGGTTATACCATGGGATCAGATAATCAGTCTGCATTCTCGCTTTTAAGCTGCGCAGCTCGGATTTTCTCTCTGTCTTCCTGTTTGGAAGGCGGTCGTACACGACATTCGGGAAAGGAACTTTTATTCTTAACCATTCGCCATCCACGAAGAAATACCCGTCAATCAATCCTTGTTCCCAGTCGATATGTTCCTCGCCAAAAACAAACGGAAGGGCGCCGACTGTTTTATTGACCGAGAGCAGCTTTGCGAAGAACATCGACCGTTCTCCGATTGGCCTCAAAGGGTAGGGTGTGAAACCTGAAGTGAGGATGCCAATCAGCGGACCGATAAACAGCGTTTGCTGGTCAATGAAAACATGGAGCGGAACCGACAAATCCGGCATGGAGAGCTCCTTCTGCACATCATTGCTGAGGACGATCACTTTTCTCCCTTTTGGATGTGGAGCGACTGTGACATCCAGCAGCTTATTGCCAAAAGCAACCCTTCTGATGTCTTTACTATTGGGAAGGTCGGCAGGGATGAAGACAAGCTGCTTGGAGTGGGTGATGATTTCAACAGGATATTTTTTTCTCATAAATGCTGTCCCTCTCTTTCTGGCAGGTTTTCTGTAAGTGACAAGGCATATTCCAGCGGTGCTTTGTAGAGAACTTCCCTCAGGTCCGGATTGACTGAGGAGATGACTTTTCTGCCAGGCTTTGAATTCGTATCTAGCACCCATAGCGCTTTGTCTTTCGAGACTCCAATATCGATGCCCAGCTCGAATAACCTTGGGAAGGATGCTTCAAGGATGCCCGGCAGCATCGAGATGATTTCGTCTAATTCAAATGAGATGAATTTCCTAGTTCGGAGATCCAGCGAACCTGCATATTCTTCGAATGTCTGGATTCCAGCGCCTGCAGCCAGGTTTGACAGGATGCCATCCTTATGGCCGCGGCGTATGCCCTTTCCTCGAAGGAGCCATTTGTCTTCCCAGTCCTTTTGCAGCAGCACTCTGATATCAAAAGGGCAGTTTTCAGAATCTGAGAGTTCGAGATAAGGCTGCATCATGTATTCGTTATTACTGCAAAGTCTGTCCAGCCAGGCCTCTGTCTCACTGCTCGATAGAAATTCTTTCTCTGCCAATCTGCCATCAGCATCTGCAGAGATCGTAAATTTTCTGCCGGAATTTTTAATTTTATAGATTCCGGCGCCGCCAGAACCGAAAACAGGTTTTAAGATTGCAACATTCCACTTTTTCAGCTGCGCGATTACAGCTTTTCCGCTGGCCGCAAGGATGGTCTCTGGGATATAGGGAGCCAGTGCGGACCTGGAGAGGACCTCATAAATGGTCCATTTATTTGGCAGTCCATTTCCCAGGAAGGTAATATCCTTCCGGTTTTTTAGCCATTTCACGATGGCCATGGACTGCTTCGATTCAAGGTCATTACCATAAAAACAACGGTCATAAATCATCATCGGCAGAGGGAACTCTGCCTTTACCCACTTTCCTTTTTTGTGGTCGAATTTCTCTCCGGCCACGACTTCGGTAATCGGATGGATTTTTGCCGGAGAAAACCTGAAGCAGGTGAAAGTGTCTGGATTCGCCCGTCTGGCAATCTCGGTAAAATAAGTTGTTTCACTTTTCAGTGATCGTGACATCATTCCAAATGAAATCATCTGCATATCTCCTTTTGGGCTAAGGCCGACATAGTCCATAGCAATGGTCAATAATGGCCTTAGTTGAAGGTCTGATTTTTGAGCCGCGCTCCTCAAAATTCTTGGAGGGTTTGGAGTTGGCTTCAATCAGCCACAAGCTTCCTTTAATGTCGATCCCAATATCGATCCCAAGCTCTGCATGGTGTCCTTCGGCATGCCGGCTGATGGTTTCGGCGGTTTCAAGCGCCAGCTCTTTCATCAGTGCGAGTTGATGGCGGGCCTGTTCTTTCCCGAAAATCAAGGCCAGCGTGTAGGCAGGCTTCATGACTTCGCCGCCGCGCGCAATATTGGAAACAAAGAACTGTTCAGCTGAAACCCTGGCTACGATCGATGTCACCTTCCAGAACTGCTGGGCATTTTTGTGGCAGAGAACCCGGAAATCCATGGTACGGCCATTCAACTCTGACAGCTGCAACCCTTGCTGGATGATGCAAAGCCTTTTTTCCACCAAAGGTGCAATAGAGCGAGCCAGTTCGCTGACCTGTTGATACGAAGGTAAATCTTTTGACGGCAGCGAGGACAATGAGGCATGGATCATGCCGTCTGCCTTGATGAGCTGGATAATATTGCGCCCCTGGCTTCCATGTACAGGCTTGATGTAGAGCTCATCATACTGCTGAAGCATTTTTTCGAGCGTACTTTCGCTGTAAAGATGTGTTTCCGGTATGAAGGACTGCAAATGGTCCTCTATCATTAAAAATTCATGGATTTCCCACTTGGAAAGAAAACGATGATTAAATATCTTTATTCCCAGAGCATCCAATTTATTTAAAAAACCCTTAAATCCTTTGCTGAATTCAGTTCTGCGGGAAGAGACCCGGTTGTAGATGACATCAGGTAAGGGGAGGGATCCTTTTTTCCATTCCTCGGCATCCTGATCGTAAAAAAAGCCCTCGACTCCATCTTCAGAAAAGCCTTTCAGTGAAAAAACATAGAAGCTTCCACCTGATTCCGAAATCCCCTGGTGGAGCTCTTCGCAAAAGGAATGGACCTTGCCGAAGTCCGGTCCGCTGTCTTCTTTTATTTCAGTCAGCAAAGCGATGACGGGCTGTGTTGATTGGCCTTCAAATTTAGCTGGCGTCATAGCTTCTCCTCATTTTCTTTAGGCCGCTTATGGAAACAGCCTATTGTAAAATAGGCAAACACACATATAGCATGTTATGAATAGTGGTGATTATTGGTGATTTTCATCAGGTGGGAAGTTTCCTGATAACCTGAACTTTTGGCATTGAGTAACATAGTTTGTTATAGTGTAGTGGAGCGTTTAACGGAGAAGGAGTGATTTGAATGGCAGTCAATCTTTACGATTCAGCCTACGAATTAGAAAAAGCAATCAGGAACAGTACGGAATACACCGAATTGAGACGACTTTATGATGCTGTGAACAACGACCCATCGGCAAAAACAATGTTTGAGAACTTCCGCAATATCCAGCTGCAGCTTCAGGAAAAGCAAATGACTGGACAGGAAATCACACAGGAAGAGGTAGAACAGGCGCAAAAGACGGTTGCATTGGTCCAGCAGCATGAACTTATTTCCAAGCTTATGGAAGCAGAGCAAAGAATGAGCATGGTCATCGCCGAGCTTAACAAGATCATCATGAAGCCTCTTGAAGAGCTTTACGGAAATCCAAACCAGCAGCAATAAGATTGAAGGAACTCCCGGCCGGTAATGGCAGGGAGTTTTTTTACTGTTGATGAGATTATAAAAGTATTTTTGTGTGGATAAGTACATTTGGGAGTCTTAATCCAGCTCCAGCGCCTAGCCCCTCGAGACGCTTCGGTCCTGCCAATGAAGTCAAAGAACAACTTCACTGTCAGGCCCTCCAGCGCTTGTCGGGGGCTGAACAAGGCGCTTGCGCTTTTTATTACTATTTACCCCCTTGTTCTATTCTTGCGGTTTCTATCATACAAGTTAAATAAGGACAAAAACACCGAAGAAATGGGGGCATAAACATGATTTACCGTCTTCTTGCGCTTAACGTGGATGGCACGATTCTCCAATCAAATGGGAGGCTCCATAAATCCACCAGGGATGCGATCGAGTACGTCCAGCAAAAAGGAGTCTACGTGACTCTAGTAACATCCAGAAGCTTTCCATCAGCCAAAAAAGTGGCAAAAGCGCTGAAAATAAATTCATTGCTCGTAACACATCTTGGATCCTATATTTCGCACGATCTTCGCAGTGACCCTGTATTTGAAAAAAGGATCCCAGAGGATGTCACTTTCCAGCTTGTCAGGTTCCTCGAAAGCTTTCCGTGCCAGATCCGCTTGGTCCACGAAAAGTTTTCGCTGGCTAATAAATATAAATTGAATCACAACCTGCTGGCAAAAACGGTATTCACTTCAGGTGATCCGATTTTCTACTCACAGCAATTCACTGATTCTATCAGTGAAACCCTTGTCAATGATCCTGTGTCGCCGCCAAAGATCGAGGTATACTTCGAGTATGAAGATGACCTCGCAGATGCACAGCAGGCAATAAACGGGATGTTTTCAGAAGTCTCACTTTCCAGGCTGAATGACTACCGACTCGATATCATGCCAGAAGGTGTTTCCAAGTTGAACGGCCTGATCCAGCTGGGTGAGCATCTGGGAATCCCATTGAAAGAAATGGTGGCGATCGGGGATGGAACCGATGATATAGAAATGATCGAAGCGTGCGGCCTGGGCGTCGCGATGTGGAATGCATCTCCAGAAGTGAAAAAGGCTGCAGACTGGGTAACCCGCTCCAATAACCAGCACGGCGTCAGTTACATGGTAAAGGAACACTTCCGCAAACAGCAGCCAATCGAGTTCCTGCGAAAAATGAATATTATCAAAATGTAAAAATCGTAAGCATGCCTGAGTTCGAATAAATCAGGCATGCTTTTGTTGTATTTTTGTCAGAGGAGGAAAACTGGTAGCTTTTGCACTGCCTTGACCTGTGAATCATAATTCTAGGCTGTTTTCGGAAAGATTGTTGTTAAAATCCTAAAGCCGATTTTAACGGGATGATAGCCATTTTGTATGTCGGTACTAAGTTTGCAAGCTCTTTTCTCATAATAAGCGTTAATTGTGTGAATAATCTTAAGTAATTTAATTTTATATTGTAGGCAATAGCAACAAAGTTTGAGAAAAGAGCCTAATTCTATTACACTTATTGAAGCATGTTTAATTGAAAAGGTGATAATACATGAGAATTCATATAAAAGGTATTGATGATGAAAGGTTCCAGCGCCCGCTGGGATTGATAGCGAATCTTTTTTTCGAGGAATCAGAAGTGATCCTGGGTGAAGCAGGTTCGGAAGTTGACGCGGTAATAGAATTTGAGGTTCATACTGAAAAGACCACCATTGTAAGAGCAGTGCTGGCCACAAAGGATGGAGACGTTTTTGCTGCGCAGGCGGATAAGGAAAATCCAGCAGGCCTAACCGAAAAAGAGGAATTCAAGCTGCTTAAAACAGTTGTCTCGAGAGCTTATCTGAAAGTGCTGCAGGACTGGACAGGTATCATCCAGAAGTGGGGAATCCTCACCGGTGTCCGGCCGACGAAGCTCTTGCACAAGAAACTTCGTGAAGGGACGGAGCAGGAAACGGCCCATAAAGAGCTGAAGGAGCAGTACCTGATTTCTGATGAAAAAATCAAGCTCATGCAGGATATCGTTGACCGCCAGCTGGCTGTTCTTCCTGATCTGTACAATCTGAAAAATGGTGTCAGCATCTATATCGGCATCCCGTTCTGCCCGACCAAATGTGCCTATTGCACATTCCCGGCATACGCAATCAACGGACGCCAGGGATCAGTCGATTCGTTCCTTGGCGGTCTGCACTATGAAATTCGCCAAATCGGCGACTGGCTGAAGAAGAATGACATCAAGATCACGACTGTTTATTATGGAGGCGGTACGCCGACATCAATTACAGCGGAAGAAATGGACATGCTCTATGAAGAGGTCCAGCAATCCTTCCCGGATGTGCAGAATATCAGGGAAGTAACGGTGGAAGCCGGACGTCCAGATACTATTACTCCTGAAAAACTGGAAGTCCTGAAAAAATGGAACATCGACCGCATCAGCATCAATCCACAGTCATACATCCAGGAAACGTTGAAGGCGATTGGCCGCCATCATACTGTGGAAGAAACGATTGATAAATTCCATCTCGCCCGCGAAATGGGAATGAACAATATCAATATGGATCTGATCATCGGCCTTCCAGGTGAGGGAACGGAGGAATTCGCCCATACACTGGCAGAAACAAAGAAACTGATGCCAGAATCTCTGACAGTCCATACCCTTTCTTTTAAAAGGGCATCCGAGATGACAAGGAACAAACAGAAATATAAGGTTGCAGACCGCATTGAAATCGAAAAAATGATGAGCATGGCGGAAACATGGACCCAGGAGCATGACTATGTGCCATATTATCTTTACAGGCAAAAGAATATTCTCGGGAATCTGGAGAATGTGGGCTATGCTTTCGCCGGGCAGGAAAGCCTGTACAATATCATCATCATGGAGGAACAGCAGACGATCATCGGTCTGGGCTGCGGCGCTTCCAGCAAATTCATCGATCCGGATACAGGCGTGATCACCCAGTTTTCAAACCCGAAGGATCCGAAGTCATATAACGACAGCTTTGAAGAATATGCTGACAAAAAGATTGAAATTCTTGATTCCTTGTTCAACAAAGCGAAAATTTAACATGAAAAGCTCCCGGATATACTTTCGGGAGCTTTTTTCGGCTTGTTGATGTAAGGAGTAACTAATTCAGCGGCCTGGGAAATTCAAAATTCATCAGCTGGACCAGTGCATTTCTTTAAAAAGTCTAAATAGTAAGAAAAAGGTTTTTAAATATAACATCTCCCTATATAATGAATATATACGGACTATTGGAGGGGATGAAGGTGGCGATTGAATTTTCAACGGACACTGTAAAATTAGGAATTGACGGGTGTGTAGCTGTCCTGGAATTGAACAGGCCCGATTCACTGAACGCACTGGATGTGGAAATGATCCGGGGAATCACGATGAACCTGAAAGAAATCTGCAAATCGGATGAAATCGATATCGTGGTGATAAAAGGTGCAGGCCGTGCGTTTTCGGCTGGCGGGGATATCAAAACCATGCTTTCGAATGCAAATGAAAGCGATTTCTACCATGTGATGGACGATATCCACGACATGATTGTCACCCTGTATAGCATGCCAAAGTTAACAATCAGCGCTGTAACAGGTGCTGCGGCTGGCCTGGGCTTCAGCCTTGCGCTTGCGTCAGACTACATTATCGCAGAGCCGTCTAGCAAGATTGCGATGAACTTTATTGGCATTGGCTTGATTCCTGATGGCGGAGGCCACTTCTTCATGGAAGAAAGGCTCGGAGAAACAAAGGCGAAGCAGATGATTTGGGATGGCAAGACGCTATCAGCCACAGAGGCACTCAGTCTCGGGCTCGTTGATGCAGTACCGGAAGATGATTTTAAAACAGCGGTCGACCAGAAAGTAGAGGAATGGCTGAACAAACCGGTACAGGCAATGATCAAAACCAAGAAAATCCTTGCCGAAAAAAACCGCCCTTCACTTCTGAAAATTCTTGAGTTGGAAAAGTATGGCCAATTTAAAATGCGCCAGACAGAAGATCATCAAGAAGGCATTAAAGCGTTCCTCGAAAAGAGAAAGCCAAACTTCAAAGGTAAATAAAAAAGCGAAGAGGAAATGTCCTCTTCGCTTTTCTTATGATCTAAGGTTGTATAGATTTCACTTCGAGAATTGTCCAGCTCCAGCGCCTAGCCAGTTTTCTCCCCTGAATAAACTTCCTCGAGTATCTTGCGATAAGCGTTAGCTTTGAGCAGCTCGAGACGCTAGGCTAGCTGCGGCTCCTAACTCCTCGAGACGTTTCGGTCCTGCCAATGAAGTCAAAGAACGACTTGACTGTCAGGCCCTCCAACGCTGGGCGGGGCTGACCAAGGCGCTGCCGCTTTTCTTATGGATGAAACAATACGAGCTTTCCTCTTGGAGAAGTGCAGCGGTGTGTCTTGTCGCTTAGGTTTTTTTCTTCAAGCATTTTTGCGCCGATTTCTTTTGCTTCGTCATCGTTCCCGGCCTGGAAGGATTCGTCAATCAGTTTTTCGCCATTTGGTTCGAACGCTGTCAGTTTATAAGTATCCATAACAAATTCCCCTTTGTTATAAAATTCTGATGATTACTATTATTTTTGCATAATTTTTTTAAATATGCAAAACAAAAAAACATCAAGATATGAAACTATTTCCAATCTGCCATCGTAGTATTATATTGGAGAAGGAGGAGAGCGAGTATGGTATTACAGCTCGATCGTGTCACGAAGAGATTTGGAAGCTTTACAGCAGTGAACCAGCTTTCACTTAATATCCCGGAAAAGGAAATGTTCGGATTCCTCGGTGCGAATGGTGCCGGTAAAACAACGACTTTCCGGATGATTCTTGGCCTGCTGGACGCATCAGAAGGAATGATTTCATGGGACGGAAAGCCGATCAATTATGATACCAGCAGCATTATAGGCTACCTGCCGGAGGAGAGAGGGCTTTATCCAAAGCTCAAGGTCCGCGACCAGATTGTCTATCTTGCAAGACTAAGAGGCATGCAGAAACAGGCTGCCCTGAAAGAACTTGATTATTGGCTGAACCGCTTTAAGGTTCCTGAATATGCAGACAAAAAGGTAGAGGAGCTTTCGAAGGGCAACCAGCAGAAAATCCAGTTCATTGCAGCTGTCATCCATAAGCCGAAGCTGCTGATCCTTGATGAGCCATTCAGCGGCCTGGATCCCGTGAATGTCGAACAGCTGAAGGAAGCGGTAGTAGAATTGAAGAATTCAGGGACAACGATTGTTTTTGCAAGCCACCGGATGGAGCATGTCGAGGAAATGTGTGAGCATATATGCATCATGCATAAAGGCAGCCCTGTTGTCCACGGATCGCTCAAGGAGATCAAAAGATCCTTTGGGAAAAAGAACCTCATCATCCATGCAGATTTCGACCCAGCTTTCCTGAAGGAATATCCTGGCGTGACAAAGGCGAAGCTGACAGCTGAGGGAATCCATCTGCAGATTACTGGTGAGCAAGTGGCACAGGATATTTTGGAAGAAATAGTAGGGAAAGGGTTTATCCGCAAGTTCGTTCTTGAAGAACCGAGCCTGAATGATATTTTCATAGAGAAGGTAGGTGCTTCATATGAATAATTTTTTTATCATCCTGATGCATACATATATGACCAAGCTTAAAACCAAATCCTTTTTGGTTACAACGATCCTCACCGTAGCGATCATGCTGGCACTGACCAATATGACCAATATTATCGACTTTTTCAACAAAGGCGGCGACGCTGATAAAATTGCCGTGATTGATGGCACCGGACAGCTATACGATCCGCTCAAAGAGCAGATGAAGATAATCAATGATGAGCTTATACTGGAAAAGTATGATGGGAATGAAAAAGACGCCAGGAAAGCGGTCGAGGATGGGGAATATAAGGGGATTCTTGAAGTGAAATTGAATGGCGACGAGCTTCCAGCCGCTTCATACAAAGCGATGAGCATTGCTGATTCTGCCATTCCTGCAGACCTGCAGGCAGCCTTGCAGCAGCTGAAAACGGCTATCGCTTCTACCCAGATCAACATTGCTCCGGAACAATTGGAAAAATTATATGCACCAGTTGAATTCGAAAAAGCGGCTCTTGAAGAGGATGCCAAGACGGAAGAAGAATTGAATCAGGCTCGAGGGCTAGTCTACGTCCTGCTCTTTATCATTTATTTTGCCGTCATCATGTACGCGAACATGATCGCCATGGAAGTCGCAACTGAAAAATCTTCACGTGTGATGGAAATCATGATATCCAGTGTATCGCCGATCAAGCAAATGTTTGCGAAGATCCTTGGGATTGGGCTGTTAAGCTTGACCCAGCTCGCCGCCCTTCTGTTAGTCGGATATTTTTCGATCAAACAGAATCTGGAGAATATGGAAGGCGGATTCTTCGAGTTTTTCGGCTTTGGAAATGTAGCTGGGAGCACGATTGCATACGCAGTGATTTTCTTCATATTAGGCTATTTTCTGTATGCGACAATGGCCGCGTTCCTTGGTTCTCTCGTCAGCAGGATTGAAGACGTTCAGCAAATGATCACGCCGATGACACTGCTTGTGGTCGCCGGATTCATGATGGCGATGTTTGGCTTAGGACAGCCTGAGGCACCGTTCGTAAAATATACATCGTTCATTCCGTTTTTCTCGCCGATGCTGATGTTCCTGCGGGTCGGCATGCTCAATATTCCTTTCTGGGAAATCGCCCTTTCAATCGGCATCCTGGTAGCGACAATCGCTTTCCTGGCCGTATTCGGCGCGAGGGTGTACCGCGGTGGAGTGCTCATGTACGGCAAATCGAATTCCTTTAAGGATATTAAAAAGGCACTTCAGTTAACGAAAAACGAATAATCGAACAAAAGCCGCAATTCATTTTGGATTGAGGCTTTTTTATACAGGAATTCCGATATGCCGAGTTGAATATTTAATGATATTCATATTGCCAGTTGTCCATTTTAATGAAGGAGAGTGTTCGAGGTTGAAACATATCATTGCAATGGGGGGCGGGGGATTCTCGATGGAACCGGAGAACCCGCTTTTGGATTTATATATACTTGGTCAGTCGGAAAAACTGAAGCCTAAGGTTTGCTTTGTGCCAACTGCAAGCGGGGATGCGGATGGCTATATCGAGAGGTTTTATACCGCTTTCCAATCACATGAATGCATCCCTGCACATCTATCCTTATTCAGGCCGCCGTCGAGAGACCTGGAAGCCTTTGTGATGGATCAGGACATTATATATGTTGGGGGAGGCAGCACAAAGAATCTCCTTGTTCTTTGGAAGGAATGGGGATTGGACGTCATTCTGCGCAAGGCATGGGAGCAAGGCATCATCATGGCAGGAGTCAGTGCCGGCTCAATTTGCTGGTTTGAAGAAGGTGTGACGGATTCTTATGGTGACGGCATGGAGCCTTTGAAGAGCCTTGGTTTTTTAAAGGGAAGCAATTGTCCCCATTATGACGGGGAAGCGGAGCGGCGTCCGGCTTATGAACAATTTGTCGCTTCAGGAAAGATCGCTGGCGGATTTGCCGCCGATGATAGCGCCGCTTTGCATTTTATCGGTGAAGAACTGGCCAGGGCAGTGAGTTCAAGGCCTGACGCAAAGGCCTATCATGTTAGTCTGGAAAATGGGAAAGCCACAGAAAAAGTGCTGGATACAATCTATCTTGGTTAAAGCTGAACTGCAGTTCCGGAAAGGGACTGCAGTTTTTTTGCAGCAATCGGGATAAGAACGTGCATTCGTATTTTTTGAGTGTTAAAATAAAGATGAAATCATGAACGGAAAGGAATATTCCATGAAACAGGTGAAGTTTTTACATACAGCCGACCTCCATCTGGACAGTCCGATGGTCGGCCTGAGGCATTTGCCAAAAGCCATTTTTGACCGGCTTCAGGAGAGCACTTTTAAAGCATTGAGCAATTTGACGGATGCCGCGATCAAACAGGAAGTCGACTTTGTTGTGATTGCCGGTGATCTGTACGATGGTGAAGACAGAAGCATCCGCGCCCAGGCTTTTCTTCGAAAGGAAATGACCCGGCTATGCGAAAAGGGGATCAAGGTCTATGCGATCCATGGGAACCATGACCACCTCGGATCCCGGTTCATGACAATCGATTTTCCTGACAATGTTCATTTCTTCAAGGACAATGTCGACACTGCCGTCTTCAGCAAGGAGGATGGCACACTAGTCCATTTATACGGTTTCAGCTATCCAGAACGTCATGTAATGGAGCGGTGGATCGAGAAATATCCAAAGGCTGATGGCGCTGATTTTCACATTGGCATGCTGCACGGCCATTTCGAGGGGACCAGTGATCATGGAAAGTACGCACCCTTCAGATTAACTGATCTTATCGGCAAAGGTTATGATTACTGGGCCCTTGGCCATATTCATAAAAGAGCGGTTCTATCTCATCAGCCGTATATTGTCTATCCAGGAAACTCACAGGGGCGAAATAGAAAGGAGCTCGGGGACAAAGGAGCGTCAATTGTCCATTTAACGGAGTCAGGGACAGAAATTTCTTTCATTGAAAGTGCTGATGTGATCTGGGATGAAATCGTCATTGATGCCCAGGAAGCTTCCGGGTTCAATATTCTTTATGACCAATGCCTGGCTGCGATTGATCAAAAAAGGAGAGAAGAAAAAGGAGTTTTGCTGGAGATTCGGATTGAACGCTTGAATTCCGGTCTGTCAGAGGTGATTCCGAAGTTAGCCAGCGGTGAATTGCTTGAACTGCTTCAGGAGAACGAAAAGGATGAGGAGTATTTTGTCTGGGTCCACAGGCTTCAGTATTCACAAGAACTCGTGATTGACCGGGGGAACTTGATCAAGCAAAGTGATTTTTATGAAGAATTATTCAGGACGATAGAACAGTATGACGATGTATCTGAATCTTTGTCTCCTTTATTCCAGCACAGCCAGGCGCGAAGGCATTTGGATATGCTGTCTGAAAGCGATCAGGAACAAATGGTCAAGGATGCTGAGCATCTCCTTCTCCGGCAGATGCTGGAAAGCCAATGAAAGGAGGCAAAGTGATGAAACTTATTGAACTGCATATATACGGATACGGCAGGCTTGAAGATTATGTGATCGAGTCGTTGGACAATTTCGAGGTTTTTTATGGTGAAAATGAAGCTGGAAAGTCGACAATCATGTCATTCATCCACAGTATCCTGTTCGGTTTTCCGGCCAGGCAGAGTTCGGAAATCCGATATGAGCCGAAAAATACGCCTAAGTATGGCGGGAAGATCAAAGCCTTTTTTCCTGACAGAGGAATCGCAGTCATCGAAAGGGTGAAAGGAAAGGCAGCAGGAGATGTGACTGTATCGCTGGAAGATGGAACGATTGGCGGGGAAGAGCTGCTGAGGGATCTGTTAAAACGAATGGATAAAAGCATTTTTCAGGGAATCTATTCCTTTAATGTACATGGTCTGCAAAATATCCATGGGATGAAAGGGGAAGATCTCGGCAGATATTTATTTTCGGCCGGAACAATTGGAACAGATAAACTCTTCAATACGGAAAGCTATCTGCTAAAGGAAATGGAGCAGCGTTTCAAACCAGGCGGGAGACGGCCGCTGTTAAATGAGAAACTCAAGGAGCTGAAGGAAGTCCAGGCTTCCCTGAAAAATGCTGAGCAGCAGAATGCACAGTATTCACAATGGGTGCACGAGAAAGAAGCTCTTGAAATTAAAATCGCCTCGCTCGAGAGTGAAATTGGCTTGAAGGAACAAAAATTATTGAAGCTGCGTGAATATAAGCGAAACGAAAAGCTGGTCATTGAAGCTGCCTCATTGGAAAGAAAAATCGAGGAGATAAATCATACATTTTTTCCGGAAGACGGTCTTAGCCGGCTTGAGAAATTGAACGAGCAGATAAAGCAAACCCAGGCAAGAGTGCTGGCATTGAAGGAGAAGCAGCAACATTACCAGGACGCATTGGAAAATAACAAACCAGATTTGGAACTGCTTGCCATGGACACAGAAATCGATGCCCGAATCGAAAATCTTCCCTTATATGATCAGCTTAAACAGGAAAAAAGACTGTTGGAATCAAAACTTGAAGAAATAACCGAAGAAACCAGCCTGCTTAATGACCAGCTTCATGCAGATTTCGATGAAGAAAGGATCCAGGAAATCAATACAAGCATCTTTATTAAGGATGAGGCGGAAAAACTGCAACTGTCACAGCAAAGATTAAGTGATAAGAAGCTGCAGCTCGAGGAAGAGTTTGAAGAAGAAAAACGTACACTTGCTGAGCTGGAAGCAAATGCCGACCAGGTAAAAAGGCAATTGCTTGATGACGATAGACGGATTCAGCTGATGAGTGAATTGGACCTTCTTGAAAATAGAGAGAGAATCCAGACCGAATGGCAGCATGTCACAGACCAGATTAAAGAGGTCAAAGCCAGGGAGGCAACTGATAAAAAAAGAATGATTAAGCAACAAAAGAAAGCCCGTCAGCAATCGTTCCTTCTCGGGGGGATTTTCCTCATAGTCTTAATCTGGGGAATCGTTAACGGCACCTGGCTTTTAGCGGGTGTCGGAGCCGCTGGATTGATTTTTCTGGTTGTTGGCCTGCTGCAGTCTGCAGATGGAACAGAACAGGATCATTCTGCGGAATCTCAGGTCCTGTCAAAGTTGATTGAGCGGGAGAAATCGCTGAAAGAAGCGATGAACAGCCAGCCGGGAGGAAATCTGTTCTCCACTAAGAGTCTGTTGGCGAAGGATGAAGAAGCCCGGCTACTCGAAACTGAGCTGAATATTAAAATTGGCCAGCAGCAGCAGCGTTTTGATAAAGTCGTCCAGCAATTTGAAGCATGGGAAGCAGATAACGCCTCCCTAAAACAGAAAAAGGGCGAACTATTGAAGCAATTGGGGCTGTCAAAGAATGAAGGGGCGATCAAGTTATTGGATGCCTATCATTTACTGGAAAAGCAAAAAGCATATTTCCGTGAAAGAAAGCGAACCAGAGAAAACCTGAGGGCAGTGACTGAATCATTGGCCGAAATGGAAGACAGCTTGAAAGTGCTGGCCTTACGTTTCCTGCAAAATGGAAATCTTCCTCCGATGGAAGCAGCAGGCTTATTGAAGCGGGCTTTACGGGAAGCAATGGAGCAGCAGGCGAAGTATCGGGAATTGGCATCAAAACTGAGTGAACTAGGTGAAGAACTGGCAGGACTTGAAAAGGAGGAGCTCGTTCTCAGGAAAGAGAAGATGGGATTATTCGTTCAGGCTGAAAGTGATGATGAGGATGAATTCAGGCTGAAGGCGAAGAATGCTGAACTGCTGAAAGGCTGGAAAGCAAGGCAGGAGGATATCAATCATCAACTTTTTGCTTCAGGCATAGGCGACAAAGACAGGGAAGAAATTCTTACTGGTATTTCCCTTGAGGAACAAATTGAGGGGAATACCTTGAAGCTGGACGCGTGCAAGCGGGATTTGACGAAGCAATTCGATTCCATTGCCGATGTAAAGCACAAAATGAAGATGATCGAAGAGGGGGGCGTTTATAGCGAACTGCTCCATAAATATCATCAGCTGCAGCACGAATTTGCTGAAGATGCGAAGGAATGGGGAAGGTATGCAGTCGCGAGGGACTTGCTCTCGAGGACAATCGGGCGCTATAAAGATGAGCGGATGCCGAAGATGCTTGCCAAGGCAGAAAGTTTCCTTTATGTTCTGACGGATGGCAGCTATCGTAAAATCATACCCCAGCCTTTTGGCAGCGGTTTTCTGATTGAAAGGAAGGATCATGTATTATTTGAAGCGAATGAGCTAAGCCAGGCAACGGCAGAACAAGTGTATGTATCGATCAGGCTGGCGCTAGCCGCTGTCCACCATGACCGCTATCCGTTCCCCATCATCATTGATGACAGCTTTGTCAATTTTGATCATAACAGGACAGCGCGCATCATCCAGCTGCTTAGGGAAATGAGCAAAGAAAACCAGATCCTGATTTTCACATGCCATCGTCATCTGCTTGACCATTTTTCAGATAAAGAAATCGTGCATCTGGGAGAAAAAAGCAAAAATGCAGTTTGAAATAGAAGGGTCTGAGAATCAGAACAATAGATTCTGTATGTTATACTGTTGCAGAGAGGAGAGGTCGGTTAACAATGAATAAAGGAATTTTGAATCATGAAACAGGGGATCAGGTGGAGTTGTTTTTACTGGTCAAACACTCTTCAAAAGGGATTGCCAGCAACGGAAAACCATTTTTGACACTTATCCTCCAGGACCAGAGCGGGGATATCGAAGCGAAGCTATGGGATGTATCCGCAGAAGATGAAACGATGTATTGTGCGGAAAGCATTGTGAAGGTGCAGGGAGACATCCAGAACTACCGAGGACGCAATCAGCTGAAAATCAGGCAAATTCGGCCTGCTTCTGAAGCTGACTCTGTAAAACTATCCGATTTTCTTGAAACAGCTCCTGTCAGCCAGGATGAAATGAGCAGTAAGCTTACACAATATATCTTTGAAATGAAAAACCCTAATATCCAGAGAATCACCAGACATCTATTGAAAAAGAACATGAACGCATTCATGGAATTTCCGGCAGCGACAAAGAATCATCATGAATTCGTGTCCGGCCTTGCTTATCATGTGACATCGATGCTGGACCTTGCGAAGTCAATCGCAACACTCTACCCAAGTCTTGATAAAGATCTTTTGTACGCCGGAGTCATCCTGCATGATCTTGGAAAAGTCATAGAGCTTTCTGGACCTATATCAACGACATACACAGTAGAAGGCAATCTGCTTGGACATATATCGATCATGGTCAACGAAATTGGCAAGGCAGCGGATGAACTCGGGATTTCAGGTGAAGAAGTAATCATCCTTCAACATATGGTCCTATCCCATCACGGCAAAGCAGAATGGGGCAGTCCAAAACCTCCGATGATCAAAGAGGCGGAAATCCTGCACTACATCGACAACCTCGATGCGAAAATGAACATGCTCGACCGAGCCCTTTCCAGGGTGAAACCAGGCGAATTCTCAGAAAGAGTATTTGCACTCGATAATCGGTCATTCTATAAGCCTGTATTCCATAAGTAAAATACTAAATCCCCTGCCAAATTGTGCAGGGGTTTATTTTGCTTTTTACTAGAGGTCATATTTTAACAAATGCCACATATATTTTCTGTAAGAGTTCAATTTGGACAACCTTTAAATGGAGGGTATGAAGAATGTCAATTCCAATCTGGGTAATAGCAGTCGCAGCAGGAATCGTATTCAGCGCGTTCATGGCGGTCAAAACAGGAAAAGAGGAAAGAGAACAAGAAATGGAAAGCATTGAACGAGAGGGCGAGCTCTATATGAAACGGCTCGAACGGGAAAAAGAACGGCGTGATTCAGCAGAAGCATAATAAAAAGCACTGGCTCCGAAATTTTCGGAGCCAGTGCTTTTTTATGAAATCAGCCTGTCCAATTATGGCTGTGTTGGTGCTTCTGCTTCAGGGAACTCTGCAGCACCCTTAAGGTCTTTATCCTTAATTTTAACGTTAGCTGCATCAAGCTCACGCTTCAGTACTTCCTGGATTTTATTAGAGTCAAGCTGGGCTAGCTTTAAGTCATACTCTAATTTATCCTTCATTTTATCGTATGATTCTTTTTCTTTCTTCTCTGTTACTTTGATGATGTGGAAGCCGTGCTGTGACTTGACCGGTCCGCTGATTTCATTCACGTCAAGGGCATAGGCAGCCTCTTCGAATTCAGGAACCATTTTGCCAGGGCCAAAGAATCCAAGGTCTCCGCCATTGGCAGCTGAACCAGGGTCTTGTGAATATTCTTTCGCCAGGTCTTCAAACTTCGCGCCTTCATCAAGTTTTTTCTTGACTTCCTTCGCTGTTTCTTCATCTTTTACAAGGATATGGCTCGCCTTGATTTCAGGCTTGTACTCCTCATAGCTTTTCTTCACCTCAGCTTCACTGACCTTCACATCTTTAAGGGCAGCTTTCTCCATAAGAAGCTGGTCTTTAAGGACTGCTTTTAACTCTTCTTCATCCTTAAGCTGGTTCTGCTGAAGAACTAACTCAAAGTTATCTCCTAACTCTTCTTTAAGCTCGGCCACTTTTTGGTCAACTTCTTTGTCAGTTACCTTATAGTTCTCTGAAAGAACTTTCTGGTAAAGCAGTTCCTGGAGCGCCTGCTCCCCATATTTTTCCTTCATTGATTGATAAAGTTCTTCTTTGGTAATATTGCCTGCTTTTGATTCAACGATTACTTCAGAAGAATCCGCATTATCATTACTGCATGCGCCTAATCCCATAACTCCGGCTGCAACCGTGAGGGAAATGATCATTTTTTTCATGGTGAACAACTCCTAAACAGAAAATTCGAGTGGCCGTTTTTTATCCACAAAGTCTACTATACCATATTTTAAATTTTCTACAAAAATTTAACGCTGGATTTTTTTTACTATTTTAACGAATGGGCGGATATCTATACCCTTTGCTCCAGTGTGCATAGGATGTAGGGAAGAGAAAAAAGGAGGTATTTGAATATGGGCTTCTATAATTCGGGATTTGCTTTGATAGTTGTCTTGTTCATTTTGTTGATTGTTGCGGGGGCAGCTTACCTATAAACAAGAAAATGCATGGAAAGCAGGATAACTGCCTATGCGTAAATGAACTTGCTTGAATAAGATATCATAACCACTTTGGAAGGAGGTGTTAATATGGGTGCAGGATACGGCGGCGGCTTTGCGTTAATTGTCGTGTTATTCATTCTGTTAATCATCGTGGGTGCAGCTTGGCTTTAATTTCTAATTAGGATATGGGGGTCATCTCGCCCCCCATATTTCTGGGATGTTAAGGCAAGTTCTTTAAGCAGAAAGGAGGAACCTCAATGTCTGGAGGAGGCTGTGGATACGGCGGCGGCTTTGCATTGCTCGTTGTCTTGTTCATTCTGTTAATCATCATCGGTGCTTCGTGGCTGTAAAATCAGATGGGGCGTTGCTTTCTGCATGCCTTGATCAAACAAAAAGCTCAATATGGAGAATGAAAATAAAAAGCGGTGAGGATATCCTCACCGCTTAGTTTATGTAATCGTAATTCAAGATTTCAACTTCGGGAAATGTCTGGATCCAGAGCCAGGTGATTTTCGTCCCTGGTGGAGCTTTCCTCGAGTGTCTTGCGAAAAGCGTCAGCTCTTAGCAGCTCGAGACGCTTTTCGTATGTAGTCACGTATACAGGATTTCAACGAAAGATGAAATCAGCAAAATGGTAACTAGGATATTGATCGTCCTGAAAATTTTAGCATGTTTGTCTGCCGGGATTTCCTTCTGGATGCAGAGGGAGTCTGTTAGCTTATTTATATAGAAAAGGATGAAGGCTGCAAAAAGGACAAACACGAATAAAATGGAGATCATCGAAGAATCCCTCCTTATCAATCTTTTTATCTTAAATACAATAACAAATATTCAAGGAAAAAGATAGTTTTTTATATGGCATATGATTAGCAAGTTAGAGGAGGAGGGAGAATGTTTTTTTCATCTGCTGAGAAAAAATCCTTTTGGGAATGTGAGATAATGAGCAATTAAAGTGAAGAACGAAAAGCGGAAGGAGTGATTTTACATCCGCTTTATAAGATGTTGTCAGTTGGCAGCACAGCCCAACTGCAGCCAGAGGAAGTAAACATAGTTAGTGGGTCTTCGGAGTAATTCCTTCCTCTATTTACGGAGTTAAACTGTGTTTGTCTATCTTAAGCAAACTCCTTCTCGGCTGGATCGATCTTTTTTAGCGTACCGTCTTCGTCAGTGAACTTTCTGTCGATATTCGAAAAGGATTTTTCGAAGATTTCCATGAAATCGTCGCCATAAATATTCCTGACAATCGCCATGATCTCAATGATATCAGGAAACTTCCCATACAGTTCCTTTAATGGCATCGCACCTGAAAAAACAGCATTTTTATCAGGTTCATAGCTTTCCATCAAAGCGAGTAATATGCTTTCCCCTTCTTCAGTTAGCTGGATATACGTATTCCTTTTGTCGCTTTCCTTTTTGGAAAACTTTAAATAGCCACGTTCTTCAAGTTTCTTTGAAAAGTTGAAGGCAGTGGAAACATGCATCACGCCAAATTTGGCAACATCAGAGATTGAAGCACCATTCAAGTGATAAGCAATCCATAAAATATGATGCTCATTGATATTCAGGTCGAACGGCTTGATCCATTGCTGCCAATCCTTTTCGACAGACTTCCAAAGGGCTTTGCTTAACTGGGCAACTCTCTGGCTAAACATCATAGCTTCTTTCATAGTATAATTGTTATCTCCCATTCTCATATTCACCTACTTTATTGTTTCTATTTTCATTATGCCAATAAAACAAAAATTAATAAAGATATAAATTTACAAAATTTTTTGAATTTGTTATTTTCCCACTAAAGTCTGGCTTAATTATGTAAAAAATTCAGTGGCAAACACAAAAATGGCATTTGCATAATATATTTTTCTTTATGGTAAAGGAAAATCCTTCCCATCGTAAAAATTTTAGTTGGCGGGAAGGATTTCTCCTTTTATTTTTCTTCTGTGTTGGCTGCCAGTTCGGACTCCAAATCAGAAATGGATTCTTCAAGCTCCTTGATATCTTCCTGGAGAGCCTTTTTATTTTCTTCAGTTTCAAGCTTCCACTCCCAAAGAGCGGTTTTTACATCGGTGACAAAAGTCTGGATGGAAGCCTTTCCTTCCTTGGAAGCAGAGGCTACCGTGTTTGTTAATTCGAGAACGGATTCTTTTATATCCTTTAGGGACCCGATATATTCATCCTTATTTGCCTTAAGCGTCCTCCGGGTCTCATAACCAGGCTTTGGCGCGGTGAGCAGCGTAGCGATTCCGGCTGCTGCCCCTCCGACAAGCATTCCCATTAGAACTGATTTTGCTTTCATGTTTTGACCACCTCGTCATTTTTTCTGTATATGTTCGATAAAAAGATGGAAATTCCTCTATTCCTTCTATATTTAATTTCCTATTCTCGGGCAAATAAACGTTTTATGCTTCATAGGCTCAAATTAACAGGCATAAAGATAAATTAGGCACATGTACAGAGGATGGAGAGGAGGGGAGCGGGGATTTTTACTAGTATCGTATTTTTCATCAGTATTGCTTTCTTTTTGGGGGCAGTCCATAATCTCCTTGCGTTGAAGAAACCAGGCATGTATCCTCCGAAGATGCTCGTGCGGAAAAGGGCTGGCACGTTCGCAGGCGGGGGAGCCATTTTCCTATTGCTCGGGATAATCATTTATTCATTCCAGTAATGAAAAAAAGCCCCTTTCCTCAGTATGAGGAAAGGGGCTCTAATGTTTAATGCACTTCTGCAAGTTTAGCTCGTTTAAAGATATTGGTTGCCACTGGATAAAGAATGGCCATGAACACTGTGTTAAATGCAGCTGCAGGGAGAACGACTCCCGCGAAAAGGGCAATGAACGGTCCAGGAAGGCCCACTAGGAAGTAAGCTGATCCAAGGAAAACGATTCCGGATACTATGGTTCCGATTGCCGTCAGGCCAGCTGCAATATATACAGATGACTTGAAGTTTTTCAACGCCAGAAGGACTGCCATGAAGACAAATGCCGTTACAGGCTTGTCGATGATATTTGGAATAAGTCCGCCAGGGAATGTAGTAGTCAGCCCTGAAATCAGACCAGTTACAGCTCCAACCAAGAATACACTTTTCTTATCAGGAAACAGTATGATACCGAGGAACATCATGGTCAGCATCATATCAGGCTTCATTCCAAGGATAAAACCAGGCACTACAGTGTGCAGTACTGCACCCATCCCGACCAACAGTGATAAAGCTACAAGATTCTTCGTATTCAATTCTCATCTCTCCTCTGCTATTCTAGCTAACTATTGCTTCTCCTGCAGTGCTCTCAATGCCTGCAGCGAAAAGCTTGGTATCATTATAACACATATTTTAGTTGAGTAAAGGGATAATATTCTGTTAATTTCTTAGTCTGAAATCATTCATGAATTTCGCCAGTTTTTCGACATGCTCGGTCGGGACGGCATTGTAAATGGAAGCCCTGCAGCCTCCCACAGACCTGTGGCCAGCCAAACCAATAAATCCTGATTTCTCAGCCTCATGGAGGAAGGTGGAGGTCAAGTCTTCATTTTCCAGGGTATAGGTGATATTCATCAATGAACGGCTTTCTTTTTCCGCATGGCCTTTATAGAACCCATCGCTGCTGTCAATCGCATCATAAAGCAACGATGCCTTTTCTTTATTCTGCAATTCAAGCTGTTTGACTCCGCCAATTGATTCGGCCCATTCAAGGACAAGCATCAGGAAATAAACCGACAGAGTGGGTGGGGTGTTATAAAGTGATTTTGAATCAGCATGGACCTGATAATTGAGCATCGAAGGCAAATCTGGCCTGGAACGTTTGAGCAGATCCTTTTGGATGATCACCACGGTGACGCCAGATGGTCCAAGATTTTTCTGCGCACCAGCGTAGATAAGTCCATATGAAGGTACATGAAGAGGACGGCTTAAAATGTCACTCGACATATCCGCAATTAAAGGAACGTTTACCTTTTTAGGCAGGTCATGCCACTGGGTTCCATAAATCGTGTTGTTCGTCGTGATGTGAAGGTAGGAAGAGTCAGGGTGTACATCGATTTCTGTGAAGCTGGGGATTGATTTATAGTTGGAAGATTTAGATGAAGCGATTGCCGCTGCACTCCCGATTTTTTGCGCTTCCTTCAAAGCCTTTTCAGACCATGTGCCAGTCAGGACATAGCCTGCAGCCGATCCTTCTTCAAGAAGATTCATCGGAACCATGGTGAATTGAAGGCTTGCACCGCCCTGGAGGAAAAGTACTTCGTAATCATCCGGGATGTTGAGGAGGCCTCGCAGCAATGACTTTGTCACTTCATTGATTGCTTCGAATTGCTTGCTGCGGTGACTGAGTTCCATGACTCCCATCCCGCTATCCTGGTAATTCATCATTTCTTTTTCCGCCCTCGCCAGCACAGCCTCAGGCAAGGCGGCAGGCCCGGCATTAAAATTCAGTGCACGTTTCAAGATCATCCCTCCGGAAAAATAAAATACAGTGATTCTTTAATGTGTTAAAGTTATTATCATGCTACCAGAAAAAGAAGGGAATTTCTAATATTTTCAGAAAAGTTTAAAAAAATTTCAAGAAGTTCGTTTTGCATTACATATGACGAAAAGAGCAAGATAGCTGTATGGACAGGTTCCCCATTGCTTTCTAGAAAAGGTCTATCGGACAAACGCGAGGGGAGGAAGGCAGAAAGTGTCCGATAGGAAGGCTCTATCGGACAAACGCGAGGGGAGGAAGGCAGAAAGTGTCCGATAGGAAGGCCCTATCGGACAAACACAAAGTGGGTAGCCAGAAAATTGTCCAATATAACAGTTGTT
The DNA here is from genome assembly GCF_965138835.1 of Mesobacillus thioparans. NCBI lineage: Bacteria > Bacillati > Bacillota > Bacilli > Caryophanales > Bacillaceae > Mesobacillus > Mesobacillus thioparans. The sequence continues at coordinate 754,304 of NZ_CBCSFH010000001.1, read as the reverse complement.
TCTAGCCAACAAAAAAACTCCCGCATGTGCGGAAGTCTAGATTTTACTGTTGATTTCGGCAGCGATTTTCTGGTAATCCTCTGCACTGTACTGATCCTGATGTGTTTTCCAGACAGCCCCGAAACCGTCTCCATTGCCGTAGCGAGGAATCAGATGTATATGGAAGTGGAAGACAGACTGGCCGGCTGCTTCGCCGTTGTTCTGGAGAACATTCAGCCCGATTGGGTCATAGGCAGCCTTAATCGCATTGGCAACTTTTGGAACAGCCTTAAAAACATTCGCTGCTACTTCATCCGTTAATTCATAGACATTTTCCTTATGTACTTTAGGGATGACAAGTGTATGTCCTTTTGTTACCTGGCTGATATCGAGGAATGCCAGTACATTTTCGTCCTCATACACCTTGCTTGAGGGAATGTCGCCATTGATGATCTTGCAAAAAATACAATCACTCATATGTTCCACCCTTTCCATTAATGATGTTTCTGGTATTTTATCACATTTTGCCAATAAACATAAAGAAAGAAAGGACAGGATCCGCATGGAATCCTGTCCCCTGAAGGGAAAAACGATTTACTGTTCATTGACGTTCTCAGCAGGTTTACCTTTGATAAACACCTCATTTGTCAATTCATTTGAATTTACAAAAATGATGGGTTATTCAGTACCTGGTTCAATCGGACCATCCCCTGTCTGCTTTAGTCGGTTTCACAACTTATAAAGCGGGAAGTGATCTGCGACACACACCTCATTTCAAAATGTGGAGTAGTGTTACTGAACGGCTGGGTTTACATTCACGTAGCGCAATGCAACCATCCCCTTGTTTGAACGTTTAAATCAGTGTGCTTATAAATCGAATTTATGTCTTTAACAGACACCTCATTTCGAATTATTGCTTGTTTCCCCTTCAAAAATTATGATGCCCCGATTGCCAGCTTATATGCGAAAAAAGTTCACCTTTTAGTTGAAACTTTTCCTAAATGAGATCCATTTGTTAAAATAACGGTACACGACTACGAACTGGAAGGGCGTTGAACATGTCTTTATTGGAAATTAACCAGGTTACCGGCGGATACACGAGGAATCCGGTCCTGAAAAATGTTAGCTTCACTGTCAATAAAAATGAGATTGTTGGCCTGATTGGCCTGAACGGTGCCGGAAAAAGTACGACGATCAAGCATGTGATTGGTTTGATGGAACCTCATCAGGGTGATATCAGGATCAATGGCAGGACATTCATCGAAGGGAAGGAAGAGTATAGGAAGGAATTCACATTCGTACCTGAAACGCCTATTCTTTACGATGAATTGACGCTTGAAGAACATCTGCGTCTTACTGCAATGGCTTATGGTCTGGAGGAAAAAGAATATGAGCGGCGGATCGATTCTTTATTAAAGGAATTCAGGATGAGTAAAAGGCTGAAGTGGTTCCCGGCTCATTTTTCTAAAGGAATGAAGCAAAAGGTGATGATCATGTGTGCATTCCTTGTACAGCCTTCACTCTATATTGTGGATGAGCCGTTTGTCGGCCTGGATCCGCTCGGAATTCAATCTTTGCTGGATTTGATGGACAAAATGAAGCAGAACGGCGCAGGAATTTTGATGTCGACACATATTCTGGCCACAGCTGAACGATACTGCGATCGTTTTGTGATCCTGCATAATGGAGAAGTGAGGGCACAGGGGACACTTGAGGAGTTGCGGGAACAGTTCAATATGGCCGGTGCCACCCTTGATGACCTGTATATCCAGCTGACAAAGGAAGAAGACTATGTTTAATCCTCAAGACTTATGGAAGGAGCGCTTCGGGACTTTTGCGAAGGAAACCGGGAGCTACCTCCGCTATATCTTTAATGGCCATTTAGTGATTGTCGTCCTGTTTTTACTGGGAACAGCGGCATTCTATTATCAGGAATGGATAAAAACACTGCAGCCTGACTTTCCTGCAGCATGGATCATTGCCGTCATTCTAGCCACAGCCCTTACATACAGTCCTTTCCAGACATTCCTGACTGAAGCGGATAAGATCTTTCTCTTGCCGCTTGAAACAAGGCTGGCTAATTATTTCAGGAAATCGGTCCTATTCAGCCTGAGCCTGCAGTCATATCTTTTGCTGATGGTGCTTGCGGTGCTGATGCCTCTCCACGTAAAAGTGCATGATGCAGACTTTAAGTCGTTTTTTATCCTGCTGGCAGCCGCTATCCTGATCAAGCTGGTCAATCTATTGATCCGCTGGCATGTCCAGCATTATATTGAAACAAGCGTGAAATTGACCGACAGCATCTTCAGATTCTTTATCAACACAGTGCTGGTTTATTTCATTTTCTCCGGAGCACAATTGATTTTTACAGCAGTCCCAGCGCTGATTTTAGTTTTCCTTTATATGTACTTTAAAAAACAGACTGCCGAAAAGGGACTGAAGTGGGAGCAATTGATCGAGGATGAAGAGAGGCGGATGAACGCGTTTTATCGTGTCGCCAATATGTTCACAGATGTTCCGAAGCTTCGTGACCGGACAAGGAGGCGCAAATGGCTCGATTGGCTGGTCAATGTGATTCCTTACCGGCAGGATTTCGCATACAGCCATCTTTATATAAGGACATTCGCAAGAGCCGGTGATTATTTTGGCCTGCTCGTCCGTCTTACCGTAATTGGAGGAGCCGCTCTTTATTTCCTCACCTACGGACCAGGCCAAATTATATTGGCCCTGCTTTTCATGTATTTGACTGGTTTTCAACTCTTGCCGTTATGGAACCATCACCAAAACAAGCTTTGGGTCAGCCTTTATCCTTTACAGGAAGAATTAAGGCGGAAATCCTTTACTAGCCTGCTGCTGGGCATAATGAGTTTTCAGGCAGCCATATTTGCTGGCATCATCCTTATTAAAGGAGATCTGGTATTCGGCGCCATCGCAATGGCTGCTGGAGCCGCCTTTGCGTTGTTCTTTGTCTATTTTTACAGTCTCAACAAGCTTAAATCATGACCATGAATAAAACCTCTTCGTAATGGCTGCTGGCTTTATGGAGAGGTTTTTTTGAAACCAAGCTGTTTCCAATACGTAAATAGTGGTACGAAAAGGAGTGAAAGCTGTGAATGAGTATGAGCTGAAGGCATATGATGAGGTGGCCGCCTGGAAGCGGAAGCTGAATAAACGCTCAGGGATCTTGGCGCGCGCCTCCAAAAAAGCGCAGACAAAAGTGAATCAGCTGATTCCGGAAAAAGTCCATCAAATCCTTACGGAAAGTATTAAAAACATGGTCAAGGCCACACTTGCCGGCTCGAATATAACGACCAAAAAACAGCAGGGTACAGGCTTGACCCTGGCCAGCAAGGATGAATTGCTGAACAAGAAACTCGAAGGATATAAAAGGACGGCAGCCGTTGAAGGGGCAGGCACTGGTGCTGGCGGAATATTGCTTGGGATGGCAGACTTTCCGCTGCTATTATCGATCAAAATGAAATTCCTGTTCGAAGCTGCTTCAATTTATGGCTTTGACACTTCTAAATATGAGGAAAGGCTGTTTATCCTCTATGTATTCCAGCTGGCGTTTTCAAGCGATGCCCAAAGGAAAGAGACTTTGGATGTGCTTGAAAATTGGGAAAGCCGGAAATCGGAACTGCTGGAACTCGATTGGCAGCAATTTCAACAGGAGTATAGGGATTATATCGATTTTACGAAAATGCTGCAGCTGCTGCCGGGGATTGGAGCAGTGGTAGGTGCATATGCGAATTACAATCTGCTGGACCAGCTTGGAGAAACTGCGCAGAATGCCTACCGAATGAGGATCCTGCAAACGCCGCCACAGATGTGAGAGGCTAAAAGTGTGTTCCATCATTTTCGCGAAAAATTAATAGACTGCAGACAATTGAGTTTGTCTGCAGCCTAAATGAGTAAAAGTTTCTTTCTTACGCTAATGTTTCCTGATGGTTATGCTGTTTCTTCGTCTGATAGTTCAATGCCGCTGAGCAAAGCGTTTTTGCGGCGATGAGCATGGCTTTTTCGTCAATATCGAATCTTGGATGGTGGTGGGGATAAGATTCAGCACTTTCTGGTTTTGCTCCTGTGAAAAAGAACGTCCCTTTCACATGCTGCAGATAGTAGGCAAAGTCTTCTCCGCCCATTTGCAGATCACTTTCCTCAATTTTGGTCACTTCCGGCACCTTTGAAGCACAATCGATCAGGAACTCGGTTTCTGCGGCGTGGTTCACGACGGCAGGATAGCCCTTATCATATACATAATCATAGCTGCAATCGGTTGCTAGACATGTTCCGTGAACAACCTTATCGATTTCGCCTGCGATAAAATCGCGGGTGTTTTCATTGAATGTCCTCACTGTGCCAATCAGCCTGGCTTTATCGGCGATGACGTTGAATGCATTTTCTGCCACAAACGAGCCGACGGTCACGACGGCAGAATCGACGGGATCCACACGTCTGCTGACGATTTGCTGCAAGTTTGAAACCAGCTGTGCCCCAGCAACAATCGCATCCTTTGTTTTATGCGGCTGCGCACCATGTCCGCCTTTACCCTGGATGGAAATCTCAAAACGGTCGGCTGCTGCCATGATCGGTCCGATGCGATATTGGACAGTCCCCGTTGGTTCAGTGGCCCAAAGATGGGTGCCGAAAATAACGTCGACTCCCTCAAGGCAGCCGTCTTCAATCATCGTAATGGCTCCGCCTGGTGCATACTCCTCAGCGTGCTGGTGAATCATCACATAAGTTCCGTGAAGATTTTCCCTTGCTTCATGCAATACTTTTGCTAGGACAAGCAATGCCGCTGTATGGCCATCATGTCCGCATGCATGCATGACGCCAGGAACGAGCGATTTATATGGGACATCCTTCTCATCCTGGATCGGAAGGGCGTCGAAATCGGCTCTAAGCGCAACTGTTTTGCCCGGCTTGCCTCCATGGATTTTTGCCACGACACCATTGCCGCCAACATTGGTTCGTACCTCAACCCCAAGTTTTTCATAAAATGCTGCGATATACCTCGCCGTGTTCTCCTCCTGGAAAGACAACTCTGGATGCTGGTGCATAAAGCGGCGAATTTCTACCATTTCCGGATAAAGGTTTTCTAGTTTCCTGAAAAGCTGATCCTGCAATTGGTTCATCCCCTTATGTATAATAGTTTGATAATTTAAATAATTATACCATGATTATAGAATAAAAACATTCTAGAATAACAGCAAAAGAAGCCCCCTAGAGAGGGAGCTTCATATATAAACGGTGCCAGAGGATGGCAGCCAGTATTTTGCGGCTAAATCAGGAACATTGCCACAATTGTCGTTACAACTAGCCCAATGGTGACCGGCAGGAGATTTCGTCTTGCAAGCTCGAATGGATCCACACCGCAAATGGCCGCTGCCGGAATCAGTGCCCATGGAACGAGTGTGCCGCCGCCGACCCAGATAGCGGCAATCTGTCCGAGTGCGGTGAGGGTTGCTGCACCAGCGCCTATGGCAGTCGAGAAAATAGCAGCGACTGATCCAGCAAGCGAGATGCCGGAGAATCCTGAGCCATCCAGACCGGTGATGGCTCCTACAGCCGTGAGTGTGACGGCCCCGACTTCCGCGTTAAGGGGAACGACTGAGGCAAGCGCCACCCCTAAGTCATTGACAATGCCCTGTGACGCCTCAGGCAGGAACTCACCGATGATTTTCAAGAAGCCGGAGTCGCCGAGATAGAAGAATGCGGCAATCGGGATGACAGCCCCAAAAACCTTGAATCCAAACTGGAAGCCCTCGATCAAATAGCTGGTCGTTTTTTCAAGTCCTTTGTTCTTATGCGCTGCGAGAGAGATCAGGAGCAGGATGAAAATTGAGGTCCCGCCAACAAGCGCAGTCGCATCGCCGCCCTGAAGGTCAAGGATGGACATTGCGGCAACATCCGCTGCGAATAATACTGGTATCAGGAGAGCGAAGAATTTCTTTGCACCATCAGTCAGCAAGGTTGGATCGCTCGTTTGCTTTAATTCAACTTCAAGTGAACCGCTGCTTTTCAATTTGCCGCTTTTCATGTCTCTTTTTAACAAGTAGAATGCGGTCACCGTGGTGACAACGCCCATGACAATGACCAGCGGGATACTGGCCTGGACGACCGAACTGACGGGAATGCCGGCAGCATCGGCAGTCAGCTTTGGAGCAGCCTGGATGACAAAATCACCGGACAAGGCAATTCCGTGCCCAAAGAGGTTCATAGCGACCGCTACACCAAGGGCAGGCAGCCCGACTCTTACTGCGACTGGTAAAAGGACTGCCCCCATCAAGGCTACTGCTGGAGATGGCCAGAAAAACCAGGATATGCACATCATGACAATCCCAATCGTCCAATATGCCAGTGCGGGTGTTTTGATCAATTTGGCGAATGGCGATATCATCGCATCGTTGATTCCTGTTACTGTAAGCGTCCTGCTCATCGCCACAATGATGGATATGACGAGAATGGTAGGCAGAAGCTCGGTAATGGCATATATGAAACTATTGAATACACTGCTGACCGAGCCGCTTAACGAGCCAGTCGCGACGATTGCCAATAAAAAGATCCCGATGATCGATACAAGCGTTGTATCTCTTTTCATGACCATGAACCCGATGATCAGGAAGATGAATAAAACATATATCCAATGAAGTGCCGTTAATTCTACAACCATTGAGTATTTCTCCCTTCTGATTGACGTACTGTTTCCGTCTGCGCTGAATAGGCAGATTACCTAATTAAGTACTACAGAATATGATGGAAGCAGAAAGGTGTGAGCAGGATTGGTAAAAAAATTCTCAGTCCCGGGACGGAGGCAGAAAACTCCTTTGGAGGGGAGAAAAAAGCTGTTCCATTCCTTAAAATATGTATAACAAGCAAGTTTACTAGTGAAAAAGATAGGAAATAAAGGGATTTTTTTAGATGAACAAGAATAAGAGAACAGGAAAGCAAGAAAGAAGGGAAAAGTGTTGCGTACTCGATCGGTAAATCAAATAGCAACGGCTGTCGTACTGGCAGGTCTGGGAATCATCCTTTTGCTCGTTAATTTAGGTGTCATTTCCTTGGAAATAAAAGAACTATTTGTCGTCTCTTATCCTTTTTTGTTATTGGTGTATGGACTGGTGGCACTTCTTCAGAAGAAGTTCGGATGGGGATTGTTCATTATAGTTTTTTCATCGCTTCTGGTCATGGACCGTCTTGATGTGATCAGCTTCAACTTCCTCGATGTGTGGAAGCTTTGGCCGCTGTTCCTGATTTATTTTGGTGTAAGCATGCTGACCGGGAAACGGAAGTTTAAAATCATCTACCAAACAGAACTGCCATCAGCAACTAAACTTGGGGATTTTCCCGATACTGAAGGGAATTCCACAAAGAAAATCCGGGGAGCATCAATTGGCAAAGTCACATTCAAAGAGCCGAACTGGGCAGTTGAACCAATGGATCTCTACAATATGGTCGGCGAATACTTCATTGATTTCAGCAAAGGGTTCATACCTGACAAAGAAACACCGATCAGGGTGAAAGGCTGGGTGGGGGAAGTGAAAATGCTCGTTCCAGAGGGGGTTCCGGTAAAAGTCAATGCAGTTGTCGGAGTCGGTGAAGTAAAGCTGTTTGATTATGCTCAGGAACAAATCAAACATGTAATTGCTTATAAATCAGATGATTACGATGAAGCCGTCAGGAAATTGAACATCACGATTGAATTGAAGATCGGTTCTGTCAGAATCGACCGGGTGTAGAGGTGAGGAAAATGACAAGTATCCGATTATGGTTTATCCAGACTTTCTTAATGATGGCGTTCATCACTTCCCTGATTCTCTTCATTGGCCTGCAAATCTTCATTTTCATTGTGCCTGACAGCGGCGTAACGACTTCAATGACCTTTTGGTTATGGCTATACAGCTTCATCATCATGTCAGCTGTGGGATTCTACTTCAGCTTGAGGGGGAGTTACACAATCAAAGGGCGACTCAGCGACATTTTATTATTGATCGCCACCTTGCGCAGAGGGAAATTCACAGAACGGATTATCACCGATGAAAAAGATGAAATCGGCCTGATCTCGGAGGAGCTTAACCAACTGTCTGAGTATCTTCAGGAGCAGGTCCACTCCTTGCAAAAGCTGGCAGAGGAAAAAACAGAACTGTCCAGGACAGCCAAATCAGCGGCAATCATGGAGGAAAGGCAAAGACTTGCGAGGGACTTGCACGATGTGGTCAGCCAGCAGCTGTTTGCGCTCAGCATGATGTCATCCGCTTCACTGCGATGGTTCGATCAGGAACCTGAAAAAGCCAGGCAGCAACTGGAACAGATTTCCGAGATTGCAGGCAAGGCCCAGGGAGAAATGCGTGCGCTCCTGCTGCACCTGAGGCCCGTCCAATTAAGCGGGGAGAGCCTTTGCGAAGGAATCGTTAAGCTTATTCAGGAATTGAAGCAAAAAACCAATCTTGCATTTGAGGCTAGTATCGATGAAATCGAAAATATTTCACAGGCAGCAGAAGAGCATATTTTTCGGATCGTCCAGGAAGCGCTGTCCAACATCCTGCGCCATGCGGATGCCGCGAAAGTGAAAATTATGCTTGCAGAAGAGAATCATACAATCCATCTATATATAGGCGATGATGGGAAGGGTTTCGATATCCATGAAGAAAAGATGGCATCTTACGGCTTGAAAACAATGCGGGAGCGTTGTGAACAAATTGGCGGTACCTATAATATACGGTCAAAAGAAAATGAAGGTACATATATAGAAATCAGGATACCTGCCATGAGGAGGGAATAGTAATGGGGAAAATCAGAGTGGTTGTGGTGGATGATCATGAAATGGTCCGAAAAGGAATCCTTTCCTATTTGGAGACCGAGCCGGGAATCGAGATTGTCGGGGAGGCGGACTGTGGTTTCAAGGCTGTATCACTGGTGAAGGACGTGAAGCCGGATGTCGTCCTCATGGATCTTTTAATGGAGAAAGGAACAGGGATTGAAGCAACGAGGGAAATATTAAGCTTTTATCCTGAATGCAAAATCATCATCATTACAAGCTTTTACGATGATGATCAGGTTTTCCCAGCAATTGAGGCAGGGGCATTCAGTTATATGCTGAAAACAGCGACGGCAGCTGAAGTGATTGCTGCAATTGAAAAAGCAGCCAGGGGAGAAACAGTGATTGAACCTAAGGTAGCCAATAAAATGATGCGAAAGCTGAGGCCGCAAGAGCGAAAGCCCCATGACGAACTGACAGAACGCGAGCTGGATGTCCTGAAATGTATCGGGGAAGGCATGACAAACCAGCAGATCAGCGAAGAATTGTTCATTGGTGTGAAAACAGTAAAGACCCATGTCTCGAACATACTCGGGAAATTGGGTTTATCAGACAGGACGCAGGCTGCTGTTTATGCAAACCGGAACGGATTTATCAAGCTGCCATAAGGAGGGGAGGGTGCCATAGTTGGCATCCTCTTTTATATGTAGGCTGGGAGCCGGCGGGGCTATAAAATAGAAAAAAGGCGTCTCCATCGACAGGATGGGGACGCCAAATTGAGACAATCATTCACCTTCAATATAATATTTTGATACATATGAGGCACTTTCGAAAATATTAGGTTTTGCACCATCAATTCCTGTCTCTGTGCCGCGATTCTTATGTGCATGTGCATATGCCTTGGATTTTTGCCAGTTCTCAAATGAGCTTTCATTTTCCCAGATGGTCAGGATGATGTAGGTATTGGAGCTCAATGGACGCAGAACACGGATGGCGACAAATCCAGGTTCGTTCTCAATCATCCTTGGCCGGTTCAGGAAGCGGTCCTCAAAAAGCGGCCTTCCTTCATCGGTTACCGGGATATTATTAAATACAGCAAAACCTTCCCGGCCAAGTGTGCCGGCAGAATCAATCACTTCATATTTCCTTGGCGAGCTGAATAAGGTTTTCCCTTCCGTCTCATGGACAAGGATGGACGATTCATTGCTGTTCATCAGGACCATGTTCTCGCCCTGGTGTTTCTCTTTTAACTTCAATAGAAAATCCGCTGTACCCGAAGTAATGAATAAATTCATCTTTTCACCTCATTTTAATTAGTGGCTCTGTTGAAGCACGACTTTATTTTTACTCCTGCTGATTGTAGTGGAAGGCGCGTAGACTCTGCGGGCTTAGCTGGTCAGAAGAGACCCCGCAGGAGTAAAGCGACGAGGAGGCTCAGCGCCAGCCCCGAGGAAGAATTGTTTATGAAAAAGACGGCAGTTGGCCTTTTTCATATTCTTCCCGCGGAAAGCGAAGCGCCTGGAACGAAAATCAACAGTTTGGATTAACAGAGCCTTTCTTCCTTCTATTATAATGATTTTCACAGCTTAATCTATTTTCCCTATTCAATTGAATCTAAAAACATGAATTTCGTCTAATTTTCAACAATTTAAAGCGTTTGCTATGAAATAGAAGCGTAAAAACGATATAGTGTAGATAGTTTGTTTTTTTAAAAGATGAAAAGTTCTGTTTTCCGTTTGGAAAATAGGTGTTTTTTATTTCAATCCTTTTATATTACAATGGAATACAGACATTATTGAAAGGTGGACCACACTTAATGAGCAAGATAATCAATGATACATTCTTAAAAGCAGCAAGAGGGGAAAAAACCGACCATGTCCCTGTATGGTATATGAGACAAGCTGGCCGTTCACAGCCTGAATATAGAGAAATCAAAGAAAAATATTCCTTGTTCGAAATCACACATCAGCCTGAACTTTGCGCATATGTCACAAGGCTGCCGGTAGAGCAGTATGGTGTTGATGCTGCCATCCTTTACAAAGATATCATGACTCCGCTTCCAGCTATGGGCGTTGACGTCGAAATCAAATCAGGCATCGGGCCAGTAATCTCGAATCCTATAACATCATTGTCAGATGTGGAGAAATTGGGCACAATCAATCCGGAGTCTGACATCCCGTATGTTCTTGATACTATCAAGCTTCTAACAGAAGAGCAGCTGTCTGTCCCGTTGATCGGTTTTTCCGGAGCGCCGTTCACGCTTGCAAGCTATATGATCGAAGGCGGACCTTCAAAGAACTACAATAAGACAAAGGCGTTCATGTATGCACAGCCGGTAGCATGGTACGCGCTGATGGACAAGCTTGGCGATATGGTGATTACCTATGTCAAATCCCAAATCAAAGCTGGAGCTAAAGCAATCCAGATTTTTGATTCATGGGTAGGCGCATTGAATGTCCAGGATTACCGCATCTTTATCAAACCGGTCATGAACAGGATTTTCTCGGAACTGAAGAACGAGAATGTGCCTTTGATCATGTTTGGTGTTGGCGCAAGCCACCTTGCCATGGAATGGCATGACCTACCGCTTGATGTAGTGGGCCTTGATTGGCGCCTGCAGATCAGCGAAGCCCGTGAGTTAGGCATTAATAAAACGGTCATGGGAAATCTCGACCCTGCGATCCTGCTTGCACCTTGGGATGTAATTGAAGAGAAGGCGAAAGCAATCCTTGATCAGGGTATGGCACAGCCAGGCTACATCTTTAACCTGGGACACGGTGTCTTCCCATCAGTGAACCCTGAAACGCTGAAAAAATTGACTGCATTCATCCATGAATACTCTGCTTCAAAGCTGGGCAGATAGTTTCTATTCTCCATCAGAGCATTAGATTTGGAATATTAGAGCTATTTTTGGCAGAATAAAAGCTTAGAGACTGGAAAAAGAGGTGCAATCATGACGAAGAAGAAGATGGGTTTGCTAGTGATGGCATATGGTACACCCTACAAAGAAGAAGATATTGAACGTTACTATACACATATCCGCCACGGACGCCCGCCGGCACCCGAAATGCTAGAAGATCTAAGAAATCGTTATGAAGCGATTGGCGGCATTTCTCCGCTAGCGAAAATCACTGTGGAACAAGGCGAGAAACTGGAACAGCATCTGAACAGCATCCAGGATGAAATCGAATTCAAGATGTATCTTGGATTGAAGCATATCGAGCCTTTTATCGAAGACGCTGTGAAGAAAATGAATAATGACGGAATTGAAGAGGCGGTCAGCATCGTCCTTGCTCCGCATTTCTCAACCTTCAGTGTAAAATCCTATAATGGCCGTGCAAAGGAAGAGGCTGCCAAACTGGGCGGGCCTGAGATCGTTTCCGTAGAAAGCTGGTATGATGAGCCAAAATTCATCAAGTACTGGTCTGACCGAGTGGCAAAAGCGTTTGCAGAAATGCCTGCAGATGAGAAGGAAAAATCAGTCCTCATCGTTTCTGCCCACAGCCTTCCGGAGAAAATCCTCCAGATGGGCGATCCATATCCTGAACAATTGAAGGAAACAGCTGACTTGATCGCCAAGCAGGCCGGTGTAAAGAATTACGCAGTAGGCTGGCAAAGCGCCGGTAACACACCGGAACCTTGGCTTGGACCGGATGTCCAGGATTTGACGAGAGAGCTGTTTGAGGAGCATGGCTATAAGGCATTCGTTTATGTGCCAGCTGGATTTGTGTCCGAACATCTTGAAGTACTATATGACAATGACTATGAATGCAAGGTCGTGACGGATGAAATCGGGGCCAGCTATTATAGGCCGCCAATGCCGAATGCAGAGCCGGAATTCATTGACGCAATGGCAGATGTCATTTTAAAGAAGCTGTCATCTTCAAGCTAAAACTAGTAAAAGAAGGCGATCTACCGTGACAGATAAGAAAAGAGTTGTAATTATAGGAGGCGGGATCACTGGTCTGGCTGCTGCGTATTATTTGCAAAAGCATGCCAGGGAAAACCAGCTTCCTTTGGATGTAAAGCTGGTGGAAGCCTCCCACCGTGTTGGCGGGAAAATGCAGACTTATGTAAAAGATGGCTTTGTGATCGAAAGAGGGCCTGATTCCTTTCTTGAAAGAAAAGAAAGTGCAGGCCGTCTGGCAAGGGAAGTCGGCTTAGGCGATAAATTAGTCAATAACAGTACGGGTAAATCATACGTGCTCCTGAAAGACAAGCTCCACCCTATACCAGGCGGTGCTGTGATGGGGATCCCCACTCAGATCGGTCCGTTCGTTACGACTGGATTGTTTTCATGGCCGGGCAAATTCCGTGCTGCCGGGGACTTCTTCATGCCGCCTTCCAAGGTAGAGGGAGACCAGTCGCTTGGCGAGTTTTTCCGTCGCAGACTTGGCGATGAAGTAGTCGAGAACTTGATTGAGCCTTTGCTCTCTGGCATTTACGCCGGGGATATTGATAACATGAGTCTATTGTCAACATTCCCGCAGTTTTATCAGACAGAGCAAAAATACGGAAGCCTGATTCTGGGCACAAAAAAATCGACACCTGCTCCTAAAAAGAAACCTGCCGAAGCCGGGCAGGCGAAGAAAAAGGGGATGTTCCTGACCATCACGTCCGGTCTTCAGTCATTTGTTGATGCGATTGAGTCGAAGCTTGAGGCCGGTTCTGTCATCAAGGGAATCCGTGTCGATAAAGTGAGCAAGCAGGAGAATGGGTACCGTTTGAGGCTGAGCAGCGGTGAAACACTGGATGCAGACAGCATCCTTGTGGCTGCACCGCATGAAGCCGCCTTGCATATGTTCGCGGATCATGAACACATCTTCGACCTGTTCCGGGACATGCCTTCAACATCAGTGGCAACAGTGGCCATGGCATTTCCGGAAAGTGTCATAAAAGAAGATATCGATGGCACGGGTTTCGTTGTCTCAAGGAACGGTGATTACACGATCACAGCCTGCACGTGGACCCACAAAAAGTGGCCGCATACGACACCGGAGGGAAAAGTCCTGCTCCGCCTGTATGTCGGCAGACCAGGTGATGAAGCAATTGTCGAGCTGTCGGATGATGAAATCATCAAGATTGCATTGGAAGATTTGAATAAAACAATGGACATTCAGGCGCAGCCAGACTTTGCCGTCGTTTCCCGCTGGAAGGAAGCAATGCCCCAGTATACGGTCGGACATAAGCAAAGAGTGGCCAATCTGAAGAGTGGCCTTGAAAAGGAACTTCCCGGCGTCTTTGTCGGAGGAAGCTCTTTTGAAGGAGTCGGTCTTCCCGACTGCATCGACCAGGGGGAAGCCGCGGTCGAAAAAATCCTTGGATTCTTGCAGCTTAATTAAGAAAAGCGCAAGCGCCTTGGTCAGCCCCGACAAGCGCTGGAGGGCCGACCGGTGAAGTCGTTCTTTGACTTCATTGGGCGGACAGAAGCGACTCGAGGGGCTAGGCGCTGGAGCTAGAGAATTCTCGAAGGCTTTCTTATTAACAAATAAAAAACCCTTTTCTAAGGGTTTTTTATTTTACACACTTGCCATAGTGTAAAAGATGTGATAAATTTATTGGTGACGAAATGACCGTTTTTCTCATTTGGTCATTTTATGGGGGTGTAATCATGGCAATCGACCGGAGACAACAGATTATTGATGCGGCCAACAACTCTTTTTCGCTCTATGGCTATAAGGCGACGACCATCGATCAAGTCGCAAAGCTGGCGAATGTCGGAAAAGGTACGATCTATACTTTTTTCAAAAATAAGGAACAGCTTTTTGATGAAATCATTAATGGCCTGATCAAGGAAATGGGAGAGGTCGCAAATGAGGCTGTTGACCCATCAGATTCTTTTTACGAAAACGTCCACAGAGCATTATATCGACTGCTTGAGTTTCGTAAAAAACATCAACTGACGATCAAGCTTTCCCAGGAAGCAAGGGATATTGGGACACCAGCAGTATTAGAGGTCATGGATAAGCTGGAATCCGCCATTCTCCGCTTCATCAAAGAAAGGGTCATCCAGGCAATCCAAAAGGGTGAGATTAAGGAGTGCGATCCGGAAATCACTTCATTCATCATGATGAAGCTTTACATCGCACTGATTTTTGACTGGGAAAAGAAAAACAAGCCGCTGGAAAAAGCGCAAATATCAGAGCTTTTTGAGTTCTATATTTTCAAAGGATTGTCTCATTAGGAGGGGGTCCTTATTTTCAGCAATTGAATGACCAAATGAACAATATGGTCACTTCACTTCAATAAGGAGGATAATAATGAAAAATAAACTATTCACCCAAGAACTACTTGCCATTTTTCGGAATAAGAAGCTTCTCATTCCAATCATTGCCGTCTTGTTCATTCCGGTTCTGTACAGTGGAATGTTCCTATGGGCATTCTGGGATCCGTATGAGCATCTTTCCGACCTTCCTGTAGCTGTTGTCAACAGCGATTCAGGATCAGAAATTGACGGTGAGAAGCTTGAACTCGGTAATGACCTTGTAGATAAGCTAAGGGAAAGCAACGATTTTGGTTTTGACTTTGTATCGGAGGAAGAAGGGACAAAAGGACTTGAGCAGCAAAAATATTATATGCTCATAAAAATTCCGAAAGGTTTCTCTGAAAATGCAACAACTTTGATGGATGAACATCCAGAAAAGCTCGAACTCGTTTATATTCCTAATGAAAGCTTCAACTTCCTATCTGCTCAGATAGGCGGAACAGCAGCAGAAAAAATCAAGGCTTCCGTATCCGAAAAGGTTTCTGAAACCTATGCGGAAACGATGTTTGACAAAATCAGCGAACTGGCAGATGGACTTGGCCAGGCAAGTGACGGAGCTTCCGAACTGAATGACGGTGCGGTCAAGCTTAAGGATGGAAGCCAGGAGCTTTATGACAATCTATCCGTGCTAGCCAGCAAGTCGATTGACTTCAACCAGGGAATGAACTCAGCTGATTCCGGTGCCAAAGAGTTAGCAAATGGAGCAGGAAAGCTCGCTGGTGGGCTTGGTCAATTGGAGGAAGGGGAAACGAAGCTCGAGGATGCTTCGGGCCAACTTCTGGCAGGCCAGAAAGATTTACAGACAGGAGCTTCACAAGTAAAGGCAGGTTTAGACAAGGCAAACAGCAAGATCCCAGAATTGATTGAGGGTACTAAACAACTTGAACAGGGATCCGAGAATCTCGGCCAAAAAATGACAGCCTGGAAAAATGGGGCTGACAATGCAGCTGGCGGAGCAGCGCAAGTTCATGCCGGTATCCAAGAGCTGCAAAAACAAATGGAGGCAATGGCGCCTGCAATAGCTGCAAATCCTGAAAATAAGGAACTTGCTGGTTCTGTGCAAAAACTAGCCGAAGCGCTTAAAGCACTGGAAGCTGGCAGTGCAAGTGTTGAGAATGGGACAGCACAACTTTCAGACTCAGCAGGTAAACTGGCTGCAGGTTCTGGGGAATTATCAGCTGGCTTGAATAAAGTCATTGCCGGACAGGGCGATCTGCAGCAGGGAATCTCGAAACTGGCAGCAGGCAGCGGGCAAGTGGAAACTGGTGCTATGAAACTGGCAGCCGGCCATGAAGAATTCCATTCGGGTCTTCAGCTGTTCGGTGACAAGCTGAGTGAGGCGAAAGCTGGTTCTGTTGAACTGGCAAATGGAAGTTCCAAGCTCGTTGGCGGAATCGATCAGCTTGCAGCTGGTTCCGCAGCTATGACTGACGGAGCAGACAAACTGGCATCTGGTGCAGGGAAATTGTCTGAAGGAAACTCCAAGGTGGCGGATGGAACCTCCGAACTTGCTGAAAAGCTTAAGGATGGAGCAGAAAAAGCAAAGGTGAATCCAGATGAGGAAACCTACAATATGCTTGCTGCACCAGTAAAACTGGCGAATGAAACATTCAAGTCAGTTCCGAACTATGGAACAGGATTTGCACCATATTTCTTATCTCTTGGGTTATTTGTTGGTGCATTGCTGCTTTCGATCGTATTCCCATTAAGGGAACCGGCTGGAGTCCCTTCAAGCGGTGCAAGCTGGTTCTTCAGTAAATTTGGCATCCTGGCCGGGATTGGCATATTGCAGGCACTTGCAGCCGATGCCATCCTTCTCATGGGGCTGGGACTAGACGTAGAAAGCGTTCCGCTATTCGTGGTCTTCTCCATTATCACAAGCCTGACTTTTATCGCACTGATTCAGTTCCTTGTGACATTGTTAGGGGACCCTGGCCGTTTTGTTGCCATCGTCATCCTGATTTTGCAGCTTACGACAAGCGCAGGAACATTCCCATTGGAATTGATTCCAGGCTTCTTGCAGAAGTTCAACGCGTATTTGCCAATGACTTATTCAGTCCAAGGATTCAAAGCTGTCATCTCAAGCGGGGATTTCAGTTTCATGTGGCAAAATGCAGCAATTTTAGGCGGATATATTTTAGTCCTTGCAGCAGGCACAGCGGTTTATTTCCATTGGATGTTCAAAAGGAAATTTACCGTATTAGCAGAAGAATAAAAAAAGGAAGCCAGCTCTTGAAAGAAAGAGCTGGCTTTTCATTTGCAGTTGATCACTGCGGGAAAGGGATTGTATTACACCCGGAAAACCGGGGAAGGAAAACGAAGTTTAAAACTTTCCTGGATCCATGCAACCATCGCATTTATTTCCATAACATTCGTGCTGCTCATCAATTGTTTCTCCACACTCTACACACTGCTTCTTTGGCAAGTTACGAAAGAACTCTACGACATTATCAATCATGCTGTTCCCTCCAATTGAGTAGTTGTTTTGGTACAGTTATTATATTAATTGTATTGTATTATAACAGAGCGCGAGCCGTCAATCATAATTTTCTGAAAAAATACCTAATGTGAAAAAATGGGCAAAATGGAGTATAGTGAAATTAAAAGCATGATACAAGGAGGCAGATCATTGAAGCTGACAATAATAGGATTCTGGGGAGGATATCCCAAGGCAAATGCAGCGAGTACAGGATATTTGCTGGAACATGAAGGTTTTAAGCTGATGATCGATTTTGGCAGCGGAGTACTGGCAAAAATGCAAAATTATGTACAGCCGGAAGAACTGGATGCATTGGTGCTTTCCCACTATCATCCTGACCATGTTGCTGACATCGGAGTGCTTCAGCATGCACGCCTGATACAGGGGTTTCTGGGCAAGAAATCATCTCAGCTGCCGATTTACGGACATACACAGGACAAGCAGGAGTTTGCGAAGCTTACATATAAAAACATTACAAAAGGGGTTGCTTACAATCCGGCTAAAAAGCTTGAGATCGGGCCTTTCACCATCTCCTTTATCCCTGCAGTCCATCCGGTCCCATGTTATGCAATGCGCATCGAAGCTGGCGGCAATTCCCTGGTGTATACAGCCGATACTTCCTATAAGGAAGAGTTCATTCCATTTGCATCCGGCGCTGATTTATTGCTTTCAGAATGCAACTTCTACGGTAACCAGGATGGCAAGGGCGCAGGGCATATGAACAGCTTAGATAACGGAAAACTCGCTAACCATGCGGGTGTTAAGCAGCTGGTCCTGACACACCTGCCGCATTATGGTGAAATCGACCAGCTCGTGTCCGAGGCTTCAACACTATTTTCCGGTCCGATCACCCTCGCGAGGGAAGGACTTGAACTAACCTTATAAAAGGAGAATCAACCATGTTATTTATCGATAATAAAGGGATCACGGATCCAAGGATCAACCTGGCAATTGAAGAATATGCCTTAAAGAATCTGGATATCAATGAAACCTACTTGCTGTTTTATATAAATGAACCTTCCATCATCATTGGCAAAAACCAGAACACGATCGAAGAAATCAATACGGAGTATGTCGAGAAAAATGGCATCCATGTCGTCCGCAGGTTATCAGGAGGCGGAGCTGTGTACCATGACCTTGGCAATTTGAATTTCAGCTTTATCACGAAGGATGACGGAGAAAGCTTCCATAACTTCAGGAAGTTTACGGAGCCAGTGGTGAACGCTCTGCGGAAGCTCGGCGTCAATGCGGAGCTAAGCGGCAGGAATGACTTGCTGGCCGAAGGAAGGAAGATATCCGGAAACGCCCAATTTTCAACTAGAGGGCGGATGTTCAGCCATGGTACTTTGCTGTTTGATTCAGAAATCGAAAGTGTTGTATCAGCACTTAACGTTAAAAAGGAAAAAATTGAATCGAAAGGAATCAAATCCATCCGAAGCCGGGTGGCGAACATCTCCGAGTTCCTTACTGAAAAAGTGACAATTCAAGAGTTCCGTTCCCTGTTGTTAAAAAATATCTTTGAAGGAATGGAAGAAATCCCAGAGTATGTCCTGACAGAACAGGACTGGGAGAAAATCCACGAGCTTTCGAAGGAAAGATACCAGAACTGGGATTGGAATTATGGTAAGTCGCCAAAATTCAACCTGCAGCACTCACACCGGTTCCCGGTCGGCCAGATTGATGTCCGCTTCGAAGTGGACAAGGGTATGATCGAAAACTGTAAAATCTACGGAGATTTCTTCGGTGTTGGTGATGTCACAGAAATAGAGGACAAGCTGACAGGATTGAGGTATGAGAGGTCAGCACTTGCTGCAGCATTGGATGATGTTGACACCAAACATTATTTCGGAAATATTTCTAAGGAAGATTTCATAAATCTCATCTATTAAAAGATTGAACGCGATGTCGATGACACCGCGTTTTTTTGTTTTCTTTTATAAAAATGTTAGAAAACTTGGACATTTTCCTTGAACCCATAATTTTCTTTCAATATAATATATTTAGAAAACTTTTCATAAGTTTGGTGATTGAATTCACCGCAAAGGGGGAAGGGAGTTATATGAATCTTTCATCACAGCTTCATCACACTGCCTCAATGCTGGGCGATAAGCCGGCATATTTTTTCATGGACAAAGCAAGTACCTATGCTGAACTGGATGCTGCTGTTACGAAATTTGCATCTGGCCTTGAAAAATTAGGGGTTAAAAAAGGCGATCATATCGCTATGCTGCTAGGAAACTCTCCACATTTTGTCATCAGTTTGTACGGAGCGCTTAGACTCGGTGCAACAGTCATTCCCATCAATCCGATATACACCGCAGATGAAATTGGCTATATCCTGAATAATGGCGATGTCAAGGTAGTCGTAGGCCTTGATCTGATGCTGCCGCTTGCTGAGAAAATGCATCAGCATCTGCCGGCAGTAGAATACTTTGTCATTGCTGAAACAGGCCAGAGTCAGATGTCTGAAGAAGACATGTCCAAGCTTTCCTTAAGTCCAAAATTGAAACCGTTTACACATGTTGTCGGTTCCGGCGATCTTGGCTTTAAAGGTCCTGAGTTGGATGAAGACGATGTTGCCATCATTCTTTATACATCTGGAACGACCGGAAAGCCTAAGGGTGCTATGCTTACCCACAAAAACCTTTATAGCAACGCCAAGGATGTAAGCGATTACCTGAGAATGAACGAAGATGACAAGGTGATCACCGCCTTGCCGATGTTCCATGTCTTCTGTTTGACGGTGGCCCTTAATGCGCCATTGATGAACGGCGGCACATTGTTGATCGTCCCTAGGTTCAGCCCGGCAGAAGTGTTCAGGATTGCCAGGGAGCACGAGGCAACTGTATTTGCAGGCGTACCGACCATGTACAATTTCCTTTTCCAGTATCCAGAAGGAAATCCGGATGATCTTAAGTCACTAAGGCTGTGCATTTCCGGAGGTGCTTCCCTTCCAGTCGCGCTGCTTCAGAATTTTGAGCGCAAATTCAACGTCATGGTTTCAGAAGGATATGGTTTGTCTGAGGCGTCACCAGTCACCTGCTTCAATCCGCTTGACCGTCCGCGCAAGGCAGGTTCAATCGGAACCTCGATCGTGAATGTTGAAAACAAGGTCGTCAATGAAATGGGAGATGAAGTGGCTCCAGGTGAAGTTGGCGAATTGATCGTCCGCGGTCCGAACGTTATGGCAGGCTATTATAAGATGCCGGAAGAAACATCTGCTACGATCAGGGACGGATGGCTATATACAGGAGACCTCGCCCGCATGGACGAAGAAGGTTATTTTTACATCGTTGACCGCAAGAAGGACTTGATTCTTGTCGGCGGCTACAATGTATATCCGCGCGAAGTCGAAGAAGTATTGTACAACCATCCTGACGTAGTCGAAGTTGCGGTTCTCGGAGTGCCGGATCCGAATTTCGGCGAAGCAGTAAGATGCTATGTCGTCAGCAAGAATCCTGATTTGACCGAAGAGCAGCTGCTTGAATATTGCCGCGAGCATCTGGCGAAATACAAGGTCCCAAGCGCGATTGAATTCCTTAAGGAACTGCCGAAGAATACAACCGGGAAAATTTTAAGAAGAGCGCTGAAAAATCAGGTTCTGCAAGGAAAATAAAGCTTATCCAAAAGAGGCGGGCGCCCGTGCCTGCCTCTTTTTCAGAATTAGGAAGGAATTTTTACTTTCAGCTAGAATGTCAATGTAGAAGGAGCTGATCATGATGGGAAATATCGATTTCCGATTGGAAGGGCATGCCGCAATTGTGACGTTGAATCGCCCCGACGCATTAAATGCATTTAACTATGACACACTCGACGAGTTACAGCGTGTTATTGAAGAAATCAGGACAAACCGTGATGCAAGGGTAGTGATTTTTACCGGAGCGGGTGAGAAGGCATTCAGCGTGGGTGCAGACTTGAAAGAACGCCGCACACTTTCCGATGAGGAAGTGAAGCGCAATATCTATAAAATCGGCGAGGTATTCACGATGGCAGACAACCTGCCGCAGCCGACAATCGCAGCAATCAATGGATTTGCCTTCGGAGGCGGGATGGAGCTTGCGCTGGCCTGTGATTTCCGGATGGCTGCTGCAGGTACACAAATGGGATTGACGGAAACGAGCCTGGCGATCATTCCGGGAGCAGGCGGTACCCAGCGGCTCCCAAGGCTGATCGGGCAGGCAAAAGCACTTGAGTTAATTTTGACTGCGCGCCGGCTAAAAGCGGAGGAGGCACTGGAATACGGCCTCGTCACAGCTGTCGTCAAAAAAGAGAGCTTGCTTGAGGAATGCATGAAGTTTGCCGAAATGATGCTGGCGAACGGCCCTGTCGCACTGCAGCAGGCAAAGTACGCGGTCAAGCAGGGAATGAACGGAGACCTCCAGACAGGACTGCAAATCGAGCGGAAAGCCTATGAAGTGACAATCCCGACAGAAGACCGGCTGGAAGCACTGGCAGCCTTCAGTGAAAAACGGAAGCCGAATTTTCAAGGGAAGTAATCGTACACGGCCGCGGCCGTGTTTTTTGATTGTTGCGATCTTATTGCCAGGAAAAACTTAGTTCAGATACCTATTGTTACTTTCTTTTTTGCTTCAGCTTGCTAACCGGCAGGAAATCTTCCGCTGAAAAGTATTTCGATAAAAGAAATACTTTTCCAAGCTGTTGGAAGTATGTATAATATATTTTAATTGATTAAAGGATTTTATTTTATACATAGTAATAGAAAGGCGGGAAGGTCGTGGAAAGTACATTGGCTGTTAAGCAGGCAACAGATTTTAAAAAAGGAATTCAATCAGGGCTCAGCATTGCGATAGGCTATATGCCGATTGCACTTACCTTTGGCTTGATCGCCAAGACAACCGGACTTGCGCTCGGTGAGACGGTCATGATGAGCATGCTCGTATTTGCGGGTGCTGCACAATACATTTCCTTAAGCCTTCTGGCGCAGGGAATCGGAATTTTTGAAGTTGTTCTCACTACCTTTATCGTGAATATCCGCCATTTCCTTATGTCTGCGTCCTTGAATGAGAAGGCTGAAGAGGATACGGTTGGGGCGAGGATGAGCTATTCCTTCGGGATTACCGATGAGACGTTTTCCGTTGCGGCCACGCTGGAGGGCACAGTCAATGCCGGGTATATGTTCGGCTTGAATCTCACTGCCTACTCCAGCTGGGTAGTCTTTTCAGGATTAGGCTATCTTGTCGGGTCCGGATTGCCGCAGACGCTTCAGGAAAGCATGTCCGTCGCATTGTATGCGATGTTTGTCGGCTTATTGGTTCCATCGATGAAAACCAATGTGAAAGTTATATACCTGGCAGCACTCGCTGCAGCGTTCAATTCGATTTTCACAATGGCGCAATTGATGTCCACAGGCTGGTCCATTGTGCTGGCGACACTTTTGTCAGCGATTCTTGTCGAGGCTGTAGAAACGTTCAAGAAAGGCAGGGGGACAGAAGCGAATGAGTAAAGAAATCATCATTATGATCATAGGCATGGCCGTCGTGACCTATATACCGAGGATGCTCCCATTCGTGATGTTCCGGGGAAAGGAGCTGCCCCCATTTTTACAGGGCGTCCTGAAGAATGTCCCATATGCAACGCTTGGAGCGCTGATCTTCCCCGCAATTCTGTTCATCCAGGAAGACATCTGGTACGGCCTGATCGGTGCTGCGGCTGCTTTTATCGTAGCGTTTATGGGAGCGAACGTCATTGTCGTCGTCATCGGTTCCATTTCCGTTCTGACTTTATATTCTTATTTTTTCTAGATCTGCAGATGTGCAGGTCTTTTTATTTTGCAAACGGAGTAAAAAAAGGGCTGGTTTGCAGCAAAAATAAATGAAATGTTGACAAGATGAATGAATAGATTATAATTATCTTTATTAAATCCGACTAAACTAATAAGTTTTATGAGAATAGGGTGATTAGCTTGTTCATAGAGATCAACAATGTTCACAAACAGTATGCAGACAAAAATAATCACCAGGTTGATATTTTAAAAGATATTAATCTAGGAGTGGATAAAGGTGAGTTTGTATCAATCCTCGGGCCATCGGGGTGCGGAAAATCCACGCTGCTATCGATTGTGGCAGGATTGACCCCGGCAACCGGCGGAGAAATCCTAGTTGCTGGGAAACAAATTACAAAGCCGGGAAAAGACAGGGGAATGGTCTTTCAGCAGGCAGCGTTATTTCCCTGGCTGAATGTGCTTGAAAATGTCATTTTTCCATTGAAGAAAGACATGCCAAAGAAGCAGGCAGAGGAGGAAGCGAAGAAGTATTTACAGATGGTTCAGCTCAGCAATTATCTGTCGCATTATCCTCATGAACTGTCGGGAGGCATGCAGCAGCGGGTGGCAATTGCCAGGGCGCTTGCTATGAACCCTGATACCCTTCTGATGGATGAACCATTTGGAGCGCTCGATGAACAAACACGTTCGCGGCTTCATGGTCAATTGGAAACCATCTGGTCGGAGACGCAAAAAACGATTTTGTTCGTAACCCACAGCATCTCTGAATCCATTAAGCTCTCAGATCGGATCATCGTGATGGGAACAAAGCCGGGCGTGATCCTGAAGGATATTAAAGTGGAGATTCCAAGGCCGCGCCACGATCATAAAAAAGAAATGGTCGAACTTGAAGAATACATCATGGGCTTCCTGAAGAAGGAAATCGATAAAGTCATCAGGGAGGAGCTTGCACATGAATCCTAATATCAAAAGAATCATATTTTTCACAGCATTGATTGCGTTCTGGTATACAGGAAGCAAGCTTGAATGGTGGCTGCCGATCATCCTTCCATCCCCGGAAAAAGTTCTGGATGCTCTTATAACCGGATTCCAGGATAAAACCTTGATCTATGACCTCGTTGCCAGCTTCAAAAGGCTTGCAATCGGGCTTGGCCTATCGTTGTTAATCGGCACGGGTCTCGGCGTCTTGCTCGCGAAATCCAAAACAGCGGATGAGACACTCGGGACAGTCGTCCTGGCGCTTCAAAGCGTACCAAGCATTGTATGGCTTCCGTTAGCGATCATGTGGTTCGGAATGAACGAAAAGGCTGTTATTTTCGTGGTTGTTCTCGGGGGAACGTTTGTTATGACGCTCAATATAAGAGTGGGGATAAAAAACGTTTCACCACTGTTCATAAAAGCGGCCAAAACAATGGGCGTAAATGGCTGGGATTTATATAGAAGAGTCATTTTTCCAGCGGCAATTCCTTATGTGGTAACCGGATCGAGACTCGCATGGGCATTCGCCTGGCGGGCATTGATGGCCGGCGAACTATTGAGCACAGGCCCAGGACTTGGGTACACACTCCGGTTTGCCTCAGACTTCGGAAATATGGCACTGGTGATAGGAGTCATTTTCATCATTGGCATTATTGGAACAATCGTAGACCAGCTTATATTCCAGCGCATCGAAAAATCGGTGCTCAATCGCTGGGGACTTGAATCTTAAAAATCAGGAGGGAATCACATGAAAAAAGCTTCGATCTTTTTGGCATTTTTAATGGCATTTGCGGTGCTGCTTGCGGGCTGCGGCTCTGGAGGAGCATCAAAAACCACGGGTGAAAAGAAAAAAATCGTCATCGGTTATTTCCCTAACATCAATCACGTACCTGCTATGGTGGCGAAAGACAAGGGCTACTTTGAGCAGCAGCTTGGCGATGGAACAACAATCGAATACAAAACCTTCGCTGAAGGGGGTTCATTCATGACCGCACTGAAGACCGGCGAAATCGATGCCGGTCTTGTAGGACCAGGCCCTGCGATGAACAACTTCTCAACAGGTGCTGATGTTAAAATCATTGCGGGTGCATCCACTGGCGGCACAGTTGTTCTGGCAAGAAAGGGAGTTGAAATCAATTCAGCAGAAGACTTCGCGGGCAAAACCTTCATCACTCCAGGAGTTGGCTGCACACATGATGTCCAGTATGAAACCTATCTTGAAGCAGAAGGCATCACATCCCAGCGTATCGGCGGTACAATGAAGCATCTGACCGGCCAGCCGGCACAATACGCAGCTATGCTGAAGTCTGGCAAAATTGACATCGCTGTAGCCCCTGAACCATGGGCTGCCGTCATTGAAAAAGAAACAGGCGCAGAAGTCGTCATCGGCTGGGATGAAGTATCATTCGGCGAGACACTTCCTGCTTCCGTTATGGTCACTTCCGGTAAAATGATCGACGAACAGCCGGAAACCGTCCAAAAAATAATCGATGCCCACAAAGAGGCTGTCGATTTCATCAACGAAAATCCAGCAGAAGCTCAGGAAATCACAATTAAAGACATCAAAGAAACAACAGGCCAGGAGCTGGAAAAAGATGTCGTCGAGCTTGCCTGGGACCGAATTGGCTTTACCTATGAAGTCGATGCGCAAGCCATCCAGGATTTCTCAGACTCATCTTACGCGTTGAAATTTTTAAAAGATAAACCAGATTTCAAAACATTGATTGACGACAGCTTCCTTAAATAAAACCGAGAGTACCAGGGTTTTTCCCTGGTGCTTTTTTGTTGTTTGAGTAACTTTTAGAATAAAACGGGGCAATGCGGTATTTTTTGATCATGCCAAGCCGAAAGATACCCTTATGTAAGCCAATCCTCCGCTATAAGGGTACCATTCAAGGTGAAAGATACCCTTATGCAAGCGCTAACTCCTTCATAAGGGTACCATTCAAGGTGAAAGATACCCTTATGCAAGCCAATCCCCCTACATAAGGGTACCATTCAAGGTGAAAGATACCCTTATGTAAGCGATAACTCCTCGATAAGGGTACCATTCAAGGTGAAAGATACCCTTATGTAAGCCATTCCCTCGTTATAAGGGCACCATTCAAGGTGAAAGATACCCTTATGTAAGCGATAACTCCTCGATAAGGGTACCATTCAAGGTGAAAGATACCCTTATATAAGCGATAACTCCTCCATAAGGGTACCATTCCAGCGGAAAGATACCCTAATGCAAGCAGATCCCCCTTCATAAGGGTACCATTCCAGCGGAAAGATACCCTTATGCAAGCAGATCCCCCTTCATAAGGGTACCATTCCAGCGGAAAGATACCCTTATGCAAGCCGATGCCCCTTCATAAGGGCACCTTTCAAGGCAAAAGATACCCTTATGCAAACGATAACTCCTTCATAAGGGCATCAATCAAGGCGAAAGATACCCTTATGCACGCCAATTCCCCTTCATAAGGGCACAATTCAAGAAAAAGATTCCCTTATGCCTGTATTGAAGGATCATTTTCCCACAAAGCATAGGAGCTGAAGATTCACCCGCCCAGCAATAACTTGTTCTATTTTTAGGACAAAGGATTAAAATAGTTATAGACATGGTTGTACGTAAAAGGGGGATAAGCTATGGCGAGAAAGATGGGTTTTTACGGAGTGGTCGCCTATGTGCTCTATGGTTTCGCGGTATACTGGTATTTATTTTACTTTGCAGATAGTAATCTTCCATTTGAGTTTGAGGGTACGAGGGCTGACCCTGCAACATTCCTGAACGGGAGAGAGCTAATGCTGAGCGAGGAATACTCGAAGGTCAGGAATTTATTGTTCTTCCTGTCAACGCCCTTTGAGTGGCTATTTTACTTTTTGATTCTGCTGCTTGGGCTCTCGAAAGCTTTTAAGAGATGGGGAGAAGAGACATCGAAAAACAAGTATGGCCAGACAGCGATTTATGTAATCTGGCTTTCGTTTTTTGCTTATATCGCTACTTTCCCTCTAAGTTACATTAGTTACACTCTATCCAGGACCTATAATATATCCACTCAGTCCTTTGCTTCCTGGATGAAGGATGAATTGATCGATTTCTGGGTCAACTATGCCATGATGTTCGTGATCGTGATTGTCCTGTACTGGCTGATGAACAAGTTCAAGAGATACTGGTGGCTGTTCGGGTGGCTGCTTTCTGTTCCGTTCACTTTGTTTATCATGTTCCTGCAGCCTGTTGTCATCGACCCACTGTACAATGATTTCACCCCGTTGAAAAATAAAGAGCTGGAGACCAAGATCCTGGACCTTGCCGGGCAGGCGAAAATCCCTGCTGAGCATGTATTCGAGGTGGATATGGCAGAAAAGACGAATTCCCTTAATGCCTATGTGACAGGAATCGGCTCCAATTCACGGATTGTCCTCTGGGATACGACATTGAATAAATTGGATGATGACCAGATTTTGTTCATTATGGCCCATGAAATGGCACATTACGTAGAGAAACACATATATATCGGTATTGCTGGATACTTGTTGCTGTCCCTGTTCGGCCTGTATTTTGTCTCGAGATTGATGAATTGGGCAATCAAGCGATGGGGAAGGGAATTCAAACTGGAGCACCCTGGTGACTTGAGGTCGCTGCCATTGTTCCTGATGTTCCTTTCGATGATCATGTTTGCCGCAAGTCCTGTCTCCAACCTTGTGTCGCGCTACCAGGAAACTCGTGCAGATCGGTATGCAATCGAAATGACGGATAACACCGATGCGGCGATTTCATCCTTCCAGGAGCTGACAAAGGCGGGACTCAGTCAGGTTAATCCGCCATTGCTGGTGAAAATCTTCCGCTACGGACATCCAACGATGCTGGAGAGGATTTCGAGGCTTGAAGAGTACGAAGTGGAAAAACGAAATGAACTGGAAAATGAATAGGAAATGAAGAAACCCTCAAGCCGAGGGTTTCTTTTTTGCGCTGAACGTATTTTAAAATAATAAAAAATCCCCATTATAGGGGATTTCACTCATCTAAGTTCCAAATTGTTTGTTGAGATCCTTCAATTCTTCCGTCAATGTGAAAAACAGGATTTTGTCTCGGTCATCTATCGCTTTATCGATTCTTGTCATCAGTTTTTCTTTTTTGGTATTCAACTGAATTTCTGATATCAGCATGTCAACATACAGGTCCAGAACAAATGATTCTTTGGCTTTTATGCGTTTCATCACACTGGCCTTCATCGTTTCGGAATACGATTTTTCTTTCATTGACCTCACCTCTTAGACCTTTTTTATATTATATGGAGGATTGAAAAGATAATCAACTAAATTTTTATAATTTTTAGAAAATTTTTAACAGGATATTATTTGTGGCTAAAAATAGAACTTTTTCTGTTTTTAAAGAAAATTTTAGCAATTATGTTAAAATAGGGTGTAAGGTATTTTTAGGAGGTGAAGGAATGACAGGGAACTCAAGGAATTTAGTAGAAGAATATGAAATAAATCCTTTTACGATGATCATTTTACCTGAAGAATACGGCAGCAGGGTTTACTCCAGGGTGATTGAGCTGGAGGAGGAGTATGTTTCCCCTTTCAGGCCGATAGATATTATCAAAAAAAGCTGCAGATATTTTGGCAGCAGTTACGAAGGCAGGAAAGAAGGGACTAAACAGCTTACCGGGATTACCCATAAAACTCCGATCATTGTCGACCCTATAAGCTCCATCTATTTCATGCCGACAAGCTCACCCACAAAACCGGACTGCATTTGGGTATCGCACGAGCATGTGTTATTCCATAGGAAAGTGGATGCCCAAAGTACACAAGTTACCTTCAGGAACAAGAAGTCGATGATTCTGCCGGTATCCCATCATTCATTCGAAAATCAGCTGCTTCGCACATCCATGCTGCGCACGAAATTCATGCAGCGGATGAAAGAAACTGAACGGAAAGCACTGTACCTTCTGCATGGTCCTAAATTCAATGAATCGCAAGGCTATCCTCAGGTCAATCTCGTCAGTGAGGTATATAAAGATTAAGCTAAGGAGTCCGGTTGATCAGCCGGATTCTTTTTCAATTGTTCCTAATGTCGGCTTGAAGCGTTTGAAAAGGTAGTGGATCATCAATTCCTGGACTTTGTTGCGGATGCGCGGATTGAAGTAATTATGGTGCTCTTCGTATCCTTTATAAATGAAGAGGAACATGGTGAAGGCATCATCCCGTTTTACTTCCTCCACCTTCAGCTGATTCTTTTTAAGGTAGGTTTTCACTTGTGCGAGCTCTTTCTGTACGGCTTTCATTGTTTCTTCGATTAGCTCCAAATAAGGCTTCTTTAATTTAAATGGACTATTTTCAACGACAGAAAGATCCCGATTGAGCACGACCAGCACCATCGGCAAATAGATGGCCTGTTCCATCATATCGCGGTCTTTTTCAGGAATCCTTGTCATTTTGCTCTGCCCCTTTGATATAAAATAAGAACATCTGTTCGTAATTATCGTAATGGATTTTGATCAGGATTTCAAGAGGATAAAAAATTTTTCTTATATTAACATCCTTTCCAAAATGACAGTAAACTTACAGTATGGCTGAATAAGGCGCCAAAAAGTTCTTCGAATGAAGCAGGAGAAAATATTTCAGATATCGAAATAATAAGGAGAAGCATTAATTTTACAGTGGAAGGATGACTGGCAGGATGGAAAAAAGATTGATCAAGGCAGAAGATTTATTTGAATTGAAATCCGTTACGGATCCTCAGTTTTCGCCGGATGGCAAAAAGTGTGTGTTTGTGCAGACTGAGATGTTGGAGAAGAAGAATGATTATGCCTCCAATCTATGCATAATTGATATAGAAAATGGCGGGGAGCCGAGACAATGGACATATGGGGAAAACCGCAGCCAATCTCCACGATGGTCACCGGACGGATCGAAGCTCGCATTCGTTTCGAACCGCAGCGGCAAGAGTCAAATTTTTGTCCTGGATTCAGCGGGCGGCGAGGCAAAGCAGGTGACTGATTTCAAGAATGGTGCCAGTGGCCCGGTATGGTCACCGGACGGTAAAAAAATTGCTTGTTCCGTCTCTTTAAAGCCGGATGAGGACTTGTTTGAGAAAGCAGACGAGAAGAAGGAAGACAAGAAACCTCAACCATTCGTTGCTGTCGAAATGAAATATAAATCAGATGCTGCCGGCTTTTGGGATGGGAAGTACAGGCAGACTGTCATCGTGAATGTTGAAGATGGCGAGGCCGAGCTGGTTGCAAAAGGCGAAGCAGACTACCATATGCAGTGCTGGTCTCCTGACGGCAATAGCCTTTTATTGTCGGCAGATGAGTCTCCGGAACGGGATTTTTCGTTCAAGAGTGACCTATTGCTGCTGGACATCAAGTCGGGAGACAAGACGAAAATCACCAATGGCAAAGGGTATTATGGCAATGCTGTGTTTTCTGTAGATGGAAAATACCTGGGCTATACAGGGCATGAGCGTGAGTTTGAGAATGCAACATTGAACCAGTTATGGGTCCGGAACATGGAGACCGGGCAAGTGCAGTGCATCACGGAAAACATGGACATCCTTGTCGGTGACGCTGTTGCCGCTGACTTCCAGCAGGGAGCCAACAGTCCGGGATTGATTTGGGGTGAAGATAGTGAAAGCCTTTATTTCCTGGCGACCGACCAGGGTAACACTGTCTTATATTTCGCTAACCTGAATGGAGAAGTTTACCCAGCACTCCTGGACCAGCAGCATGTATATGGGTACACACTTGACCGGAAAAATCAGAGGATTGTCGCAGCGATCAGCAATCCCGTGCTTCCAGGCGAACTGTTCCAGCTGGAAGTAACCACTGGTGAAATGAAGCAGCTTACTTCAGTGAACGAAAAGTTCCTGGAATCAATCACTTTATCTCAGCCAGACCAGATTTCGTTCCCGGCCAGTGACGGCACGGCGCTCAACGGATGGATCATGAAGCCGGCTGGATATGAAGAGGGCCAAAAATATCCGCTAATCGTTGAAATCCATGGCGGCCCGCATGCAATGTATGCAAACTCTTATTTCAATGAGTTCCAGGTCCTCGCGGCAGAAGGCTATGGAGTCCTTTATATCAATCCACGCGGCAGCCAGGGCTATGGACAGCAGTTCGTCAATGCTGTGCGCGGGGATTATGGCGGAGGTGACTATCAGGATGTCATGGATGCTGTCGATTATGCGCTATCCAACTATGATTTCATCGACAAGGAACGATTGGGAGTGACCGGCGGCAGCTATGGCGGATTCATGACCAACTGGATCGTCGGCCATACAGACATGTTCAAGGCAGCCGTCACCCAGCGTTCTATTTCGAACTGGATCAGCTTCTATGGTGTCAGTGACATCGGCTACTATTTTACCGAGTGGCAGATTCAGTCGGACCTCAGTGACCTGGAAACATTATGGAAGCACTCACCGCTGGCCTATGCGGATAAAATCAATACTCCGCTATTGATTCTTCACAGTGAAAAGGACTATCGCTGTCCGATCGAACAGGCTGAGCAGCTATTCATCGCCTTGAAGAGGCAGGGAAAGGAAACGAAGTTCATCCGCTTCCCTGAATCGAACCACGAACTGTCAAGAAGCGGAAAGCCGAACCTGCGCTTGAGCAGGCTTGCAGCGATTGTGGACTGGTTCAATGGCCATCTGTAAAATTTGATTACTTACTACCCGCGGCAAATACTCATGCCGCGGATTTTTTTTGAAAAATTCGCCAGAAAAGTTTAAGGTTATAGTAAAAGTAGGAACATACTAATAAAGACGTTTGCAATTACTATAATTCGGAAGGAATTTTAATATGAGATCTGATAAGTATCAGCATAAGAAAAAAAGAAGAAAAATCAGGTGGTCCAGCATTTTCCTGGTGCTGTTCCTCATTGTCGGAGCTGTGATGCTCTATTCCTATATGCAGTACCGCTCGGGAGTGAGTGGTTCAAAAGAGGCTGCTGATCAAAATAAACAGGAGTACCATTTCAATGGCGAGCGGGACCGAAACGGACTGACAAATATCCTGCTGATCGGCAGTGATGCCAGAGGGAAGGAAACTTCACGTTCGGATACGATCATGATTGCCAGTTATAATCCGGATACGGGGTCGTATAAATTAACCTCGATCATGAGGGACTCATATGTGGAGATACCGGGACACGGGATGAATAAGATCAATTCGGCATTTGCGATAGGCGGGCCGGAATTATTAAGGCAGACGATTAAAGAAAACTTCGATGTCAATCTTCAATATTATTCGATCGTTGATTTTGAAGGGTTTGTCCGTCTGATTGATGAGGCATTTCCCGAAGGTATTGAGGTCAATGTAGAAAAGAGAATGTCAGAAAACATTGGAGTTACCCTGGAACCAGGTGTTCAAAGACTGGACGGGAAACATTTACTCGGATATGTTCGTTTCCGTCATGACGCAGTAGGGGATTTTGGCCGAGTCGAACGCCAGCAAAAGGTGATAAAAGAGGTCGGCAAGGAGTTTGCCAGCATCCAGACGCTGCCGAAGCTTCCTAAACTCGTAGGAGTCGTTGCTCCGTTCATCAATACAAATATGGACACGGGTGATATTTTATTTATGGGGAAGGGCCTGATTTCAAAGGATAATCGGAATATCGACACCATGAGGATTCCGGTTGAGGGCTCATTCGAAAACCAGAGAGTGAGCGGGGCAGGAGCAGTGCTTGCGATCAATGTAGAGGAAAACAAACGTGCCCTTGAAGAATTTTTAACTAAATAGACAGCAGTTGCTAATTAGAGGTGTACAATCGACTCTATGAGGTAAATAGAAAATAAATATAAGGATTTCTAAGATGCTCGCGGCCCCTGAAGAGTCATTAGTTGTTGGACAAGGAGATTTCAATGGATGTTGAATGGATAAAAGAATGGTTTACAATTGAACACATTAACGAACTGCTAAGGGAATACCGTTCCTTTGGTCCGCTTCCTGGGATTTTGCTGCCGATGCTTGAAGCATTTTTGCCATTCCTGCCTTTGTTTTTATTTGTCATGGCGAATGCGAATGCATTTGGGCTGTGGCTTGGGTTTCTCTTTTCCTGGATCGGGGCGGTACTCGGGGCACTGCTCGTATTTTTGATTTTTCGCAATTATGGACAGGGACGCCTTCTCAGGTTCTTGCAGCGGCACCCAAAAGTACAGAAGGGGATGAATTGGATCGAG
This sequence comes from Mesobacillus thioparans, assembly GCF_965138835.1. Classification (NCBI taxonomy): domain Bacteria; kingdom Bacillati; phylum Bacillota; class Bacilli; order Caryophanales; family Bacillaceae; genus Mesobacillus; species Mesobacillus thioparans. The sequence goes on along the minus strand of NZ_CBCSFH010000001.1, from coordinate 720,921 downwards.
CGCCATGGATTCGGGCCGATTTTCCTGATGCTGTGCTTCCCTTTCACTCCCTCTGCCCTCGTCAATATTGTCGCCGGGCTTTCGAAAATCAGCATGGCCCAGTATATGCTTGCTGTCATAACGGGAAAAATGGTGATGATTTTTACTATCAGCTTCGTTGGCTATGATATTCGGGCGTTAATCACCAATCCGGCACGGACTGCCCTCGTTCTGTTGGTAATTGCCCTCCTGTGGTATATCGGCAAAAGAATTGAAGTAAAAATGAATATGAGTGTTCAAAAAAAAGATGAATGAAAACAGGACCAGGTTGACAGGTGGTGGATGCAGAGGATGAGAGAAGCAATGAAAAGAGAAGGTGCCGAGTGGATCAAAGCTTTTTCGATTGGAATCATCTTATTTGTCTTCATAAGGATTTTCTTTTTTTCCAATTATGTCGTTGAAGGGGAGTCGATGCTCCCGACTTTGGAGGACGGCAATAAGGTCGTCGTCAACAAGTTGGGATATGAGACGGAGGATCTAGAGCGGTTTGATGTGATCGTCTTTCATGCAAATGAAAAAGAAGACTTTGTGAAGCGTGTGATCGGGCTGCCGGGAGACCGGATCGAGTATCGAAAGGACAGGTTATTCATCAATGGAAAAAAAGTGGATGAACCATTTTTGAAGCAGTACCGTGAGGAATCTCCAGGAGGTTATTTGACCGGCGATTTTACTCTTGCGGATTTGACTGGAGTGGAAAGGGTGCCGGAAGGGAAATTATTTGTGCTTGGTGATAACCGCCTTGGCAGCTGGGACAGCAGACAGTTTGGATTCATTTCGGAAAAGCAGTTGGTCGGAAAGGTCAATCTGCGCTATTGGCCGCTTGAAGAAATGGATATAAAGTTTTGAGATTTGCTCTTAAGTGGAAAGACTCGCCAAATTTCGAGTCTTTTTTTATTGTCCGTATGCTAGACTAGCATCATTATTATGAAAACAGGGCGGAGATTATATGCAGGGTACATTGCCATTGATCAAAACAAAACTGATTGTCCCCAGTTTGCAGGAACAATGGATCAGGCGTGCGGATTTTTCGAAAAAAATGAAAGCGATTACCGAAAAGCGGCTGACCATCATCCAGGCAGGCGCCGGTTATGGGAAAAGTACGGCTCTCGCCATGCATGTCAGGGACCAAAACGAACAATGCTGCTGGTATACAATCACTTCTTCCGATGACGATATTCTCCCGTTTTTATCCTATCTGACGGCCTCGATCCAAACACTGTTCCCTGAATTTGGCCATGAGTTAACAGCTTATATGAAAAAGATGGACCGTTATATAAGGGAAGAAGAATTGAGTATGCTCTCTTCGCTTTTCATTAACGAATCCTTGCAAATAACTGCTCCGATCATCGTCATCCTGGATGACTTCCACGCAATCGAACATTCCTACCATATCAATGTCTGGATGGAAAAGCTGTTTGAGCATATGCCAGACCATCTGCATCTTGTCATTTCGACCAGGACGAAGCCAGGTTGGAAGGTTCTTGCCAAAATGAAGGCAAGGAATGAGTTGAATGAGATTTCGAAAAGCGATTTGATTTTTGGCAAGGAAGAAATTGAATTACTTCTTTCTGATTATTACCAGATAACAATCAGTGATGAACAAATCGACCAATTGTATAACATTACCGAAGGATGGGTCATCGCGGTCGGGATGATCGCCCAGCAGCTTCCGCATCTGCAGAGTCTTGATGACCTCTTGACGGAGCCTGCAAAGTCACTGGAGGACTTGTTTCAATACCTGGTTCATGAAGTTTTTTCGAAACAGCCTCCGATGATTCAGCAGTTCCTTGAGCAGACATGCATCTTCGAGGAGATCAGTTCGGAAGTTTGCGATCACATCCTTGGCATGAATGGCTCGCTCCAGATGCTGCAGCAGCTGACAGCGAAAAATCTGTTCATTCACCAGGTTGGCGAGAACCAGTTCCGCTATCATGCCCTTTTCCGTGAGTTCCTCGAGAACCGGCTTGTCACTAACCGGCCGGAGCAGTACCATTATTTAATTTTGAATAGTGGACGTTATTTTGAAAAGAACGGGCAGTGGGAAGAGGCTTTATACTGTTATGAAAAGGCAGGCCAATATGATGCCGCGGCAGCGATCATGGATGAACAGGGATTGCAACTGCTTGAAAGGGGCAAGCTCGAGAATCTGCAGGACCGGCTCGCGAAAATCCCGGTGGAAGATAAAAACCGCTATTGTTCCCTGCAATTCCTAGAAGGTGAGGTTTATCGCTACCGGTCCATGTACCAGCAGGCGGAAAAATGCTATGAGAAGGCGATCCAAACAGCTGAAAGTACCGGGGATGTGGAGTGGGAAAGCAGGGCGCTTGAGGGGAAAGCAAAAATATACCTTGATACAATCCAGCCTCTGAAAGCGGAGCGGATCCTGGCGAGAGCAATCGAACTCAGGGAAACAGCCAAGCTTGAAGGTACAGCGAAGGAAACAGGCAGGCTGTACAGGCTCCTTGCCGAAAACCTGATCAATTCCGGGCAGGCATTGAAAGCTGAGAAATGGATTGAACGGGCAAGGTCGATGGGTGTGGAGATCGAAGACGGGCATCTCGAAGCGCGTCTGTATCTTAGGACCGGTCGATTCGCTGAGACCCGGAGGATTTTAAAAGATCTCATAGGAGTGGAAAAGCTCCAGCTGCCTCAATCTCATCGTGAAACAGACCTGCTGCTCGCGTTGATAGAAGCTTTTACAGGGAATGGCATGCAGGCGAAGATGCTGGCACAGTCGGGCATTCAGCATGGAATCAACAGCAAGGCGCCATTTGTGGAAGCCTGCGGCTGGATCAGGATGGGGCATGCCGTTCAGCTGATTGATCAATATGACCTGGAGCTGGCAGAAAAGTGCTATGAAACTGCCCTTGATATCATGGGCAGGCTGAGCATAGAAAGAGGTAAAGCGGAACCGCTGATGGGCCTTTGCATTCTCTATGGGTCAAGACGGGAATATGAGCGTTCTGCCGAGGTTGGAAGGAAGGCGCTGCTTGAAACGGAACAGGTGAAGGATGTTTGGCTTTCGGCCCTGATCACGCTTTGCATGGCAATCTCGGCGATATACAACGACAGGTCCAAGGAGGCAGCCGAATTCCTCAGGAAAGGAGAGGAATTATTCAATCAGTGCGGAGATGAGTATGGCAAGATGCTGCTGTCATTCTGGCATTCAGTCCATCATTTCACAACAGGTGATGAAGAAGGCTTCAAAACGTCATTCGGAAGCTTTTTGAAAAGGATGAAGACCGGTGGATATGAGTTTTTCCTGAAAAAGAAGACGACATTTGGCCCACGGGACTTGCAAATCCTCTCCCCGATGCTGATTCTGGCATTGAAGCTGTCAATTGTTCCGGCCTATACAGAGAAGCTGGTGGAGGATCTGAAAATACCACGCCTGAATGCCCATCCAGGATATACATTAAGGGTCCAGACTCTGGGCCAATTCCGGCTATGGCTTGGGGACAGGGAAGTGGAGGACAGGAGCTGGCAAAGAGGGAAGGCGAAAGAGCTCTTCCAGCTTTTCCTGACAAAAAGGAATCAGTTCCTGATGAAAGAAGATATCTTTCAGCTGCTGTGGCCAGCATATGAGGATAAGAATGCAGACCGGGATTTCAAAGTCGCCTTGAATGCTTTGAACAATGTCCTTGAACCTGCCCGGAAGGCAAGGGCTGCCCCTTTTTTCATCATCAGGGATGGAACCGGATATGGAATTAATCCTCATGCGGCAATAGAGCTGGATTCACGCTTTTTCGAAGAATGGGCAGAAATTGGTCTGGAAGAGAAGGACACGGAAAAATCAATGGAGGAACTGGAGCGGGCATTGCATTTATATAATGGCGATTATCTTCCGGAACGGAGATATGAAGACTGGTGCATCAATGAACGGGAAAGGCTGCTGGTCTATTTTTTGCGCAGTGCGGAAAAGTTGGCGCAGCTGAATGTTAGACGGGAAAATTATGACTCTGCCATCCACTGGTGCCAAAAAATCCTCCACAAGGATCGAACATGGGAGGAAGCTTACAGGCTTTTGATGTTTTGCTATTATCGAAAAAACAATCGTCCCCAGGCAATCCGGTGGTATCGCAAATGCTGCGAAGTCCTGGAAGAAGAGCTCGGTGTCACCCCGCTGGAACCGACCAGGCATATGTATGATATGATCATCGAAGGAACGGACGCTTGAGTCTCTGAGGAGGAGAAGAGAATGGAAAGACAGATTCATAGTTCGCTAAAGGTACTGCTAGTTTCAGATCTTGATAGAGCGAAGAAATTTTATCGTGATGTATTAGGCTGCGAGGTAACAGACTGGTGGGTGATCCGGGATGGTTTTACAGGGCTTGGAATCAAGCTGCTGCAAGCAAACGACCCAAAGGATGTCAGGCCCAATCCTCCGTCAAAAGGGTCAGGTACTGGCTTTGACCTATATTGTTATGTTGAGAATTGGAAGGCGTTGGATGAAATTTATTATGAATTTAAATCAAAGGGTGCTCCGATTGCAATCGAGCCGTGGGTAGATGAAAATAATGGACCCTGGAAGGAATTTGCCGTCAAGGATCTTGATGGCTACTGTATCGCTTTTGGCGGCACCGATGAAACACAAGTATAGGTTCCGCTTATACAACCATTAAAACCCTGTCAAAATAACTTTTCAGCATCAGCCATCTTGCGGGATAAGTCATGGCAAAGTCATCTATCGATTGATTTGAATACATCAGCAGGCAATCCAGCTGTCTTTTATGAAACCGCAAGTCATAGAGCAGGGCATGCGGAATGGAATAGTGATCATTCAACTGATATGGATTCAGCTTTACTGGCTTTACTTTTTCCTTGCGGATGAAATCAGCCAGGGCGTTTTGTTGGATTTTCAAGCTCTCATCCCGGGTACATCCATTTATATGAATCTGTTCATTAATCAAATAGATTGCTTCCATAAAAAAATCCCCTCCGTATTTTTAGGCATTTAGTCCAATTATCGCCATAAAAATAGGAGGGGATACTTTTTTATTTAAGCTCTTTTCTCAAACTTTGTTGCTATTGGCTGCAAAATAGGATTGATTGACCTAAGATTGTTCACACATTTAACGAATATTATGAGAAAAGAGCTTGNAAACTTAGTACCGACATACGAAATGGCTATTACCACGTTAAAATCGGCTTTAGGATTTTAACAACAATCTTTACGAAAACAGCCTTTATTTAGGCTCTTTTCTCAAACTTTGTTGCTATTGGCTGCAAAATAGGATTGATTGGCCTAAGATTGTTCACACATTTAACGACTATTATGAGAAAAGAGCTTGCAAACTTAGTACCGACNTACGAAATGGCTATTACCACGTTAAAATCGGCTTTAGGATTTTAACAACAATCTTTACGAAAACAGCCTTCATTAAAACTTCCAAAGAAAACCATTGACGATGCCTGGTTTTATAGATGATTCCCGCAATGATATTCGCGGGAATGAACAAAGGATTCGACTGCAGGTTCATGTGCAGGACTTCCTCCTGGACAGGCATTTCCTCATATATTTCACTCTGTTTTTGATTCCGCTTTTTCTTTAGTTCTTCCATATTTTTATGTACCTGTATTGAATCGGTGTCATGATCGCAGTTGTGATCAGCAATGGCAAACTGAAAAGGATGAAAGAATTCAGAATATTAAATCCGTTGAAGTTGTCCCCCTTTAATTTCTTATACGGTAAAATCCCTAGAAGTTTCATATTTTTCAAATTCGCTGTAACTCATTTGTAACTGCATTTTTTTAAGATGATGTCAAAGCTTGTGGCTTTGATGGAACATTTTAAAGGGGGAGAGAAAATGAAAGCGGGTAAACGGAATTTTGTTTTATCTTTTATGCTCATTTTGGTCCTGTTGTTCACGAGTGCCTGTGGCGGATCGGGAACGGAGAAGTCAGGTGGAACAGAAGGAAAAGAAGGGAAGGATGAACCGAAAAACACTGAACCAATCAAAATCGGAGTTCTGGCATCGCAAACAGGCGGTCTTGAGGCTTATGGCAAGCAGACACTTCGCGGGTTCGAGCTTGGTTTGGAATATGCTACTGGTGGAACCAATGAGGTAGCCGGCCGTAAAATCGAATTCATTGTCGAAGATACGGAAACAAAACCAGAGGTAGCAGTACAGAAAGCGACAAAACTGCTTGAAGAAGATAAAGTTGACTTCCTTGTCGGTTCATCAAGCTCTGGTGACACACTCGCCGTTCTGCCATTGGCTGAAGAATATGAAAAAATCATGATTGTAGAGCCAGCGGTAGCAGACAGCATTACCGGTTCTGAATTCAATGAATACATTTTCCGCACCGCAAGGAACTCTTCACAGGATGCTGTTGCCGGTGCTGCGGCAATTGCCAAGAAAGGCGTGAAAATCGCCACTCTTGCACCGGATTATTCATTTGGCCGTGATGGCGTCTCAGCCTTCAAGGAAGCAGCAGAAAAACTTGGCGCTGAAATCATCCATGAAGAATATGCAGATCCAGCGGCAACGGATTTCACTTCGAACATCCAGAAAATCATGGACCAGAAGCCGGATTACTTATTCGTCGTCTGGGCTGGCGCCAACTCACCGTGGAACCAGATTGCTGACATGAAGGTCCAAGAAAAAGGCATCAAAATCTCTACGGGTGCTCCTGATATCGCGGCACTTTCAACGATGGAGCCGCTGATTGGGATGGAAGGCTTCACTGTTTATTATCATGACCTTCCGCAAAATGACATCAATAAATGGCTAGTGGATGAACATAAAAAACGCTTTAACGGTGAACTGCCTGACCTGTTCACTCCAGGAGGCATGACAGCTGCAATGGCAATCGTAGAAGCGCTGAAGAAAACCGATGGCGACGCAGACTCCAAGAAACTGATCAAAACAATGGAAGGCATGAGCTTCGACACACCGAAAGGCAAGATGACCTTCCGGGAAGAGGACCATCAGGCGCTCCAGTCATTATATGCCATCAAGCTTGAGAAAAAGGATGGAGTCAACTATCCAGTACCTGTCCTGATCCGCGAACTGTCACCGGAAGAAACAGCTCCTCCGGTGCGGAACTAATCAGAAAAGCGGAAGCGCCTTGGTCATCCTCGACAAGCGCTGGAGGGCAGACCAGTGAAGTCGCTTTTTGACTTCATTGGGCGGACCGAAGCGTCTCGAGGGGATAGGCGCTGGAGCTAGACAATTCTCGAAGTGAATTTTACACTTTCGTTTTAAAAAGTAACATAATGAACTTCGGTAAATCAGCCGGAGTTCATTATGCTTTTACTCCAACATTCTAAGGGTGGTGAACCAAAGCATGACGGCAATTCTCGAAACAAAAGATCTTAGCATTACATTTGGCGGCCATACTGCGGTGGACTCTGTCAGCATCTCGGTACCCCCTAACCATTTCAAATCGATCATCGGGCCGAACGGTGCAGGGAAGACCACTTTTTTTAATCTGTTAAGCGGTCAGCTCATTCCGACTGAAGGACAGGTCTTTTTTAAGGGCAATGAGATTACCAGGCTGTCACCGACAAAAAGGACGAGGGCCGGAATCGGCCGCTCCTTCCAGATCACCAATGTCTTTCCGAACCTGACGGTGATGGAAAATGTCCGTCTTGCCGTGCAGTCGCATGAGGGAGTCCGCTACCAAATGCTAAAACATTTCCGTTCATATAATCAATTCGAGAAGCAGGCAGAGGAGTGGCTGAAGCTGGTGCTGCTTGATGACAGGAAGGATGCACTTGCAAGGAATCTTGCCCACGGGGAAAAAAGAAAGCTTGAGATCGCGATGCTGCTTGCCTTGAACACAGAAGTGCTCTTGCTCGATGAACCGACAGCAGGAATGTCACTGGAAGAGGTTCCGGCCATTCTTGATGTCATCCGTAAAATCAAACAGCGGGGAGACAGGACAATTGTATTGATCGAGCACAAGATGGATATGATCATGGATCTTTCTGATACGATCATGGTTTTGTTCAACGGAGCCTTGCTTGCTGACGGCACTCCAGAAGAAATCATGAAAAATGAGACCGTCCAGTCTGCGTATTTAGGAGGTTTGCACAGTGAGCACGCTGCTAAAGCTTGATCAAATACAAACATTCATCGGCCAGTACCATATCCTTCAAGGAGTATCTTTTGAGGTGCCGAAAGGGGAAGTGACGGTACTTCTTGGCCGTAATGGTGCCGGAAAGACAACGACCCTCAGGACCATCATGGGATTGAACCCTGCTGCCAAAGGATCTGTATTATTTAAAGGTGAGGAAATCAAGAGCCTGCCAACTTACACAATCGCCAATAAAGGAATCGGTTATGTGCCTGAGGACCAGGGGATTTTTGCTGACCTGACCGTCGAAGAGAATATCAAGGTGGCCGTCAAGAAGGAAAATGACGAAACACGGCAGCGGCTTGAATGGATACTGGATCTGTTCCCCGATTTGAAAAAGTTCTGGAACAAGCCTGGCGGACTGCTGAGCGGAGGGCAAAAACAGATGCTGTCGATTGCCAGGGCCTATGTAAATAATAACGAATTGCTGCTGATCGACGAGCCAAGCAAGGGCCTCGCTCCGATTGTCGTCGAGAAGGTCATGGAATCGATCCAGCAAATGAAAGAAAAAACGACCATCATCCTCGTGGAGCAGAATTTCATGATGGCCAGCACGATTGGAGACAGCTTCTACATTATCGATGATGGCAGGACCGTTACGAACGGTTCGATGAATGTCCTGCGGGAAGATGAGGAAATGAGAAGGAAATACCTCGGGATTGCCTGAGAAAGGGGGAAGCAAGTGTGGATGTTTTGATTAACCTGAGCCTTAACGGCCTTGCCACAGGAATGCTGATCTTCCTTCTGGCAGCCGGTCTCACCTTGATTTTTGGCCTGATGGATGTGCTTAACTTTGCCCACGGCGGCTTGTTTGCCTGGGGAGCCTACAGCGGGGTTTGGATTTATACATCAACCGGCAGCTTCTTTGCCGGGATCATCGGTGCCATCCTTACGGGAATGGTTCTTGGAATCGTAACTGAACGATGGATCATCAAGCCGGTTTACGGCAACCATGTACAGCAGATTTTGATCACGCTCGGTTTGATGCTTGTTTTATCCGAAATGTTAAAAGTGATCTGGGGACCGAACCAGATTTCAGCAGCAACGCCTGATTACCTGTCAGGCAGCTGGGAGTTTGGCGGAATCATCATCATCAAATACCGTATGTTCATCATTGCCGTCGGGTTCGTGGTGTTCCTCGCCGTCCAATATTTACTGAAAAGGACGAAGATCGGTCTCGTCGTCCGTGCGGGTGTCATGAACAAAGAAATGGTTCAGTCGCTGGGTATCAATATACAAAAGGTTTTCATGTTCGTGTTCATGATTGGCGCAGGAATGGCTGCCCTCGGCGGAATGCTGCTCGGTCCATACTCGGGTGTGATTTATGCGGATATGGGCATGGAGTTCGCCATCCTCGCATTCATCGTTGTCGTCATCGGAGGCATGGGAAGCTTCACAGGCTCGGTGATGGCGGCAATTTTAGTCGGTCTGTCAGGTTCTTTCATGGCCTATTATGTACCGGATCTGGCCCTGGCGGCGAATATGCTGCTGATGGCAGTCGTTCTGATTTTCAGGCCTCAGGGCTTGTTCGGGGCAAAGGGGTGAAGAGGAAGTGACAAAGATGTTTTCAAATCGCATGAACGTATTGTATTTACTTGCTGCCGTATTTTTGGCGGTCCTCCCTTTTGTCTATGACTCAAGAAGCATGCTCATCCTGCTCTCCCAGGTCTTCATTTTTGCCGTGCTTGCGATGAGCTACGACATCCTGCTTGGATACACGGGCATCGTCTCCTTCGGCCATGCGATGTTCTTCGGGATTGGTGCTTACACGGTTGGCATCTTCATGAAAAGATTCGAACCGGAAACAAGCTATTTCTTGCTGGCAGTATTGGTCACAATTTTACTGACAGCGGTTGTCAGTTATTTTGTCGGCCTGCTGACGCTAAGATTGAAAAGCCATTTTTACGCGATGCTGACACTGGCCTTTGCCGGATTGTTCCTCGTGCTAGCTGAAAAGTGGCGGACAGTCACGTATGGAAATGATGGGTTCACATTCCGGGTTCCTGATTTTTTAAAGGACCGGACGGATTTTTACCTGATTTGCCTTGGGTCCATGGTTGTTGTGTTCATCTTATTGAAAAGGTTCACGAACTCGCCGCTCGGAAAAGTGCTGCTGGCCATCCGTGAAAATGAGCAGAGGACAGAGTCACTGGGATACAGCGTCCTGCAGTATAAGGTCATCGCGAGTGTCGTGTCCGGAGTGATTGCCGGGATTGCAGGGATTTTGTATGCCGTTTCCCTCAGGTTTGTCAACACGAGCGTGTTCACAATGGATATCACCCTCGATGCCTTGCTGATGACGATCATTGGCGGAGTCGGGACACTTGTAGGTGCCATCATTGGCGCCGGGATCATTGAATTCTCCCACCACTGGCTGACAGCGCTGGCAAAGGTTCACTGGATCTTTGAAAGATGGATCATCTTCTTCGGAATCATTTATATTCTGGCTGTCATGTTCTTCCCGATGGGGATTGTCGGTTCCTTAAAGAAATTGAAATTCAGCAGGAAAAAGAAAGAACCTGCTTCTGTAAATTCGGATGCCGTCAGTCAGGGGAAGTCATGATGGGAATGCAGCAAGTCACCTCATTTGTGCTCCGCTTCCAGCTTACAGACATTGAAGTCGGAAGCGGCAAAAAATATTGGCGTGTCAAAGTCACCCATGTGCAGGATGAAAAAGAAGCCTTGTTCCAATCAATCGATGAGGCGATGGCCTATATCAAGGAAATTGTAGGAGAGTGCTAGTTTTTACAGGAAGAGCATGAGCAAGGAGGGCTGAATACGTGCAAATCGGGATTGTCAGTACAGGAATCTATCTTCCGGAAACGTATATAACAGGAGCGGAAATTGCCCGGGCAGCAGGAATTCCGGAAATGGTTGTGGAAGAAAAAATGGGAATCAAGAAAAAGCCTGTTCCCGGTCCGGAAGACCATACGTGCGAGATGGGAATCAGGGCTGCGAAGGTGGCAATCGAAAAAGCAGGGATCGACCCGATGGAGATCGACCTGGTGATCTATATCGGTGAGGAATACAAGGAATATCCATTATGGACTGCCGGAATCAAGCTTAAGGAAGAAATCGGTGCTTATAATGCCTGGGCATTTGATACCGCATTGCGTTGCGGGACGACAGTCATGGCATTGAAACTTGCCAGGAGCATGATGCTGTCAGATCCTGATATCAAAACTGTGCTGCTGGCAGGGGGCTACAGGAATGGGGATTTCATAGACTACGAGAATCCGAGGACCCGGTTCATGTACAATCTTGGCGCTGGCGGAGGGGCGATATTACTGAAAAAGGGCCATCAGGAAAACCTGCTGCTCGAAACAGAAATGATCACTGACGGGTCTTTTTCCGAGGATGTCGTCGTGGTTGCCGGAGGAACGAAAAATCCGCTTTCGGCAGAAAATCTGGAGCGGGGTCTTTATCAGCTTGATGTCCTCGATCCTCAGGGAATGAAAGAAAGGCTGGAGAAAAAGTCGATGGCCAACTTCCTGAAGGTCATCCGCCGGTCTGTGAAAAAAAGCGGTTTTTCAGAAAAAGATATTTCATACATTGGGATGCTGCATATGAAGCGTTCCGCGCACCAGTTTGTTTTACAGGAATTAGGACTAGGTGAAGCAAATTCTATTTATCTCGAAGACTATGGACATATCGGCCAGATTGATCAGATCCTATCGCTGGAACTGGCTGAAAGGGCAGGGAAGCTGAAGAACGGGGATGTTGTAGTCCTTGTTAGTGCCGGGATCGGCTATGCATGGGGAGCAACAACTATACGCTGGGGGAAGGGTGAAGCTTGAATGGAGAGAACGGCTGTCGAATTGAAAAAGGTTGAATTGCGAAATGGTGAAAGCATTGCTTATCGGGAACGGGACGGCAGTGTGAAAAACGTGCTGCTGATCCATGGGAACATGACATCGTCGAAGCATTGGGATGTGCTGATTGATCAGATGGATCCGGAGTATAAAGTGTACGGAATGGACCTGAGGGGATTCGGAGGCTCGAGTTATCGCAAGCCGATCATGTCGATCAAGGATTTTTCCGATGATGTAAAGCTGTTTGTCGATGAGATCGGCTTAAAGAACTTTGCGCTCGTTGGCTGGTCGACCGGGGGAGCGGTAGGAATGCAGTTTGCCGCTGATTACCCTGGCTATTGCGAGAAACTTGTACTGCTCGCGTCTGCTTCAACAAGGGGCTATCCTTTCTTCGGCACGAGTCCGGAAGGCTTGCCTGATCTGGACAACCGCCTTATGACGTATGAGGATGTTAAGGCGGATACCGGAAAAACGATCGCTGTCCAGACAGCTTACGACGAGCAGAATAGAGGGTTTTTAAAAGCGATGTGGAATATGTTGATTTATACCGAGCGTCAGCCGGAAGCAGCACATTATGAAGAGTATGTCGATGATATGCTGACACAGCGGAATCTGGCAGAGGTCTATCATTCTCTCAATAGTTTCAATATCAGCGGTGTCGATAACGGTTTAGGGATGGGGACAGACCAGGTGAAGGATATCCAGATTCCGGTCCTTGTCCTCCGTGGTGACCGTGATCTGGTTGTCACAAGCAAGATGGCCGACGAAATAGTCGAGGACTTTGCAGGTCGTGCAAGATTTGCAGAGTTGAAGAATTGCGGCCATTCACCACTTGTGGACGATCTGGATCAGCTGCTTCGGCAGATCGACGGATTTTTAGCAGAATAGGAAGGTGTATTTATGAGATTGCAAGATAAAGTAGCGATCATTACCGGTGCGGCAAATGGAATTGGCCTTGCCGCAGCGAAAACCTTTGCCCGTGAAGGTGCACGGGTGGCAATGGCAGATTTTGATGAGGAAACAGGATCTCAGCGCGCAGCTGAGCTTAAAGCAGAAGGCTATGATGCGGCCTTTTTCCAAGTGAACGTTGCTGATAAGGATAGCGTGGATGACATGGTAAAGGATGTTCTGAGTCATTTTGGCAAGATTGATATTCTTGTAAATAATGCAGGGATCACAAAAGACGGGATGCTGCACAAGCTTGCCGTGGAGGATTTCCAGAAAGTTGTCGATGTCAACCTGACAGGCGTCTTCCATTGCGCTCAGGCCGTTGTCCCGGCAATGGTCCAGCAGGGATCAGGAAGGATCATCAATACCTCTTCCGTTTCCGGCATTTACGGCAATGTCGGCCAGACCAACTACGCAGCAACCAAAGCAGGTGTCGTCGGAATGACGAAAACATGGGCAAAAGAGCTCGGCCGTAAAGGAATCAACGTCAACGCCGTCGCCCCAGGATTCATAGAGACCGGCATGACAGCCAAAGTACCGGATAAAGTGATCGAGCAAATGAAAATGCTCGTTCCGCTCGGCAGGCTCGGCTTGCCGGAGGATATCGCCGACGCTTATCTCTTCCTGGCCTCAGATGAATCAAAATATGTGAATGGCACCACCCTCCATGTGGATGGCGGAATCATGATGTAACGTTGAAAAAGCGCAGTTGCTGCGCTTTTTTATTTTGGGAAGGTTGGTGAATAAATATTTCGACCGGGGATACTTGCAGCAGCCGTTAAATAAATCATCGCAACCGTATAATAGATCGAGCTAACCGTTAAATAAATCATCGCAACCGTATAATAAAACGAGCCAACCGTTAAATAAATCCTCCAGCCGTGAAAAAACCTTCCAACTGGTAATAAAAATCGATACAACAAGTATTAAAACTAACTGTTCCCATTGCAAAGGGCCAAAAAGCTCCCTGAAATACCAAAAATGCATTGCACTTTCAACCTTTTCAGTCTGATGGGGTTAACTTCCCGCCAAAAGTGGTAAATGGTATAAAAAAGATTGAGGTGCTGTATATGGAAGAGCAAAAACAAAGGTATTACTTTAATATAGAAAGCGGCGAGGTGTTGGATACGCCAGCAGATCAGGAGGGGCATTTCTTCACTTTGATTGCGACAGGTGAGGAAATCAAGGATTTGCGAGAGTATCTGGAAGCGAACTATAAGGCGGACTGGGCGACTTACGGAAATTCCCATTTGCATCCTTTCTCAGACCCTGATCGCGAACACGCAGAATATGATATGGCCTTGAAGGAGATTTACGCAATGGTTTACAGGTTAGGTGATGCCGAGGCAAAGAATCATGTGAGAAGCATGGGCATTTTATCAGAGGAAGAGTTAATTAAATAAGCGATCCGGACACCATGGCCATAATGGCTGTGGTGTTTTTTGCGCTCGTGTAACTATCCTGTAACTTCCGCTCTTTAAAATAAAATTCATCACGTCGAGAGAGGGAGAGATTGCGGTGAGGTGGGAGCTCGATTGGCTTGACTCAAGAGCGAGATTGACACCGGACGCTGCTGCGATCGCCGCTGCCGGTACAGATCAGGAATGGTCGTACAGGGAAGTCAATGAACGAGCCAGGGCAATCGCGGCATGGCTGCAGGGAAAGGGTGTCAAAAAAGGCGACAGGATTGCACTGCTTGCGCCGAACGGGGTCAGTTATTTTGATCTATTGTTCGCCTGTGGGAAAATCGGTGCTATTTTTGTGCCATTGAACTGGAGGCTATCCGTGGAGGAATTAGCCTTTATCATACAAGACAGTGAACCGGCGCTGCTGGCGTTCCATTCGAAATTCACAAAAGAAGTGACGATGGTCTGGGATCAAGCCGGCGAGTGCATCCAGATTGATGGTTCACAGTATCAGGATTTGATTGCTGGTCCGAAGCAAATCCAGCTTGTCGAAAAACTGGATGAAGAAGACCCGCTGGCGATGATCTATACCGGAGGGACGACTGGAAAACCAAAAGGGGCCGTTCTGTCACATCGGGCGATCATTTGGAACAGCATTTCGACCATCGCGAGCTGGAATCTGACAGGAGCAGACAAAACGATTACCTATTTGCCTTTATTCCACACCGGCGGGTTGAATGCATTGTCGATCCCAATCCTGATGGCAGGTGGGACCGTCGTGCTTGCGGATGATTTTATTCCGGAAAAAGCGATTGAATTTTTGATCAGGCATAAATGCACGATCGTCTTATTTGTGCCGACGATGCACCATATGCTGGTAAAATCAGAAAAGTTTCAGCAAGCGGAATTCATGGATATGAAATTGTTTTTATCCGGAGGGGCTCCATGCCCGCTCGATATCTATGAAGCTTATAAACAGAAGGGGCTGGCTTTCAAAGAGGGATACGGATTAACTGAGGCTGGCCCGAATAATTTTTTCATTGATCCTTCCGATGCGGATATAAAAAGAGGATCGGTCGGCAAACCGATGTTATTCACATCCATCAAGGTCATTAGAGATGATGGAAGCGATGCGCCAGCCGGTGAGATCGGCGAATTGGCCATCCGTGGCAAGCATGCCTTCTCGTATTATTGGAAAAATGACAGTGCGACCGAAAATACCTGGAAGGACGGATCGCTTCACACCGGCGATCTTGCCAGACAGGATGAAGAAGGCTATTTCTATATCGTCGGCAGGAAAAAGGAGATGATCATCACAGGCGGAGAGAATGTCTATCCCCTGGAAATCGAGCACTGGCTAAGCTCACATCCCTCCATCCGCGAAGCAGCGGTAATAGGTGTGGTCGATGAGAAATGGGGTGAAGCCGTGACGGCGTTCATCGTCCTTGAAACAGAAGCAGCGCTAAACGGAGAGAAAATTAAGGAATATTGCCGAAAAAAGCTGGCTGGCTTTAAAGTGCCGAAACAAATCCACTTCATCACCCAGATGCCAAAAACGCATGTCGGGAAAATCGACAAGAAGCAGTTAAAGGAAATGGCCAGTGAAAAACAGAAGCCAGTCAGCTGAAAAAGGCAATTAATTTTATTTTGAACGAAAGACTTTCCAAGTTATTAGACAGAGAACCCAAGCAAAAGTATAAACCAAACTTTCTGAGACCAATCAAAAGCATTTCAGCCGGCATTCGCTGACAGGAATGCTTTTTCTTTTACAAAAACACATAAAATAATATTGAAGAGGAACAAGAGCGACAGTAACAGCATGACACCCTGAAACGGTAATACAGCGGCGACTGGGGGAGCGAGGCTTGCGCCGGTCAGGAGGATGAACGAATAGAGCGACAGTGCCTTCGCCCGCTGGCTGCTGCCGTAGAACCCAATCAGTGTAATGACGGTGGGGATGACTAGTGAGATGGATGAAACAAAAAAGATGGAGAGAATGATCAGTGCGCTGGTCGTGTGCAGAAATAGCAGGATGAACGCGCTTGTGGAGCCGATTGCCAGGCCGAACATCAGTGTCTTCAGTGCACCCCATCTGTCCATCAATGACCCGGTGAATAGTGACAGGATCGCACCGATCAATCCTAAGAGGCGGATCAGCAACAGGTCAGATGCAGGTCCGGCAAAGAAACGCCCTATACCATCATAGAAAGCGATAATTGCAAACAGGAGCGAAAAGGTGATGATGTAACACTTCATCAACCGCGGCTCTTTTAATAATTGAAAAAATATCGTCCCCAGCGGTTTTGGTTCGACAGGCTGTGGTGACGATTCTTTCAGCAGGAAAAAGGCGAAAGAAAACAGAATTAAATAAACGGCAGCAAAGAAATAGAAGACGGCATTCCAGGAGAAACGTTCAGCCAGGAAGGCGCTGGCGACCTGGCCGAAGATGCCGGCAATTAAAAAGCCAGTGTTGATCAGGACCACAAGGATGGTTCTTTGCCGTGCAGTGAATAGGTCATATGAATAGGCAAATGCAACCGAAGCAAAAGTAGCCAGAGTCAACCCCTGCAGAGAACGGGTGAACCACAGGCTGATGGAACCGGCAGAAAAGCCGACAGCACATGTAGCTATAGCCGAGGCCAGCAAACCGAACACGAGGATTTTTCTCCGGCCTGTATAATCCGATACCGGACCGAACGAGAGCAGGCCACAGGCATAAAGAAAGGTGAACAGCCCGCCTGCGAGGACAACATGCGATTCAGGTATTCCAAGGCTATTCGATAGCACTGAATAAACGGGTATCAGTGTGTAGATATTGCTGGCAACCATGATAGCGCACAGCGTCAGTAGGATGGAAGCTTTATAAAAAAAGCTTAACGATTTCATTTTCATCACCTGCCACCTACAATATATGCAGCAGCCCAGTCCGATGAAGGTTGTTCATTTACACCTGGGAAGTGGCAAAAATTAACGGGCTCTTTGCTTTCAAATCAGTCTGTAAAAAAGGTATAATGGTATACATATAGAACAATTGTTTGGCAGAAAAAAGGCGCATGGGAGAGAAGCGCCTTTTTCGATTTTAGCAGGTTGATGATTTCATAGATGATTGCTTTTTGAACATTGTAATTGGATCAACGATGGCTCCTGTGGCCCTGCGAATAAGAAACAGGCACCGTGCACGTCGTGAAAACAATTAAGTTAAGCATTGAAGGTTGTTATTTTACTAGAAGAAAGGGGAAGTCAGATGTCTGTACGTTTAGTACTGGGGCGCTCGGGGAGCGGGAAAACCGAGCTGATCATGAAGGAAATGAAGGACAGGCTGGTTTCGGACCCTCAGGGGGATCCGGTTGTCTATCTTGTTCCGGAACAAATGTCTTTCCTGTCAGAATACAGATTATCCACCGACCCAGACCTTGGGGGAATGATAAGGGCGCAGGTATTCAGCTTTCCGCGCCTGGCATGGAGGGTGCTTCAAGAGACGGGAGGCTACACACGCCAGCATTTGGACAGCGTCGGGATCAGCATGATGATCCGCAAAATCATTGAAGACAAGAAAGAGGACCTGAAGATTTTCCAGAAGGCCGCAGATAAAAATGGGTTTATCCAGCAGATGGAGCAAATGCTGATCGAGTTCAAACGCTATGCGATCAACCCGGAAGAGCTTGCCGGCAAAATGGCAGAAGGCTCGGGGGGCAACCAGGCGTTAACGGATAAGGTCCACGACCTGGAGCTTGTATATAGACAGTTCGAGGATGAGTTGTTTGGTAAATATATAGATTCCGAGGATTATTTCAAGCTGCTTGCCGAAAAAATCCCAGCTTCTGAATATTTGAAAAATGCGGAAGTATACATTGACGGTTTTTACAGCTTCACACCGCTTGAACTGATGATCATTGATCAGCTGATTGCCACATCCAAAAGAGTGACGATTGCACTGCCGGTTGACAGGGATTTCAGGCATGAACAGCCTGACGAGCTTCATTTATTCAGGCTGACAGGCGAGACCTGCCAGACACTCTATGACATGATCCGGACAAAAGGCTATGAGCAAGAAGAAAATGTCGTGCTGTCTGAACAGCGGCGCTGGCAGGATGAATCCCTGAAGCATCTTGAAAGGGAATTCGATTCAAGGCCGGCTGTTCCGTATTCAGGCGAGGCGTCGATCCATATCGCACAGGCAGCCAATAGACGTGCCGAGCTAGAAGGGGTTGCCCGGAAAATAATTGGCCTGGCAAGGGAAGATGGCTACCGCTACCGTGATATCGCGGTTTTGATGCGAGGCAGTGAATACCGTGAAGTGCTGGAAACGATTTTCGAAGACTACGGACTTCCATTCTTTATCGACCAGAAACGGAATATGCTTCACCATCCATTGGTCGAGCTTGTCCGTTCAAGCCTGGAGACGGTCCTTGGGAACTGGCGATATGAGCCGATTTTCCGCGCCGTAAAGACAGATTTGCTGTTCCCTGAGGGTGCGGACCTGAACAGGATGCGTGAACAGATGGACGTCCTGGAGAATTATGTGCTTGCATATGGGATCCAGGGAGATAAATGGACGAAAAAGGATCACTGGAAATACCGGAGAATCCGCGGGCTCGAGTATGACAGTGTGGCCCAGACGGATGCAGAGAAGCAGACTGAACAGGAACTGAATGACCTGAAGCAGTTAATCACTGCTCCGCTTCTGCGGATGGCACGCCGCCTGAAACGGGCGGACACGGGAAGAAAGCTTTCTGAAGCGGTCTATCTCTTCCTGGAGGAGCTGGATATTCCTGCAAAGCTCGAAGCATGGAGACTCTCGGCCGAGCAGGAAGGAAGGCTGATTGAGGCAAGGGAGAATGAGCAAGCCTGGAATGCCGTGATCAATCTTCTTGACCAGTTCGTCGAAATGTTGGGAGACAGCAAGGTGGCACCGAAGCAGTTCGTTTCAATCCTTGATGCTGGCTTTGAGTCACTCAGGTTTTCGCTGATTCCTCCGGCGATCGATCAGGTACTGGTTGCCGACATAGAGAAAACAAGGCTTGCCGATGTGAAGGTTGCTTTTGTCATTGGCGTGAACGAAGGGGTTCTTCCTGCGAAGATGACCGAGGAAGGGATATTTGCGGATGACGACCGTGAGCTTTTGCAATCAAAAGGCCTGAAGCTTGCTCCAAGCAGCCGTACAAAGCTGCTGGATGAGAGTTTTACGGCATATAAGGCTTTTGTGACGCCTTCTGAGCAGCTTTATATCAGCTATCCGATTGCCAATGAAGAGGGGAAAGCGCTAATGCCTTCTTCCTTCATCAAGCGGATTTCGGATTTGTTCCCAGGGCATCAGACGCATTTCTTCCTGCCAGATCCATCGGAAATGCCGGAAGCAGAGCAGCTTGAATATG
Organism: Mesobacillus thioparans; assembly: GCF_965138835.1. Lineage (NCBI taxonomy): Bacteria > Bacillati > Bacillota > Bacilli > Caryophanales > Bacillaceae > Mesobacillus > Mesobacillus thioparans. The sequence continues at coordinate 701,259 of NZ_CBCSFH010000001.1, read as the reverse complement.
CTGCCGGCGAAAATATTGCCTTATCCTACCTGACAGCGCAGCTTCAGTTGAAGAAGCGGAATTACCCTGTCTATGATTTCTGGTGGGATGTGTACGATTATTATATGAAGAACAGCCGCTGGGCAGATACGGCCCGGAAGGTTCTTTCCAGCTTGTTTTATGAAAACAATACGAAGCAGCTGCCGGAATCCGTCACGAAAGAATTGTATGGCGATGAAATCCAAGCCAGTGTCTCCAGGATGGAGCTGTTCAACAGCTGTCCATTCTCGCATTATGTCCAGCATGGCCTGAAGCTGCGTGACCGACAGATATTCCGGCTTGAAGCTCCGGATATCGGCGATCTTTTCCACGCAGCATTGAAGGAAATCGCCGAGACGGTGATGGAGCAGAACCTTAGCTGGGCCCAGCTTACAAGGGCACAGGCTGAAGAATTGGCAAGGGATGCTGTGCAAAAGCTTGCTCCAAAACTGCAGAATGAAATCTTGCTGAGCTCGAACAGGCATCATTATATCAGGCAAAAACTTCAGAATATCATCAGCCGCGCATCGCTTGTTTTGAGTGAGCATGCAAAGGTCAGCGGATTCTCGCCAGTCGGTCTGGAACTCGGCTTCGGCCGCCAGGGAAAACTGCCTCCGCTCGGCTTCTCGTTAAAAAACGGCACGAAGATGGAGCTGATGGGCCGGATTGACCGTGTCGATAAAGCAGAGGACGGCCAGGGTGTATACCTGAGGGTGATTGATTACAAATCAAGCGTAAAGGATGTCAATCTGACAGAGGTTTATTACGGGGTGGCACTACAGATGCTCACCTACCTGGATATCATTATCACCCATTCACCATTGCTTGTCGGGAAACAGGCCGACCCTGCAGGTGTACTCTATTTCCATGTGCACAACCCGATCGTCAATGCTTCGAAAATGCTGACACTCGATGAAATAGAAGAAGAAATCCTCAAACGGTTTAAAATGAACGGATTGCTGCTGAGCGATGAAAATGTCATTCGGATGATGGACAATGGGCTAGATACGGGCAGTTCACAGATTATCTCAGCAGGTTTTAAAAAGGATGGCAGTCTGCTGAAGAGCTCGAAGGTTGCCAGCCGTGAGGATTTTGACCATTTACGCCAATTTGTGCGCCATAAGTATGTGGAGACCGGCAACAGGATTGTCAGCGGGATCGTTGATGTTGCTCCTTACAAACTCAAGGACCGGGCACCTTGTACATTCTGTTCGTTCAAGCCGGTATGCCAGTTTGACCAGGCAGTTGAATCGAATGACTTCAGGAAGCTTCCAGTCATTAAAAAGGAAGACCTGCTTCAGGAACTGAGAAAAGATGAAAGCCTGAAGGCAGACGATGGGCTGGCAATCGACTCTGTCAGACTTGAGAAGATCAAGAAGCTGGACATTCTGTCAGAAATTGGAGAGGAGGAAGAAGACCTTGGCTAAAATGAATATACCGCCAGTACCGGAAGGCGCGACGTGGACGGAAGATCAGTGGAAGGCGATCATGGCCTCAGGAAAGGATATCCTTGTCGCTGCTGCGGCCGGATCCGGTAAAACGGCAGTCCTGGTCGAGCGGATCATCAGGAAAATCACTTCAGAGAACAATCCGATTGACGTCGATGAGCTGCTGGTCGTAACGTTCACAAATGCATCTGCGGCTGAAATGCGCCACAGGATTGGTGAAGCACTCGAAAAAGCAATCGACAGCAGCCCTGATTCAATACATCTGAAAAAGCAGCTGAGCCTGTTGAATCGAGCGTCGATTTCAACGCTCCATTCCTTTTGCCTTGAAGTCATCAGGAAATATTACTATCTGATCGATGTCGACCCAGGCTTCAGGATCGCAGACGAAACCGAGGGTCAGCTTTTGCGGGACGAAGTGATTGAGGATCTTTTTGAAGAAGAATACGGAAAGGCGGATAATCAGCCATTTTTCAATCTGGTGGATGCGTTCACGAATGACCGCAGCGATGAAGGCTTGAAGGATATTATCGCTGACTTGTTTGACTTTGCCAGGTCCAATCCTTCTCCCGATGATTATCTTGATTCCATCGTTTCCATGTACGACGCAGCAAGCAGCGCTGCGATAGAGGATCTGCCGTTCATGAAGGTGTTGATCTCAGATATCGAGCTTCAGCTTCAGGGAGCGAAACAGCTTCTTGAAAAAGCGCTGGACATCTCCAGGATGCCAGGCGGACCGGCACCAAGGTCTGTCAATTTTACAGAAGACCTTCATGTGATCGATACATTGCTGGCTGCCGGTGAACAATCGTGGGGAGAGATGTTTGAAGCAATCCAGCTTGCCAATTTCGGCAGGGCAAAGACATGCCGCGGCGATGATTACAATAAGGATCTCGTCGATAAGGCGGCCAAGCTCCGGGACCGGGCAAAGAAAATTGTCCAGGATTTAAGAAATGAACTCTTTTCCAGGAAGCCAGAAAGCTTCCTGAAGGATATGCAGGAAATGAAGCCGCTGATCGCCGTGCTGATCGACCTCGTAAAAGAATTCTCGCGCAGGTTTGGAGAAGTGAAGCAGGAGCGCGGCCTCGTGGATTTTTCAGACCTTGAGCATTACACCCTTGAGATACTGACTGCCAAAAGCAATGATGAAAGTGGTTCACTTGCACAGCCTTCAGAAGCTGCACTGGCCTACCGCAATAAATTCAAGGAAGTGCTGGTGGATGAATACCAGGACACGAATATGGTTCAGGAAGCCATCCTCCAGCTGGTGACGGCAGAAGGGGAAGCAGCAGGGAATCTGTTCATGGTCGGGGACGTTAAACAGTCGATTTACAAATTTCGTCTTGCTGAGCCAAACCTTTTCCTCGGAAAGTACAACAGGTTCACAGCTGAGGGCGAAGATACCGGCTTGAAAATTGATCTCGCCAAGAACTTCAGGAGCCGAAGCGAAGTACTGGACGGCACCAATTATTTATTCAAACAGATCATGGGTGTGAAAGTCGGCGAAATCCATTACGATGATAATGCTGAATTGAAGAAAGGGGCTCCTTATCCTGAGGAGGATCCCTTCCCAGTCGAGCTGTTGCTGATTGATAAGGGAGAAGGCGCCTCATCAGACTCTGATTCCTCAGAAGAGAATGATGTTGCGGATACTGAATTCGAAGCTGAGGACCTTGAGCAGTCCCAGCTCGAAGCAAGACTGATGGCCAAGCATATCAAGGATATGGTAGAAGAGCGCCGAGGTGTGTATAATCCAAAAACGAAAACATCGAAGCCCGTGAATTATCGCGATATCGTCATCCTTCTTCGCTCCATGACCTGGGCTCCTCAAATCATGGAGGAATTCAAGCAGCAGGGAATCCCGATCTACGCAAACCTTTCGACCGGCTATTTCCAGGCGACAGAGGTTGCCGTCATGCTTTCTTTGCTGAAAGTAATCGACAATCCTTATCAGGATATCCCGCTTGCTGCAGTGCTGAGGTCTCCGATTGTAGGCCTGGATGAAGAGGAACTGGCCGTCATCAGGATCAGCCAGAAAAGAGGCTCGTTCTACGAGGCGTTGACTGCATTCTGTATCCAGAAGCCGACAATGGAAAATGAAGCCCTCCATGATAAGACAAGTCGTTTCTTGGAAGGCTTGAAAAAATGGAGAACATCCGCAAGACAAGGATCTGTTTCGGATTTAATCTGGCAATTATACAGGGAAACGAGGTTCTTCGACTTTGCAGGAGGGATGCCAGGCGGAAAACAACGCCAGGCGAATCTCAGAGCGCTTTATGATCGCGCAAGACAATATGAAGTAACGAGCTTCCGAGGCTTGTTCCGCTTTTTGCGCTTCATTGAACGGATGAGGGAGCGTGGCGATGATCTTGGTGCAGCAAGGGCACTGGGAGAACAGGAGGATGTCGTCAGGATCATGACGATCCACAGCAGCAAAGGACTGGAATTCCCAGTCGTTTTCGTCGCAGGGCTTGCCCGGAATTTCAATACAATGGACTTGAAGAAATTCTACATGCTCGATAAGGAATTCGGCTTCGCGGCAAAGTACATCAATCCTGAGAAACGAATTTCGTTTCCATCCCTGCCGCAGCTGGCATTCAAACGGAAGCAGAAAATGGAAATGCTTGCCGAGGAGATGCGCGTCCTTTATGTTGCTTTGACTCGTGCGAAGGAAAAGCTATACCTGATTGGTTCTGTGAAGGATGCAGATAAAACGATCAGCAAGTGGCAGGACGAAGCAAGCCATCCGGACTGGCTCCTTGATGAATATTTAAGGGCATCGGCATCAGGCTATATCGACTGGATAGGGCCAGCTGTGATCCGTCACAAGGATTGTGAGTCGATCAGGGGAAGTCAGGCTAGCCTGCATCCTGCACTCGGCGAAGAAATCAGCTTCCATCCATCCCGCTGGAAAATCGAGACGATTACTGCTGAGGAGGTCGTTTCGTATGCAGAGGAGAAAGCGGAAGAGCGCGAGAGCCTGATGGATCTTGTAGCAGCCGGCAAGGCTGTAAATCAGGTTTCGGAACTGGCCGATAAGGTCAATGAACAGCTTTCATGGAAATATCACTATAAAGAAGCGGCCAATCATCGCTCGAAACAGTCGGTAACCGAGCTGAAGCGCAATCATGAAACAAGGGATGAGGAGAGCGGAACACAGATCGTCCGCAAGTTTACGAAGCCGATCCTCAACCGGCCAAGGTTCATGCAGGAAAAGATGCTCACACCAGCAGAACGGGGAACCGCGATGCATATGGTCATGCAGCATATCGATCTTTCCAAGCCGATTACAGAAGCCAGCCTTGAATCACAGCTGGAACAAATGGTCGAGAAGGAACTGCTCTTCCCGGAACAGAAGGAGGCAGTCGATCGAAAATGGATTCTTGCCTTCTTTGATACCGTGATTGGCCAGCGGCTCCTTGGAGCAAACAAGGTTCGACGTGAGGTTCCATTTTATCTTTCATTGCCGGCAAAAGAGGTTTACCCTGATTGGCAGGGAGAAAATGAGCCGATTTTCATTCAGGGGGTCATCGACTGTATTTTCGAGGATGAAAAGGGGACTGTCCTGCTCGACTTCAAGACAGATGGCATCCATGATCGCTATAAGGGCGGTTTCGAACAGGCAAAACCAATCTTGGTGGATCGTTATCGAATCCAGATCAGCCTTTATGCCAAAGCGATACAACAAGTATGGAAAAAGCCTGTTGAAGAGAAATATCTTTATTTCTTCGATGGCGGCCATCTTTTGGAAATGAATTAGCTCTTAATGAAAGGAACCGGTTGATTGTGTATACAATCCAGCCGGTTCCTCTTTTTTTAACGTGAGACAGAAACCCAACTGATTAAGTAAATCCATGATGGGGAAATTACCAACAAGGCTTGCTGAAGGGGGGGATGTCAAATGGCAAAGAAAAATCATATCAGTACTTGTGAGTTATGCTCCAGGAATGAAGTAGTGGTCACGGTCCATCATCTGACACCGAGGGAAATGGGAGGAGCCCACATGCCAACTGCCAGCATTTGCATTCCTTGCCATAAACAAATACATGCTTTATTCACGAATGAGGAGCTGGCTGCGAATTTATATAGTATTGAATTGCTCCGCTCCCATCCGGAATTGCAGAAATTCCTGAAATGGATAAAAAGGCAGCCTTCTACAAGGCTGCCGAGAATTACAAAATCAAATGCTCGAAAACGGAAAAAGCGTTAGTTATTCCCTACTGTCGGCTGGTCAATCAGGTTGGCATCGAGAACATTGCTGGCGCTAAGTCCATTATTCGCGACAATGATACCGCCAGTATTGAATCCACCCTGTCCAGCGACTGTCTTTGTATTGCTTTTCGGCGAGATGAACAGTGTGTCGCCAAACTGTACTGTCCCGCCACCGACATTAAAGATTTGGACTGGACCTATGATTGCTGGCATTGAAAACATCCTTTTCTGCTATTCTACTGGGCGGTATTCATAGCCGGTCAAGGCTATGAAACCAAATTCAGAATCGCCCAAAAGTAAATGTGAATGGGAGTGGCCTTAAACCTCGGCCTTGATAAAACCATATGCATGCATCAATCGTTTCGTTCCGGACGCGGCAGCAGCTGCCGGATATGCTTTACCCTCGATTCCATCGTAACATTGCAGGTATTCCCAAGATGTACAACCGAAGAAGAAGATACACCAATGATGTCAATATTTCTGACCTTTAAAATAGGGTTAATATTCTGCGTTGAACTCATCAGTGTTTCAACTTCCGGTTGAAATGCAATAGGTTCAAAGAAAATCGGGTAGGAAGTATATTCACCTTCTTCATCAAAAAAGATTTCCGCTTCTCTTTGAACTGCCAGGGCTTTTGATATACCTGTGATTTGCTGGGAATCTCCAATCTGAAACACCGATGATAGGATAACGGAGTCAATTTTTATATGATCGACGGATGCGATTCTCTTGATCATCATCAAATTTTTGGCGAAAGCGGGACAAATGGCCCGATTATGAGTGACTCAGCAGGAGTATCGAAGGTAGCTGCCAGATTGATGTTTTCTGCATCCCCGACCATTAACAGAGAGGAACTTGAAACCCCGATGATCCTGATGTCTCCAACACAAATATCCCGGTTATAGACTTGAAAGTTCATTCTGAATTACCTTCCTTTACGTTATCTGGCAAATTTTTAAGGAACAGGAATACCCCATTCTGGATTTCCTGCTTGAGAAGTTCAATCACCTGTTCATTCATCCCAGAGCTGATTCCGGGAGCATTCTGATTTGAAGACCTCTCTTTTAAATGTGCGGAAACTCTGCCAGATAACTGTTTTTTGATATCTTCTTTAATAAACGTGAAGTAGGAGTCATCTACACTGATTCCCAGCTTCTCTTGTGCTTCGCGATATATACTTTCTAAATCCGTTTCAAGATATTGATGCAGTGCCGTTTCGATTTCGACGGTTCTTTTAAACAACTGCTTTCCGGGATTTGGTACATTGACCGCTTTTTGATCAACTGAAAAGTCGTCTATTCCTTCCAGGTCAGTCGGATTCAGGCCAATATTCAAAGTCCCTTCGAGGGTTTCAACTTTCAACTGGTCGAATTTGTACTCGATATTTCCAACTTGAACCGGGGGACGTTCCTTCAACACCGCAATTTCTTGCTTCATTTCCAGAACCATCTTCTCCAGTCTGGCTATTTTTTTGTCCTGGTGCTCTACATATAAATGCATCTTTTTAACGTATTCATAAAATTCAGCATTCAAATGAATCACCTCGATTCGAACCAGTTTTTTAAAGTCAAGAACGTCCAACAGGAGAGGATAATGGGACAGCAGGTGTTTCAAGCAAGTTATGTGCGTAACCATCACCTGACATGCCAGTATAGATTTGCGAAGGATGAATCGCTTCTGGAGCTGGCTCCTTAAAGCCGCCGGTATTATAAAGATTGGAAATCGGCTTGATCATCCCGACACTGCCAATTTGCAGAACAGAAGAGTTCGTGATGCCTTCTACTTTTAAAAAATTGATATTGATTGATTGTTGTATATAAAAATTCATCCGAATCACCCGCATCATGCGTTAAAATAGTTTCCTTGATCAACACCGTCTTGATCATAGGTATTCGTTGCACTTTGATTATTGTATACGGTCAACCCGTCACCGGTATTGAATGAGCCAGCTCCGGAAAAAGTTTTTGCATTGGAAACCGGGCTAATACTGTAAACATCGCCAATGTGGAATACAGCGCTGTTTCCAAGGGAGATGACCTGTGCGACTCCTACAATTGCTGGCATTGAGCAACACCCTTTGTTTAGATTTCTCTATTATCCTATGTGCCCAGATGAAGAATGTGATTAAAATGCCTATAAGTTTCAGTCTTAATTTTGTTATATAACAGATGAAATTATATATAACAGGATGGAAGATATGTTAATATATTTATATATTTAGAATTTTTAATCTCATTGTATGAGGAGGCAGATTATGAACGTTCCATTGCTGTTGAACCAGTTTCTAGATCGAGCAGTCTCGCTTTATGGAGACAAGAAAGCCATTTTTTCAGAGGACAGGGCGCTTACATATTCCCAGTTGAATGAGAGGGTCAACCGGCTATCGGATGGACTGAGAAAGCTCGGCGTTTGCAAAGGTGACCGGATTGCCTACCTTGCGCCAAATTCGATTGAAATGCTTGAAGGTTTTTATGGTGTATTTCAGGTTGGAGGGGTGATGGTGCCTTTGAACATCCGCCTGAAACCGGAGGATTATCTGTTCATCCTAAATCACAGTGAGTCCAAAGTGTTATTTGTCGATCAAGATTTATACCATCTGGTCCAGCCGATTAAGGACCAGCTTGAAACCGTCAAGGAAATCATTGTCCACTACAAGGAAGACAGCAATGAGGAAACCGGATACGATGATTGGCTTTTACAGAATTCTCCTGAGGCATTAAAGCGGGAAGAGCTGGATGAGAATGACGTTTGCAGCCTCCTCTACACAAGTGGAACAACCGGAAATCCCAAAGGAGTCATGCTTACCCACAGGAACAATTATCTGCACGCTCTAAGCACGATGCATCATTTGCGTGTCAGCGATGAAGACGTCCTGCTCCATGTCCTGCCGATGTTCCATGTGAATGGCTGGGGGTCCCCATTTTATTACACAGCAAACGGCGCTTCTCAGGTCTGCTTCCGCAAAACGACTCCGGAGGCGATTTTCGGCGCCCTGGAAAAACATAAAGTCAGCGTGATGCATATGGCACCGACAGTTTTGAATGCGCTGCTCCAGTATTATGAAAAAAATGTCCCGAATATTGAGCAGCAGGTGCGTGTTGTCATCGCTGGATCCGCACCGCCGCCAGCATTCGTCACACGTGTCGAAAAAGAACTTGGCTGGGAGTTCATCCAGGTATACGGCATGACCGAATCATCCCCGTTAAGTACAATTTCAACGGTCCGGTCACACCTGAAGGAACTGCCATTGAATGAACAGTATCGGATGAAAGCGAAGGCGGGCATCTCGATGATCGGCTGCCAGGTGAAGGTTGTGAACGACTATGGTGAAGAGGTTGCACATAATGGCAAGGAAATCGGAGAAGTGATCACGAGAAGCAATGGAGTCATGAAAGGCTACTGGAAAAATGAAGAGGCGACAATGGAAACAATCCGCAATGGCTGGCTCCATACCGGTGACATGGCGACGGTAGACGAGTACGGGAATATTGATATTGTTGACCGTAAAAAAGATGTCATAATCAGTGGCGGAGAGAATATTTCTTCCATAGAAGTCGAGGGAACATTGTATGACCATCCAGCTGTCCTTGAGGCTGCAGTCATCGCCGTCCCACATGAAAAATGGGGGGAGACTCCGCATGCATATGTCGTTTTACGTGAGCATGAACAGATCACGGAAAAGGATCTTATTTCATTTTCCAGGGAGAAACTGGCCCATTTCAAAGCCATTACCGGGGTAACCTTTGTTAAAGAACTGCCAAAGACAGCTTCCGGTAAAATCCAAAAAGTCCACTTGCGGAATGAATATTGGGAAACGAAGGGCAAAGCCGGAAGATTCGTGAATTAATAGATTGTGGGGGGATGCCGATTCGTGGTATCTCCTTTTCTATCAAAACATATAAGCGCGGTTAGCGGCTTTCCGTGTTGCCTTCTCCGTTCCTTTTGCTATGTTCACTGATAGTGTGATATACATAGAATATATGTTAAACATTGGATGGAATGAGGGGGAAGATGGAGATTAACGAAAGGGCATCAGGGAGGATCGTTTCGATTGACCGGATGCGCGGCTTTTCTTTATTAGGGATTTTTCTTGTCAACATGATTTCATTTCACTCACCGTATTTTTATATTGATCCTGAGACATGGTGGGATGGAAATATCAATCTATTTACATACCGGATCATCGATGTGTTGATCCAGGCAAGTTTTTATCCGTTGTTTGCGATGTTGTTCGGATATGGGCTGGTGATCCTAAGAGAGCGTATCCTCGATAAAGGTCTGAAGTTCACTCCGCTTGCCTTTAGAAGGCTTTCGCTGCTGCTGCTGATTGGATGCATCCATGCTTTTTTCATCTGGGAAGGAGATATTCTCATAACCTATGCAGTTTGTGGATTTGTCTTTCTTTTATTCTTGAAATGGAGCGCCAAAAGGTTGATGATTGCAGGTTTGATCATTTATATCGTTCCAAATGTGCTTCTCGTGTTGATGCTCGGTGCAGCCTCGGCAGTGGAAGGCGGGGCGGAGTTTTCGATGTATGATGAACAGACGGCAGCCCAGGCATTAGCTGTCTATCAAACTGGCAGCTTCACCGAAGTGACAGAGCAAAGGATGACAGAGTGGTATGAAAATAATAATCTCATGGGGTTCTTCTTTTATTTGATCACCATTCTCCCTTTGTTCATGATTGGAGCAAGTGCAGCCAAGATGAGGTTGTTCGAACAAGTGCACAGGAATAAGAAAAAGATTGGCACAGCTGCAGCCATCCTTGCCAGCCTGGGTCTGTTGATCAAGACAGTTCCGTATTTTTATGAAAAAACATTGATGACCGATTATGCCCAGGATATTTTTGGCGGAGTGATGCTGGCGATGGCTTATGCACTGATCATTGCCTTACTTTCCGAGAACAGGAAAATGGACAGGATCCTGTATCCGCTCGAAGCTGCCGGCAGGCTGTCAATCAGCAATTATTTATTCCAGTCCATCTTCTCAACGATGATTTTTTACAGTTACGGACTCGGTTACTATGGCAATGTCTCAATATTCGCGGGAACATTGTTGGCTCTTGCCATCTATGCAAGTCAATTAGCTGTCAGCAGCTGGTGGGTTAAAAGGTTTTATTATGGACCGGTCGAATGGCTATGGCGAAGCTGTACATATTTAAAGAAACAGCGTTTTAAAAAGGGTGCAGCCTGATGGAGAAGATCATGATCATTGGCAACGGGGGTGCGGGAAAATCCACATTTGCCAGAAAGCTAGGAAAAGCTCTTGCTAAAAAGGTATACCATCTTGATGCATTGTATTGGAAACCAGGGTGGGAAACGACAGAAAAGGATGAGTGGAAGGTTCTTTTAACAGAAATCATGGCAAAAGATTCATGGATCATGGATGGAAACTATGGAAGCACAATCGAGATGAGAGCGAGTGCAGCGGACACGATCATCTTCCTCGATTATTCTACTGCAAGATGCCTCTATGGAATTTTCAAAAGGCGTATCATGTATCATGGGAAGTCCAGGCCTGATATGAATGAAGGCTGTGAAGAAAAGCTTGATTGGACCTTCATAAAGTGGGTGGCAAAATACAAGCGTAAAAAAGCACCTGGGATCATTGCATTCCTCGATGAGATGAAAACATCAGGTAAAAAAGTTTATCATTTTACAAATCCTCGGAATACAGAGCATTTCATAAACGAAACATTGATTAAAGGGGGAAGTTGAAGTGAAATTCGTAACGATTAAAAATGAAAAAGGCCAATGGATCGGTATCGTGAATGATGAAGAAAGTCATGTGTTGCCATTGCAGGAAGTCCAGGAAAAAATGGACAGCGATGTATTCATTCCGGCTGACATGGTTGAAGCAATTTCGCTCGGTGATAAGTTTTATTATGATGCTGAAAAGGCAGTCCAATGGGTGAAGGATCATAATCTTGAAAGTGAACTCTCCGTTCCGCTTTCATTTGTTGAACTGCTCGCACCGATTCCACGTCCGGCCAAGAATATTTTCTGTGTCGGGAAAAATTACGCGGAGCATGCGATCGAAATGGGCAGCAAGGAAGATATCCCCGAGCATGTCATGGTATTTACTAAAGCACCTACGACGGTCACCGCCCATGAACAAAAAATTTTAACCCATAGTGAATTGACGGAGCAATTGGACTATGAAGGTGAACTGGCAGTTGTCATCGGCAAAAAAGGGAAAGGAATTAAAAGGGAAGAAGCACTGGACTACGTTTTTGGCTACACAATCATAAATGATGTCACAGCGCGCGACCTCCAGTCTAAGCATAAACAGTTTTTCATCGGAAAAAGCCTTGATACGACCTGTCCGATGGGACCATGGATTGTCCACAAATCAGCAATCGCCAATCCGAATAAACTGGATATCAAGACAACGGTGAATGGTGAAGTAAGACAGGACTCCAATACAGAAAACTTCATTTTCCCTGTTGAAGAAGTCATTGCCGTGCTGTCTCAGGGAATGACACTTGAACCGGGGGACATCATTGCGACTGGAACACCGGCAGGAGTGGGCAAAGGCTTCAAGCCGCCAAGATTCTTAAGATCCGACGATACTGTTGAAATCACGGTGGAAGGGATTGGGACGTTGAGGAATACGATGGCATCGTGTTAATGGGCCATAACGGACTCTCTTTGAAAAAAAGAGGGTCTTTTTTATTATTTTATTATAATATTAAAAATATTTTTTATTTTCAGTAATTTTAGAAGGATTTTGTACCCGTATGTGAGAATAATACTTGTGGCAGTGATTGAATACTCATTCATTCACTTTAATATAAATATTATAGAACTTATGGGGGAGTAAGAATGAATTGGTTTAGCTTGTTCCTGGCCCAAATGTCACAGCTTGCATCGAGTAAGGCTGTCCTCTACTCGGTTATAGCAGCTTTATTGGTGCCAATCGTCTATGGGGGGATTCTTCTGTCACCAGATTGGGGACCGTATGATAATCTCTCCAACTTGCCAGTTGCTGTTGTCAATAATGACGCAGGTGCCATGTCCGATGATGGACCTCTGAATGTAGGGGAAGATTTAGTAGCAGACTTGAAGAAAAGTAGTGATCTGGGTTGGAGATTTGTAGATTCAGAGCAAGCTGAAAAAGGGTTGCGCAACTTTGATTATTACATGGTAATTGAAATCCCCGAGGACTTCTCAGAAAGAGTGACAACCGTCCTTGACTCTGATCCTAAAAAACTGGAGCTAAATTACATCCAGAATGAGGGCCTGAATTTCATGGCTGCACAGGTGACAAGGAATGCTGCGGAAAAATTAAGGGAAAAGCTAGCCAATAAAATAACCGAAAAGTATACGAATAATATATTCAACAGTCTTGGCGGCGTATCTGAAGGGTTTAAAACAGCTGCTGATGGTTCTGAAAAACTATATGATGGAGCAGGTGAACTACATGATGGTACCGGCCAGCTTTTAGCCAGCCTCAACGAAAAGTCGGAAGATATCTCCAAACTTGCGGCGGGAACTCTTGAACTGAAGAGCGGTACTGGGCAATTGGCAGGAACGTTGGCAGGAAAACAAAGAGATATCTCCAAGCTGGCGAATGGTTCGAAGGAGCTTGCCGCAGGTACTGCTCAATTGGCAGGAAGCTTGAAATCTAAACAAAGCGATATTACGAAGCTTGCAAACGGCTCAAAAGATTTGAAAAATGGGACTGGTCTGCTGTTAAGCTCTCTTAATGAAAAATCCGCAGACATTTCCAAGCTGGCGGACGGATCAGCAGATGTAAATGCAGGGACTGGATTGCTTCTGCAAAAGCTTAAGGACGGACAGCCGGGCATTACACAATTGGCTGCGGGAGGTAAGCAGTTAGAAGGAAAAATGCCGGAACTTAAGGCTGGTACAGAAAGTGTTTTAGCTGGACTGCAGGGAGCGCAGCAGGCTGTAAAAAACCAGATTGGTCCAGGGACTACGGCAGTTGCAGGCGGAATCAGCGAAGTGATAACAAATTCACAAAACCTGGGGAAAAACCTTCAGGGCCTGACTGCACTACTCGAAGCATATCTTGCTAAAAACCCGGGGTTGAGCACAGACATTGATTTCTTAACTATTCTTAAAACAAGCCAAGGAATCCGGGATGCAGCCACAAATCCTGAAAATGCTGCTAAATTGCAAGAACTGCAAGCTGGAGCGAACCAGATTGCAGCAGCGTTCAATGAAAAAATTCCTGCAGAACAGGGATCACTGGCATCTGGAATTAATCAACTGGCAGAGGGACAGAAATTAATCAACACTGGAGTAACTGATTTAGCTGCAAAAGCCCCAGCCCTGGCTGAGGGAACAGCAAGTGTAGCCGCAGGCTGGGATGAAATGATCACCAAGGTCGGATTGCTTCATGATGGAACATCTCAAATAGCTGCAGGAAATAATTCAGTCAATGCTGGATGGGGAACCATCACAGCAGGAGTCAAGGAGCTTGATGGGGGAGCAGCGCTGGTTTCAGCAGGAAATCAAACGGTAGATAAAGGCTGGAAGGAGCTCGCCGCAGGGGCAACTAAAATCAATACAGGAGCAGCACAGGTCAGCGATGGAAATGCTACCGTAGATAAGGGATGGCGTGAGCTGACAGCTGGTGCTTCCAAGATTCATGCAGGAGTGGTCCAAGTCAGCGACGGAAATGTAAGTGTCGAAAAAGGCTGGGGAGATCTGACAACAGGTGTGACAAAATTGGATGACGGAGCAGGAAAGCTATATGCCGGTAGTGGAGAATTGTCTTCAGGATTGAAGGATGGTGCAGAAGAAACCGGTAAAATCCAGCCGAATGAAAAAAATATCGACATGTTCGCTTCTCCAGTAGAACTGAACAATGACAAGGTCAATGGGTATTCACTTTACAGAGATTCTACAGCCCCTTATGTGATGTCTCTTGCATTATTTGTGGGGATCTTGCTAATGTCGATGTTCATCAATTTCAAAAAGCCTGAAGAATTTCACGTATCCACTATGAACTGGTTCATCGTTAAATTTATGAATCTAGCTTCCTTAGCTGTGATCCAGGCAGTCCTTCTGTCATTCGTCGTTCTCGTGGTGTTGGGATTGCATGTTACAAACCCGGCAGGATTCATCATATTTTCAGTAATCGTCAGTATAGTATTTGCTGCCATTGTGATGTTCTTTGCCTTATTTGGCAATATTGGACGCTTTATTCTATTTGCATTAATCGTCATGCAGCTTTCTACAACAGGAGCGAATCTTCCAATTGATATGCTGCCTGAAAACCTTCGCAGCTTAAGTGTATATTTGCCATTCACCTATTCGATTTCAGGATTCAAGGCATTGATTTCATTAAATGATTTTGGATTGTCGATGTTGAACCTGGGTGTGCTTCTTGGCTTTATGGCACTCTTCATGTTGCTGTCAGGGATGGTTTATATTTTCAGGACCAAAGCGGAACCTAAACAAACAGATTTGGCGGTATAATGATTGAAGGCGCCCATAATTGGGCGTCTTTATTTTGGGTGATCAAAATAACACCATATACTTATGATTTTCTTTTTCATTGTGGTATGATATTTGAGAATTTACTATTAGGAGGACGGGTACATGATACATGCCCATATGACAGCCTGGTTTTTGGCTTTGGTTTTATTCTTCGTGGCACTGGGACTACATAAAAGCGGTAAGGAAAAAGGCGCGAAAATTGTCCAGATGGTCCTTAGATTGTTTTACGTGCTGATTCTACTGACTGGCTTCTGGCTTCTTTTCAGCATCAATATCAACATCATGTATGTATTGAAAGCAGCAGTTGGCCTTTGGGTCATCTCTATGCTTGAAATGATCTTGATCCGTACAAGAAAGAACGAAAAGGCATCTGTTCTGTGGATTCAATTCATAGTAGCAATCCTGCTAGTCCTATATCTAGGTTTTTCACTTCCACTTGGAACACAAATGTTCTAAAAGGATTTGTCGAAAAATAGCTGTCCAGAAATGGGCAGCTTTTCTTTTTTTGACATATCTTCACTCGAAGAAATATGGTAATTTAAGAGATAAGGGATATTGGAGAAATATAGAATATGGAGAATGCAATGGCTACGACAAAAAGCTGCGTTTACGAAAATGACAGACAACTTAATAGCTTTATAGAGAGCAATTCATTCAAAGAAAGTGCCAATTTATTGGTGCAAATTTTTTATAGAGAAGCTGAAAAGCTTAAGCACCTTCAGAAATTGCTTAAGAAGCAGCTTCCTCTGTCTGCAGTGTTGAGCTGTGAGGCCAGGGGCAGCTTTCATGATGAACATCCTTATCTTGTCTCTTTTACTGTTTTCAACAAAAGTGAAATCAATTCAAGCCTCCACGACGAGCATACGATTAGCACATTGACTAATTTGCTGGCAACTACGCAACAGGACATCCTTCACCTTAATGAGAGCCTTGAGGTTTCCGAGCAATATTATCGTTCATTATTTGACAACAATGGCGATTTTGTCTACTCAACAGATCTAAACGGGAATTTCACAAGTGTTAACCGGGCATTCAGGCGAACGTTCGGCTATGAAGAAGCTGAGCTGATTGGCAGGTCTGCGCTTGATTTTATCAATCCGGAAGACGTACCTCGCGCAAAAATGCATTTCATTCAGGCGCTGAAAGGAAAAGACCAGACCTATACAATCGAGATCCAGATCAAGAGTGGCGAGGCCCAGTTTTTCCAGATAAAAAATATCCCCATCACGGTCAACGGAGCATGTGTTGGAACGTATGGGATCGGCAGGAATATCACCCGCCAAAAAAAGACAGAGGAAAGAATCATCCAGCTTGCCTACTATGACCAGGATACAGGTTTGCCGAACAGGATGAGATTCACGGAACAGCTAGAGGAAATGATTCACCGCGCTAAGCATAATAAAGAACTGCTTGCCGTCCTGGTCATTGATATTGACCGCTTCAAGATCATCAATGACAGTCTTGGGCATTATGCGGGTGACATTGTTTTGAAGGAGCTGGCTGAAAGAATACAGAACAAAATGCCGAAGGGAGCCTATCTGGGCAGGTTCAGCGGTGATAAATTCACGATGCAGCTGACAGAGGATGTCAATATTGACCAGACGACCAGGATGGCAAGAGAATTACAAAAGCTTATATCCATGCCTCTTTATCACCAGGACCAGGAGTTCATTGTCACGGCAAGTATTGGAATCAGCTCCTTTCCGGGAGATGGCCTTGATGAGCACACCCTGCTGAAAAATGCCGATATTGCGATGAACCGTTCCAAGAATCAGGGCGGGAATAAGATCACTTATTTTTCAACCGGAATGAATGACCAGGCAATGGTACGTCTGGAGCTGGAAAGCTACTTAAGGAAAGCTTTGCAGAAAAATGAGTTCCATCTCTGCTATCAGCCGCTGCTGGACTTGCAAACAGGAGAAATCACTTGTACAGAAGCCCTTATCCGCTGGCAGCATCCTCATCTTGGACTAGTCTCCCCGGCGCAGTTCATTCCGCTCGCCGAGGAAACGGGATTGATTGAGGAGATTGGCGCATGGGTTTTGACGACAGCATGTGCACAGACAAAATACTGGCAGCAAAATGGATTCCCGAATCTCGGCATTTCCGTAAATGTCTCTGCCTATCAATTTCAGCAGCATGCTTTCATCGGCCAGGTGATTGAGGCTCTGAATGTTTCCGGGCTTGACCCTGGGTACCTCTCTTTGGAACTGACAGAAAGCGCGATGCTGAAGGATATCGTCTACAGCATTTCTGTGATGAAGTCATTACAGGAGCTTGGAGTGAAGGTATCAATCGATGATTTCGGGACAGGATACTCGTCACTAAGCTATTTACGCAATTTGCCGATTGATACGCTTAAAATCGATCAGTCCTTCATCAATAATCTGCATGACGATCCTTCCGATATTGCCATCGTCAAGGCGATCATCACCATGGGCCAGGGACTTGCAGTGAAGATTGTTGCTGAGGGCGTAGAAACACATGAACAGATGAACATTTTGAGGGATCTTGATTGCCATTATGCACAAGGTTACTATATCGAGAAACCGCTCGACACGGATGCCTTCGAAAAAGGCTTCAGGACGGTAGAGAATGTTGCCTACACGGTAAAATAAACTGCGATTTCGTAAACTTGGATCCTTTCACATGCTGTTTTTGTTTCTAACGAATATACGCGCATGTCCTCGTTGTGAAGCATCTGCGAAAAGAGCAAATAAGAAAAAGCCTGCATTCATCACCCGGATGCAGGCTTATTTCCGTTTATGAAATCCTCTCGATCACGGTCCGCTTCCCGTTGTTCAAGGTCAGTTCGAACCGGTCATTCTGGATTTCAAAATAGTCAAAGTGGTGCTGAACACTGCAGATGTATTCTTCGTTGTCGAAAATCAAAAAATTCACTCCCGACCTTCCATTTTCATAATCGAGGAATGTCAGGTGATTATAACAATAGATACAATCATAGATGGAGAAATTCAACGAATTCAATGTATTGATGAACTGGATAAACGCTTCGTCATTCAGTTCATCCAACAGACGTTCGAAAGAGTAAATCAGCTGCTTCCTTATCCTGATCATTTCCTGGTCTACAAGCGAAAATGTTTCGTTGCCAGTCTGGATGCTTCCGTTATCAAGCAAAAACCCCTTGCACCACTTGCTGTTTCGATGGACTTCAACTTCCTGGTGGATAAATTCCTCAACTAGTGCGGCTTCATCCGTTTCTTCATCAAAGAAAACCCATTGTGAATTAATATATTCTACTGTCCCGGCATTGAAAGACCGGGGCTGGAATTCAATTAGATTGCTTCGTTGTTGTCGATTCATTTGGATCCTCCGTTTATTGTCGCTCACCTTCTTTGTAGACAGATTTTAGCGAATTTATAACATGATTTAAAAGTTAGGCGATTAACCAGTTTAGATCCTGCTGCATAAGATGAGTAATGCTTAAGCGATTACCGCGTTTGAGAACGTATTTCATTGATCGGCAAAAAGTTCCGCTGAGAAGGGATGATCATAAATGTGTGGAATAACAGGCTGGGTAGACTATCGGAAAAATTTGGATCATGAGCGCAAGACCATTGCAAAAATGGCGGAAACTTTAAGTAAAAGAGGTCCTGATGATACCAATGTATGGACTTCACAACATGCTGCGCTTGGCCATAAGAGGCTGGTGGTTGTCGACCCCGAGGGAGGCAAGCAGCCAATGACCAGAGCACAGGGAGACAGCCGTTATACCATTTGTTATAACGGAGAACTGTATAATACCGAGGACCTCAGAAAAGCACTGCTATTAAAAGGATATTCTTTTAACGGCCATTCTGATACAGAGGTTTTGCTTACTTCTTTCATGGAATGGAAGGAAAATTGCCTTGAGCATTTAAATGGGATTTTCGCCTTTGCCGTTTGGGATCATCAGGAGGAAAAGCTGTTCATCGGACGTGACCGGCTTGGCGTGAAGCCGCTCTTTTATATTGAAACAGCGTCTGGTCTTATGTTTGCTTCTGAGCAAAAGGCATTGCTGGCACATCCAGAGGTGAAGGCAGAAGTAGACAGGGAAGGACTTTGCGAGGTTTTTGGGCTCGGTCCATCCCGTTCACCGGGAGCAGGGATTTTTAAAAATATGAAGGAACTGCGTCCCGGGCATGGACTCATTTTTTCAAAAAATGGGCTGAAGGTATGGAGATACTGGAACGTGAAAAGTGAAGAACACAAAGACAGTCTTGAAGAAACTTCCGAGAAGGTACGTGACCTGTTCACAGACGCCGTAACAAGGCAGCTCGTTTCCGATGTACCGCTTTGTACATTCCTTTCCGGCGGATTGGATTCAAGTGCCATCACGGCGATTGCCGCGAATCATTATAAAGCGGAAGGCAAGGGGAGCCTGCATACCTACTCGATCGATTATGAAGGCAACGATCTGTTTTTCAAGGAAAATGAGTTCCAGCCTAATGCGGATGCCTTCTGGATCAATAAAATGACGGAAACATTCGGGACCATTCATCATAACAGCGTCATCTCTCAGCACGATCTGGCAGCCTATCTGACAGAAGCCGTGCATGTCAGGGACCTGCCGGGAATGGCAGACATCGATTCATCATTGCTCTGGTTCTGCCGTGAAATCAAACAGGATTTTACAGTCGGCCTTTCAGGTGAATGTGCCGATGAAATCTTTGGCGGCTATCCGTGGTTCCACCGGGAGGATGACCTGAACCGGCAGGGATTCCCGTGGATGCGGTCCATTAATGAAAGGCAGAATATGCTGAGAGACCACTGGCGGAACAAATTGAATCTTGAAGATTATATGATGTCGAAATTCAATGAGACGATTGCAGAGGTTCCGGTACTTGATGGGGAGAATCAAAGCGATGCCAAACGGAGACAATTATTCTATTTAAATATCATCTGGTTCATGACCACCCTGCTCGACAGGAAAGACCGGATGAGCATGGGTGCGAGCCTCGAAGTAAGGGTGCCGTTTGCCGACCATCGCCTTGTAGAATATGTCTGGAATATCCCATGGGAAATGAAGATGCACGGCAACCGGGAAAAAGGAATCCTGCGCAAGGCCTTAGAAGGCACATTGCCTGATGAAGTATTATACCGGAAAAAGAGTCCATACCCGAAGACCCACCATCCGGCCTATACCCAGGCAGTGCAGGGAATGCTGTCAGATTTTATGGTCGATTCAAACAGTGCACTGCACGAATTTTTTGATAGAGCGACTCTGCAAAAAATGATCGAAACCGAAGGCGCCTCCTTCAAAGTGCCATGGTTCGGCCAGCTGATGACCGGCCCGCAGCTACTGGCACAGCTTGCCCAGATTCATATCTGGTTCAGGGATTATAATATTAATATTGCAGATTAAAAAAGCAAGCCCTGGATGTAGGGCTTGCATCAGACTTCAGGCGAATTCGATTTGCCTGAAGTTTTTTAAGGAATTGGAAAAAATCGTTGATAATTACCAATTCGCTATATAAATCAAAAAGTCGCTATAAAAATGGAAAACTCGCTATATAAATTAAAAAGTCGCTATAAAAAGGAAAATCCGCTATAAAATTGATTCATTTGATATAAATGACTGAAAATATTTGTCCGATTTTCCCTTTTGAAGGTGAGCAAGAACAATTTCATTTAGAAATTACATAATTTTATTTACTAACAAGCGTACTTTGTTCTATTTTGCAGTAACAAACGACTTTTTCACCCAAACCCGGGATCTCCAGCGCCACAGCATGAGCAGGCCGCGGAGCCATTCGTCGGCGATGAAGGCGATCCAGATGCCGACGAGGCCCATCTCCAGATAGATTCCTAGAAAATAGGAGAGTGTCACGCTGACTCCCCACATTGAGAGGATTCCCATATATACCGGGAATTTCACATCGCCCGCAGCCCTTAATGAACTGATCAGGACAAGATTGAATGATCTGCCTGGTTCAAGGATGATGGTAAGCAGGATCAGGATGCTGCCGAGTTCGATGATGCTGAGGTTATCAGTGAAGATTCCCAGCAGGTTTTTTGAAAAGAAAGAAACGGTCACTGCTGCAGCGATCGATATCATGATCGCGAGTTTCAAACTTTGTAATGCTCGTTTATAGGCGTTCTCAATTTCTTTTGCTCCGACCATATGGCCAATCAAAATCTGTGTACCCTGGCTGATCGCGATACTGAAAAGGAATATGAACATCATGACATTTTGCGTATAAACCTTTGCAGTCAGTGCCTGGGTTCCAAGAGTTGCGATAAAATACGTGATTACCATTTGTGAGCCATTGTAGCTAAGGTGCTCGCCGGCAGAAGGGATCCCGATATTGAGCAGGTTCCTTAAATGTTTTTTTGGAAAGCTGAACAGCATTGACCATGGCAGCGATCCGGGGACCCGCTTTGTCATGACATAAATGGCCGCCAGCAATCCGATGATCCGGCTGACAGTGGTTGAAATCGCCACACCTTCAACCCCGAGTACAGGAAAACCGAAGGGACCGAAGATGAAGAAATAGTTCCCGATGACATTCAGCACGTTCATTCCGATGGTGACATACATGATATCACGTGTGAAACCATAGCTGCGAATGATGCTGCTGACGGTCATGATCAGTGACTGGATGAACGAAAATCCACCGACAATCCGCAGATAGGAATTGGCTTCATTAAATAATTCTGGAGGAAGGTCCATCAGCTTCAGCAATTGTTCGCTAAAAAGGAATACAGCCCCACTAAGGATCAAACCGAATACTAGGTTAGCCCCGATAGAGACAGTGGATACCTCACGGGCCTCATCGTTCCGTTCAGCGCCGAGGTTCTGGGCCACAAGGATGGCTGTGCCTGTGGCGATAAATCCGAACATGACGATGACCATGGACAGGATTTGGTTGGAAACCCCAACTGCAGCCACAGAATTATCCGAGTACTGCGACAGCATCAGCGTGTCCGCATTCCCCATCAGCATATATAGCAATATTTCAATGAAAAGAGGCCATGTAATGGCAAATAACGATAGTTTAGCAGTTTTTGTCTTCATGATTTTTTATCTCCAAGTTGTAATCCTTTTATTATACAGACATTGGGAGGGATTTGAAGTGAAAATCCTTCGTTTTTCGAAAAAAATTGTTGGAAGCAAATACAATAATTTATTAAATAGGATTCTGAAACCTCTTTTATTCCCGCCAAAGCCAAGTTTATGAAAAGTGCATAAAAAAAGAGAAAACCCCTTCCCAAAACAGGAGAGGGGCCCATTATTTAAAATTGGAACAACGCGAATCCGTTTGCGGCAATCGCAGCTGACAGATCGTCGCTTTCAGCTGCATATTCTTCACCAGTATAGATATTGGTGATTTTTTTTCCGCTTAAATTAAAAGGCAGGTGATAATTTGTTTCTTCATCGCTCATATTCACGACGACCAAGATAGTGGACTCGCCGTTGGATTTCGTATAAGCAAAACAGCTGTTATGGTAATCGGAAGGGATGAAGTGCAGCTCACCTTCATTCGCCAGAAGAGGATAATCCCGGCGGAGGCGGATCATCCTCTGGACGTGTCCGAACATATCCTTGTTCTGATCCTCTTCATTCCACTTCATGCATTCGCGGCAGCCTGGATCCTGCGCGCCGCTCATGCCGATTTCATCTCCATAATAGATACACGGTGTACCGATGTATGAAAGCAGCACGGTAAAGATTTGTTTTACCTTGTCTTCATCGCCGCCGCATTCGGTAAGGATCCTTGGTGTGTCGTGGCTGCCAATCAGGTTGAAGGCGACTTCATTGACGTTTTTCGGATACATATGGTTAACGGTCGTCATGTTTTCAATGAATTCTTTTACCGTAATCGAATTCCGGGCAAACAAATTCAGGATGTTGGTCGTGAATGGATAATTCATGACAGCGTCGAACTGGTCACCGCGGAGCCAAGGCATCGAATCATGCCAGATTTCACCAAGGATATACAGTTCCGGCTTAATAGCCTTTACTTCTGATCGGAATTTTCTCCAGAATGAGTGGTCGACTTCATTCGCAACATCCAGTCTCCAGCCATCAATATCGAATTCACGCACCCAGTAGCGTCCGACTTCGAGAAGGTATTCAATCACCTCTGGGTTTTCAGTATTCAGCTTTGGCATCGCTTTTTCAAAAGCGAATGTGTCATACTGTGGCTTCGGCTCTGTCACAACCGGGAACTCCCAAATATGGAACCAATCCTTATAAGGAGAGTCTTGGCCTTTTTCCAACACATCCTGGAACTGAGGGAAATAGAAACCGCTATGGTTGAACACAGCATCTAGCATGACCTTGATTCCTTTTTCATGGCAAACCTGGATCAAACGCTTTAGCGTATCCTTATCACCAAATTGGGGATCAAGCTCCATGTAATCGATCGTATCGTATTTATGGTTCGAATAAGCCTTGAAAATCGGCGTAAAATAGATACCGGATATGCCAAGATCCGCCAGATAGTCGATGTTCTGGATGACGCCTTCGAGGTCACCCCCGAAAAAGTTATCTCTTTCAGGTGCTGCACTGCCCCATGGCAGAGCACCTTCGGGATCATTTGATGGATCGCCATTTCCGAATCTCTCAGGGAAGATTTGATACCAGACAGTATCTTTCACCCAGGAAGGGGCCCGGAATACATCAATATTGTTCAAGTATGGAAAAGCATAATAGAAGCCAGTATCCTCTGGGGGTTCTGAATAAAAGCCCTTTTCGGTCAGATAAACGGTTTCAGTGCCATCGTTCAATACAAATCCATAGCGCATCCTTCTGTAAGGCGGCTTTATCGAGACGAACCAATAATCGAATAACTGATCGGAGCCACTTTTGATCATCGAAACGGTATTGAAGTTCCATTTTCCATCACACCAATCATATGGATCGCCATTTAATAGGGAAACTTCCATTATGTCATCCTTTTTCGTTCGGATACGGATATGTAGTTCTTCATTAGTGCAAGCGTATGCATAATTATCTTTAGGGCGGTGATAGATCGCTTCTTTTAACAAGGAGGAATCATTCCTTTCATTATCTAATCCAGATTAAAACAAGGGTAGACCACCTATTTTGAAATGTCAATTATAAAAAGTGCGATTCACAAAAAATTAACCAAATCTTGACCCAGTTTAAAAAAAATAAAAAAACTAGTTGTCAAAATGAATTAAGTCTTTATAATAAGAGGTAGGTTGTGCAATCGTTTTCATAGACTTGCAAACAACATTACAAACGTTTGCACAGATTGGGAGACAATCTGCACAATGAAAAGCAATTACACATTTTTAGGAGGGGTATACACATGAAAAAAGCATTGTCAATTTTCATGATGCTGGTCTTGATGATCGGTGCTCTTGCTGCTTGTGGACCTAAAGAAGAAAACAAAGGTTCAGAAGGCAAAGGCGAAAAAACAGAAGATGCTTCTAAACCAGAGAAGCTGGTAGTTTGGGAAGACAAAGATAAGTCTGGCTGGCTTGAAAAAGTAGCTGCTGACTTCGAAAAAGAAAACGGAATCAAAATCGAGTTCAAAGAAGTAGAAATGGCTACTAAAATGAAAGAGCAATTACGTCTTGACGGTCCTGCTGGAACTGGCCCGGACATCATCACACTACCGCATGATCAGATCGGTGAACTTGCTGTTCAAGGTCACATTGCTGAACTGAACGTTAGCGATGATGTGAAAAAGACTTTCTCTGAATCTTCAATCGCTGCACAAACTTTCGATGGTAAATTATACGGACTTCCAAAGTCTGCTGAAACTCCAGTTTTCATTTACAACAAAGCTCTTATGACTGAAGTTCCTGCTACAATGGAAGATCTTTATGAATTCGCAAAAGCTAACACAAAAGACGGAAAGTACGGTTTCCTTGCACTTTGGGATAACTTCTACTTTGCACATGCTCCAATCGGCGGTAACGGCGGATATGTATTCGGGGAAAAAGACGGAGCTCTTAACCCTCAAGATCTTGGCTTGAACAACGAAGGTGCTGTAAAAGGTACTGAGTACATCCAGAAGTGGTACGCTGAAAAGTTATTCCCTAACGGAATCATCGGTGAAAACGGCGGATCTGCTATGGACGGTCTTTTCAACGAAGGTAATGTTGCTTCTGTAATGAACGGACCATGGGCATTCGGCGGCATGAAAGATGCTGGAATCGATTTCGGTGTTGCTCCATTCCCTAAATTCGCTGATGGCACTCCAATGAAAACCTTCATGGGTGTTAAAGGCTGGCACGTATCTTCATACTCTAAGAACCAAAAATGGGCTACTAAGTTCCTTGAGTTCATCACAAACGACGAAAATGCGAAATACCGTTTCGAACAAACTAATGAAGTTCCAACAAACGTAGCACTTGTTGACGATCCAGCAATCGCTGAAAACGAAGGCGCTAAAGCTGTTGCACTTCAGACTCAAGACGCAGTTCCAATGCCAAACATCCCTGAAATGGGTGAAGTTTGGTCACCAATGGCTAGCGCATTGCAAACAGTTGTAACTGGCAAAGCAGAGCCAAAAGCAGCTCTTGATTCAGCTGTGAAGCAAATCGAACAGAACATCAAGCAAAACCACTCAAAATAATAGCATCAATAGATATTGCAGTACCTCCTGAGGGGGGTACTGTTGTATTTTCCAAAGGAAAATTCCAGTTTCTGTGTTTTTTGTAGGCTCTTTTCTTAAACTTTGTTGCTATTGCCTACAAAATAGGAGTGAATTACTTAAGATTAGTCACGCAATTAATGCTTATTGTGAGAAAAGAACTTTCAAACTTAGTACCGACATACAAGACTACTATGATCACGTTAAAATCGGCTTTAGGATTTAACAACAATCTTTACGAAAACAGCCTTTTTGTAAGAGGCACGTGAAAAGTCACAAAGATTACGAAAACTGCAGTAAAAAAGTCTTTCATTGAGCAAACGGTTGCGCTAGAATAGAGATAAGTTAATCAGGTGCTTCATGAGATTGAAAACAATAGATTTCGGTATAATACAGAAATGGAGCGATCTTCTGTATGAATGACAATGTATTCGTTCTCATAAAGCATCTGATGCTTTTAAGAAGGCGGATTATCGCAGAGTTGTTGTCATCACAGGCTTGGTTATTCAAAATAAACCAGCTGCAGTGTGAACCAGCAATGTTTTCGAAAAGAGCCTAATCAATTATAGAAAGAGAAAGGGGAATATAGGATGAAAGAGAAGTCCTATCAAACCAACCACCGCAGAATAGCAACAGCCCTTTCGATCATTCCGGGGCTAGGACAGCTTTACAACAAACAAATTCTAAAGGGAATCGCTTTCCTGATCTTGACGGGTGCATTCTTCGGAGTGTTTTCGGATCTGCTTAACATGGGATTATGGGGTCTGTTCACACTGGGAGAACAAACGCCTAGAGACCACTCGATTTTCTTGCTGGTAAAAGGAATCCTGGCAGTCATCGTCCTGCTTTTTGGAATCGGTTTCTATCTCTTTAACCTGAATGACGCATACAAAGTCGGATTGATCAGAGACTCAGGGGAACGCATCACTACTGTTAAGGAGCAATACAATAACCTGATCGACAATGGTTTCCCTTATCTGATCATGTCACCGGGTTTCCTGCTACTGATTTTCGTTGTAGTTTTCCCAATCATTTTCGTCGTACTGCTCGCATTCACAAACTATGATTTGTACCATTCACCGCCAGCCAAATTGGTTGATTGGGTCGGGCTTAAAAACTTCTTTGATTTGTTCCAATTGGAATCATGGCGTCAGACATTCTTCTCTGTACTATCATGGACAATCATTTGGACATTTGTTGCAACAACATTCCAGGTAGGTTTGGGAATGTTCCTGGCCATTCTTGTCAACCAGAAGGATGTGAAAGGGAAGGCAATCATCAGGACAGTTTTCATCCTTCCTTGGGCAGTGCCGGCATTCGTATCAATCCTTGTATTCGCTGGTATGTTCAACGAATCATTCGGTGCCATCAACCGCGACATCCTGGGGATGTTTGGAATTGACCCGATTCCATGGATGACTGAAGCAGTGTATACGAAAATTGCTTTGATCATGATTCAAACATGGCTTGGATTCCCATTCATTTTTGCAATGACGACTGGGGTACTTCAGTCCATTCCGGAAGAATTGTATGAAGCTGCCACTGTAGACGGTGCGACAAACTTCCAGAAGTTCAAAAATATCACATTGCCATTGGTGCTTTTCGCAACAGCACCGATCCTGATCACACAGTATACTTTCAACTTCAATAACTTTAATATCATTTATCTCTTTAACGGCGGTGGACCTGCAGTGCCAGGCGCAAATGCCGGCGGAACAGACATCCTGATTTCGTGGATTTACAGCCTGACAATGACATCTGCACAGTATTCAAAAGCTGCTGCCATCACCATGCTGCTTTCCTTGATCGTAATTGGTGTAGCATTATGGCAGTTCAAGAGAACGAAATCATTCCAAGAAGAGGATATGATGTAATATGAGTATCAAACGACAGAAATATATCAGACTGACACTAACATATCTTGTGATTTTGGCCATGTTTGCCATCATTATCTATCCGCTCCTCTGGATTGTCGGTTCCTCCTTCAATCCGGGGCAAAGTTTATCGGGTTCAAGCATCATCCCGAAAAATGCAACCCTTTCACACTATAAGGAGCTTTTCGATACGAACCAAAGTGCTTACCTTTACTGGTACTGGAATTCTCTGAAGGTGAGTGTCTTGACGATGGTGTTCACTGTCATCCTTGTCAGCTTGACAGCTTACTCATTCTCACGTTATCGCTTCATCGGACGTAAAAACAGCTTGATGACATTCCTGATCCTGCAAATGATTCCAAACTTTGCAGCATTGATCGCAATTTTCATCCTTGCTTTATTGACTGGCCTGCTTGACACTCACTTAGGCCTGATCCTTGTGTATGTCGGAGGAGCAATCCCGATGAACACATGGCTCATGAAGGGCTATCTTGATACAATCCCTAAGGAGCTCGATGAATCAGCCAAAATGGACGGTGCTGGACACCTGCGAATCTTTTTCCAGATTGTCATGCCGCTAGCGACTCCAATCATCGCGGTTGTAGCATTGTTCGCGTTCATCGCACCATTCGGGGATTTCATCCTTGCACGGATCCTGCTTAGGACAGAAGAAAAGTACACACTTGCTGTTGGACTCTACGACATGGTAGCCAAACAGTTCGGTGCGCAATTCACGACTTTCGCAGCCGGGGCTGTCCTGATTGCCGTACCAATCGCAATCCTCTTCCTGTCATTCCAGAAATACTTTGTTTCTGGTTTGACGGCTGGCGGAACAAAAGGATAATCTATTAGGGCAGACAATTTTTAAGCAAAGGCCGAATTCGGCCTTTGCTTAAATTATGAGGAGGAGCGGAGATGAAAAAAAAGTTCATCTTCATCTTGATTCCGTTTCTTCTTTTTTACGCCCTCCCAGTAGGCGCAGTTGAAAAAGAAGGACGAAAATGGCAGGATGAAACAATTTATTTCCTAATGGTTGACCGTTTTAACAACGGTGACAATAGCAATGATTTCGACGTAGATGCGAATGACCCAAAAGCTTATCATGGAGGCGACTTCCAGGGAGTCATTGACGAATTGGACTATATCAAGGATATGGGGTTCACTGCGATTTGGCTGACGCCTGTTTTTGATAATGCCGATAAAGGCTACCATGGGTATTGGATCAAGGACTTCTATAATACAGAAGAACACTTTGGAAGCGTTGACAAATTCAAAGAACTTGTAAAAGAAGCACACAAACGCGATATCAAAATCATCCTTGATTTTGTCGTTAACCATGTCGCTCCTGATCATGAGTGGGTGAATGATCCTGCCAAGCAGGACTGGTTCCATGAAAAGCAGGATATCATTGACTGGAACAACCAGGATGAGCTGGAGAATAACTGGCTGTATGGGCTGCCGGATTTAGCACAGGAAAACCCGGAAACAAGGAAATATCTGCTGGATGCTGCTAAATGGTGGATTGAAGAAACGGATATCGACGGTTACAGACTTGATACCGTCCGCCACGTCCCGGTTGATTTCTGGGAAGATTTTTCAAAAGAAGTGAAGAGCGTCAAAGACGATTTTTACCTGATCGGCGAGGTATGGTCGGAGGATCCAAATTATATCGCTAAATATGATCAGGCGGGGATTGACGGTTTTGTTGATTTTCCATTGAATGAACAGCTGCGTACGGCCTTTGAAAAACCGGATCAGACATTGGACTGGCTATTGACTACGGCGAAAAGAAATAATGCAATCTATGAAAATCCCGAGCTGATGGGGAACTTTATCGATAATCATGACATGGTCCGCTTCACCAGGAAAGCGGTACAGAACAGGAATCATCCAGGTACGAGATGGAAAATGGCGCTGACCTATATGTATACTGCTCCTGGAATTCCGATTGTTTATTATGGAAGTGAAATAGCGCTTGATGGCGGAGAAGATCCGGATAACCGCAGGCAAATGAGCTTCAGGGCAGATAAAGAATTGATTGATTATATCACGAAAATTGGTGAGCTTAGGAACGACCTGCCTTCTTTAAGAAGAGGGGATCTGGAAGTTCTTTACGAAAAGAAAGGAATGGCTGTCTTCAAGCGCACCTATCAGGATGAAACAGCAGTCATTGCCATCAATAATACATCAAATACCCAGCAAGTCACTTTGACTGCCGATCAGCTTGAGGATGACAAGGAATTGCGCGGTTTGCTTGCGAACGACCTTGTCAGGAGCAAGGATGGGGAGTATAACCTTGCTCTTGAACGGGAAAAAGCAGAAATCTATGTCCTCGCCGAGAAAACAGGGTTGAACATACCTTATATAGCGGCAATGGGTGCTGTATATGTTGCCTTCTTCGGCTTCATTTTCCTTCTTTTTAAAAGAAGAAAGAGAAGTAAAGAATAGGGAAAATCAGTCCAAAACTTGGCTTGAAAAAATAAGCAAAAAAACTGGACAAATCATTTATAATAAAGATAAGGAATTTTTCTGGCAAAAGGGAGGGGAACTTAATGGCTGTTACTATAAAAGATGTTGCGAAGGTAGCAAATGTCGCGCCTTCAACTGTCTCTCGTGTTATCGCCAATAGTCCCAGGATCAGCGAAAAAACGAAGGAAAGAGTCAGGGAGGTTATGGACCAGCTTGGGTATCACCCAAACTTTATCGCCAGAAGCCTTGCTAGCCAATCAACCAGGGCAATAGGGCTTGTCATGCCGAGCTCGACTGATGTTGTCTTTCAGAACCCATTCTTTCCCACTGTCCTGACAGGGTTGAGTGAGGGGGCACATGCCAAACAATATGCTCTCCACATGACTACAGGGAAGACAGACGATGAAATCTTCGATGGTGTTGTCGCGATGGTTCAGGGTGGCAGAGTGGATGGTGTGGTTCTTTTATACTCTAAGGTAGAAGACAGGGTCATCTCCTATCTAAAAGAACGGGACTTTCCATTTGTCGTGATCGGCAAGCCGTTCAAGGATGACGAAAATACCAGTTATGTTGACAATGATAACTTCAAAGCTGGAAAAGAAGTGACTGAGCATTTGATACAGCTTGGCCATGACCGTATTGCCTTCATCGGCGGGAATCTCGATCTTGTTGTGACAGTGGAGCGCTTGCTAGGCTATGAAAAAGCTTTGAGAAACTCAGGAATCCAATTAGTTGATGAGTACATCATTAATAATGAATTCCTTCGTGAAAGCGGGCAGGATGCGGTCGAAATGCTGTTATCACTGGAGCAACCTCCAACAGCAATGGTCGTTGCCGATGACCTGATGGCATTGGGTGTATTGAATAAGCTTGATGAAGTAGGAATTGTGGTACCTAAAGACATCTCGATTGTGAGTTTCAATAACGTTTTGATTGCTGAGATGGCAAGACCGCCTCTTACATCCGTCGATATCAACATCTTTGATCTTGGATACCAGGCAGCCAAGAGCCTGATTCAAAGGATCGAGAATCCGGATGAACCAATCAAGCGGATTATTATCCCATTCAAAATTGTTACAAGATATTCCTGCGACCGTCCAAAAGAGACACTCGTATAAGCGAAAAGAGGCAAAGCGCTGCTTTGCCTCTTTCTTTTATCCATTTACAATCGTTCCGCCGTTGACGTGGATGGTCTGTCCGCTTACATAGGTGGAGTCATCACTACCGAGATAGACATATGCCGGTGCTAGTTCGAACGGCTGGCCAGCTCGTCCCATTGGCGAATTCGTTCCAAATTTCGCTACTTCCTCCGCCGTGAAGGTTGATGGGATAAGAGGCGTCCAGATCGGACCTGGTGCCACACTGTTGACACGTATGCCCTGTGACGCAAGAGACATGGCAAGGGAGCGCGTGAAAGAAACGATCGCACCTTTTGTTGACGAGTAATCAATCAGCTTCTCATGGCCCTTATAGGCCGTGATTGAGGAAGTGTTGATGATGGTGCTGCCTTTTTTAAGGTGAGGCAGGACAGCCTTAGTCAAATGGAAGATCGAGAACACATTCGTACGGAACGTCTTCTCAAGCTGTTCTGCAGAAATATCAAGCAGGCTTTTTTGCGGATGCTGCTCAGCAGCGTTATTGACAAGGATGTCAATTTTGCCGAACTCATCAAGTGTTTTCTTGGCAGCTTCCTCACAGAACTGCTCGTTTCCTACGTCGCCTGCCACCAGCAGGCATTTTTGGCCTTCCGCCTCAATAAGCTCCTTCGTCGTTTTAGCGTCATTATTTTCCTCAAGATAGACAATCGCTACATCTGCACCCTCTTTTGCATAATAGATGGCCACCGATTTGCCAATGCCACTATCTCCACCGGTGATCAAAGCAACCTTGCCAGATAACTTCCCGGATCCTTTATAATTTTCATCTACAGATTTAGGTTCAGGGTTCATCTCCGGCTCCGTACCAGGCTGATGATCCTGATGCTGAGGCGGAAATCCCTGCTTATTCTTCTCGTTAGCCATAAAACACGTCACTCCTTCTATTTGATTCAACCCTTATTAAATTCCTTTAAAATCCAGAGAAAAAACATGGAAATTCCTTCATGGTGAGTTGGAATCCCTTAATTAAGGATTGAAATGGGGAAAAGAAGTGATTTCTGTCCTTGGTGAGGGCGGTGATGGACAAAAGCACAGAGAAGGAACAAATTTCTGTCCGTCATGAAGGGGATGATGGACAAAAACACCGAGAAGTAACAAATTTCCGTCCGTCATGAAGGGAATGATGGACAAAGACACCGAGAAGGGACAGATTTCTGTCCGTCATGAAGATGATGATGGACAAAAACACAGAGAAGGAACAGATTTCATTCCGTCATGAAGAGGATGATGGACAAAAACACCGAGCGAAAGCAAAATTCTGTCCATCGTAAAGACGCTGACGGCCGAAAAGACAGGAATTTTATTCACTAAAAAGCGGCCCCATATAAGGAGCCGCTTCAATTTATTACTGAATTTTGTTTTTAAAGATAGAGTATGTCTTATAACCGCCAGTGAGGTTCTTGACTTTGTATCCATTTTGCTGAAGGATTCTGGATGCAAGGTAGCCTCTCAATCCAACCTGGCAGGTGATCAGGATTATTTCGTCTTTTGGAAGCTCGTCAAGACGGCTGCGAAGGTCATCTAACGGGATGTTCTTTGAGCCTTCAATCCTGCCTTGTGCGTGTTCTTTTTCGGTACGGACGTCGATCATGAACGCGCCTTCCTTGATGAGGTCATCCACCTCATAGTGCTGGACAGTTTCAATTATACCGTCAACAATATTGGATGCTACGTAACCAGCCATATTCACTGGGTCTTTAGCAGAAGAGAATGGTGGTGCATAAGCAAGCTCAAGCTCCTGAAGGTCATAGACGCTCAATCCGCCTTTGATCGCAGTTGCAATGACATCAATTCGCTTGTCGACACCATCTTTACCGACTGCCTGTGCACCGAAGAGCTTGCCTGTTTCTCTGTCAAAGATGACTTTGAGGGAGATTTGCTCTGCACCAGGATAATAGCCGGCATGTGAGAGCGGGTGAATATGGACCACTTCATATGGAATGCCAATTCTGCGCAGTAGCTTTTCACTGTTACCAGTAGTAGCTGCTGTCAATTCGAATACTTTAACGATGGAAGTACCGAGTGTTCCAGGGTACGCGATTTTGCGTCCGTTGATGTGGTGTCCGACGATATGTGCCTGACGGTTAGCAGGCCATGCCAGCGGAATCATCGTAGGCTGGCCATTGATATAGTCAGTCACTTCGATCGCGTCTCCCATTGCATAGATGGATTCATCAGAAGTCTGCAGATATTCATTTACCTTGATACCGCCGCGTTCTCCAAGGTCCAAGCCAGCATCTGCTGCAAGTTTGTTTTCTGGACGTACTCCGATTGACAGGATGATCAATTCAGCATCAAGGATTTTGCCGCTTTCAAGGACAACCTTTGTGCCATTTTCCTGTACATCTGTAATTCCATCGCCAAGGATCAGCTCAACGCCATTCTTTCTTAGCTCATCTTCCACGATTGCCGCCAGTTCTGGATCAACCGGACCCATTACCTGTGGGAGCTTCTCTACAAGAGTGACATTCACTCCGGCATGGATCAGGTTTTCAGCCATTTCAAGACCGATGAAGCCTCCGCCGATCACGACTGCATTCTTTGGTTTGTTGTCTTCGAGATAGGCTTTGATTTTATCCATATCAGGAATGTTTCTAAGCGTGAATACATTTGCGCTCTTCAATCCTTCGATTGGAGGAACGATTGGTTTTGCTCCTGGTGATAAAACAAGTACATCATAGCTTTCAGTGTATTCTTCACCAGTTTGAACATGTTTGATAGAAACAGTTTTCTCTTTACGGTTGATTGCAGTGACTTCAGAAAAATTTCGGATATCCAAGTTGTAGCGTGCATTCATGCCTTCAACAGTTTGCAAAAGCAATTTCTTGCGGTCTTCAATCACACCGCTGATATGATAAGGCAGTCCGCAGTTTGCAAAAGAAATGAATTCTCCTCTTTCGAAAAGAACGATTTCCGCTTTTTCATCAAGTCTTCTAAGTTTGGTTGCAGTAGTTGCTCCACCTGCTACGCCGCCTACGATTACGATTTTTTTACCCATTGTATTGTCATCCTTTCGGTTGTGAAATTAATGTGTTTTATACCCCTACTGGTATATTAACGTGAAAACAGGGAAAATCCAATAGAACTTTGTGAAGGATTTGTGAAAGTTAATTCAAATTCCTTATTCCAAACAGATAAATGTCACACCGAAATAATATACATTCATTTTAACGTGTAAATAGGATAATACCTTAGGTGGTTTGTGAACCATTCATGAACAATTGGAATTCCTTTCTAAAGCAGTCGGATATAAAACAAAAACGGACCATGTTAAACAAAGTCCGTTTTTGTTAGCCTATTTAGTTTTTCCTTGGTATTAGCGATAATTCACGAATTGCACATCAACAGTCAGATCGGCTTCCTTGACGGCAGCAATGATTTTCTGCAGATCATCGCGATTCTTCCCTGTGACGCGGACCTGGTCATCCTGCACCTGGCTCTTGACCTTCAGGCCGCTGTTTTTAATAAGTGTGTTGATTTTTTTTGCGTTTTCCTTGTCAATGCCCTGTACCAGCTTTGCTCTTTGTCGCACGGTTCCTCCAGAAGCACGCTCTACTTTTCCGTAGTCGAGATTCTTGACAGGAATCCCGCGTTTGATCATTTTGCTGAATAGAACATCCTTCAACTGGTCAAGCTTAAATTCATCATCGGAAATCAGGACGAGTTCTTCCTTATCCAGCGATATATCGCTTTTGCTTCCTTTAAAATCGTAACGGGTCTGGATTTCCTTCATTGCTATGCTGATGGCATTGGTGACTTCGGACATCTCTACTTTGGATACAATATCAAATGAGCTTTCTTTGGACATGGTTACCTCCGGATTATGTATTTTAGGCAGCGCCGGAGACATTGATTGTCCAGGCGCTTTCGCTTTTGCTTACATTATAGTAAAATATAGCAGTTCAAACAACTTTGCGTAACTCAGAAAAGATGTTAATAACAAGGCAGGAGGGAATTTAATGTCCTTGAATGAATATACAGGTCAGACTCTGGAACTGACCGTAGCGAGAATCGTGGATTTCGGTTATTTTTTAACAGATGGAGAAGAGGATGTCTTGCTCCACTCGAATGATACCGACCGGACCTTTGAAGAAGGGGATAAGGTAGAGGTATTCCTGTTTGTGGAATCAAGGGGCAGGCTGGCTGCCACTACACAGATTCCTAAGGTGCAAGTAGGACAATATGAGTGGGTATCGGTTGTCGATGTCAAGGATGGACTCGGAGTATTCCTAGATATCGGTATCAGTAAAGACATTCTGCTGGGTGAGGAAGACTTGCCGGTTGTAAGGTCGGTTTGGCCTCAAAAGGGGGACTTGCTGTATATAACGCTCCGCGTGAATCGCAGTAATATGATATACGCTCGGATGGCGACAGACCCTGTTATCCAGGATATTTCTGTTGCGGCCGACAGAAGTGCTTTCAATAAGAATGTACACGGCTATGTTTACCGCACAGCAAGGGTTGGCAGCTGGATGATCACCGCTGAAGGGTACAAAGGCTTTATCCATGAGTCACAGCGCCCTACAGAACCGCGGATCGGCGAGAAGGTCGAAGGCAGGATCATCGATGTAAAGCCGGACGGTTCCGTCAATATTTCACTGCTCCCGCGTAAGCAGGAGGCTCTTGATGAAGATGCCGAGAAAATCATGGCTTACCTTGATCAGAGGAATGGAGCAATGCCTTATCATGACAAGAGCATGGCTGAGGATATCCAGGAACGCTTCGGCATGAGCAAAGGCTCTTTCAAGCGTGCATTGGGCAGACTGATGAAGGAAGGCAAGGTATATCAGGAAGAGAATTGGACATATAAAAAAGAAAAATAGAGCCGGCTGGCTCTATTTTTTTACAAATGATCTGTCTTCTTGGAATATTCGTTCTTGCCAGCCTTCCTGTTCTTTTCACGCATCATATTTTTTTCATGGCGAAGGGCATTGTTGTCTTTTGCTTTTTTATCGTTATCAGATGTATGCGGCATAATAAAAACTCCTTTCAGGTTAGGTACATTTTATTTTTCCTAAAACCTGAAAGGAGTATGTAGTTAAGATGGCTGTTTATTTAAAAAGAAAATGGCGATAGTCCCTGGGCCGGTATGGGAACCGACGGCGGCACCAATCGATGTGATATAGACATCTTTTGCATGTAGTTCTTCAGTGATCATCTTCTTCATTTCATTTGCTGTTTCGAGGTCATCCGCGTGGCTGATGCCGACTACCTGTGCCTCAAAAGCCACTCCGCGTTCCTTCATTACTTCGATGATCCTGCGCAACAGCTTCTTTTTGCCGCGGATTTTTTCCATTGGAACCAATTTGCCGTCTTCGACATTGAGCAATGGTTTAATATTCAGGAGCCCGCCGACAAAGGCAGATGCTTTTGACACACGGCCGCCCTTTGCAAGGTGATCGAGGTCATCCACGGAAAATAAATGTTCCATATGCTCGCTATGGAACTGCACCGCTTTTACAATTTCCTCTTTCGAGTGGTTTTCCTTAGCTAAGCGGACTGCCTCCATGACAACAAGGCCTTGTCCAAGGGAAGCGCATTTAGTATCGATTACCGACAAGTTAAAATCCGGGTATTCTTCCTTAACCTGTTCGGCGATCATTACTGCCGTCTGATATGTTCCTGACAGTTCAGAAGAGAATGCTATGTAAATTCCATCCTGCTTATTCTCGGCCAATTCCGTAAATACTTCTTTAAAACCAGCAGGAGAAGCCTGTGAGGTTTTTGGAAGGTTGCCAGCTCGTATGGAATCATAAACTTGCTTAGGCTGGATTGTTCTGAGATCTTCATACTCTGATCCATCAATATGGACTTTTAATGGGAATAAAATTGCGCCATTTTCTTCATAAAAATCCAATGGCAAATCACATGCACTGTCAGCCATGATTTTTACTGACATCACTTTCACCTGCTTTCAACCTTATATGATAATAGTTTATCGGGAATATCGCAAAAAGACAATTAAATATAGTGATTTTCGGCAAAATAGGGGTACAGGAAGAATAGAAAAGAAAAAGGGGGATTTACATGGTCTGGTTGGAAACAAAAAAAATCATCATCGTGGTGATCGGTGCATTCCTGAATGCGTTGTCACTGAATTTCTTCTTAATTCCGGCAAATGTTTATGCAAGCGGCTTTACCGGTATTGCACAGCTCATTTCGAGCATACTTGGTGAATTTGCGCCATTTAATATATCTACCGGAATCCTGCTTTTACTGTTGAATATTCCCGTCACGATTCTTGGCTGGATGAAAGTAGGGAAATCATTCACCTTCTATAGCTTCATTTCAGTATTGCTTTCATCATTCTTCCTTGAAGTCCTTCCTGTAAAAGAAGTATCGAGTGATATCCTGCTGAATGCTGTTTTTGGAGGAGTCATTGCTGCGCTGGGTGTAGGGCTGACCCTGAAATGGGGGGCTTCGACTGGAGGTATGGACATTATTGCGATGGTTCTTTCCCGCATGAAGGATCGTCCGGTTGGTACATATTTCTTTACATTGAATGGCATCATTATAATGACAGCGGGTTATATCTTCGGCTGGGAAAATGCACTCTACACACTTGTGGCTCTTTATGTGTCGACACGGGTGATCGATGCAATCCATACCCGTCATGAAAAATTGACAGCGATGATCGTGACCAAGAAATCGGATGAATTAAAGAAAGCCATCCATGATAAGCTTGTCCGCGGCATTACCTTGCTTCCTGCGAAAGGAGCGTTCTCAGGGGAACAGAAAGAAATGCTGATCATTGTTATTACAAGGTATGAATTGTATGACCTTGAACATATCATCAAGGAAGTGGATCCACATGCTTTCACCAATATTGTAGAGACAGCCGGGATTTTCGGGTTTTTCAGGCGTGAATAAAAGTAGGAACGGGGGTTTATGATGAAGAAAATCAGCTTGTTGATCATTTTGCTTTTGATAGCCGTTGCACCGGCACTGGCGATCGGGGAGGAGAAGCAGACACCTGAACAGTCGGAGTTCAGTTTTTACATCGACCCATTAGCCGGTCCTGAACATGCTGAGTTTGAGCTCACCTTGCAAAACCTGGGCGAAGAAAGTCTGGTCTTTGAATTTCCAACCTCACAGAAGTATGAAATCATCGTAAAGGATGACCAAAAGAATACAGTCTATCAATTTTCAGAGGGCAAGGCATTCGCACAGGCTTTTGAAAAACTGAAGCTGAAACCGCACGAGTCGATTAAATGGCGGGAAAGCTGGGATTATAAAAAGGGTGAATCCCGGGTCAAAGAAGGAGAATACACAGTCACTGCCCAGGTAAAAGCCATAAGCGTCAACGGAAAAGCTGTTATGGACAAACAGCAGTTGACCGATAAAAAACAAATGTATATTCCAGGTGAAAATCCGGTATTTAAAGGCATCCATCCTGAAGGCAGCAAAGGCTCGTACAAAATTTTTGGGGAAGCGAGGCCAATCGACGGGAAGTTCTTCTATACCGTCGAGGACGGGCATAACGAGCTGATTGCTGAAACAGAAATTGTCCAACACTCAAAATATCCGGCCTGGACTCCTTTTACAATAGAGATTACCTTACCTGAAAGCAAGCTTCCCAAAAACGGGTCGCTCATTTTGAATCTTTACGAACGCAGCAAGGAAGGCGAAATCATCCACACGTATCCAGTATTGCTCGAAAGATTTGTCCCAAGGAAATAATGCAAGACAAAAGCTGGCGGGAATCCCGCCAGCTTTTGCTGTTACTGGTTTTCAATTGAATTCAACTCGTCCTGGAATGACCGCAGCTGCTCTTTTTCCGCCATCGTTGTATTGGCATATGCGGAAGATAGAGCATTTTTCGCTGTGCTGATGGCTGCAGATTGTTCCGCAGGCTCCGCAGTCTGAGCTAATTGGACAGCCTTCCTAGCTTCCTGAAAAAGCCTGTTTCCCATTTAAATCCCCCCTAAAGAGGACTCTCTGACATTCGCCATCTTTTGAGCTTCAGCTTCGGCATACGTGGTGTGGTAAGGGATTCTTTGAGAATGCTTGGAGACAGTATCTACCCCTTGCTGTACAAAACGCTTGGATTTATTGCTTTTACCCATCGTTTTACCCCTCCATCTACGAGCGAATTTTGAAACAGCGAATCTGGCTGCTTCAGTCATAGTATGCTCTTTTAGTGGAAAAACACTCGGTATAGGACCAGGTTCGATTTGGCAGGTTCAGGCAATTATTATCCGTAAAAATGAATGGATATTTCCATCCAGCCTTGCTATCGGACAAACAGAAGGGAAAGGGCAGGAAAAGTGTCCGATAGAGCCCTTCTATCGGACAAATGGAAGCAGAGGGAAAGCAAAAATGTCCGATAGTATTCATTCCTATCGGACAAATCACTTCATATTATTCTATAGTGCTTTCAAATTGAGCAAGTCGTTCAAATAGACACCAATTCCGTCTTCTTCATTCGTCAGGGTCATGTCGTTGGCGATATTTTTTACATCGTCAACAGCATTGCCCATCGCGATGCCCCGGCCTGCATATTCCAGCATCTCTAAATCATTGTCTTCATCGCCAAATGCAATGATTCGTTCAGAAGGGATTTGGAAGTAATCTGATGCCTTTTTTAATCCGACAGCTTTATTCAGGCCGTTTTTGACGATTTCGACGACGTGGAAAGGTGCTGCCCAGCTTCTATGGTCGATTACTTCTGCATGCACTTCAGAAAGGTGGGCGCGGATCTTACGAACATGCTCCTCATCTGAATGGATCAGCATACTGGTCGGCGATGTTTTAAGGTACCTTCTTAGATCACCGGTTGTTATATTGGGGTTTCCCAGGTTGAATATGTCCATCAATTTTTCATCATGGTAATGCACATAGACATCATCGATCACTTCGGCGATGATATTGTAAA
The DNA here is from genome assembly GCF_965138835.1 of Mesobacillus thioparans. Taxonomy (NCBI): domain Bacteria; kingdom Bacillati; phylum Bacillota; class Bacilli; order Caryophanales; family Bacillaceae; genus Mesobacillus; species Mesobacillus thioparans. The sequence goes on along the minus strand of NZ_CBCSFH010000001.1, from coordinate 661,165 downwards.
ACTTAAAGTCATCGAGCGCTTCAACAATGTCCTTGGCAACATCGATTGAAAGTGGGGAGTGGTGTACACCCCAGCTGCTGTCAAGCGGATGGTGGATGAACGCTCCATTGAAATTGACAATCGGTGTGTCCAGTTGTAGCTCATGGTAATACATTTCACTCGAGCGGAATGGTCTCCCGGTAGCGATCATCACTACATGACCTTCTTCCCGAGCTTTTTTGATGACGCGTTTGTTCCGTTCGGAAATCTTTTTATCATCTGTAAGTAATGTACCGTCCAGGTCTAAAGCGATTAAATGTTTTTCAGCCATAAATACTCCTTCTTCTCTCTGTTTTTTAAATCCTATGCGTATGATTGGCTCTTTTTTCATAAGAGTTCTACAATACATATATTGGATGGTGGTTAATTAATCCTTATAACCACTATGGTAACCATTTTACATTTAAATTGTAAATAAATCATATTACATAGTTTAAAGCGCGGTAAAATTTAAGGTCCGTTCACACAATTTGGAGGTTTAATCAGTGATTTTAGTCGAAAAGAAACGCATTCAACATATTCCCGTTCTCCATATCGCAAAACAAAACCAATTTTCAGATAGAATGCCCCTGATTGTTTTTCTGCATGGTTTTACAAGCACAATGGAACGAAACATGCATTATGCCTATCTTTATGCGGAAAAAGGTTTCAGAGTGATCATGCCCGAGGCAAAATACCATGGAAGCCGCAGTGAGGGGTTGTCAGAGATAGAACTTGGCTTCCATTTCTGGGAAATTGTCATGTCCTCCATCGAAGAGCTTTCCGTGATCAAAGCAGAATTGGTTGAAGAAGGTCTCGTTGACCATACCAGGATTGGTGTAGCCGGAACATCGATGGGCGGGATCACCACTCTGGGTGCGATGGCAAAGTATGAGTGGATCACGGCTGGTGTCAGTCTAATGGGGAATCCGTCATACGAGCAGTTTGCTTTGTGGCAGCTGAATGAAATGGAAAAGCGGAATGTGAAAATCAACATATCGAAGGAAGAAATTTCAGATTTGCTCAATCAGCTGAAACAGTACGACCTCAGCCAGCAGCCGGAAAAACTGAATAATCGTCCGTTATTATTCTGGCATGGCCGGATGGATCCTGTTGTACCGTATGAAGCTGCCTATCATTTTTATGAGCAAAACAGGAAAAACTATGAGGGTACAGTAGGGATGTTTAAGTTCATCACAGATGAACATGCTGGGCACAATGTATCAAACGCTGGTGTAGAGGCTTCGGCAGAGTGGTTTGCAAAGCATATTTGATGCCTTCCGCTTTTAATGGGAATGATTCATTGTTATGATAGATACAGGAAAAGCATTAATAAAGGAGTGTTCACCGATGGATGAAGAATTAAAAGAGAGCATGATGGGTGCGCTTGAGATGGTCGTTGACCCTGAACTTGGCGTTGATATCGTTAATTTAGGGCTAGTATATGATGTTGATTTGAATGAGGAAGGGCTGGCAACTGTAACGATGACCCTGACTTCAATGGGCTGCCCGCTTGCCGGCACCATTGTCGAGCAGGTAAAACTGGCACTTGCCGACCTGCCTGAAATCAAAGATACAGAAGTGAATATTGTCTTCAATCCTCCATGGTCAAAAGACATGATGTCACGTTACGCGAAAATTGCACTTGGTGTTAGAGATTAATCAGCCTTTCGAAACAGCAGGAAATCTCCTGCTGTTTTTTATTTGTTTTAAAGACCTAGGTCACAAAATTGTCATAGAAAAAGACAGATTGGCCATGATTTATGTGAGTTAGTTCACTTATCCATGTTGGTAACACTTATATACTTCTTGTATAGAAGTACTTAAGGAGGCGCCAATATGTTTGATAGAGATTTTAACAAAGACCCATTCATTGTGATTTGGGAACTTACAAGAGCCTGCCAGTTGAAATGCCTGCACTGCCGTGCGGAGGCACAATATAGAAGAGATCCGCGTGAACTGTCTTTCGAAGAGGGAAAAGCGCTGATTGATCAAATATATGAAATGAATAATCCGATGCTCGTATTCACAGGGGGCGACCCATTGATGAGGGAGGACGTTTTTGATATCGCCGAATACGCTGTGAAAAAGGGTGTCCGTGTATCGATGACACCAAGTGCAACGCCGAATGTTACGAAGGAAGCGATCGAAAAGGCGAAAGCGGTCGGACTTTCACGTTGGGCGTTCAGCATTGATGGGCCGACAGCAGAAGTCCATGATCATTTCAGAGGTACTGCAGGCTCGTTTGATCTAACGATGGAAAGAATCAAGTATTTGCATGAGCTTGAAATTCCGATTCAGATCAATACTGTTATTTCCCGCTACAATATAGACTATTTAGATGAGATGGCAAAAATGGTAGAAGATTTGGATTGTGTGCTGTGGAGTGTTTTCTTCCTGGTACCGACAGGGCGAGGCCAGGAAAAAGACATGATATCTCCTGTAGAGCATGAGAAAGTGTTCCAGTGGCTCTATGATTTGAGCAAACGGGTGAAGTTCGACATTAAAACAACAGCTGCCCAGCACTATCGCCGGGTTGTCATACAGCAAAAAATGCGCGAGGCGAAGGACCATACAGATGAAATCAACTACTTGACGGCGCTGACAAACGAAGGCTTGACCGGTTCGATCGATGGTCTTGGCAGGGCACCAAAAGGCGTGAATGATGGAAATGGGTTTGTATTCATATCCCATACAGGCGATGTCTACCCGAGCGGTCTGCTTCCTGTCAAAGCGGGGAATGTAAGGGAACAGCCTCTTGCTGAAATTTACCGGGAGTCCCCTATATTCAAATCACTGCGGAATCCTGATGAATACAAAGGGAAATGCGGGGTTTGTGAGTTCAGGCATGTATGCGGCGGATCACGTTCAAGGGCATATGCAATGACAGGAGACTACCTGGAGAGCGAACCGTTCTGCGTGTATATACCGAAAGCGCTAAGAAAACAAAAGCAGGAAAGCTAACAAAAGCAGGGAAAAGGAATGAAAAAAAGCAGCTCCGCGACAAGCGGGCTGCCTCATTATAGAAAAGCGAGTGAAGCCCGGCTTCACTCGCTTTTTATGTTAATCGATTGAACAGAAAACCGCCGGACAATTTTCGCAGCCAATTTCCTTGCGCAAGTAATCTACATCATGGATCAGGATTTTCCCTTTTTTAATGGAAATGATCCCTTCACGCTTCAAGTCGTTGAGGATCCGGTTTGTACTTTCACGGGATGTGCCGCAGAAATTAGCCAGTTCCTGGTTTGTTAACGGCAGGTCAATCAGGATACCGGTATCTTTATGGATACCATAGCTGTTCGTCATCCTGATCAAAGTGGAAAACAGCGCACCCTTTTTCCCATTAAGCACTAAATCACGGAATTTGGTCTGTGTCTTACGGAAGTGGTCGCTCATCCATTTCATGAATTCAAATGCGAGGGATGGATTATGGAAAATCTCCTTCTCGATGACATCTTTTCGGATTGCCGCAATTTTTGCATCTTCAAGGATCAATGCGCTAAGGAGATATTTCGGAGCATCTGTAAACAAGGTCAATTCTCCGCATAGATCATTTTCCCCGCAAATCCTTAAGGCAAGTTCACGGCCATCCTGGGTGACTTTGCTTATCTGGACCTTACCGCCAAGAATCAAATAAAGCTCTTCTGCCTCCATGCCTTCCTGGAACAAGTATGTGCCCTTCTTAACTTTGAATGTCCGGTCCGCGAATTGGAGCAATTCTTTAATTTCTATTGAATGAGTCACTTTAGTTGTGTTTGGCATGGTCATCACCCTTTTTTAAAATTTAATCATCCGTGGCTTTTTGTTATTGAACCAATAATAACATGCGGATAGTGTTAACTTAATGACGCATAAGGAATTGTCAAAATCTCGTCACATTCTTCGTTTGTTTTGTTCACATTTTCGAAACAAAGTTACTCTAGCTATATTATATCGGTAAAAAAACGCAGTTGATTCTGATGTTTGAAGACAACTGTGACAGTTTATTGAACAAAGAAACAGGAGTGAAGTTCTTCACATCGAAATGACCTTGATTTTTTTACGATTTATATAATTAAGCAACAATCGTCAAAAAAACTAGAAGGGAGAAAAATCATGCGCACACAAAAAAAGCAACTGCCGCTTCAAACTCTTAGTCTTGTTGCCGGTTTTATGGTATGGGTCATATTATCCGCACTAATGCCGTTCATTAAAGAGGATTTGATGCTGACTGAGAACGAAATCGCGATGGTTACGGCCATCCCTGTCGTCCTTGGTTCGGTCTTGAGGATCCCTATTGGATACTGGACAAACAAATATGGGGCCCGAAAACTTTTTTCCATCAGCTTCGCATTCCTGCTGTTTCCGGTATATTTCATCAGTCTGGCAGATTCCTATATTGACCTGCTGATCGGCGGTTTGCTGGTCGGGGTAAGCGGGGCAATCTTTTCTGTCGGCGTAACCTCCCTACCGAAATATTATCCGAAAGAACGTCATGGATTCGTGAACGGGATTTACGGGGCCGGCAACCTGGGAACTGCAGTGACGACTTTTTCGGCACCGGTCATTGCATCACAGATTGGCTGGCAGTCGACAGTCAGGCTTTACATGGTGCTTTTGGCTGCATTTGCACTGCTGAACTTTTTTCTTGGTGACAAAAATGAACCGAAAGTTGCCACGCCCCTCGGGGAGCAAATCAAAAGTGTATACAGGAATCAGAAGCTCTGGGCATTGAGCCTGTTTTACTTCTTAACATTCGGATCATTTGTTGCCTTTACGATTTATCTGCCGAATTTTCTCGTGTCACATTTTGAGCTTGATAAGGTAGATGCCGGTATCAGGACCGCTGGATTCATTGCCCTTGCTACATTCTTCAGGCCGATTGGCGGCTGGCTGGGTGATAAATTCAACTCATTTGTCATCTTGATGGTTGTTTTTGCCGGCATGACCATTTCAGGTATTTTGCTTTCGTTCACGCCTTCCCTGACCCTTTATACAATTGGCTGCCTCGCAGTCGCGATCAGTGCGGGTGTCGGCAACGGCACAGTCTTCAAGCTTGTGCCGCTGTATTTTTCAAAACAAGCGGGGATCGTGAATGGAATCGTGTCTGCAATGGGTGGATTGGGAGGCTTCTTCCCGCCGCTTATGCTGGCCTTCCTGTTCAATCTGACCGGACATTATGCCATCGGTTTCATGGCGCTGTCACAGATTGCGCTTGCCAGCCTGATCATCGTCATCTGGATGTACTATCAGGAGAAATTGAGCCTTGCGAAAAATGTCATCGACCATACAGCAGAAGGAATCATGATTACGGATGTGAAGGGCATGATTGAAAAGGTAAATCAGGCTTTCACCACTGTAACTGGCTATAATGCTGAGGAAGTCATTGGGAAAAACCCGAGCGTCCTGCGTTCGGGAAAGCATGGGGATGCTTTTTACAAGGAAATGTGGAAATCTATTAATGAAACTGGATTCTGGCAGGGGGAAATCTGGAACAAAAAGAAGAACGGAGTCATTTATCCTGAAATGCTTACCATCAGTCCGGTAAAAAATGAGGCAGGAGAAATCAAGAACTTTGTCGGCATCTTCAGTGAGCTCCCTGCAAAAAACAAATAGACCTTATGAAGTCTGCATCAAACCCTTGATGCAGCCTTCTAATTTAGATAATATGACAACATAGTGACATTTCTCAATAAAAACACTATCCTGGCAGTTTTTATGTTGTAATATATATATAAGGGTAAAATCTACTATTCTAAATAGAGGACTATTGATGTTACTGTGAGAATATTAACAGTTAACAATATTTGTAGCTGTTACAATGTCAATAATCAAAACTTCTATAATTGGAGTTGACACAGATGGTAAAAGGCATAATTAAGGACAAATTAAATAGACCGCTCCGCGACTTGCGTATTTCGGTTATAGATCGCTGTAATTTCCGCTGTCAGTATTGCATGCCTGCCGAGATTTTCGGGCCTGACTTTGCATTTTTGCCTAAGAGTGAATTGCTGTCATATGAAGAAATTGAAAGAGTAGCAAAATTGTTCATTGAACTGGGTGTTGAGAAAATCAGGCTCACAGGCGGCGAGCCTCTGATGCGGAAAGACTTGCCGATCCTTGTCAAGAAGCTCAATCAGATTGAGGGACTTCAGGATATCGCTCTGACAACGAATGGCGTCATGCTGCCTAAGTACGCTGAAGAACTTTTTGCAGCAGGCTTGAAGCGCGTGAATATCAGCCTGGATAGTTTAAAGGATGAACTGTTCGGCGAAATCAATGGCCGAAATGTTGGAGTAGGGCCGGTACTTAAAGGTATCGAAGCGGCTAAAAAGGCTGGGTTGGGCGTTAAGATCAACATGGTCGTCAAGAAAGGCCTGAATGATTCTGAGATTCTTCCGATGGCAGAATTCTGTAAGAAGGAAGGCTTGGAGCTCCGTTATATCGAATACATGGATGTCGGAAGCACAAACGGCTGGAAAATGGATGACGTCATTACCAAAAAGCAGATCCATGGAATGCTCAGTCAGCACCACGAACTTGAACCAGTTGATCCTGATTATTATGGTGAGGTCGCTAAAAAGTACCGTTACACAGGTACGGATATCAATGTGGGCTTCATCTCTTCGGTTTCTGAGTCCTTCTGCTCCAGCTGTACAAGATCTCGGTTATCGGCGAATGGCCAGGTGTTCACGTGCCTCTTCAATGGCAATGGCCATGATATCCGTGACTTCATGCGTGCTGGTGCTAGTGATGAGGAACTTCGCGAACGAATCACGGATATCTGGAACCATCGAACGGACCGTTATTCGGATGAACGCACAGCCGAAACAGTCGCAAAGAGAAAGAAAATCGAAATGTCCTATATCGGCGGCTAAAGACTCCTTCGGGGGTCTTTTTCTGTTTCTCTAGCTTTTTATCATGGCTGGATCATCAGCTGCCCCTGTATTTTGGGTATACTATGTTTCCAACCAAAAGGTTTATGGGTATACATGAACTACGATAAAATTAGTTGGAGATGCCGGATGCTAAAAAGAAGAATTGAATTTATATTTGTATTTATTTTAATGGCGTGTCTTTATATTATCTTTTTCACTGGCTACGGCCAGGCAATTAAAATTGCGGCAATCGCAGTTTACTCCCTGATCCTGTTTGTCAGCATCTATTCATTGATGCTGGAGAACCGTTCGGCACAGCACACACTGATGTGGATGTACGTCATGCTTTTATTCCCTGTTGCCGGGTATTTCTTTTACTTATTCTCAGGGCAGCTGTATTTAAAAGGGTATCTGTATAAAAGCAAGCGGACCAGGGATCGCGACCAATGGGAAAAGCTGATGAGGAATGAAGAGGCGAGGGATCTCTCCTTCTTGAACGAAAATCAGCTTTGCTTTGCCAAGTATGCAAAGAATTCGGCATTAAGTCCGATTACGACCGCTTCTAAAGCAAAAATCCTCAAGAATGGCGATGAGACTTTTTCGGAATTGAAAAAGAAATTGCGGGAAGCGGAAAAATTCATCCATATGGAATACTATATTTTCAGGTCTGACCGGCTTGGTAGGGAAATCATCGACATCCTGAAAGAAAAAGCAAGGCATGGTGTTGAGGTTTTATTCATGTTCGATGCTGCCGGCAGCATGAAGATTGCCGCGACTGACCTAAAGGAAATGCAGGATGCAGGCGTCAAGGCAGCGCCGTTTTCACCGCTTAAATACGGGTTCTTCAATCAAAAATTCAATTTCCGGAACCACCGGAAAATTGTCATCATTGATGGGGAAATCGGATTTGTCGGCGGATTGAATGTGGGTGTGGAATATCTCGGCGAAGATGAAAAGATGGGTTTCTGGCGCGATACCCATATGATGCTTACAGGAGAAGCTGTCTATACTCTTCACAATGTCTTCCTGCTGGATTGGGAATATGTCAGCGGTGAAAGGGTCCTTGAGAACCATGTGGCCGAGAAAAAGCTGCATGAAAGCGATGAACTGGATGGGGCGATCCAGGTAGTGCCAAGCGGGCCGGACATGCAGCAGGGGATCATGAGTGATTTTTACTATACAATGATGTCCTGTGCAACGAAGTCAATCTGGATTGCCACTCCTTATTTCGTTCCTGACGAAGCGATCCGGACGGCATTGAGGGTTGCCGCGGCCAAAGGAATAGAAGTAAAGATCATGGTGCCGGAAATAAATGATAGTTATCTGACCCAATACGCGAGCCGTTCCTATTTTTCGGAACTTCTGCGGAATGGAGCGGAAATTTACTCTTATAAAAAAGGGTTTTTGCACCAGAAGGTCATCATTGTCGACGGGAATATTGCATCAATCGGAACGGCTAATATGGACATGAGAAGCTTCCATCTGAACTTTGAGGTGAATGTCTTCCTGCTTGGTACAAGTTCCATAAGGGATCTCGTGGCGCATTATGAAGCGGACATTGAGGATTCAGAGAAAATCAGCGCAGTCCAATACCATAAACGAGGACTTTGGGAAAGAACGAAAGAATCTTTTGCCCGTCTGTTTTCAGGTGCACTATAGGCGAATCAGAAAAATGGCCCCATCGTGATGATGGGGCCATTTTTTTGTACTTTTTCCTAGGCAATGAACCTCGGGAATAGAATATTATTCTCAAGATGTACATGCATGAATGTGTGTGATTCCAATGCTTCAAGTCGCTTGTAGACTAAACGGTATGTTCCGCATGCATCGATTGGCGGATTGAAATCTTCCGTGATTTCGCGCAATTGTTTCAGGATTGAGCCTGCGTGATCATGTTCTTTTTCCAATTCCTTGATTTCGGAAATGATTCCAGCACGCTTTTCATCGTCAGCACTCTCAAGTTCCAAAAGCAGCGGGAATACTGTGGCTTCTTCTTTTGCGGTATGCTCCAAAAGCTCCGTCTTTAAAGCATAAAAGAGTTCATATACCTTCCCTAATTCCTGGTGGCGTTCACCATGGACCTTCGCTACTTTGGTTACATATGGGCTTAGCATTTTCAGTTCTTCCTCAAGCTCACGGTGGTATTTATTCTTGATATGCTCGATCAATTCTTCTGAGTCTGTTTCGGTCCATACCTCCATGTTTTCGGCTGTGCCATTATGCTTTCTGTATAGCTCCTCAAGCTGGATCATCAACTCAGGAACATCAAGGTTCTGTTCCATCGCTGCTTCTGATAGCGGACGGTTGCCGCCACAGCAAAAGTCGAGTCTGTTTTTCTTGAATAAATCACTGGATTGAGGAAATATATTGACAATATCTTTAACTAGTGAATGTTGATCAAAAGGCATGTTCATTTTTAAGAACCTCCATTATAAAATTTATACTGTTTACATACTCAGCATAAAGGAAATGTAGTTACTACTTGGTGATGTGTATCACACTTCACAAAAAATCTACATATTTTTAATAGTTTTTATGAGAGAATACTGTGAGGTTTGTTATGTATTCAATTTTACATTACTCTTATAATGAAAAGGGTAATCAAACAAGTTAAGCCTGCAATAGGAGCTGATTATATGTTAGAAAAAAGGAACCCTATCCCGATCGGAGAGGCAGTCAAGAAAGTAATGGAGCACAAGAAGAATGGCTCCACTGAATATGTTTCAATAAATGAAAGTTTCGGACGCTATTTATCAGAGGACCTGAAAGCGACCAGCGATGTTCCGCATTTTGACAGGGCGCCTTACGATGGCTATGCAATCAGGTCAGTCGATTCAGCGGATGCTTCACAAAACCAGTCCGTGGAATTTGAAGTTGTGGACCATATTGGGGCAGGGATGCTTACGGATAAGGAACTGGGTCCTTTCCAGGCTGTCAGGATCATGACTGGTGCCCAGATGCCAGTCGGCGGCGATGCCGTGGTCATGCTTGAGCTTGCAAAGGAAATCGAGCGTGATGGTAAGAAGTATATGGAGACGAAACGCAAGCATAACAAAGGAGACAATGTTTCCTATCGCGGCGAGGATGCAAAGGAAGGGGAGGTGCTTGTACAAAAAGGCACGTTCATCAATCCTGGAATCCAGGCGATGCTGGCGACTTTTGGCTATGCCCAGGTCCCTGTTGCGAAAAAACCGGTGATCGGTCTTTATGCCACCGGAACTGAGCTGCTTGATGTCCATGAGCCGCTTGAACCGGGAAAAATCCGCAACAGCAATTCCTATATGATCTCTGCGCAAATCCTTCGGGCGGGAGCTGAAGTTAAATATTTCGGTCAGCTGCCTGATGACTTTGACACTTGTTTTGATGCTGTGAGCAAAGCGGTGGAGGAAGTGGACCTGTTCATTACGACAGGAGGAGTTTCGGTAGGGGATTACGATTATTTGCCGGAAATTTATGCAAAGCTTGGAGCGGAAGTATTGTTCAATAAAGTTGCGATGCGTCCGGGAAGCGTGACGACTGTGGCCCAGCTTGATGGCAAGCTGCTGTTTGGCCTTTCTGGAAATCCATCTGCCTGCTACGTGGGATTCGAATTGTTCGCACGGCCGATCATCAGGACGATGCTGTTCACCGATAAACCACACCTCAGGAAAGAAATGGCGATTCTGGATGCGAATTTCCCTAAAGCAAATCCATTCACAAGATTTGTCAGGAGTGCCCTGACAATCGAAAACGGGAAGCTGGCAGTAACACCGAGTGGTCTGGATAAGTCGAATATCATCATGAGCTTGGCGGGCGCTAATTCACTCATGATTCTCCCGGGCGGGACAAGAGGTTTCGAAGAAGGAACTGAGGTTGAGGTCCTGATGCTCGAGGATCATGTTGGCAGTGACTGGCCTTGGTAAAACCAGTTCTATTCCAGGTGGCGGGATACCAGAACAGCGGGAAGACGACACTCAGCCTCAGTTTGATTCAGCAACTATCTGGAGCAGGCCTTAAGGTTGCAACGGTCAAGCATCATGGACATGGAGGAAAGCCGGATATTGTCGAGGAAAAGGATTCCGGCCGGCATATGAGCGCTGGCGCCGCCGTCTCCCTTGTGGAGGGGGGAGGCAGGCTCGTTCTTCATGCCGAAAACGGAAAATGGTCGCTGGCTGAAGAAATAGAGCTTTTATCCTGCTTCAAGACAGATGTCATCCTGATAGAAGGTTACAAAAGAGAGGGCTATCCCAAAGCAGTCATCCTGAGGGACGAAGAAGATTTAGAGTTATTGGACGTTCTTGACAATATCAAGCTAGTCTTTTATCGTGACCAGAAACTGGCAGATCTGGCGAAAGAACTTTCCTATCCTGTTTTTCAAATCGACGATGACAGAGGAGTTAATTGGGTTCTTGATTATATCTTCAAGCAAGTTTAGGTGGAAAGTAATTCTTTCCGCCTGTTTTTATGTCAAATTTGTTAGGATGGGCGACTTTTATCACTGTCACTTCACACTTGCGCAGTTAGAATGTTAATGAGGTTCGAAGTTTGTGTAATTTGTGTGAGGTGAGAGCGGTGGAAATGCATCAGATGTTTTTATGGATTGTCTACCCTTATACGGTAGTTGCTATAGTTGGAATGGGCATAGTCTGGCGTTATGATGCGTCAAGGGGTGAGGAGTCACGCTCAACAGCAGGAAAGTTCCTTCTGTTGGTGGTAAAAGTCATGATGGCCGCGAGTACAGCGACCGGTCTTGCGATCGTGCTTTCGAGCAGCATGGCAGATGAACTAGTCCTTCTGTTGAGATGGCTGATCAGTCTTGCACAGCTGGAGCCAGATATAAGCTTGATCCTGGAAATTTCCGTTCTTTCAAAGATCCATTTTGTCGTTGTGTTCTTATTCCTGTTAAGTCTGGCATTTACAAAGGAAATTTACTACCTTTTTAAGCCACATCAATATTTGAAGAAAATCTATCTGAAGCTTCAATATGAAAAAAGAGGATGAACTCTTGAGCTGCACGCCATTGGTTTTCAAATTCACCTGATGGCATGCAGCTTATTTAATTTCTGGCTTCCTTTTTGACAGTTCGGTGTCAGTTGAATACAGAGCCTCCAAAATGTGATGTGTTTCACTTATGGAATCTTCCGGCTGTTTTATAGTTAAGGCAGGAACCAAAAGGGAGTGTTCATTCATGAATTTATTTATGCCAAAACAGCATGGAGCCTGGGCGATGTTGATTATCCCTTTCTGGCTTGGAACAGCGGCAAGTGAGATCGTCTGGCAGCATATCCCGTTCTTCATTGGGTGGCTATTACTATATTTGGGAACATATCCGCTTCTGTTGATGTTCAAGAAAAAGAAAATCCCGTTTTATCGTAAATGGGCGCTGATCTATATAGTCCCATCATTAGTGTTTTTAATGGTCCCGTTATTCACGACTCCATCGATCATGTTCTTCGGATTTGCGATGATTCCATTCTTCATCCTTAATGCCTATTTCTCGGCTAAAAATAAAGACAGGGCACTGATGAATGATCTTAGTGCAACCATTGTTTTTTCCATCGCTGGTCTTGCTAGCAGTTATCTGCCTGGTGCAGAAATCAATCAGCAGAGTGTTCTCGTTTTTGCATCATGTATTCTATTTTTCACAGGAAGCACATTCTATGTGAAAACGATGATTCGCGAAAAGAAGAACCATCAATTCAAATGGATTTCCTGGACCTATCATTTGCTGGTCCCGGTTTTGTGGCTGGCAGCCGGAGAAGCGATTGTCGCCGTTGCGGCAGTGCCAAGCCTGATCAGAGCCGTCGGATTTTACGGCAGGCCGCTTAGTGTCATGCAGGTGGGAATCTATGAAATCGTGAACGCAGCATTGTTTTTCATCATCATGCTTTTCGCCATCCTGTAAATGAAAGGAAAGCCGCCAGGATCCTGGCGGCTTTCTTTAGGTGATATAGAATTTAAATTCGATTGTAATAAAAAAGCTCGAGCACTTGTCGGCTTACTAAAGCACTGGTGCTTTTTCTTATTCGATATTGCATATTTCAATCGGGCAGTTTTCGCAGTCGATTTCACGTTTCAGGCGATGTAGCGCATGTATGGTTATATACCCTTTGTCGATGGTGATAATTTCCTGTTTCCTGAGCTCGCTCAATAATCGGTTCACGACTTCTCGTGATGTGCCGCAGAAGTTTGCAAGTTCCTGATTTGTCAAAGAAACATCGATTTTCAGCCCGTCCTCGGTCTTCACACCAAAGCTGTTCACTAGTCGGATCAGTGTTGAGTATAATGCACCTTTTTTTCCATGCAGAACCAGATCCCTGAACCTTGTTTGCGATTTGCGATGCTGGAGAGAGAGCCACTTCACGAGTTCCAGCGCCAATGCGCTATCCTTTGAGATTTCATCCTCGAGCTGGTCCTTCTTAATGACCGCAACACTTCCGCTTTCAGAAGCCCTGGCATTCAGTATATGCTGCGAGGCAGGACTGAACAATGTCAACTCGCCAACCAGTTCACCGGCAGAGCACATTCTGATTGTCAGCTCGCGCCCGTCGGGAATCATTTTGCTGATCTGGAATTTACCGCTCTGGATGATGTACAACTCATTCGCAGAATTTCCCTCTTCAAAAAGGAAGCTTCCTTTATCGATATTTTTAATTTTATGGACTTTTTCAAACAGCCTATTCATATTTGGTGACAAGGTTGCAGCCGTCAACATGTGAATACCACCTTTTAAAGGGGAGTTTATACACCCGTCCGTATCTGATACTAATATTATTATATTGTAAATCATACAAAATCATCAATCCAATTGTGAAATGTTCACATATTGTTAATAATTTAGTTGCCTTTTTAGAGTCAAGTTTTTATAATAAGAAGAACTCAACTAATATTTATAAATAAATATGTTTATTTATGCATATTCTGAAAGGAGGAAAAACGTGAAGGCAGCGATTATCGGAACGACAGGTTATGGGGGAGGCGAACTGATCCGCATTCTTAACAATCATCCATCTTTCACCATCCATTCAGTACATACAACACGGGATGAGAAACCAGTATCTGCAGAATACCCCCATTTGACAGGCATTTTTGACAAAGTCCTCACAAGCATTGATCCTGATAAAATCGTCGAGGAAGCAGACATCGTCTTCCTGGCAACACCATCTAAGGTTTCTGGAGAACTTGTCGAAAGATTTATTAATCAAGATATAAAAGTAATCGACCTGTCCGGTGACTTGAGATTAAAGGATTCCGAAACTTATAGAAAATGGTATAAGTATGAAGCAGTCTCCAACTCCATCCTGGGTGAAGCAGTCTATGGCCTTAGCGAATGGAACAGGGAGCAGATTGCCAATGCGGACATTCTGGCTAATCCAGGTTGCTATCCAACTGCGGCGCTTCTCGGGCTGGCCCCGGTACTGGCGGAAAAAGTAATTGATCCAAAAAGCATTATCATTGATGCGAAATCTGGCATATCTGGTGCAGGCAGGTCGCCATCGTTAGGCACTTTGTATGCTGAGTTGAATGAAAATTTCAAAATTTACAAAGTCAACGAACATCAGCATATCCCGGAAATTGAACAACAGTTAAGTCTTTGGAATGGGAATGAGGTGAAAATAACCTTCAGCACACATCTAATTCCTGTTACGAGAGGGATTATGACGACCATGTATGTGAACCTTAAGGAAGAATGGGATACTTTGAGATTGCTGGATTTATATGAGGAAACATATTCTCGGCACCCTTTTGTAAGAGTCAGGAAGGAAGGAATCTTTCCGGCCGTGAAAGAAGTGAAAGGTTCGAATTACTGTGATATCGGCTTGCATGCGGACATCAGGACTGGAAGGCTGACGATCGTTTCGGTCATCGATAATTTAATGAAAGGCGCTGCAGGGCAGGCGGTCCAAAACGCTAATATCATGTTTGGATTGGAAGAGACGGCGGGCCTTGAAATGATGCCCCTGTATCCATAAAGGAGGATTATATGTACCAGGCATTGACAGACCAGAAGTTGATCAAAGAGATTCCTGACGGGGGGATCTTGACTCCAAAGGGGTTCAAGTGCGGCGGAATTCATGCGGGATTACGTTATAACAAGCTTGATTTAGGAATGATTGTAAGCGAGGCAGCGGCAAACTGTGCAGCAGTATACACGACAAGCCATTTCCAGGCTGCTCCGCTCGTCGTTACGCAGGAGAGCATCTCAAGCGACGGAGTTCTTCAGGCAGTCGTCGTCAACAGTGCATGTGCGAATGCCTGCACGGGCGAACAGGGCTATAAGGATGCACTGAGGATGCGGGCGCTGGCAGCGGAAAAATTAGGGATTCCTGAAACTCATGTCGCTGTTGCTTCCACAGGAGTCATCGGTGAGTTCATGCAAATGGAAAAAATTGAAGCGGGAATCGCAAAACTTGCTGTCGGGAACGATTCCGAACATGCAAAGGACTTTCAGACAGCGATTCTGACTACCGACCTTGTCATGAAACACGCCTGTTACTCTGCTGATATCGATGGATTGACAGTGTCGGTTGGAGGAGCAGCAAAGGGCTCCGGCATGATTCATCCGAATATGGCCACGATGCTCGGGTTTTTAACGACAGATGCGAATATATCAAGTGCAGATCTGACTTATGCACTACAAGAAGTAACCAATACAACCTTCAACCAGATTACGGTTGATGGCGATACATCGACAAACGATATGGTCCTTGTCATGGCAAATGGAGCTGCGGGGAATGAGCCTTTGAACCGTGATCATCCCGAATGGCTGATTTTTGTTGAGCTGCTAAAAGAAAGCTGTGCCAGCCTGGCTAAACAAATCGCGAGGGATGGGGAAGGGGCCACTAAACTGATTGAAATATCCGTAAGCGGCGCAATGTCAGATGAAGAGGCACGGATGATTGGCAAGCAAATAGCCGGCTCAAACCTCGTCAAGACCGCGGTTTACGGAGCGGATGCCAACTGGGGGAGGATCATTGGGGCAATCGGCCAAAGCCAGGCAACGGTAAATCCAAAAACTGTGGACATTTCACTTGGCGATCTCATCATGCTGAAGGAGGGTACACCGATTGCTTTCGATGAAGAAATCGCAAGGGAGTACCTGATGAACGACAAGGTGGAAATTTTCGTGGATCTCCATCTTGGTGAAGGCAAGGGGATGGCCTGGGGCTGTGACCTTTCATATGATTATGTGAAAATAAATGCAAGCTATCGGACATAAAGGGGCGGATTCTTTGGAAACTGTAGTCATGAAATGCGGCGGAAGTGTGCTGGATGAACTTGATGATCAATTCTTTACGAGTCTTAAAGATTTGATGACGGACGGTTATTATCCGGTCATCGTCCATGGTGGCGGGCCAGCGATCAATTCGATGCTTGATTTATATAAGATTGCTGCGGACTTTAAGGATGGTCTTAGGGTGACGTGCGAGAAGACGATGAAAATCGTTGAAATGGTCCTGTCAGGCCAGACCAACAGGCATCTGTGTGGCCTATTGATGAAGCAGGGATTCAAGGTTCTTGGAATTAATGGAAGCGATGGTTCCTGCCTGCAGGCCGAATATATTGATAAACAAGGACTGGGGTATGTAGGGAATATCAATAACGTTAATATTGACCTGATCATGATGGCAATCGAGTCAGGTTATATACCGGTCATCACTCCGATCGGTATCGCAGAGGATGGCTGCAAGCTGAATATCAATGGTGATTATGCTGCCGCATCCGTGGCAAAAGCCCTGAAGGCAGAACGGTGTGCTTTTGTGACCAATGTCGATGGCATCCTGATCAATGGTGAGCTGGTTTCTGAAATAACTGATCATGAGATAGAAAGCTATATTTCTGATGGAAGCATATATGGCGGGATGATACCAAAGGTGAATTCAGCATTAACCGCCACAGCTGCGGGTGTAGAGAAAGTGATGATCATTTCTGGCAAAAAGCCATTCTATAAAAATAACTGCTGGCATGGAACAGCGATTGCCGCAAAGGAAGGAGTGTTAAAATGAGTCACTTATTCCCGACTTACCAGAGATGGGAGATTGAGCCTGCGAAAGCAAGCGGGTCGGTCATATATGGAAAAGATGGACTTGAATATCTTGATTTTACTTCTGGAATTGGTGTTTGCAACCTGGGTCATCGTCCTGAAGCTGTGGAACAGGCTGTCAAAGAACAGCTGGAATTATTCTGGCATGTATCGAATCTTTTCCCGCAAAGCATCCAGGAAGAAGCGGCAGAAAAACTTGCGAAAGCATCCGGTTTGGATTGCGTGTTTTTTGCCAACAGCGGTGCAGAGGCAAATGAAGCAGCAATAAAACTGGCTAAAAAAGCCACCGGGAGGAAAAAGATCATTACGTTCCTTCAATCCTTCCATGGTCGGACGTTTGCTGGCATGGCAGCGACAGGTCAGGAAAAAATCAAGCATGGCTTCGGGAGAATGCTCGAAACATTTGTTCACCTGCCATTCAATGACCTGGAAGCTCTCAAAAATGAAATAGATTCCGATACAGCAGCCGTCATGATTGAAATTGTCCAGGGTGAAGGCGGGATCCACGTCGTGAATGAAGAATTTATCAAAGAGGCGGGCAACATCTGCAAAGAGAATGGTGTGCTTCTCATTGTCGATGAAATCCAGACGGGAATCGGGCGTACAGGTAAGCCCTTTGCCTTTCAGCATTTTGGAATTTCACCCGATATCATAACGGTTGCAAAAGGGCTTGGAAATGGATTGCCGATTGGTGCAGCCGTCGGTAAAGCGGAACTCAGAGAACATTTTGGCCCGGGAAGCCATGGTTCAACATTCGGAGGGAACCCGATCAGTACCGCGGCTGCTTCTGCTGTGATGGATATTATCTTTGAGGATGAATTCCTTAAAGGAGTATCTGCCAAGGGTGACACATTATTTCAACTGCTTGATAAGGAACTTGGCGGCTTGGAAGTGGTAACTGAAATCAGGGGCATCGGATTGATGGCCGGTATTGAATTATCTGCTGCAGTCCAGCCATTTCTTTCAGAGCTTAGGAAATCAGGATTGATCGCTTTGCCTGCGGGTGAAAAGGTGATCAGGCTTCTTCCGCCGCTGAATGTTCGTACTGAGGATTTGCAAAAAGCAGTAAATATAATAAAAGAAATCCTGATAAAACAAACTGTGACAGCTTAAAAGCTGTATATTTTTTAAAATAAAATGAATAAAAATTAGCTAATATAAATAATTATTCAACTGGAGAGGTGACGAATGAAAGGATATTTGCATCTGGCTGACGGCAAGAAATTTCAGGGAGCCCTGCATGGATCGCTTCCTGAAGCAGGAATCGCCGGTGAAATCGTATTTTTTACAGGAATGACAGGTTATCAGGAGGTGCTGACAGATCCTTCCTATAAAAATCAAATCATCGTGTTCACTTACCCGCTGATTGGCAACTATGGCATCAATGCTGAGGATTTTGAAAGCAAGAAGCCTCATGTTGCAGCGGTGATCGTCTGTGAAGCTGCCAAAGAAGCTTACCATTATGAAGCTCAGCATTCTTTTACCGAGTACCTTGAGAAATGGAATATTCCTGTCCTAGAACATATTGATACCCGGGAACTTGTAAAAAACATCCGTCAAAATGGCACAATGCCAGCGGTCCTGGCAGCAAGCGCTGAAAGTACCATATGCTGTGACACAATAGAAAGCCTGAAAGTAAAAGAGGTTTCAATCAAGTCACCGGTAACGATTGGAAGGGGCAATACCCACATTGTATTGGTCGATTATGGCTTCAAAAAGTCGATAGCTGATTATCTAGTTAAACAAAAATGCCTTGTTACAATCGTTCCCTATGATTATAGTGCGGAACAAATTTCGGCGCTGAAGCCTGATGGGGTGCTTTTATCAAATGGACCAGGAGATCCGAAAGAGTTGGTTGATCAGCTGCTGGAGATCAGGAAAGTGGCCGAATATTATCCGGTATTGGGAATTTGTCTCGGACATCAGCTGGCGGCCCTTGCTTTCGGAGGGGATACGAGGAAAATGCTGTTTGGGCATCGGGGTGCAAACCAGCCTGTGTTCGATGTGACAGGAAACCGAGTATTCATGTCATCACAAAACCACAGCTATGCGGTCGATCAAGGTAGTATCGAGCATACAGGTTTGAAAATACGTTTCCTGAATAAAAATGACCAGTCCATCGAGGGTCTTTATCATGAAAAACTGCCGCTGATGACCGTACAATTCCATCCTGAAGCGAGTCCGGGTCCTGAAGACAGCATCTTCATATTCGAAGAATTCATCAAAACAGTCAAATACAGAAAGCGGAGAGAAGTCAGCTATGCCTAAGGATACAAGTATTAAATCAATATTGGTCATTGGATCTGGCCCGATCATCATCGGCCAGGCAGCAGAATTTGATTATGCAGGAACACAGGCCTGCATCGCCCTGAAGGAGGAAGGCTACCGGGTCATCCTTGTCAACAATAACCCTGCCACGGTCATGACGGACCATGTATTTGCTGATGCAGTTTATTTTGAGCCAATGACAGTGGAAAGCGTAGAAAATATCATCAAAAAAGAAAAGCCTGATGGCATTCTCGGCACACTGGGCGGCCAGGCAGGATTAAATCTGGTTTTCAAGCTGAGTGAAGAAGGAATCCTCGAAAAATACCGTCTGAAAGTACTTGGCACTTCAGTGTCGAGCATCAAGCAGGGGGAGGACAGGGAAGCATTCCGCAGCCTGATGCACAAGCTGAATGAGCCAGTGCCGGAAAGCGAAATCGTACAAAAGGTGGAAGAAGCGGCTGCTTTTGCAGAAAGAATCGGTTTTCCGCTGATTGTCCGTCCAGCCTATACACTTGGCGGCACGGGGGGCGGAATTGCCGATAACATGGATGAATTACTGGCCCTTGTGTCGGGGGGATTGAATGAGAGCCCGATCAACCAATGTCTGGTGGAAAGAAGCATTGCCGGCTTCAAAGAAATTGAATATGAAATGATGCGTGATTCCGCGGGAACATGTATAGCGATTTGCAATATGGAAAATATCGATCCGGTCGGGATCCATACGGGTGACTCGATTGTCGTAGCACCTTCCCAAACGCTGACTGACCGGGAGTATCAAATGCTCAGGACATCAGCTGTGAAAATCATTTCTGCCTTGGGAATTGTCGGCGGCTGCAATATCCAGTTTGCCCTGGATCCCGAAAGCAAGAAATACTACTTGATTGAAGTGAATCCACGGGTCAGCCGATCGTCGGCGCTCGCATCCAAAGCGACAGGATACCCGATTGCCCGAATGGCTGCAAAGCTGGCTGTTGGATATAACCTCGCAGAGATCAAGAACCCGGTAACGGGCAATACATTTGCCAGCTATGAGCCGGCGCTCGATTATGTAGTCGTGAAAATCCCGAAATGGCCGTTCGAACAATTCCCGCAAATCGACCGGACCCTAGGGACGCAAATGAAGGCAACCGGGGAAGCGATGGCGATTGACAGAAGCTTTGAGCGTGCATTCATCAAAGCCGTCAGGTCCCTTAACATCAAAACCATGGACTTGAAGCTGCCTGCTATTGGGGATTATTCCGTTGAAGAGTTGTACACCCTTGCAGACAATCAGACAGACCAGCGGATATTTGCTTTGCTGGAACTGATGCGCAAAGGCGAAGGAATGATGTGTCTCCATGAAAAAACCAAAATTGATTTGTTCTTCCTGGCTAAATTCAATTCATTGATTGAAGTGGAGAAGAAGATTGAAAAATACAAGATCGAGACCATTTCTGCATCCGAGCTAAGAGCCTTAAAAGAAAGAGGTTTCAGCGATGCCTATCTGGCAGCAGTTTGGAATGTTGCAGAGAAAGCTGTCAGGGAACTGCGCAAGCAGCATAGTATTAGGCCTGCCTATAAGATGGTCGATACATGCGCTGCTGAATTTGAATCGGCTTCCAATTATTTTTACTCGAGCTATCTTGGAGAAAATGAGGCGATTGCCAAAAGTCGAAAGCGGAAGGTCCTCGTAATCGGAAGCGGCCCGATCAGCATCGGTCAGGGAATTGAGTTTGACTATTGCTCGGTTCACGGCGTCTTTGCCCTTAAGGAAGAAGGTATCGAAACGATCATGATCAATAACAATCCTGAAACAGTCAGCACAGATTTTGCGATTTCCGACAGGCTGTATTTCGAGCCATTAGGATTGGAAGATATCTTGAATGTGATTGAGCTTGAAGGAATTGATGAAGTCATCGTACAGCTCGGCGGGCAGACGGCTTTAAATCTTGCCAAAGGGCTTGAAGAAGAGGGAGTACAGCTGCTGGGAACAACCTCCGGGATAATTGATGTTTTTGAAGACAGAGATGAATTCTACAAACTGCTCGATAAATTGGACATTCCCCGGGTAAAAGGCGAGACAGCTGCTGACGAAGAAGAATTGAGGAATGCAGTCGAGCGTCTGGGATACCCAGTGCTAATCCGGCCATCGTATGTCATTGGCGGGCTGAATATGGTCGTAATTCATAACCACCAGGAGTTAAGCAATGTTCTGGAAGCAGGAAATATACAGTATCCGATACTGGTTGATCAGTATCTTGAAGCAAGTGAGGCAGAACTTGATCTCGCGGCGGATGGGGAGCATATTCTGATTCCGGCGATCATCGAGCATATTGAAAAGACAGGTGTCCATTCAGGGGACAGTTTTTGTATGATCCCGGCCCAAAGCTTCCCGCAGAAGACGAAACAACAAATGGAAGAATATGCCAAGAGAATCGTGAGCAGTTTAAAATATAAGGGCTTAATGAATATTCAGTTCATTGTGAAAGGTGATGACGTGTATTTACTTGAAGTCAACCCACGTTCAAGCAGGACGATGCCGATCGTTAGCAAGGTAGCCGGAGTGGATTTAGTGAAAAAAGCGACAAAAATATTGCTTGGGAAATACTTTTTGTCGAAAGACGAGATCAAACTTGATTCTGATGCACCTTTTGTTTGTGTTAAACATCCGGTCTTTTCGAATTTCGCGCTAAAAGGGCTTGATAGCAAAACCGGTCCGCAAATGATATCGACGGGAGAAGGGATCAGTGTAGGATCTTCTTTTCAAGAAGCCATCAATAAAAGTTTTCATTCGCTAAATGGAAAGAGTGTCCACGGGACGATTGCCATTGCTGATAAAAAGATTTTATCTCAATTGGAAAACGAGTTCCCTACTGTACAGTTTGGGGATATCGACAATGTAACTGATAATAACTTAATCGCTGCCTTGTATTGTCCTGGGACTTTGAAAGAGGATATCGCTCTAAGGGAGTGGGCTGTAAAGAACAGGAAGATCGTTTTGACCCAAAAGGAAACATTATATGCTCTGTTAAAAAGCCAATCCGTGCAATCCTGGAATGTAAAATCCCTTGGAGAATGGCTGACACAAAAAAACGAGGAAGTGATTGTAAAATGACAACATTGCAGCAGCTTGATATTAATTTAAAAGGCAAGGATTTATTAACTCTTGCTCATCTAGAAAAACATGCGATCCTGGCATTGCTGGAAAAGGCGATGATCCTTAAGGAGAAGACCCTTAATAAGCAGTTTGATCAGCCGCTAAAAGGGAAGATCTTAGGAATGATTTTTGATAAATCATCGACTCGAACCAGGGTTTCATTCGAGGTCGGCATGATCCAGCTTGGAGGCAGTGCCTTATATCTAAATGGCAATGATCTTCAGCTGGGGAGAGGCGAATCGCTAAGCGATACAGCCCAGGTTCTTTCACAATACCTGGATGGCATCATGATCAGGACTTTTTCGCATAAATCCGTAGAGGAGCTGGCACAGCATGCCGATATACCTGTCATTAACGGATTGACCGATTTATATCACCCGTGCCAGGCTCTGGCCGATCTGATGACGATATACGAAAAGAAGGGAAAGCTGGAAGGACTGAAGCTTGCATATATCGGTGATGGCAACAATGTCGCCCATTCTCTGATGATTGCCTGCACAAAAGTAGGGATCAACATATCGCTTGGATGTCCAAACGGGTATTACCCAGATCGCAACATTACATCGCTTTGTGAAAGCTTTGCAGCAAAGAGTGGTGCAAAACTCGTCATTACGGAATCGCCAACAGAAGCTGTGGCAGAAGCAGATGTCATCTATACAGATGTCTGGACCAGCATGGGACAGGAAGCCGAAAATGAACAAAGATTGAAGGATTTTCAAGATTTCCAGGTGAATGCTGAATTGATGGCAGCAGCAAAAGAAGATTACCTTTTCATGCACTGCCTGCCGGCGCATCGAGGGGAAGAAGTAGCTGCAGATGTGATTGACGGACAGCACTCAGTTGTCATTGAGCAGGCAGGAAATCGACTTCACGCCCAAAAAGCGCTGCTGGTGGAAATCTTGAAAGACTAGAGGATACAAATAAAACCGGCTAAATAGCCGGTTTTTACTTTTTATATGTGAGCAACATAAATTATGAAAAGAGGATAACAGCTGCACCAACAATGAAGCAATAAATCGCAAAATACTTCAGGTTTCCACGGGCCATGATGTTCATGAACCATTTTAAAGAGAAGTAAGAGGCAATCAATGAAGCGATAAATGCAAAAAAGTATGGCAGTGCCAGATCCTTTAGATAAGGGTCTTGTAAAATGTCAGAAAAACCAAGGATCATGCCACCGAAACTGACAGGAATGTACAACAGGAAGGAAAACCTGAGTGCTGTCTCCTGTTTCATACCAAGAGCCATTGCCGCAACAATCGTTGCACCCGAACGGCTGATTCCAGGTATGAGGGCCACAGCCTGTGCGAGACCGACAATAATCGCATCCCTAAAACTTAAATCACCGTCATTTTTTCGTCCTCGCAAATTCCGGATCATCCAAAGTGCAAAGCCCGTAACCAATAACGTAATGCCGACTGTTTTTATCGAAGCAAGATTTTTCTCAATGAAGTCGCCAAAAAGGATGCCGATGACCCCTGCAGGAATCGTTCCGACAATCAGGTAGATAATGAACATAAAGTCGGATTTCGCTTCAGGATCTTTATTCTTAAGATATGCCAGTCCATTGACAATTAATCGCCAGATATCTTCCCGATAGATGAATAATACAGCAAATAATGAAGCAGTATTTACTAACAGCGCAAAACTCATACCCTTGATTTCAAGCCCGAAAAAATGCTCGGCTATTTCAAGATGGCCGCTTGACGAAACGGGAATAGGCTCAGTGATCCCCTGGAATAAGCCTAATAATATGTATTTAATCAAATCAAAAAAATTCTCCATAACGTTTTATGTTCCCCCATGTTTTTTTAAAACCCATACAAACTAATGTACAACATATCACTTATTTTTGGAAGGATAAAATAAGCATTAATACTTTAGCTGGAAAAGCAAATAATATAACAGCCGGAATACTTATGAAGGAGGAAGGCAAATGGGTCAAAGTCATCAGTTCCGTGCCGGACAAAAGGCACCCAATAATGGTATTTATATTGAGATCGGCGAAACGGGGAGCAATGTCAACAACCCGCAAAAAATCAAACTGAAAGCCGGGGACCGTTTTCCTGAAAACTCAAACCATAATCGCCACTGGTCGTATATGCCGAAATTCAAATAAAAGCAATGAAGCCATCCAGTGCGGATGGCTTTACTTTATGGGAAATTTTATTATAATGAACTTAAAGGTCAAAAAAGGTCAAAGGAGTGGTTGGGTTGGATTTGAATAGAATGACGGAAAGCCTGCAGCAGGCATTTGTATCAGCCCAGACCCTGGCTGTTCAATATAATCACCAGGAAGTGGATGATACCCATCTTTTGCTTTCATTACTTGGACAAGAGGGCAACCTGGCTGCAACCTTACTGACAGGTTTGGGGCTGAACCTCGTGAATTATCAAGAAAACTTAAATACTATCCTTGCAAAAAAACCACAAGTTTCAGGCAGTGGAGTGGAGCAGGGAAAATTATATATCACCTCGACATTGCAAAAGGTTTTGGCTCAAGGTGAAAAGGAAATGAAACAGTTTGAGGACGAATATCTGTCGGTTGAACACGTTTTACTGGCAGCACTCGAAATCGCTGGTTCCGAGGCAGGGTCTGCCTTGAGGAATTCAGGTATAACCAGGACAAAACTGTTGGCGAGGATCAAAGAGGTTAGGGGGAATCAAAGAGTGACTTCACAAAACCCAGAGGCAACTTATGAAGTTTTAAAGAAATATGGACGTGACCTAGTTGAGGAAGTCCGTTCGGGAAAGGTTGATCCGGTAATCGGCCGGGATAGTGAAATACGCAATGTCATCCGGATCCTGTCCAGGAAAACGAAAAACAATCCTGTTTTGATCGGGGAACCTGGCGTCGGCAAGACTGCGATCGTCGAAGGTCTCGCGCAAAGGATCGTGCGTAAAGATGTTCCAGAGGGCTTGAAGGATAAGACAGTATTCTCACTGGATATGAGCGCGCTGATTGCTGGTGCGAAGTTCCGGGGCGAATTCGAAGAGAGATTGAAAGCCGTTTTGAATGAAGTGAAAAAGAGCGAAGGGAAAATCCTGCTGTTCATCGATGAACTCCATACCATCGTGGGGGCAGGGAAGACAGAAGGTGCAATGGATGCAGGCAATATGCTGAAGCCTATGCTTGCCCGAGGGGAGCTTCACTGCATTGGAGCGACTACACTGGATGAACATCGAAAATATATTGAAAAAGATCCTGCATTGGAACGAAGATTCCAGCAGGTACTGGTTCAAGAACCGGACGTCGAGGATACCGTTTCAATTTTACGCGGATTGAAAGAAAGGTTCGAAATCCACCATGGGGTGAACATCCATGACAGAGCCCTTGTTGCAGCTGCCACATTATCTGATCGGTATATTACGGACAGGTTCCTGCCTGACAAGGCGATTGACCTTGTTGATGAGGCGTGTGCACTGATCCGTACGGAAATTGATTCAATGCCTTCCGAACTTGATGAGGTAACCAGAAGGGTCATGCAGCTGGAAATCGAAGAAGCTGCATTGACAAAGGAAAAAGATGATGCCAGCCGGGAACGCCTGGAAATTCTTCGTAAGGAACTCGCGAATTTGCGGGAAAAAGCGAATGGAATGAAGGCAAGATGGCAGCAGGAAAAAGAGGGAATCCATAAGGTCCAGGAAAAACGTGAACTGCTTGAAAAACTGCGCCGTGAACTGGAAAAGGCTGAAAATGACTATGACCTGAACAAGGCTGCTGAATTAAGGCATGGCCGTATTCCTGCACTGGAAAAAGAACTGAAGGAATTGGAAGTCGAAGTTAGCAATAATGAAGGTGAAAGGCTTCTCCGTGAAGAAGTCACCGAAGAAGAAATTGCCGGTATCGTGTCACGCTGGACCGGCATCCCTGTGATGAAACTTGTTGAAGGAGAGCGCGAAAAGCTTCTTAAGCTTGAGAGTATCCTGCATGAACGCGTCGTTGGACAGGATGAAGCGGTATCGCTTGTAGCCGATGCCGTCCTCCGGGCAAGAGCTGGCATCAAGGATCCAAACAGGCCGATTGGCTCGTTCATTTTTCTTGGGCCTACCGGAGTTGGTAAAACGGAGTTGGCGAAGACGCTGGCACAATCCTTGTTCGACAGTGAAGAGCATATCATCCGAATAGATATGTCTGAGTATATGGAAAAGCATGCAGTTTCAAGGCTGATCGGAGCGCCTCCTGGATATGTCGGGTATGAAGAGGGAGGACAGCTGACAGAGGCTGTCAGAAGGAACCCGTATTCTGTCATCCTTCTTGACGAAGTCGAAAAGGCTCATCCTGAAGTATTCAATATCCTACTTCAAATGCTGGATGATGGCAGGGTAACCGACTCGCAAGGAAGAACGGTCGACTTTAAGAACACTGTAATCATCATGACATCCAATATTGGTTCACACTACCTGCTTGAGAGGCAGGAAGGAGCTGAGGACATCACTTCGGAAACAAGGGACCTCGTCATGTCCCAGCTGCGGAGCCATTTCCGTCCTGAATTCCTGAATCGTGTCGATGAAATCATTTTGTTCAAGCCGCTTGCATTGAATGAAATCAAGATGATCGTCGGAAAGTTGGTTTCAACTCTGCAGGGTAGGCTGGCAGATCAGCAGATCCAGCTTAATATCACAGATGAAGCCAAAGAGTTTTTAGCTGAACATGGTTTCGATCCGGTCTATGGTGCCAGACCGTTGAAGCGATTCATCCAGAGAAGCGTGGAAACAAGGCTTGCAAAAGGAATTATCGCAGGCAGGATCAAAGAGAAGAGCCGGGTAGAGATAGGAATTGAAAATGGGGACATTGCGTTGGTAGTTGAATAATAAAGAAAAAAGTCATCCAACTGGATGACTTTTTTATGTACTTTAATGACCGTGCTTCTCTTCTGATCCGCTAGGAAGGACTGCAGGAATCACGAGGATGATAACAGTCGCCACAACAGCAAGGATCGTGCTTTGGGCCAGGTCCAATCCAACGCCAATCATAGCGCCGGCAACATAATTCAACATTAAAACAAGAAGGAAGGTCCAGAATAGAGTCCAGAAATATTTCACGATTTTCACCTCTTACATTATTAAATCTTTTCTCATCTTACCATAAGCCATCTAAATTATAAATGAAATTTAAACAAAATGAAAAGCGTTTTCATGTAATCATTCGATTTTTATGCTCCGGGGAAGTAGTATATAGATAATAGAATTCAACGGTCTTTTTAGGTCCCGCGCAAAGTGATATAATCCTCGATCCATCTAAAGGTTTTAATGGAAAAATGGGCAAACTCCCGTTCATTTCATGTTAAATAACATAAAGTATTATGAATAATCTATAGGGAAGGGGTTGGTAAAAATGGAGCGCCGGAACTTTAAACTGGATACCGAATGGAATGTGATCCATTATCCTGAAAGACCAAATGGTTTCGGTATCCTTGCGATAGGAGATGAACGACATTTTGTGAACGCCAGGAGCAGTTTTTGGACACAGAATGAAGGTAAACGTTCAATGCTGAACATATGGAAAAATAAGGGATACACTGTTTTTTACTCCAATCTTTACGGCAAGCATTGGGGCAGTGAGAAGGCTGTCGATTTGGCGATGAGATTATGCACTCATATTGACCGCAATGAAATTTTGAATCCTTCCTTCCATATAGTCGCTGAGGGCATGGGGGCCCTGGTTGCCTTGAAACTCCTAGCCATCAGCGATCACAAGGTCAGATCCCTGGTTCTGATCAACCCAATCCTCTCATTGACTACCCACCTGGAACAGGAAAAAGAGAATAAGTTTTTTTATAAAAAGATTGTCGGAGAACTTGAATCTGCTTACGAAACCGATATTGAACATCTTCTACAGCAACTTCATTGCGAGAAAACAGGCGCCGAAGGATTCGATAAAGAAACGCCGGTGAAAATCATTCAGGTGTTGTCTGGAAACAGAGCTTACAAACAATCGAATATCCTCAAGGACTTATCCATTGAATGGGAAAAAGACGGTTTGCCTATTACCATAACTTACGTGCTTCCCGAGAAAAAACTCCAGTTGGGCATGCAAATCGTACAATTTCTGTCAAAACATGAGCAAGTCCTGTAACTCCTTGCAAATATTTTCAATATTAGATTCATAGGATACAAGAGAGTATCTGCAAGGAGGAATTTAAATGGAAAGGGCAGCTATTTTTGGAGTGTACGACTTTGTAGGCTATAGTCTTTGTCGGAATTTACTTGATCTTGGCATGGAAGTTGAAGGAATCTATCCCGCTCGTGAAAAAGAGGATCATTATACAGAAGAAAAACGTTTGGAAATTGGCAGGAATGCAAACTTCTCAGAAATCAGTCTAATAGATTGGCAAGGTGAAAAAGCAGTTGATACCGTTTTTGTCGCTTTGTTTGAAGCTTTCCTCTATCAGGACCGCACACAGGATTATTTCGAGGGACTTTTGGCGATACTGGAGTCTCGGCAAGATAAAAAGCAGCAGACAGTTTTGCTCCTTCCCGCATTTATGGCCGAGGAAAAAGTGAACCTGAAAGAACTGCATTCCGGCTTGCACGACCTGATCAATAACACTAAGTCTTCCGTTCTCATAATCTATCTGCCGACGATCTTTGGACCATGGCAGCCTGAGAAGTTTTTTTTCCATAAGGCGATGAGTCAGGCAGAAAGAGACAAAGGCGAACCGGTAGTCGATCCATGGGAATGGACGGTGGATTGTGTATATATTGATGATGTAGTTGAATTCATCAGGAAAATGGCGGAATCCGGCGAACAGGGACAGTATTTACTTGCAAGCGGAGAACACGACAGATGGAAAGTATGCGCACGGGAATTGCTTGGCCAGGACCCAGACGTGCCTGAAAGCCGAATTGCGAAATTAAAGATAAAAAGGGCTATTAAAGTCAAGAAAGTGGAAAGGAACGAGGAAGTAAGCCTGGGCTTAAGCAAACAAAGGGAGCAATATAGCCGGATAAAAGACAGCAGAGTATGAAGGGATTTTCCATTAATACTTTTCAAACCATACTCCACAGAGTAAAATGGTAAAAGATTCTTTTATCGGTTCCATTTTAATAAAGCGAACACTGCAGGATCATATAGAAATAGAACAGTGGCGCAAAAAGGAGATGCATCGGATGCTGAAACGTTTCGGGCTGATATTGTTAAGCCTTCTTTTGCTTGGAGGATGCGGACAACCTCTTGCATCCGGGAAGGTGAAGAAAGTCGGTCTGCTGGTGCCTGAAACTATTGATGATCAGGTGTGGGGGACAAAGGGGTATCGGGGTCTTCTGCAAATCCAGACCCGTCTGGGGGTTGATGTTTTTTTCAAGGAAGGCATGAACTCTCAAGAAGCAGTGGAGGAAGCTGTAAAGGAGTTCGACCGTAAAGGTGTGAATCTGATCTATGGACATGGCAATGAATATGCTGCCTTTTTCAATAAGATATCAGAGGAATATCCTGATATCCATTTCATCAGTTTTAATGGCGATGCCAGAATGAAGAACACGACGAGCCTGAACTTTGAGGGATATGCCATGGGCTTTTTTGGAGGAATGGTCGCAAGCCATATGTCTAAAACAGGCAATATCGCAATCATTGCAGCATATGAATGGCAGCCTGAAGTCGAAGGTTTTTATGATGGAGCCATTTTTGAAAAAAAGGATATGAAGGTCGATATCCGCTATGTTGGACACTGGGATGATGAAAAGAAAGCGCTCGATGATCTCGACGAAGCTTTGAACGACGGAGCGGATGTCATTTATCCTGCTGGGGACGGTTTTAATGTTCCCGTTTTAGAAAAAGTGAAGGATAGCGGCTTTTATGTAATTGGCTATATTTCTGACCAATCCGATTTTGGTAAGTCGACCGTTCTGACAAGTACCGTTCAGCATGTTGACGACTTGTATGAATTAACCGCTGAGAAGTACAATAAGGACGAACTTGAATCTGGCAATTTATCATTCGATTTTCAGGACGGCGTGATCACCCTTGGGAAATTCAGCCCCGAGGTCGATTCAGATTACCGCAAGAAGCTGAACAGTTATATCAATACTTATAAAAACACCGGTAAATTACCCAATCAATGATTCAAGACTATAGGAGGCAAAGAAACATGCAAAATAATGACAAGACAATGGAATTCATGCAGATTGCGATGAAATACCTGCCAGAAGCGCAGCAGAAATTGCAGGAAGCAGGCATTGAGTTGACAATGGACAATCTCCAGCCATTTTTCACTTTATTCACAAATGTTATGAATGAAGCGTATGAACTGGGAAAAGCAGACGCTGCAAAAGAATAAGATGACACTAAAAGCTGAGGCATGCCTCAGCTTTTATCTTTATCAATGATCTGGTCAAAAAAAGGCTTTACTTTGCCCAGCAGGGGCTTAAGATCCCTGGCTGAAGTGATCAGGGTATCAACATGATACATCACTGCATCTAAATCAATCTGGTCAAGGTACTTGCTTAAAGGGGAAGAAGGCTCAGCTGGGTGGTCTTTGTTTTCTGCTATGTCCCTCTGGCCGCCAAACATGAAGCGGTCAAAATGATCGATTTCCTCTCCAGACCCCGCACTGGCTTCTTGGTCATTTCTTCTGAGCTTGAAACCAAACAGGTCTCTTGCTCTTTCATCCTCCATTTTCGTTCCCGCCTTTCTCTCTCTTTATCCTTGTAAAATTCAGCAGCTGGTGGCTGGCATGTGGCTATTTTCAGACGGAATGTCCTCACTGTCAGTCTATGAAGAATGTAGTCATCTGGACTGGGTAAAAGCGGAATTCTTATTTTTCAGTTGCAGGAGGAGAGCAGTTTCTGATAAAATTAGTACCAAGTCATAATAATTGATAATAATTAAATGGTGTTAAATAGACAGAAATCATAAGATAAAGGAGATGGGTCCCATGAATGCAGGGATAACTGGGGTTGGGCGATACTTACCGGAGAATATTGTAACAAACCTTGATTTGGAAAAAACGATGGACACTTCGGATGAGTGGATCCGCTCAAGGACGGGGATTGAAGAAAGAAGAATCGCGAATGATGATATGGATACATCGGAATTAGCTTATCGTGCTGCAGCAGATGCTATTAAAAATGCGGGTATTTCTGCTGAAGAACTTGACTTGATCTTGGTCGCTACAGTAACTCCTGATCAGCCTTTCCCAACAGTGTCATGCATGCTCCAGGACCAGCTTGGTGCGAAAAAGGCTGCAGCAATGGACTTGAGTGCCGCATGCGCCGGATTCATGTATGGGTTGGTAACCGCAAAACAATTTATCGAAGCGGGCACTTATAAGTATGCTTTAATAGTAGGTGTTGAAAAACTATCCAAGATCACGGACTGGAATGACCGGAATACTGCTGTACTTTTTGGAGACGGTGCCGGAGCTGTGGTGATGGGGCCGGTTTCAGACGGAAAAGGAGTGCTTTCGTTTGAATTGGGTTCAGACGGATCCGGCGGAAAATATCTGTATCAGGACGACTATATCGTGATGAACGGCCGCGAAGTCTTCAAGTTTGCGGTAAGGCAAATGGGTGAGAGCAGCATCAATGTCCTTGAAAAAGCGGGACTTTCGAAAGAAGATGTAGATTTCCTGATTCCCCACCAGGCGAATATCAGAATTATGGAAGCGGCCCGCCAGCGGCTGGAGCTTCCGATTGAGAAGATGTCAAAAACAGTCCATAAATACGGCAATACATCTGCCGCTTCAATTCCGATTTCACTGTTTGAAGAACTGGAAGCAGGAAAAATCAAAGAAGGCGATGTCGTGGTCATGGTTGGTTTTGGCGGCGGCTTGACATGGGGAGCAATCGCCATGCGTTGGGGTAAGTAAGCATATTAACTCGAATTAAAATAAGAGATCAGATAAAGGAGATGCAATGAATGATGGAGAAACGCAGAGTCGTAGTTACTGGAATCGGGGCTGTTACGCCTCTTGGCAATGACGCAGAATCTACCTGGAAAAATATTTTGGAAGGTGTATCGGGAATCGGTCCGGTCACAAGGCTTAATGCCGATGATTTCCCGGCAAAGGTCGCAGCGGAAGTAAAAGAATTCAATGTGGAAAACTTCATTGACCGGAAAGATGCCCGGAAGATGGACCGCTTCACACATTATGCCGTTGCTGCATCCTTGATGGCAGTCAAAGACGCGGAGCTGGAAATTACCGACGAAATTGCTCCAAGAGTTGGTGTATGGATTGGATCTGGAATCGGCGGAATGGAAACATTCGAGCAGCAGCATGAAACATTCATGAATAGAGGGTATCGCAGGGTCAGCCCATTCTTCGTGCCAATGATGATTCCTGATATGGCAACAGGACAGGTATCAATCACACTTGGAGCAAGAGGTTTCAACTCCTGTACAGTCACAGCGTGTGCGACTGGAACAAACTCGATTGGTGATGCGTTCAAGGTCATCCAGCGCGGTGACGCTGATGTAATGGTAACCGGCGGAGCAGAAGCACCAATAACAAAAATGTCTTTTGCAGGATTCTGTGCAAATACGGCCTTATCGACAAATCAAGATCCACAGAATGCAAGCAGGCCGTTCGATAAGGACCGCGATGGTTTTGTCATGGGTGAAGGCGCCGGAATTGTCGTCCTTGAGGATTTAGAGCACGCATTGGCCCGTGGAGCAAAAATCTATGCTGAAATCGTCGGCTACGGCGCAACGGGGGATGCATACCATATAACCGCACCAGCTCCAGAAGGTGAAGGCGGCGCAAGAGCGATGAAAATGGCTCTTGATGATGCAGGGCTAGCACCAGAAGAAGTTGGTTATATCAATGCACATGGAACAAGCACTGAATATAATGATAAATATGAAACAATGGCGATCAAGACCGTCTTTGGCGAACAGGCTTACAAGCTCGCAGTCAGTTCAACAAAGTCGATGACCGGCCACTTGCTGGGAGCTGCTGGAGGGATTGAAGCCATATTCACCATCCTGGCTTTGAAGGATGGGATCCTTCCGCCGACGATCAACCTTGAAACGCCAGATCCAGAGTGTGACCTTGATTATGTGCCAAACACCGCACGCAGGCAGCAAGTAACCGCAGCAATCAGCAATTCGCTCGGTTTTGGCGGACATAACGCAACCATCGCATTCAGAAAATATGAAGCTTAATGAAACCAGAGGCAACCCCTCTCGTAATAGAAGCAGAAATCCTATCCAGGGTTTCTGCTTTTTTTTGTCCAAATCCTATCCGGTCCTCTCATCCCTCTTTTATTTCATATTCTAAATTGCTTAAATCTCCCTAATATCATTGATAAAGAAATAAAGCTACTTAATGCTTCTTTTAAAAAAAGTAATGAAAGTGTAATAAAAGCACTTGCATTCTAATAATTAATAATTATCAGAATGTTTTATTTAGGCCGATAGACCATTTTTCCACTATCAAAACATTGAGATGGGCGGTGTGCAGGAAACGTGACAGCCTTATTGGAGCTAAAGAATTTAAAAACTTATTTTAAAAGGAAAAAGACAATGATTCCCGCTGTTGACGGGGTGGACCTTGTCATCAATAAAGGTGAAACTGTCGCACTTGTTGGAGAGTCGGGATCCGGAAAAAGTATCACATCTCTATCAATCATGCGATTGATTCCTAGTCCGCCAGGGGAAATTGTGGACGGGCAGATCCATTTTGATGGCCAGGATCTTGTGAACGCCACTGAGGACGAGATGTGCAAGATCCGTGGCAATGATATTTCGATGATTTTTCAGGAACCGATGACTTCACTGAATCCGGTGCTTACCATCGGAGAACAAATCACGGAAGTCCTGACATACCATCAGGGACTGAATCAGGCGATGGCCAGGCAGAAAGCGATCGAGATGCTGGAACTCGTTGGTTTTTCCCGCGCTAAGGAAATCATCAATGATTATCCTCATCGGCTGTCGGGAGGAATGCGCCAGCGGGTGATGATTGCGATGGCCATGAGCTGCAACCCAAAACTTTTGATTGCGGATGAGCCGACCACAGCATTGGACGTAACCATCCAGGCGCAAATCCTGGACTTGATGAAGGATTTGAGCACAAAGTTCGATACCTCGATCCTGATCATTACCCACGACCTTGGGGTGGTTTCCGAAGTCGCGGACCGGGTTGTCGTCATGTACGCAGGCCAGGTTGTGGAAGAAGCGATGGTGGAGGATCTGTTTGAAAATCCACTTCACCCCTATACCGATGGCCTGATGGGTTCCATACCTTCAATAGACGAAGACCATGCACGGCTTGTATCTATAGAAGGAAATGTGCCATCACCAGAGAAACTGCCAAAAGGCTGCCGTTTCGCACCTCGTTGCCCGCAAGCTTTTGAGCGCTGTTTCAGTGAAATGCCAAGCCTTGTCAAGAAATATAATACTCGTTCTGTAAGGTGCTTTCTACATGACAGCAAGGAGGTGGAGAAATGATCTCAACAAGTGAATCACTGGTAGACAAAACCACTGAAGATAGCTCCGAAACCTTGCTTGAATTACAGGACTTAAAAAAACACTTCCCGATTAAAGCTGGACTAATGCAAAAGACAGTTGGTCATATAAAAGCAGTTGACGGAATAAATTTGAAGGTGAAAAAAGGAGAGACGCTTGGGATTGTCGGAGAATCAGGCTGTGGCAAATCGACTGTAGGCCGAACGATTATCAGGCTCTATGAACCTACCGATGGCAAAATCATATTCAATGGCAAGGATATCTCCCATCTTTCAGAGAGTGACCTGAGAAGGGATGTACGCAAAAATATCCAGATGATCTTCCAGGATCCATTTGCTTCACTTAATCCGAGGAAAACCTTGAGGTCGATCATCAGGGAACCTCTCGATACCCATCATCTGTATAAAAACAAAGAAAGGGATCAGCATGTTGAGAGCTTATTGGAAAAGGTAGGCCTCAATGCATCCTTTATCAATCGATATCCGCATGAATTTTCCGGAGGTCAGCGCCAGAGAATCGGAATAGCCCGAACACTGGCATTGAACCCGGAATTGATTATAGCTGATGAAGCGGTTTCCGCCCTGGACGTCTCGATTCAGGCACAGATCATCAATTTGATGGAGGACCTTCAGGAAGAATTCGGGCTAACTTATATTTTTATCTCCCATGACCTGAGCGTTGTCAGGCATATTAGTGACAGGGTTGGAGTCATGTATTTAGGCAAAATGATGGAACTAGCTTCAAAAGCTGACCTTTATTCAGAACCGCTCCACCCTTATACACAGGCACTGCTGTCAGCTGTTCCGGTTCCAAGAAAGAAAGGCGCCATGAAGCGTGAGCGCATCATCCTGAAAGGCGAGCTTCCCAGTCCATCGAATCCACCCAAAGGGTGTGTATTCCATACAAGGTGTCCTGCTGCATTTGATCTGTGCAGACAGGTGGATCCTGAATTCAAAGAAGTCAAGAACAATCATTTTGTTGCCTGCCATTTATATACATAGGGCAGCTTCAGGATTGAAGGGAGGAGATAGGAATACCTTTCTGCTTGTCTATAATACTAGTGAAAATTTAAGGGGGAAATGATGTGAAATTAAGAAAAGCTTCATGGTTATTAATCAGTCTTACCCTGATCCTGTCGATTTTCCTTACTGCGTGTACTGGAAATTCAGCCGAGGATCCGAAAAAAACTCCTGGAGATGATGGCAAAAAAGAAGAGGAAGCTTCCGGACCGCAGCAGGGTGGGGATTTAATCATTGGTTCCACAGGGGCGCCTACCGTTTTCAACCCGCTTTATTCAACTGATACATCAAGCTCTGACATCGAAGGGTTCATTTATGACAGCCTTGTGTCTTCTGATACTGAATTCAATCCGACGATGAGCATGGCTGAGTCAATCGATATCTCTGAAGATGGGCTTACCTTTACAGCAAAATTGAAAAAGGGAATCAAATGGCATGACGGTGAGGAGTTCACTGCGGATGACGTCGTGTTCACCTTCAGCATCCCGAAAGACCCTGACTATAATGGCGAGCGCGGTTCAGCTTTCGAATCAATGGAATCAGTCAAGAAAATTGATGATTATACTGTTGAGTTCAAGCTGAACAAGAAGGATGCTTCGTTCTATCCGGTTTCACTGAGCTACTATATCCTGCCTGAACACATCCTTAAAGACGTACCTGTAGCCGAGCTTGGTGAACATGAATTCAATACGAAAAAGCCGATTGGTACTGGTCCATTCAAATTCGTTGAATGGAAAGACGGAGAGTATGTAAAGGTAGAAGCATTCGATGATTACTTTAAAGGACGCCCTTATCTTGATACGCTCACCTATAAAATCGTTCCTGATATGGATGCCATGATCGCACAAATCCAGGCTGGAGATATTCATTTTGCAGCTGGTGTGCCTGGAACTGACATTGACACAGTCAAGTCATTCCCGGGCGTGAAGGTTGAGTCAGGTCTTGCTCTTTCCTACACATATCTGGGATACAACCAGAAGAATGACCTGTTCAAAGATAAAAAAGTCCGTCAGGCCATTACACACGCAATCGACAGGGAAGCAATCGTAAATTCTGTCATGAACGGTGACGGTAAAGTCGCTGATGTTCCAGAAAGTCCACTTTCATTTGCATACAATGACGATGTTCCGAAATTTGGATATGATGTCGAGAAAGCAAAATCTTTACTGGCTGACGCAGGCTGGAAGGATACAGATGGTGACGGGATCCTTGATAAGGACGGCAAGAAATTCTCGTTCACGGTAAAAACAAACCAGGGTAACAAGGTAAGGGAAGACATTGTCGTCGTCCTTCAGGAGCAATTGAAGGAAGTCGGTATCGAAGCGAAGCCTGAAATCGTTGAATGGAGTGCGTTCATCGAGCAAATTTCAGCTCCGAACTGGAATTATGATGCGCTTGTCCTTGGCTGGAGCTTGTCGACATTCCCGGATCAGTATGACATTTTCCACTCTAGCCAGATGGAAAAAGGCTTGAACTTCGTATGGTATTCAAATCCTAAGGCAGATAAGCTGATGGAAGAAGCGAAGCAGATCCTTGACCAGGATGAATACAAAGCAGCATATGCTGAAATCTATAAGATGCTGGCAGAAGACCAGCCATACACATTCCTGTACTATCCAAATGTCCACAGGGTCATGCCGGCTAATCTGGAAGGCTATGTATTCCACGCGAAGGATGACTTTTACGAAATCTCTAAATGGTGGCTGAAAAAATAGGAATCAGGATGGAAGGGGAAGGGAGAGTCCCTTCCCCTTCAGGTTTTCAGTATCACTTGCTGACAAGCCGCTTGCGCTTTTCTTATTATCTCTTAATTTCAAAAGGAGAATTGCTATGCTATCTTATATCATTCGCCGAATCCTGATGGCCATTCCTTTGCTGCTGGGGATTACAATCGTCTCTTTCGCCATCATGAAGCTGGCCCCCGGGGATCCTGCCAGCTTGATGATGGATCCGACGATCAGCCCAGAGGACAAGGCCAGGTTCATGGAAAGATACGGACTCAATGACCCTATCCATATCCAGTATTTGAAGTGGCTCGGAGCCATGCTTCAAGGGGACTTTGGCACTTCATTGATCCGCAAAGGTGTCCCTGTAATAGAAATGATCATGAACAGGATGCCGAATACAATTCTGTTAATGGTCGTTTCAACCTTGCTTGCATTGCTGATTTCGATTCCATTTGGAGTGATATCGGCTACCAGACCGTATTCAAAGCTCGACTATTCAGTGACGATTACATCGTTCCTCGGCGTCGCAACACCAAACTTTTTCCTCGGCTTGATTCTGATCATGGTTTTTGCCGTTCAGAATAATTGGTTTCCGACAGGAGGGGTCGCGACCCTGAATGCACCTTTCAGTCTCTGGGACAGGATCCACCACTTAATCATGCCGGCATTTGTTCTGGCAGCCGCAGATATGGCGGGACTGACACGTTATACGAGGTCAAGCATGATGGAAGTGATCAAGCAGGATTATATGAGGACTGCGAGAGCAAAAGGCTTCAAGGAAAACAAAGTCATCTATAAACATGGGCTTCGAAATGGACTGATCCCGGTCATCACCATTTTTGGACTGATGATTCCTTCCTTCATTGGGGGAGCGGTCATTGTTGAAAAAATCTTTACCTGGCCAGGGATTGGCTTGTTGTTTGTGGATTCTGCATTCCAGCGGGATTATCCGGTAATCATGGGTCTGACCGTCATCTCAGCAGTGTTTGTCGTAATCGGGAATTTAATCGCGGATATCCTGTACGCAATTTTTGATCCAAGGATCGAGTATTAAGGGGAGGTAAACATGGCAAAACCAAATCTAGCTGGAAATTCTTCAGGCAGTCTGGAAATGCAGGGTGTCAACACTTCGCATGACACAATGCTTGGGATCATTGTCAGGAAATTTGTGAAAAACAAGCTTGCTGTTTTTGGAGGCATTTTTCTGATCATCATCATTGCTGCTGCCCTATTAGCGCCATTTATTGCCCCGTTTTCACCTTCCAAACAGAATCTGCTGATCAAATTGCAGGCGCCGAACAGTGAGCACTGGCTTGGGACTGACAGGTTTGGCAGGGATGTTTTTTCCAGACTCTTATATGGTGCCAGAATCTCTCTGCTGGTCGGCTTTGCATCCGTACTTGGATCGATTACGATCGGCACCTTTCTTGGAGCAGTTGCTGGCTATGTAGGCGGGATTGTCGATGCGATGATTATGAGGTTCGTCGATATCATCCTTTCGATCCCATCCATATTCCTGTTGATTACCTTGGTCACGATTTTCAAACCGGGAGTGGATAAACTGATATTAATCTTCGCGCTTCTGGGATGGACAACTACTGCCAGGTTAGTCAGAGGTGAATTCCTCTCCCTAAGGTCGAGGGAATTTGTCCTTGCATCCAAAACAATAGGAACAAAAACGCCTACGATCATTTTCTCTCATATCCTGCCCAATGCCATGGGCCCGATCATCGTCTCGGCCACTCTGGCAGTAGGATATGTAATCCTGGCAGAATCAGGTCTGAGCTATCTGGGACTTGGCATTCAGCCGCCGCACGCCAGCTGGGGAAATATGCTGCAGGACGCACAGAATTTCACTATCCTGTTAAAATCATGGTGGTATCCATTGGCACCGGGATTGATGATCCTGCTTACTGTCATATGCTTCAACTTTGTCGGGGATGGAATGAGGGATGCGCTTGACCCGAAGATTAACGAATGATTTGAGGCTGCTGAACCTTTTAAATTTCATTACCATGCTTGATCAAGTAAAGCCAGGATTCCCCCTGGTTTTTTTGTTGGGAAAATTTTCGGTGCTATTTAGGCGAATTCCAGAACGGCTCGCTGTGAACTTCATAATATAGCTGTAAAGTTGATTTCTACGGAGGGAGTAAGATGGGGTAGTCAGGACGGACGAATGGTTGGAAAAAGACTTCAACAGCCCTAAGATAATCTGTGAGAAACTCCTTGCTTATTTTGGAGGGGATGCTGATGCGAAAAAGATTTACACTTATTTGAAGAACTTTGGCATGTACAAGCCAGAACACAGGAGCAAAAAGACTTTTGAAGAATTAAAAGCAAAAAAGTACTGGTCAGCAACAGAAAAGATTTTCCGTAAATATCAAAGGAAATGGAAGGGTCCCGATATTCCGATTTTTATTTTCCCGATGGATGTCTCGAATTCCAGATTGATGAAAGAAGGGAAAGGGAAGTCAGGCTTATCTTTTATTGATAAAATGTTCATTTTCCTGACACCACTGGAAGATGTGAAAGAACTGGAGGCGCTCTTTGTTCACGAATATCATCATGTGTGCAGGATGCAGGCCCAAAAGAAAAGTCCTGATGAATACACCCTGCTCGATTCAATCATCCTGGAAGGGCTGGCTGAACATGCGGTCGCAACTCATTGCGGTCTTGAATATACAGGAGATTGGAGCAGGCGGTATTCGACAAAAACCCTCGCTGGATTCTGGGAGGAAGAGCTTGAAAAAAAGCTGTCATTAACCCGGAGCGACCGAGAACATGACCAAATCCTGTTCGGGCTGGGAAGCAGGCCGAGACTGCTAGGATATGCAATGGGATATGAAATTGTAAAACAATATAAGCAACATGGAAATTTTACTGATAAAGCATCCTTCTACTCACCTGCCAAGGAATTTACAAAGTTGCTAAAATTTTAAAATTTTACTAAGCCCAAAAAAACCCTGTTATTTCAGGGTTTTTTATTAATTTAGAAAAGTTTTAAATTTCCCAATTGAAAAATAAGTATTGCAAATGTAACAAATCTGTAATAACATTTTATTAAAATATATAGAATTTGCAGAATATTTTATTATTTAAATGTGAGAAGGTGTCCCAATGAGCAACTATTCAATACATAATGAAGCACCTTTGTTGGAAGTCAAAAACCTGGAAACAGCATTCAATATCGATGGTGAGTTTTATAACGCTGTAGACAAGGTGAGTTTTGCTGTCAAACCAAGACAGATTGTCGGGGTTGTTGGCGAATCAGGGTGCGGGAAGTCAGTAATGAGTCTTTCAGTCATGCAGCTTCTTCCTAAAGGAGTTGGCAAGATCCGCGGAGGCGAAATTGTTTTTGAAGGCGTTCATCTTGAGAAGATGTCCGAAAAAGAAATGAATAAAATTCGCGGCCGTGATATCTCAATGATTTTCCAGGAACCAATGACATCGATGAATCCGGTGTTCACGATTGGGTTCCAGCTGCAGGAAGTTTTGTTCAACCATACGAAAATTTCCAAAGCGGAAGCAAGGCAAAAGAGCATAGCATTATTGAAGAGCGTCGGCATTTCTCGTCCTGAAAAACTGGTTGATGAGTATCCGCATCAATTGTCCGGAGGAATGAGACAAAGGGTCATGATCGCCATGGCGATTGCGAACCAGCCTAAGCTTCTTATAGCGGACGAGCCTACCACGGCATTGGATGTTACTGTCCAGGCACAGATACTCGAGTTGCTTAAGAGCATCCAGGAAGTAAATGATATGTCTGTCATCATGATCACGCACGATCTTGGCGTTGTCGCAGAGATGTGTGACGAGGTTATCGTTATGTATGCGGGCAGGATCGTTGAACGGGCAGATGTTGACACACTTTTCTATAACCCTAAGCATCCATACACTGAGCTGATGATGGGCGCAATTCCGAAAATGGATGAGGATAAGGAAGAATTGAGCTCAATCAAAGGGATTGTACCATCACTTAAGAATATGCCGGCAACCGGTTGCCGATTTGCAAACCGCTGCCCGAAAGCAATGCCAGAGTGTACAAGCATCACTCCACAGCTTGGAGAGGTTGAACAAGGTCATGAAGTGGCGTGCATTCTATATGAAGCAAGTATGCCAAAAGAAGGAGTCAAGGCATAATGAGCAATGCAACTATGATAGATAAAGAGAATTTGCTGGAAATCAAGAATCTTAAAACCTACTATCCTGTCAAAGGCGGTTTCTTCAGACGTACCATCGGCAATGTCAAAGCAGTCGATGATGTATCATTTGAAATCAAGAAGGGTGAAACACTTGGACTTGTAGGAGAATCAGGCTGTGGTAAATCAACAACAGGAAGGACAATCATCCGCCTGCTGAACGCCACAGAGGGAGCAATCCTCTTTGAAGGAAAGGATATCACCAAACTCAGAGGCAAAACTCTCCAGGCGATTCGCCAGGATATCCAAATGGTTTTCCAGGATCCATATGCTTCGCTTAATCCAATGCAAATGGTGGGGGACATCGTTTCCGAACCTATCAGGAACTTCAAGAATGTCAGCATGAAGGACTTGAAGGATGAAGTAATGGAGTTATTGAACAAAGTAGGTCTTCCTGAAGATGCTTATTATAAATACGCCCACGAATTTTCCGGCGGACAAAGACAAAGGATCGGCATTGCCAGGGCGCTGGCGTTGAGACCCAAACTCATCATTGCGGATGAGCCGGTATCAGCCCTTGACGTTTCTGTACAATCCCAGGTTCTCAATCTTTTGAAAGAACTTCAGAAGGAATTCGATCTTACTTTCTTATTCATCGCTCATGACCTTAGTGTCGTTAAACATATGAGTGACCGGATCGGCGTTATGTACCTCGGCAATATGGTTGAAATTGCCGACCGCAACAGCATGTATGCTGAGCCGCTCCACCCATATACCCAGGCTTTGATCTCAGCCATTCCAATGCCGGATCCGCGCAGGAAAAAAGAAAGGATCGTTCTTGAGGGAGACGTGCCAAGCCCACTGAACCCGCCGACAGGATGTCCGTTCCACCCGCGCTGCCCGGCTGCGATGGCAGAGTGTTCCCAAGTGAAGCCAGCTTTAAAGGAGGTGAAGCCAGGACACCGAGTTGCTTGCCACCTTTACTAGGGCATAATTTTTACAAAAAATAAAAGAAAAACGGGGGGAAAACAATGAAGAAACCATTGTTATTGCTAGCGATGCTAGTATTGGTTCTATCGACATTCCTTGCTGCGTGCAGCGGAGGAGACAAAGAAAAGACATCAACAACACCGAAAGACGGCGACAAAGACAACGCTGCAGAAGAATCAGGACCGCAGGATGGCGGTACATTGACTTACGCTTTAAGCTCTGAGTTCAAAGGCCTTTTGAACTGGAACTTCTACGATGCTGACGGCGACGATGACATCATCGCATTCTTCGATGATCCATTGATCGACTATGATGAAAACCTTAAGGCTGAGCCAAACATCGCAAGCTGGAAAACTGATGACAATAAAGTTTTCACATTCACTTTTGAAAAAGGCGTTAAATGGCACAATGGCGAAGAACTGACAGTTAATGACTGGGTATTCGCTATTGAAACAATCGCTAAACTTGGTGGAGAACACCAGCGCTGGTCTAATGTTAACACAATCGAAGGTGCTAAGGAATTCAACGAAGGAAAGGCTGACAAAATCTCTGGTCTTGAAGTAGTTGATGACTATACTTTGAAAATCACTTTTGACAAAGCACGCGTAAACAACCTTGAGAATGTTTGGGCTTACCCGCTTTCTCGCAAGGAATTCGAAGGAATCGATCCTAAAGACATGGCTGCTTCTGAGCAGGTCCGCACTAAGCCT
Organism: Mesobacillus thioparans; assembly: GCF_965138835.1. NCBI lineage: Bacteria > Bacillati > Bacillota > Bacilli > Caryophanales > Bacillaceae > Mesobacillus > Mesobacillus thioparans. The sequence goes on along the minus strand of NZ_CBCSFH010000001.1, from coordinate 617,868 downwards.
GTTGGAACAGGTGCTTACAAGGTAACAAAGGTTATCCCTGGTGAATCAGTAGAGCTTACTCGTAACGAAGACTACTGGAAAGGCAAGCCGCACATCGAAAAGATCATTGTTAAAGTTATCGATACTTCACTTACAACTGGTGAACTTAAGAATGGAACACTTGACATGACTCCATTCCACCCAACAGTTCTTCCTGAAATCGAAGCACTTGACAATGTTGAAGTAGTAAAATATCCTGGCTTATCTTACTACTATATCGGATTCAAACTTGGTAAATATGATGGAAAGAAAAACGTAATGGACAAGGATAAGTACGCTAGCAAAGAATTGCGTCAGGCTATGCTTTTCGCTATCAACCGCCAAGAGTGGGTAGATGCATTCTTTAGTGGATTAGGAAAGCCGCTTAACCGTCCAATCCCATCTTCACACTGGATTGCAGCAGATAACAAAGATATGCCGATCCAATACGAATACAACCCAGAAAAGGCGAAAGAAATCCTTGATAAAGCTGGTTATGTTGACAAAGACGGAGATGGATTCCGTGAAGATCCAAAAGGTGAGAAATTCACTGTTAAATTCTCTCACTATGCAACTGGAAACCCAACTTTCGAAGCACGTGCTAAAGCTATGACTCAGTACTGGGAAGAAGTTGGCTTGAAATCTGAGCTTCAAATGACAGATGTTAACCTTTACTATGATCAACTTGAAAAAGATGACCCAGCTCTAGAAGTATTCTACGGCGGATGGGGAACTGGCTCTGATCCGGATCCACTTCCACTTTGGGGCATTGAATCTGTATGGAACTACCCTCGTTGGGTAAATGAAGATGCTCAAAAGCTTCTTGAAGATGCTGTTGACCTTGAAGTTGTTGGAACTGACACTGATAAGCGTAAGCAACTGTATGCTGACTGGCAGAAGATTTTCAACGAAGAAGTACCAGCACTTCCAATCCTTGAACTAGAAGAAGTTATGGCTGTTTCTAAGCGTGTTCAAGGCGTTAAGTTCGACGTTTCTGGTTCTAACTCACCTCATGAATGGTGGATCAAGCAATAATAGCTAAGTACCACCTATTCAGTTAAGGAGAATGCATATGCTTAAGTACAGTTTACGGCGCATACTCGGAATGATTCCTATGCTTTTCCTTATCTCCATCGTAGTGTTTTCCCTGGCGAAACTTATGCCAGGGGACTCACTCAGTGGGGAGATTGATCCGAACAATACGGATCCGGCATACATACAAGAGATGCGTGAGAAGCTTGGTTACAACGACCCAGTCCACATTCAGTATTTCACATGGATTTCTAACTTCATGCAGGGAGATTTCGGGAAATCAACCCGCTATAAAATCCCGGCGAGTGAAATCATTTCAGAACGTTTGCCTAATACTATATTCCTAGGTTTTACCAGTATTTTAATCACTTATATTCTTGCGTTTATCATGGGTATCTATGCCGGCAGGAAGCCATATACAATAGGCGATAATGCCATAGGAACCGCGAACTATATAGGATTGGCACTCCCTTCATTCGTTGCGGGTGTGTTCGCAATCTATTTCTTTTCATTCACTTTAGGCTGGTTCCCTTCAAATGGATCGGTTGATATCTCCACGACAGAAGGAACAGCTGCATATTGGATCAGCAAATTACACCATGTTTTCTTGCCAGCACTTGTATTAGGTCTACTGAGTACCGCAAGCTATACGCAATTCCTGCGTAATGACATTATAGAAAACAGTCGTAAGGACTTTGTAAGAACGGCACGTGCTAAAGGAACACCTGAAAAGAAAATCTACAATCAGCACATTTTACGTAACTCAATCATCCCGCTGATTACATTCCTTGGATTTGATATCGTTGCACTTGTCGGTGGAGCAATCATCACCGAAACGATCTTCACTTATCCTGGAATCGGTCAATTATTCTTGAACTCTGTCAGTCAAAGAGACTATCCAGTCCTCATGACATTGACTATGATGTTCTCATTCTTGACTTTGTTTGGAAACCTGGTTGCAGATATCCTATATGGAATCGTTGATCCAAGGATCAGGCTGGATTAAGGAGGATGGCTATGGAAGTTTCTACAGCAAAAAATACACAGATTAACCTGAAGCCGGAAAAAGGGTTGTCTCCTTGGGCCATTGCTCGCAAGAAGTTCATTAAGAACAAGCTTGCGATGACAAGTCTGATCTTTTTGATCATCGTTACCGTTGTCTCTTTCCTGGCTCCATACATTACGACAATTGACATCACTAAAATCAATATCGGTCAAATGTCCTTGAAGCCATCTGCAGAGCACTGGCTCGGAACAGATAAAAATGGCCGGGATGTTTTTACGAGATTGTTGTACGGTGGAAGGGTATCATTACTAGTCGGAATTAGCTGTACGCTATTCGTTATCTTTTTTGGAACAATTGTAGGATCGATCTCAGGATATTTCGGCGGAATCGTGGACAGCATGCTGATGCGTTTTACAGATTTTGTCCTGAACTTCCCATTCCTGGTATTCGTTATCGTATTAGCTACAATTTTCTATGGTAAAATCAATGGTCTTGTTATCCTGATCATGGTTATCAGCTTGCTGAGCTGGGGCGGGGTAGCACGTATCGTCCGAAGCAAGATCCTGGCGGAGAAAGAAAATGAATACATTCTTGCAGCCATTTCGATCGGATGCTCACCATTTAAAGTCATCACAAAGCATTTGCTTCCAAACGTCCTTTCTACAATCATCGTACAAGCAACAATCCTGTTCGCTTCCATGATTGTCGCAGAAACCGGACTAAGCTTCCTCGGATTCGGTGTACCATCCGAAATTCCATCATGGGGCAACATGCTTGCATTCGCAAATGAACCAGACGTATTACAGGGAAAGCCGTGGATCTGGATTCCACCAGCCCTCGCCATCACACTGACGATTTTGTCCATCAACTTCGTAGGTGAAGGCCTGAAAGACGCATTGAATCCAAGATCACGCCGTTAAAAAATCTACCATACACAGGTAGATTTTTTATTTTGGCCAATTTCAGGATTGAAGTTGTACATGTTGCCGAAAGGGTGCCGGGTTCGGACAAAACAACATGCTTGAGTGTTTGAAATGTCCGAAGTGGTGCGGGTTCGGACAAAACAGCAAGCTGGAGTGCTCGAAATGTCCGAAGTCCTCCAAGTTCGGACTTCAATGTTAAAAGTAACCGGGGCAATTAGTATAGTTACCTCCCCCAACTGCATGTACAATTAATTCTGCTTCCTGTACTGTCTTATCCACTTCCTTCATATGTATATAAAAATGGACAGGCCGGGGTGAGTACGTTGTATGATTTGAATGTCAATTGTGAAAAGAGCCAATTTGATGATTTTTAGGTTGTTTGTTTTGACGATTGGTTTTAGTTTGGCTGTCTCTGGGGGAATCAGCACGATCGCGTATTTGAATATGATTACTGCGGGTCACGGTGTGGATGAGTATTTAGCTTTTATATCGGGGAGGGTGGAGTGTTATCTTCTTCCTGCAGGAATTGGAGTGATCTGGCTGAGTATATATTGGCCACATCATCATGATGATTAAATTGATCTTCCTTTTAAGGAATAATTTTACTGAGTGCTGCCCATACTGATGGACAAACAGTTTCTTGAAGTGAGGGGTTATAAATCATGTTGTATCTTCATGATGTCTGGGTAAACTGGTTCGAAGGGGAAGAGAACGGCTATAATGTCTGCCATTTTCATGAATGGCGCAAGGACGATGGAGTGGAGCTGCTTGACCAGGTGCCTCTTCTGAAAATTGACCATTTGTTATTTAATTACATTGAAAATGATTTATCAGAGTTGCCTCAACAGCTTCTGGATGACATTTACCGCAAGGCATACTTAAGGAAGAATCATGAACGCACGCAGCTTGATTATTGTTTCGTTGTTTCCGATGGGACAGGAATCCTTGCCGTGGATACAATCGGCTATAATATCCCGATTCGCAAAAGCCGCCTGATTCCGAGACAGGAACAGCTGGTTTATGAAATGATTGAAAACCAGGATACTATTCAGTACGGTTTCAATGACCAAACTGCTTTGAAAGATTTTCATATCTTATCGCCAGCCCCGGATTTGATGAGGGGATTGACCCGTAAGGAAAGACAATTGAAGCAGTTATTATTCATGGCGATGGACCAGTTGAACTCTTCAAAAAACGTCGCTGAAGTTCGCTACTGGTTCACAGAATGGAAACCTGAACAATATGAAGAGATCCAACAGCTTTGCTTTGAGGAAGTATGGGAAAGATTATATGATGAAACAAAATTCGGCTGGTCAGGTAAACATGAGAATTTCTGTGAAAATATCATAAAAGGACAGGCATTCTTCGAAAAATTATGGGAGATGGAGCACGGTCCGAAGGTAAATTAGGAGCTGATTAATTCAGCTCTTTTTATTTTCAATAAAAGAAGAAGGAGCTGATACAAACCAGCTCCTTTTCTTCTTATTTTCTTTTACGGCCAAGGCCCATGGCGTTTTCCATTTTCTTGACCATCTTGCTTGCGACTTGGTTTGCCTTTTCAGCGCCGATGTCGAGGATTTCATCCAGTTCTGTGGAATCAATCAGTTCATAGTACTTTTTCTGGATCGGTTCGATCACATCCACTACAACCTTAGCAAGATCTGCTTTAAAATCTCCGTAACCTTTACCTTCATAATACTTTTCAAGATCAGTAACAGATTTATCGGTCAGAATGGAGTAAATTGAAAGAAGGTTCGAGATGCCTGGTTTGTTTTCTTTATCGTATTTCACGATTCCTTCTGAATCAGTAACCGCACTCTTGATTTTCTTTTCAATTTGTTTAGGATCATCCAGCATAGAAATGAATGCCTTGTTGTTCAGGTCAGATTTGCTCATTTTTTTCATCGGGTCTTGCAGAGACATTACCCTTGCTCCGACTTTTGCAATCCGGACTTCAGGAATGGTGAAAATGTCGTTATATTTTTTATTAAAGCGTTCGGCCAGATCCCTTGTCAGTTCAAGATGCTGTTTCTGGTCTTCGCCGACAGGAACCAAATCCGTTCCATATAGAAGGATGTCAGCTGCCATAAGGGGCGGGTACGTCAAAAGCCCTGCTGAAACGGCTTCTTTCCCTGAAGATTTATCCTTGAATTGGGTCATTCTTTCTAATTCGCCGATATAAGCAACACATTGCATCATCCATCCTGCCTGAGCGTGTGCCGGAACCTCTGATTGAATGAACAGGGTCACTTTTTCAGGATCGATTCCGGACGCGATGTACAATGCTGCAAGGCTTTTGATATTTTTGCGGAGCTGCAACCGGTCCTGTGGTACAGTAATCGCATGCTGGTCAACGATACAGAAATAGCATTTATACTCATCCTGCAATTCTGTGAATTGCTTCATAGCCCCGATATAATTGCCAAGTGTAATCGTGCCGCTCGGCTGGATGCCGGAAAAAATGGTTTGCATAAAAAATTCCTCCTTCTATTATGGTTCCTCTTTCCGAAAGTTAAAGAAAAAAAGAACGCAAAAAAGACCATTCGTCCCCTAAATTGTAGGGACGAATGGTCCGTGTTGCCACCCTAATTACTCACGAATGAGTCACTCTGCCCATGCTTATGCAGCATGGCTTCCTTTAACGCAGGATTTACGCCTGGATCTACTTAGGTTCGAACCAGAAGCTCGGAAGTCCATTCCAAATGCCAGGCTGTTTGTTTCCACCGACCACAAACTCTCTGCTAAGCCTTGAACAATTGTACTATTCTTCTTCATTGCTTTTAAAGATTTATTAAAAATGATTATAATCATATTTTTCAACATTAGCAAGAGAATCAGGATTTTATTACAAATAGTAAACATAAAGTGCTGCCAGCATAAAAGCGAAGTTCATGATCCCGATGATTAAAAGGGGGTTCGCATTGAAGGTGACCAATTCAGAAAGAGGTGTCATTTCCTCAAAGGCCTTTTTTTTCCCGCCTTCTTCCTTCTTTGCAAATACCGTCCGGAACGAATTTGACATTGTGTCGAAAAAACCAGAGTTGATTGTGTAGACAATTAATGAGGTGAATAACAGTGCACTTGCAATATAAAAGGAAATATTAATATAAGTTAGCAAGGTTAAATTCCTGTAATAGATGTAAGAAAGGAAGAGGACGACTAATTGCGATGAAAAAAAACCTAAAAAAATTTTCCCAACTCTATTGCTCATTTTATTGATTCTCCCTTGAATTGTTATTTTGTAATAGTAATATCTGTAATATTTTCATCAAAAAACTGAAATATTACAATAGGCAACATATTGATTTTCTTGCATAAAAGCTTATAAGTCACCATTATACCATATATCAATAAGGGAATTTATTACTATTGTTTCAATGTTGTAAATTTTTCTCTCAAAAATATTGAACATTTAATTTAATCTATGTATAATAGGGAATGTAAAAAGTTTTCAGAAAACAACAAAAAAGAGGGGGCAAAACTTTGAAAAAGTCAAAATTTTCATTGCTATTAGTTTTGACTCTAGTATTCTCTTTATTTCTGACTGCGTGCAGCGGAGATGGAGATAAGGATACTGGAAAAGACAAGCCTAGTGACGAGGGCACAAAAGGCGAAGAAACTGCAAACGTACCACAGGAATTAAGAATGTTGGATTCTTCCGAGATCCCAACTATGGACACTGTCCTTGCTGAAGGTTCTACAAGTTTCACTTACATAAACAACGTAGGTGAAGGTCTTTACCGCCTTGACCAGAACCACAAGCCAGTACCGGCACTTTCTGATGGCGAGCCTGAAATCAATGAAGATAAGACTGTTTACAAATTCACACTTCGTGATTCAAAATGGTCTAACGGCGAGCCTGTAACAGCTCAAGATTTCGTGTATGCTTGGCAGCGCGCAATCGACCCTGCAACTGCTTCTCCATATGGTCCTTACATGATGGGCGGCAAAATCAAGGGTGCTGCTGAAATCACTGAAGCTGGAGCTAAAAAGAAAGATTACGACCTTAATACACTTGGCGTAAAAGCTCTTGACGAAAAGACTTTGGAAGTAACTCTTGATAAGCCTGTAGTATATTGGGCTGACCTATTCGCTTTCCCAACATTCTATCCGCAAAACCAGAAGTTTGTTGAAGAGAAAGGCGATGCTTTCGCAAGCAATGCTGAAAACTTACTTTACAACGGACCTTTCAAGATGACTAAGTGGGAAGGTACTGATGCCACTGAGTGGGTACTTGAAAAGAACGAAGGTTACTGGAATGCTGATGATGTAACTCTTGAAAAAATCACTGTAAACGTAGTAAAAGATTCAAACTCTGCTGTAAACGCATTTGAAGCTGGCGAAACAGACATGACTGGATTGCTTTCTTCTGATATCGTTCCATCATACGAAGGCGACGAGCGTATGCTTAGCTGGATGGAGCCAACTGTATTCTGGATCAAGTTGAACCAGAAGAACGAAGCTCTTAAAAACGTGAACATCCGTAAAGCAATCGCAATGGGCTTCAACAAAGAAGACCTTGCAAAGAGCATCCTGAACAATGGTTCAGTTGCTGCTAACTATTTCGTACCAAAAGATTTCGTAACTCTTAACGGTGAAGATTTCCGTGAAGCGAACGGCGACCTTGTTACTTTCAATGCTGAAGAAGCTAAGAAGGCTTGGGAAGCTGGACTTAAAGAACTTGGCAAAGATAAGCTAGAACTTCGCTACCTTGGTGGAGACACTGAAGCAGCAAAGAAAACTGATGCATACATCAAGAACCAATTGGAAACTAACCTTCCAGGTTTGACTATCAAACTTGAAAGTGTTCCTTTCGCAGTACGTCTAGAGCGTGACAACGCTATGGATTATGATCTTCAATTCGCTGGATGGGGTCCTGACTACGGTAACGCATTGTCGTTCACTGACCTTTGGATCACTGATGGCGGAAGCAACAGAATGGGATACTCTAACCCTAAATATGATCAGTTGATCAAGGATGCTCAAGGCAAGCTAGCAACTGATGAAAAAGCTCAATGGGAAGCTCAACAGGAAGCTGAAAGAATCATGCTTGCTGAAGACTTTGGTCTAGCACCAGTTTACCAGCGTGCTGCTAACATCCTATTGAACCCAGGTGTTAAAGGTCTTGCGATCTACAACTACGGTCCTGACTATAACTTCCAATGGGTTAAGATCACTGAAGCAGAATAATAACTAAAGCAGTTTCTTATTTCAGAGTGTAATAATTCTGATGATAGAAAGAGAGTATATCTAGATATACTCTCTTTTTCCCTGTAAGGCATTTGTCGAACAATAGGGAAAATTGAAATAATATAGGAGGTGCACACTATGGGAAAATACCTGGTTAAAAGGATTCTCTTTATGATTTTAACTCTTTTCATTATTGCGTCCATAACGTTTTTCTTAATGAAAATCATACCTGGTACGCCATTTGCGAGTGCAGCTAAATTGCCGCCTGCACAATTGCAAATAATGAAAGCTAAGTATGGATTGGACCAGCCAGTGCCTGTACAATATGCTAAATATATTGGCAACCTGCTGCAAGGAGATCTGGGTATTTCATTTCAATTCAATAACACACCGGTAACGGACCTAATGATCAAGCGTCTTGGACCATCCATGCAATTAGGAGCTCAGGCTATGATTGTTGGTACCGTATTAGGCATCATGCTCGGTATATTTGCCGCTCTTAGACAAAATACATGGGTAGATTATAGTGCAACATTTATTGCAGTTTTGGGTAAGGCTGTGCCAAACTTTGTTTTTGCTGGTCTTCTTCAATATTTTATAGCTGTAAAATTAGGCTGGTTCCCAGTGCTATTCTGGAAAGGATTTGAATATACAATCCTCCCAACCATCGCATTATCTATTTTCCCAATAGCAATTTCAGCCCGATTCATGAGAACAGAAATGATTGAAGTTTTAGGGTCGGATTACATTCTTCTTGCTAAAGCAAAAGGTGCAAGTTACTATGAAATCGCAGTTAAACATGCTTTGAGGAACGCTCTTATTCCTTTGGTAACTGTACTCGGACCTTTAGCTATCTCTTTAATGACAGGTTCACTAGTAGTAGAAAAGATATTTGCTATTCCAGGATTAGGAGAGCAGTTTGTAAAATCTATTTACGTTAATGATTACCCTGTTATCATGGGAACAACCATTTTATTTGCTGCTTTATTTGTAGTTATCATCCTTGTCGTGGATATTCTTTATGGAATCATCGATCCACGTATCAGGCTGTCTGGAGGTAATAAGTAATGGCTGATTTTGAAGCGAACATTTCAAAAGATCGTTTTAGGCCAGCAGAAATCGATTCGGCCAAAAGCGAGGAAATCAACAAGCCAAGCTTAACCTTCTGGCAAGATGCTTGGATGCGTGTGCGTAAAAACAAAGCTGCACTGGCAAGTTTAATTGTTATGGTTCTACTTGTTTTAATGGCCTTCGTTGGTCCTTTAATTAGTGGAAAAGATTTTGATACACAAAAAGTCAGCCATAATAATTTGCCGCCAAGAATCCAGGGACTTGAAAATATCAGTTGGCTCCCTTTTGATGGGGTTAAAGTAAATAAAGCCGGCAAAGAAATTAATATGTATGAAGTCAAAAAAGTAGACGAGTATTATTGGTTTGGTACTGACGCGTTAGGACGTGACCTTTTCACACGTACTTGGAAGGGTACCCAAATCTCTTTGTATATTGCTTTCCTTGCAGCGCTGATTGATATGATTATTGGTGTTGCCTATGGAGCGGTTTCAGGGTATTATGGCGGTCGTCTGGACAATGTCATGCAAAGGATCACAGAAGTCCTTGTTGGTATTCCTACAATGATCGTTGTAATATTAATGATTCTTGTACTTCAGCCGGGTATCATCTCAATTACTGTCGCTCTGACAATAACGGGTTGGGTTGGAATGGCACGTGTTGTCCGTGCACAGGTTTTAAAGCTTAAGGAACAAGAGTTTGTTCTTGCATCTAAAACATTAGGAAATTCTGATGGGAAAATCATTTCCAAACATTTACTTCCTAACCTTGCAGGTGTCATCATTATTAACACAATGTTTACTATTCCAAACGCGATTTTCTTTGAAGCATTCCTAAGCTTTATTGGACTTGGTCTGCAGGACCCATTAGCTTCATTGGGTACTTTAATTGATGAAGGATTTAAAGTATTAAGATTGCATCCACATGAGATGATCATCCCAGCTGTCATCATCAGTCTTATCATGATTACATTCAATATGCTGGCAGACGGATTGCGTGATGCGCTTGATCCGAAAATGCGCGATTAAAAGGGCAGGTGAATATAATGGAAAATATTTTAGAGGTTAAAGATTTAAATATCTCCTTCCATACATTTGCGGGCGAAGTAAAAGCAATCCGCGGTGTGAATTTTGAACTGAAAAAGGGAGAAACCCTTGCTATTGTTGGAGAGTCTGGTTCAGGTAAATCAGTAACGACAAAGGCAATCATGAGGTTGCTGCCTCCAGGCAATTCCGAAATCAAGCAGGGAGAAATTTTGTTTGAAGGTAAAGATCTGACAAACTTAACCGACAGACAGATGCAAAAAATCCGCGGTAAGGATATCTCTATGATTTTCCAGGATCCAATGACTTCCTTGAATCCAACAATGACTGTTGGCAAGCAAATCATGGAACCGCTGATCAAGCATCAAAACATGAGTACATCTGCGGCAAGGGAACGGGCTGTTCAGCTGTTGAAGCTAGTCGGTATTCCTAAGCCGGAATTAAGGGTCAAGCAATATCCTCACCAATTTTCCGGTGGTATGAGACAAAGGGTCGTCATCGCGATTGCATTAGCATGTAATCCAAAGGTCTTAATTGCTGATGAGCCAACAACGGCGTTGGATGTAACCATCCAGGCACAGATTCTGGAATTGATGAAGGATCTGCAGAAAAAGATTGATACTTCTATTATCTTCATTACTCATGACCTTGGTGTTGTTGCGAACGTAGCAGACAGGGTTGCTGTAATGTATGGTGGCAAGATAGTTGAAATTGGGACTGTTGACGAAGTGTTTTACAATCCGCAGCATCCTTATACATGGGGATTGATTAGTTCGATGCCAAGCCTTGATGCTAAGGAAGAAGAGTTATATGCAATTCCTGGTACACCGCCAAACTTATTGCATCCGCCAAAGGGTGATGCCTTTGCGCCACGAAATGAATATGCAATGCAAATTGATCTAGAAGAACAGCCTCCAATGTTTAAAGTGTCCGATACACATTATGCTGCTACATGGCTGTTGCATCCGGATGCTCCGAAGGTAGAACCACCGGAAGCTGTGAAGAGCAGAATGCGCAAATTCATGGGCATGAAATAAACTGTAGGAGGAGGACTGGCTGATGGAAAATAGAGAAAAACTTCTTGAAATAAAGAATCTGAAGCAATACTTCAATATTGGTCAACCAAATGAAGTAAAAGCGATTGACGGAATTACTTTTGATATCTTTAAAGGAGAGACTCTTGGACTGGTTGGAGAATCAGGCTGTGGTAAGTCCACAACTGGACGCACAATCATCAGGCTTTACGATGCAACAGATGGAGAGGTCCTTTACAAAGGTGAAAACGTACACGGCAAGAAAAGTAAAAAAGATTTAAAGAAATTCAACCGAAGCATGCAAATGATTTTTCAGGATCCTTATGCATCTCTGAATCCAAGGATGAAAGTATCCGATGTTATTGCTGAAGGCATCGATATTCATGGGCTGGCAAAAAGCAAGAAGGAAAGAATGGAAAGGGTATATGAGCTGCTTGAAACAGTTGGCTTAAATAGAGAGCACGCCAACCGTTATCCTCACGAGTTCTCTGGCGGTCAAAGACAGCGTATCGGAATTGCCCGTGCACTTGCTGTTCAGCCGGAATTTATTATTGCAGATGAACCTATTTCAGCACTTGATGTTTCCATTCAGGCTCAGGTTGTCAACCTGATGAAGAAATTACAGCGCGAAAAAGGGTTAACATACTTGTTTATTGCACACGATCTTTCAATGGTTAAATATATCAGTGACAGAATTGGTGTAATGTACTTTGGTAAGCTGGTTGAATTAACGACCGCTGAAGAATTGTACAAAAATCCACTGCATCCATATACACAATCATTGCTATCGGCGATTCCGCTTCCAGATCCAGAATCTGAACGTACACGCCGCCGCAAAACTTATGATCCGAATGTACATCTGTATGCAGATGGTGAAGAAGTGAAAATGCGTGAGGTTGTTCCAGGGCATTACGTTTACTGTTCTGAGAAAGAACTCAAACAATATCAGCAACAACATGTCAAATAATCAAAGCGATCTCTTACCCTGAGATCGCTTTTTTTGCTTAATCGAAATTCAGGGAAAAAAATTCCATATGAAAATATTACTCTATAATATCTAAATCTGTCGAAAGTGGGTAAAATAGATATTATAATGGAAAAAAATGCTCGTTCTGAAAGGAGAGATGTTTGTGCAATTCAAAAAAATCGCAGCAGCAGCGCTTATGGCTGCCTCTTTTTCGCAAGCAAGCGGAATGGCCTATGCTGAGACAAAAACTCATGACTCAGAAAAACTGCCTATCAGGGAACATCAGTCTTTGGTCAGGGAGATCCCGAACCAGATGCCGAGGTTCAAATTTGATTCCGGCTATCACTTTGAGTATCCGGATGCTGTAAGAGGAATCTATGTGACAGGCAATTCAGCAGGAGGAGAAAAGTTTACTAGTCTTACAAAATTGGTTGATAGCACCGATCTTAATGCGATGGTGATCGATATAAAAGACGATCATGGTTTTCTTACATACAAACCTGATGAAGACTCTCCATTTAACGATATCGGAAAGCCTTATATCAAGGACCCCAAAAAAATGATGAAAACGCTGGAAGAAAAGCAAATCTATCCAATTGCAAGGGTGGTTGTTTTTAAAGATTCGGCCCTGGCAACTAAAAAGCCTGAGTGGTCATATAAGGATGGAAATGAAGTTTGGAAGAATGGAAGAGGAGAATCCTTTGTAAACCCATTTGTCAAAGATGTTTGGGAATACAATGTACAAATTGCAAAAGAGGCTGCAAAAATGGGTTTTCAGGAAATCCAGTTTGACTATGTCCGCTTCCCTGAGGGATTCGAACGGCGCGACAGCACCCTGAAGTACTCAATGGGAGATTATCAGGATATTGAAATGGATAATGTCCAAAAACGTGTCAAAGCGGTTACTGAATTCGTGGCATATGCACGTGAAGAGTTAAAACCGTATGATGTGAAAGTATCAGTCGATATTTTCGGCTATACCGCAACCCTTCCGGAAGCACCTGGCATAGGACAGAATTTCTCGAAAATCTCAGAGAATGTCGATGTCATTTCTTCAATGATTTATCCTAGCCATTGGACTTCTTATTTCGGAATTGCGAAGCCAGACACCCAGCCATACCATCTTGTTGAGGAATACGCAAAGATGGAGAAAAACAAACTGGCTGAATTAAAGACTCCGCCTTTATCCCGTCCATGGCTTCAGGATTTTACAGCATCGTGGCTTGGAAGCGGAAATTACATTGTCTATGGAAAAAAAGAAGTCGAAGACCAGATAAGGGCACTCAAAGATCAAGGCATCAATGAGTACTTACTATGGAATGCCAGCAACAGATATTCACAGAATGTTGATTACACACCTTAACAAACAAGAACAAAAAGCCTGGAGAGGATGAATTGGTCCTTCCAGGCTTTTCATATTATTAGATAATCAGCATGATAATAAGTTATAATTAGATGGCATGTGGATTACTTCTTGCTGCCGCCAACATTTTTCCAGCCGTTTTGCAATCTGGTTGACTGATCGACGAATTCATTTCTTTTATTCCCACTGAAGAATCGAGTGCCTATTCCGTTAGTGATGACACCAATTGTTGCGGTAATTCCCACGATCAGCAAAGCAACGATAGTTAAATCCATTATGTAACCGCCCATGATAAACCTCCACCTTTTTTTTTCACAATTTCATGATTGTGGCAAATATAAATGCATGATACGTACATCTTTATTTTAAAAGAATTGTAAGCGTATTAAAAGAACTTTATTTAGAAAAAATAATACGAGCATTTTGATCATGATTATATAAGAAAAGCTGGGTGCTTATCGGGATGGAATAAAAATGAAAAGGAGATAAGCCATGCATTGGTATGAAAAATTAAATCAGTATTTCCCGATAGAGGAAATGAAATCAAAGGAGCATATGGAAACTCTTTTAAAGGAACGGCCGGAAATTTATCATAAGGATGAAGGCCCGGGTCATGTCCTCATGTATGTTGAAACAGATGACTTTGTATTCATCGATTATCTGTTTGTCGCAAAGGAAACTCGCGGACAGGGACTGGGACATAAGCTGATTGACAAGCTGAAAGCGAAAGGCAAGCCGATCATCCTCGAAGTGGAGCCGGTAAATTATGAAGACACAGACACTGAAAAGCGTCTTCGTTTCTATAAAAGGGAAGGGTTTGAGCATGCCCGCACGGTTGGATATAGACGGAGGTCGCTGGCAACAAATGAAATCAATGAAATGGAAATTCTTTATTGGTCGCCGAACGAAGCTTCCGAAGATTTAGTGTATGAGGCAATGAAAAAAACCTATAACATGATTCACACCTACAAAGACAAAACATTCTACGGCGAATCGTACCAGCCAGTAGATGAAGTTTTGACGGTAGAAAACAAACGGGACGATTTACTGGAAGATCTATAAACACCGGCGCAACCTTGGACAATGGCCATGGTTGCGTTTTCATTTTGAGGGTTGTAATTGAGAATTAAAAATTTTATAAAAAAGGGTTTCAGCAATCGAATAGCGGGTAAATATAAATAAATTGTGAATTTGTGATCTAACGGACATAATCGCTGGGAATTTTACGAATATTTATATAGATTGGAATCAGAGGGAGATGAAAATTATTCATTTTTATTGAAACTTTTTTCTGTTTCATTCGTTATATATAAAGAAGAACAAAATTTCTTACATAGTCACCCGCGTTAAATTTATGAAAAGGATACCTTTTATCCTCCTCATGGTGTATAATAAACAATATAAATTATAAAATTATACTTATTATTATTTAATAAATGACAGTTCATTTGAGGCAAATAATATATAAGTAAATCTTAAGGAGTGTGAATTACCAATGGTCACTTTATACACTTCACCAAGTTGTACTTCATGCAGAAAAGCAAAATCATGGCTTGAAGAACATGAAATCCCATACACTGAAAGAAACATATTTTCTGAGCCTTTATCAATTGATGAAATAAAGGAAATACTTCGTATGACAGAGGATGGGACGGATGAAATCATCTCAACTCGTTCGAAGACATTCCAAAAACTAGACGTGAACTTAGAGACAATGCCTTTGCAGGAATTGTTCGAAGTAATCAAAGAAAACCCAGGGTTACTTCGCCGCCCAATCATCATCGACGAAAAGCGCCTGCAGGTTGGTTATAATGAAGATGAAATCAGACGCTTCCTTCCGCGAAAAGTCCGCACTTTCCAATTGCGCGAAGCACAGCGCTTAGTCAATTAAATTATAAAGCTCCCAACTTTGGGGGCTTTTTTTGATTATATGCCTCTTATAGACCTCCGCCATTCACATTCAAATGTGTAAATGTCCTTAAAACAAAAACCATTCATAAAACCATTTTAAAATGATTCCTTTCAAGCTTCATCTCGGACAGTCAGACAAATTGAAATCAACCCAAATTTCTGCTAAAATATAAAGAATACTTTAATTTTATACCTCCATTGCTCTTGTTTGACTTCGTGGATTTCCGAATATGATACGAAGTAAACCCGTACAATGATAAATCTGCCTTTTGTAAAAATGGGTGCGTATTTTATTTCCAAAATGGCTGATTATAACATAAAATGAAAGTACAAGATTATTCTATTTACCTTCCTTTAATAAAAACAAGGTGATTCAGACTCATTTATTAAGGGTAAAAGATAAGGACCAACTGCTTTTGGGGGTATTTAGTCCCTTCAAATCTTTGCCTGGAAGGGAGAGAAAGCGAATGGAGATCGAACGTATTAATGAGAATACGGTTAAGTTCTATATTTCATATATGGACATCGAGGAACGCGGGTTTGACAGGGAAGAAATCTGGTATAACCGCGACCGCAGTGAGGAACTGTTCTGGGAGATGATGGATGAAGTCCATGCTGAAGAAGAGTTTACTGTAGAAGGTCCATTATGGATCCAGGTCCAGGCCCTGGAAAAAGGTCTGGAGGTTTTAGTGACGAAAGCTCAATTATCGAAGGACGGGCCAAAATTTGAACTGCCGCTTCCAAACGATAAATTGAAAGATATGCCAGTCGATGAGCGAATCGAAGAGCTGCTTGACCATCAATTCAATTCAAAAGGATTTGAAGATGAGGAGCATACTTACGAGGATGATCTTGAATTCTTATTGCACTTCAAGGATTTCGAGGACGTCATCTCGCTATCAAAACGGCCGGGAACTGATAAAATCAAAACAAGCTTGTACAGTTATAATGACAAGTATTATCTATACATTGAATTTCCTGAGCAGGATTTCGAAGACGAAGAAGAAATTGATAATATTCTGAGCGTCCTTCTTGAATATGGCCAGGAATCGAGCATGACAATTCATCGTCTTGATGAATACGGCAACAAGATTATCGACAATGATGTATTCAATGTAATAAGGAAGCATTTTTCCTGATTGCAGGGCCGATTTCAGAGATGAAATCGGCTTTTTTAATCCAGATCCAGCACATAGGTCTTCGGGGTTCATCGATGCGCTCATTGAAGCCGTATAACGACTCGGCCTTCCGGCGTATGTCTGCTCAAAGCGAGATGCTTGCACTTTTTTTGATATAATTTGTATGAATCTTATCACATAATAGAAACGTATATATACAGTTGATTGGAAATCAGAAGCAGGAAAACAGGTGGTTACCATGAAGAATACAGTTCGAATCTTAACGTTTTTATTCATTTTGGCAGGTATATATTATTTGTTTTATGAAAAACTTGATGCTGTTTATCTGGGTTACATAAGTATTTTCATGACATTGACGGTAATTTTTATCATCTTTGTCATCTTCCTTGAAAATCGTCATCCAGCCCAGACTTTGACATGGATTGTTGTCCTCGGCGGTTTTCCGGTAGTAGGTTTTATTTTTTATTTGTTATTTGGCCGGAACCATCGGAAGGAGAAAATGTTCCGCCGCAAGTACTTTCTCGATAAACAAACATTCTCGCGATTCGAAGGAGACAGCGAAAGAGTGAATAAAGCGAGAATGCTTGAAATGGAAGAAGATCACCGGCGATTGTTCAATCTTGCCCAGAATCTCGGGAATAGCCCTATTTCCTTTGCGACTTCGACAAAGGTGCTTACGAATGGCGAGGAAACTTTCGCCCATATTCTTGAAGAATTAAAAAAGGCCACCCATCATATCCATATGGAATATTATATCGTCCGTGATGATGAGATTGGCCATGAAATCAAGAATGTGCTGATTGAAAAAGCGAAAAAAGGCGTAAAGGTCCGGTTCCTGTATGATTCCGTTGGCTCATGGAAGCTTTCGAAAAATTATATCGCCGACTTGACTGACGCAGGTGTGGAAGTGGTCGAATTTGGTCCTGTCCGTCTACCGTTCCTGAACAGTAAGTTCAACTTCCGCAATCACCGTAAAATCATTGTGATTGACGGGACAGTCGGATTCGTCGGAGGTTTGAATATCGGCGATGAGTACCTGGGAAGGAATAAGGATTTTGGCTTCTGGCGTGACACTCATCTGATGGCAAAAGGAGAAGCAGTGCGAAGCCTGCAGCTGATTTTCCTGCAAGATTGGTACTACATGACGAATAACAGCCTTTTGACGGCAGAGTATTTGTCACCTGCGCTTGAAGACAACACTCATGGCGGAGTACAGATGATTGCAGGAGGGCCAGACAATGAGTGGAGCGTAATCAAGAATATCTTCTTCTCGATGATTTCCTCGGCAGACAAATCAGTTTGGATTGCGTCACCGTATTTTATCCCTGATGAAGATATTTTCAGCGCGATCAAAGTCGCTGCCCTAAGCGGACTTGACGTCAGGCTGCTTGTCCCGAAAAGACCTGATAAAAAGATTGTTTTCTTCGCTTCGAGGTCCTATTTCCCCGAACTCCTTGAAGCCGGGGTAAAGATCTACGAATATGAAAAAGGATTCATGCACAGTAAAATCGTCATTGTCGACGGCCAGCTTGCTTCGATTGGCACGTCCAATATGGATATGAGAAGCTTCCACTTGAACTTCGAGGTCAATGCTTTCCTTTATAAAACAAGCAGTACCTTGAAACTGGTCGAGGAGTACCAAAATGATATCCAGAAATCAAATGCAATCGACCTAAACGATTTCAGTAATCGAAATATCGGTTACAGGCTCCTCGAATCAACTTCGAGACTTCTGTCACCCATGCTCTAGCAGCCCGGATTTAATCCGGGTTTTTTCTGTGAACATTTTGTTAATCATTTAAGTCATTAAAGGTTTTCACTCCTGAATTCCCGAATAGTAAGTGGAGGAAGGAGGCGGAAAATTTGCTGGTGGCAAATAAATTGAATGGCGAAGTATTTTCGCTCGCGAACGGCGTGACCAAAGAAGAATTGGAGAAGGTCAGGTCCAGGGAAAAGTTCTTCTGTCCGGAATGCGGCGACGAAGTAATCATGAAGCTCGGCAACAAAAAAATCTGGCATTTCTCCCATACAGCAAGCGGAAGCTGCCAATATGAATATGATCGAGAATCAGAGTATCACCTTTCCGGTAAGCTTAAATTGTATGATTGGCTAAAGAAACAGGGAATTCCGGCCGAACTTGAAAAGTTTGATCAGCAGATGAGACAAAAACCGGATATCGCCTTTGATTGGAACGGACAAAAATATGCAATTGAATTTCAATGTTCAGTGATCCCAGCAGATATTTTTGATAAAAGGACGAAAACCTATTATGCACATGGTGTGATACCAATATGGATCGCAGCCGAAAACCTGATCAAACGCAAATCCCATATGGTTGTATCTGTGAACCAATTCCTCTATCTATATCTGCGAAAACATCACCAGGCCTGGAATATTCCCGCTTTTTGCCCAATCTCAGGCCAACTCATCAACCTGTTCGGTTCCATCCCCATTTCTACAAGAAAAACGATCACAAAACTTGAAGTGAAAAGTCTGAGGAATTCTTCAATAGAGGACCTGTTAAATCCAAAATCAAAGCCATTTCCATTTATAAAGATCTGGCAAACAGAAAATCAAAAGCTGAAATCCCGTTATCTGATGAATCCCGGGGCATGGCAAAATCGTTTCCTAAAAGAATTGTACCGTAATCGTTTAAGCTTACTAACTCTTTCCCCTGTCCTTGGACTGCCCGTCCACTCGAGCCCCTATATAGAAACACCATCCCTCATCTGGCAAACATACCTCTATCTCGATGTCTTCCGTCATCATAAAGCAGGGGACTTCATCCATTATGCAAAGATCAAGACAGCGTTTGCTGACCGGATTAATATAGGCGATATCAAGCTGAGGATCCTGCCCGCTGCCGGACAGGGAGATGCCTGGGTAGCTTTAGCAGAATATGTTTTTCTTTTAACCAGAATTGGGTACTTGGAAAAGATAGATACGAGGACGGTGAAGATGCTTAAGGTTATTCAATTTCCTTCCTCAATCAACAGCCAGATGGAGGCTGAAGCCGATTTTTTTGCTGAGTATGAAAATAAAATCGTTCAATCAGTATTCCAATAACATGAAAAAAGAAATTAAAGAGTAAAATAAGGAAGTTACCGAAAAAACTTTTCATCCCCTTCGTTTTTTTTGAAGGAAATGAGCAGATATTATCGAATATATGATAGTAGAAAAGTTTTTCGAATTCCGAAATTTTGTGAGGAGGATCCATATGTCAAATGAATCAGCAGTAAAAAAATTGCCATCAAGAGATGAGACTGCCACTGAGAATACGTGGAGACTTGAAGATATTTTCGCAAGTGATGATGCCTGGGAAAAAGAATTCAATGAAGTGAAAGGCATGATTCCTTCTGTCCAGGAGTATCAGGGGAAACTAGGGGAAAGTGCCGGCGAGCTGTACGATGCCCTTCAATTGCAGGATAAGCTGCTTGAGCGTCTTGGCAGACTATATACATATGCACACATGCGCTATGACCAGGATACTACGAATTCTTTTTATCAAGGACTGGATGACCGGATCAAGAATCTCTATTCCCAGGCAGGAAGCGCCCTGGCATATATTGTGCCGGAAATCCTCGCTGTCGAAGAAGAAACAATCAAAGGCTTCTTGCGGGAGAAAGAAGAGCTGAAGCTTTATGAGCATGCATTGGAGGAAATCAATCTCCAGCGGCCGCATGTCCTTTCTGCCGAAGAAGAAGCGTTGCTTGCACAGGCAGGAGAGGTAATGAGCTCACCTTCAAACACCTTTGGCATGCTTAACAATGCGGATCTGGAATTCCCATCAATCAAGGATGAGAATGGGGAAGATGTGGAAATCACTCATGGCCGTTACATCCGTTTCCTTGAAAGTGAGGATCGCAGAGTACGTGAGGATGCTTTTAAAGCGGTATACAAAACGTATGGCAGCTTCAAAAATACTTTCTCCAGCACATTGAGCGGGAATGTCAAGAAGGATAATTTCAATGCAAGAATCCGCAAATATGATTCTGCCAGGCATGCTGCATTATCTGCGAACAATATCCCTGAAAGTGTATATGAGAACCTTGTCAACACGGTGAATGACAACCTGCACCTGCTTCACAGATACGTGAAGCTACGCAGGAAGGTACTGGGTCTCGAGAAGCTCCATATGTATGACCTTTACACACCGCTTGTTAAGGATGTTAAAATGGAAATCCCTTATGGAGAAGCAAAAGAATACGTCCTAAAGGGTTTAGCGCCTCTTGGTGATGAATATAACAACATCCTTAAAGAAGGATTCGAAAATCGCTGGGTGGATGTGTATGAGAATAAAGGAAAGCGAAGCGGAGCCTACTCTTCAGGCGCATATGGCACAAATCCATATATCCTGATGAACTGGCAGGACAATGTGAATAACTTATTCACGCTTGCCCATGAGTTCGGACATTCCGTACACAGCTACTATACAAGGAAAACGCAGCCGTATCCTTACGGCAATTACTCCATTTTCGTTGCTGAAGTGGCGTCAACCTGCAATGAAGCGTTATTGAATGATTATATGCTTAAGACCATCGATGACGAGCAGAAGCGTCTGTACCTACTGAATCATTATCTTGAAGGCTTCCGTGGAACAGTTTTCAGACAGACGATGTTTGCTGAATTTGAACATATGATCCACCAGAAAGCCCAGAATAACGAAGCACTGACAGCTGATGCACTGACAAAGGATTATTATGAGCTCAACAAAAAGTACTTCGGTGAAGAAGATATCATCATTGATGAAGAAATCGGTCTTGAATGGTCCAGGATTCCGCATTTCTACTACAATTACTATGTTTACCAGTATGCGACAGGCTTCAGTGCAGCGACAGCGCTGAGCAAACAAATCCTTGAAGAAGGACAGCCAGCCGTAGAGCGCTATATTGAATTCTTGAAATCAGGAAGCTCGGATTACCCGATCGAAGTCCTGAAAAAAGCAGGCGTCGATATGACAAGTTCGGAACCAATCGAGGAAGCCTTGAAGGTGTTCGAAGAAAAACTAAACGAAATGGAAGCACTGCTGTCCTAATATGAAAAAACGGCTGCATCATTGCAGCCGGTTGCTTTTCGTCTTTAGAATCCTTTGAACTTTTTTCGGTTATTTAAGTATATCAGTAAAATAAAAAGGGAGAAAAACAAGAGAGGGGAGGTCAAGTACAAAGGGATAAGGTGCATCAATCCCCCGATATGGAGTACAAAAGAAAAAAGTATGAACAATGCTATAAGGAAGAGACCGATTTTACCCACAAACATCACTCCGGATCACTTTATAATTGATATATATGCTTCTGTCCAGATAAAGATGAATGGTATTTGACAATATTGTGAAATAACACACAAGTGTATTGTTAAGGTGGGAATTCCTATGGTATATTTATGGCGTGAAGTTGATCACAAGCAAACATTTACCCCTTTGTTTGACCGTGAAAAATTTCTCCCATCCCCTTTGTTCGTATAAAATAGAAAAAAGGCCTTGCAGTTGGAGAGCTGCAAGGCCTTTTTCTGCGTGCATTGTAATCATTCAAGACGGCAACACCGATCCACAAAAAAAATGACCGTGCACCTGCACGGTCATCCTTCTAGATATCGCCAGAACATCCCGTATTTTGCCGGGATTTGTTCGACCTGTTGCTTTAACATTAGCTTCTTTAATTCTTTTTCAGCCTGGGGTACTGTCATATCGTATACAACAGCCACTTCCTTGGAGGCAACCATTTTGTACTGCTGCAAAAAGTGTTCCAGGCTTGGCGGCTGGGCTGCGTCCGGTTTCTGCTGGAGCATTTCTTCGAGAATCTGCACGTATACCTCATATGGATAGAGTCCGGTAATCTTGATGCCTTCTTCCTCAACATTGGCATTGAAAAAGACAAGCGTCGGGATTTCCTGGACATCCATTTCATTCGTGATTTTCAAATCACACTGGAATGCCTTTGCTGCTGTTTCAGAATGGATATCTGTGACGAATTCCTCAACGTCTAAGCCGACGCTTCTGGCACAGTTTTTAAGCACTTCAAAATTCGAGACATTCTGTTTTTCAAGAAACAACACTTCCTGGAGCTTGCGCAGGAATCTGATTCCCTTCTTTTTTCCCTGCAGTTCCGCCGATTTGATGGCAATCGATGCTAAATAAGGCGACGAAACAGGGTTTTCAAACCAAAGGGTTCCGTCACAGGACATGCCTGTTCTGCTTGCTGTCTTTTCCCAAAGTTCCGCAATTGTTTCGTAGCGTTTTCTCCGGTTCATGTTCAGGGTGGCAAGACGGCCGCTCAATATATGCCTGATTGAAAAATACCTGCCATATTCGATGTGCAGCTTTTTAATGATTGGCTCAAGGGCCCAACATTCAGGACAAAGCGGATCGACGAACATATAAATTTCTATAGGCTTCTTATCTAAGCTATGGCAGTATTCCGATGGGTCATAGCTTAAAAGATTTTCACGGCTGAGTCTCATGAGTTCTCACCGATTTCTTCATCTGGTGTATTGATCATATGCTGTGCGGTAAGATTGAGCCTGGCGTAAAAATCCTCCCTGACAGAGCCTTCGAGTCCCACTTCATCCATGGCCTCTGTCATGCAGGACAGCCACGCTTTCGCCCTAGTCGGCGTAATTTCGAACGGCAGATGTCTGGCGCGAAGCATTGGATGGCCATGTTCATTCGTATATAAGGGCGGCCCGCCTAAATATTGAGTCAGGAACTGCTTTTGTTTACGGGCAGTTTCCGTTAAGTCGTCCGGGAAAATAGGAGCAAGATCAGGATGCAATCCAACGCGGTGGTAAAAAGCATCGACCAGCCGGTGAAGTGTCCCTTCGCCAATGGCTTCGAATGGTAAGGTCTTATTCTCAACCATATTGATAACTCCTTTAAAATAGATTTTAGAAATTTCATTCTGCTTTGATAGTTATGCTATTTATTGTAGCAATGCTAAATTTATATCTCAAACAAATCGGCTTGTGTTCCGCGAAAACTGTCTTTTAGGTTAATTGATTTCAGTTTGCTTTACTAATTTACACAAAAAAACCGCCTGTTACCACTGACAGGCGGGCGAAAATAGTGGAAATATTATCCTTTTAACTATAATAAACGTCGGTGACTTTCCTGACGTAGTTCTGTGTTTCCTTGAATGGGGGAATTCCCCCATATTTATCAACATTACCGGGGCCAGCATTATATGCTGCAAGCGCGAGCTCGATATCATTGTTGTATCTGTCTAGCATTTGCCGAAGATATTTAGCTCCTCCAATAATATTGTCTGCCGGGTCAAAGACATTCTTTACACCCAGGCCTCTCGCTGTTGAAGGCATCAATTGCATCAACCCGGAGGCGCCAGCGTGGCTCACCGCATTGGGATTAAAATTGGATTCCTTTTGAATGACGGATTTGATCAGCTTAGCTGGTATATTGAACATAGCAGCCGCCTGGTCGATCATTCCATCAAAATCAGCATTATTCCTGGCCGCTACCCTTGTCAGTTGAATGGGTGGGAGCATTTGTGCGATGTTCTGTTTGTTTATATCATATGAGCTGACCGCTGCCTGAGCACTTTCGAACAGCTCTTCCAGCCTTGTTGCCGTGGCGCCAAGAGCATTGCTCTGGTCATTTAGAATGCCAGAAAGCATATCCTGAAAAAGGCCGTTTCCTGATTGGCCTGGGGCCTTATTGAAATTTTGAAGCGCCTGCAATTCAAGCATGGCTTTTAACTGATCAACATTCATCATGATTCTCCTGCCTGGTCTATTCTCTTAAAAGATTGTACTTTTTAGCGTAAAAGCGTTTGATCTTATTATCGGTTTGTCGAACAGGTATTTTTAGTTCTGTGAGTAAATTGGAATAATTTCGAAATCCCTCAGACTCATTTGTCACTTCATATTCTAGCTCAAAATCTTCTGTATTTAAATAGTAACTATGGTCCAGGACCAGCAATCCTTCTTTGTACTCAACCTCTGCGCGCACCGTTGTCAGCGAGCCGAAGTATTGAAGATGTTCTATATCCGAAATTAAATTCGATACAGCGTCCCTAACTTCACCTTCAGGCAACTTGCCTGTTTTCAAGCTTTGTTCTGCCTGGTCTGCAGAAAGGTTCTGGTTCGTTTCGAGCAACCCCTGTTTGGCAGGCTGTTTTAGCGTCATTTCAAAAGCATTGCCTTTCTCCCTGATCCTGAGGGCAGATCCTTTTTCCTTCAATGAGAATGAAGGTGTATCAAAATAATGGTTGATCTGTTTTTTAAAGTGTTCCGGCTCCAGCTTGAAGTAATTTGCCAGGAAGTTGAATTCTTCCTCTGTCAGCATGTTCTTGAATTCGATCTCGATATTCTGGCTCACAACACTCCGCCCTTTCCAATAAGCTGTCCTTATTATCTCGCGAAATCCTGTTTGCTTCAATCTTTAGTAGAAAATGGTTCGATATGATAAAATAAAAAAGATTATGGAGGTTGAAAAAATGAGTAAAAAGATTATCGTTACAGATGCAAAAGTAGAAAAAGATGAGCTCCTGCTTTATACAGACTTGGAGACAAACATAACAAGCCTTTCAGCAACAGGGCAAATGCTTGTGGATTCTGATCAATTATCCTTTATTTATATTGTTGATAATGAAGATGGATATCAATATGTCACCATTCCCGAATCTGCCTGGAGTGCGATTCAGCAAGGGATCCAGGGCGGGCTTGAAGTGTTTTTAACAAATGCCAGCGGCAAGCTGAAATTGGAAAGCTTCCGTGGTGAAATGGAATATCTGATTGAAAATATAACAGGGAACAGCAACTATGGAGAGGAAATGGTCACGAAAGTAGAACAGGTTTTTGCGGCACCCTCCGCTTAAGCTTTCGTGAAAAGAACCGGATGAGGTGACTGATGTGAAACACTGGGATCAATTTTTAGAACCTTACAAGCACGCTGTTGAGGAATTGAAGGTAAAGCTTAAAGGAATCAGGAGCCAATATGAGCTTCATTCCGACCATTCCCCGATTGAATTCGTCACAGGAAGGGTAAAGCCTATTGCAAGCATACTCGATAAAGCCCATCAAAAGGGGATTTCACTTGATAAACTCGATTCCGAAATGCAGGATATCGCCGGGTTGAGAATCATGTGCCAGTTCGTGGACGACATTAAGACAGTGGTGGAACAGTTGAGGAGTCGGAATGATTTTGAAATCATTGAGGAGAGGGATTATATCTCGCATAAAAAGGCAAGCGGATACCGCTCCTACCATGTAGTCATCCGTTATCCAGTCCAGACGATAAGGGGAGAAAAGAATATCCTTGCCGAAATCCAGATCAGGACGCTGGCCATGAATTTCTGGGCAACGGTGGAGCATTCATTGAACTATAAATACAAGGGGCTTTTTCCAGAAGATATTAAAACCAGGCTGCAGCGGGCAGCAGAGGCTGCGTTCCGCCTTGATGAAGAGATGTCGACAATCAGGGGAGAAATTCAAGACGCACAAGCATTTTTCACACGTAAAAAAGAAATGCAGCAGGATGGGAAGAAATAGTTAAAATCCGATATGCAGGGGTGTTTGAAACATGAAATTTGCGATCACATCAAAGGGGGATTCCCGGTCCAATACTTTGATGCATAAAATGAGGACGTATCTTTTGGACTTTGATTTAGAATATGATGAAGACCAGCCAGACATCTGTATATCTGTCGGTGGGGATGGCACGCTTTTGTATGCCTTCCATCGCTATAGCAGCAGGCTGGATAAAACCGCATTCATTGGAGTACATACAGGGCACCTTGGCTTTTACGCCGACTGGGTCCCAGAAGAAATCGAAAAACTCGTCATCGCCATCGCCAAAACGCCGTACCAAGTTATCGAATATCCGCTGCTTGAAGTCATCATCAGATACCAGCATGGCGGCAGGGAAACCAGGTATCTTGCCTTGAATGAGTCCACAGTTAAATCAGTAGATGGTACGCTTGTCATGGATGTCGAAATCAGAGGCCAGCATTTCGAGCGCTTCCGTGGAGATGGTTTATGCGTTTCCACGCCATCCGGAAGCACAGCCTATAACAAAGCATTGGGCGGAGCCATCCTGCATCCATCTCTGAGAGCGGTCCAGGTAGCAGAAATGGCATCAATCAACAACCGAGTGTTCCGGACTGTGGGATCTCCATTGATCCTGCCTGACCACCATACTTGTACACTGAAACCTGTCAACAGGCCTGATTTCCAGGTGACAGTGGACCACTTGACTTTATTGCATAAAGATGTGAAATCAATCCAATTCCGGGTAGCGGATGAAAAAATCCGATTCGCCCGATTCCGCCCTTTCCCATTCTGGAAAAGGGTGCATGATTCGTTTATCTCTGATAGTGATTAAGGGTGATTCCGGCCTTAGGGCAGGACGGAAATGTCTTTTAATGGACATTTCGACACTTGGGTACGGCTGAAATGTCTAAGGAAAGTGTTTTAATGGACATTTCAGCACTCGAGCACGCCCAAAATGTCCAAGAAACGTGTTTTAATGGACATTTCAGCACTTGAGCACGCCCGAAATGTCCAAGAANCNTGTTTTAATGGACATTTCAACGCCCGAGCACGCCCGAAATGTCCAAGAAACGTGTTTTAATGGACATTTCAGCACTTGAGCACGCCCGAAGTGTCCAAGAANCNTGTTTTAATGGACATTTCAACGCCCGAGCACGCCCGAAATGTCCAAGAAACCCGTTTTAATGGACATTTCAGCACTCGAGCACGCCCGAAATGTCCAAGAAACGTGTTTTAATGGACATTTCAGCACTCGAGCACGCCCGAAATGTCCAAGAAACCCGTTTAATAGACATTTCTAACCCCGAGTACAGCCAAAATGTCTAAGAACTCGAATTTAATGGACACTTTGACATGTCATTAACGAAACAACGCAGACAGGAGCCGCTGATATGGCGAAAAACTTCACACTGGAATTTACTGCCGGGATGAGTGATGAGGGAAAGATGCTCAGGGAATTTCTCAAGCAGATGGAAATTTCTAAATCCGCCCTGACTGATATTAAGTTCAAGGGCGGATTCATTTCCGTTAATGGCCAGGAAGTAAATGTCCGGTACATATTGAAGGCAGATGATTCTGTCAGGATTGAGTTCCCTCGTGAAATTCCTTCTGAAGGGATGAAGGGGGAGAAGATTCCATTGTCGATTCTTTATGAGGATGAGTATTTGCTGGTGGTCAATAAGGCCGCCGGGATGAATACGATCCCTTCGAGGGAGCATCCTTATGGGAGTCTGGCCAGCGGATTGATCGGATATTATGAAGATAACGGAATATCCGCGACTACCCATATTGTTACGAGGCTTGACAGGGATACTTCCGGGCTTGTCCTGATTGCAAAACATAGTCATGTCCATCATTTGCTAAGCAAGCAGCAGCGCGCCGGCGGTGTAAATCGCAGCTATGAGGCATTTGCTGAAGGAATCGTCGAGCAGGATGAGGGTACAATTGAAGCCCCGATTGCGAGGAAACCCGACAGCATCATCGAAAGAGAAGTGCATCCCAGTGGACAATACGCTTGTACTCTCTACAAGGTTGGCGAACGATATGGGGACTTTACCCATACACACCTCAGGCTAAAGACAGGAAGGACCCATCAAATCAGGGTGCATATGAGCTTAATTGGCCATCCGCTGCTGGGGGATACTTTATATGGCGGCGATAAAAGTAAAATATCGAGACAGGCATTGCATTGCCGGGAACTCATTTTCACCCATCCTATTTTTCATAAAAAAATGCATTTTACCTCAAGTCTTCCATTGGATATGCAGGAAGTGCTGGATAAGGGCAAGTCGGTGTAAACACCGACTTGCCTTTTTACATTTTTCTCAAATATTTCATCAGATATTTCCCTTGAAAAAATCAAATCATAAGTGGGTAATAAATGATATATGAAGGAGGAAACAGCACTTGAACATCTATAAACACGGAAAAATAATGGCAGTCTCTGCTGTCATGTTATTAGGTCTTGCAGCATGTAATAACAATAACGATGAAGCGATGGATTTGCGCGACAACCGGGTGACTACCCTGGGGAAAGACCAGGCAAGCTATTGGGATAATGATGCGAACAGAATAAAGCAACAAAGACGCAGAGCTGAAATAAATGCTGCCGACAGAAATACGAATAGAGCAAAGATTAACCAAGCCGGCATTAATTCAACAAGCGAAATCATGCAAATGCCTGATGGGTATATCACAGTAGACCCTAACTCATACAGCACTGGGATCCCAAGTTCTAAATATCCTCATACCGAAATGATGCAAGGCAGGTTGACATTAACAGAAGGTCAACAGGCAGATCTGAATAAAATGTTTGAAGATTTACAGGGCCGCACCAATGTTGAACTCCCTGATTTCCAAAAGGGAGGAATTCCTGCACCAGCAGAGGGAGCAGCTCCTGCGCCACAACAGAAAGCACCAGCACCAGAGCAGGGAACTCCAGCACCAGAGCAAGGAGCAGCGCCAGCCCCAGCACCANAGCAAGGAGCAGCGCCAGCCCCAGCACCAGAGCAAGGAGCAACGCCGGCACCTGAACAGGGAGCAGCGCCAGCACCTGAACAGGAAGCTGCACCGGCACCACAAGAACGACAAGCACCACAGCAGGAAGCTGCACCTGCTCCTGAGCAAAAAGCTGCACCAAGCGGGACGGAGATCAGTGATTTTGAATCAAAAGTCATTGACCTGACAAACGAACAGCGCCGTAAAAATGGTCTGCCAAACCTGCAGCCCGATACAGCTTTGAGTAACGTTGCACAGGAAAAATCAAATGATATGCAGGCAAAGAATTATTTCTCACATACGAGCCCTACCTATGGGTCACCGTTCGATATGATGAGGGATTTTGGCGTTTCTTATAATTCAGCTGGAGAGAACATTGCGATGGGACAGCAAAGTGCTGAAGAGGTCGTCAATGCATGGATGAACAGCGAGGGACACCGAAAAAACATCTTAAGTCCGAATTTCACCCATATTGGTGTTGGCCATACAACACAAGGC
Organism: Mesobacillus thioparans; assembly: GCF_965138835.1. Lineage (NCBI taxonomy): Bacteria > Bacillati > Bacillota > Bacilli > Caryophanales > Bacillaceae > Mesobacillus > Mesobacillus thioparans. The sequence continues at coordinate 588,178 of NZ_CBCSFH010000001.1, read as the reverse complement.
AACTATTGGACACAGATGTTCATCGGAAAATAACCATGAATTAGCTAACCACCTATGCCAGGTGGTTAGCTTGTTTCTTATATGGGTATTGATTATATCTCCCTGAATTTTTCGGAAACAAAAGGCATGGTGGAAGGAACAGACAGTAATTCCATTTCTGGGTAACGAAGAGCAGACAGTTTACCGCCAAAAACAGCTCCTGTATCGATATTATAGGTATTATTTACAATCCTCGGCTCCTTCACCGGTGTATGGCCGTAAACAATGATTGCCTTCCCTTGATAATCCTTCGCCCAATCACGCCGTACGGGAGTTCCATCTGGATTATTCTGGCCAGTGATGTCACCATAAAGGACAAAGGTTTTAACTTTTGAATGGTTTTTACCTATATAGTCTTCACGAATACCTGCATGGGCTATGACAAGCCTGCCTTCATCGAGTACATGGTACAAAGGAGATGAGTCATATAAACGGAGGAATTTCTCACGAAATGAATATTTCTGTTTTGAATCCAATGACAGAAACTCCGCAACCGTTGTCTCCAGTCCATGAGTCGTCTGAACTTTATTTCCTGACAGATATCGATACAGCTTATTGCAATGGTTTCCGGGAACATAGAAAGCGGTCTTTTTTTCCACCACCAGTTCCAAAACCAGCTCGGCGGTCTTTATCGATTCTGGCCCACGGTCTGTCAAGTCCCCGACAAAAGCAAGCTGTCGGCCGTCCGGGTGGACCGGAAGGCCAGAACCCCAGTCATATCCAAGCTTCTGGGTGAGTTCTGCGAATTCAGCATAACAGCCATGGATATCGCCAATAATATCAAGTCTCATGGGCAGTCCTCCTTTTATATATTTATCATTCCCGCTTGCTGAAAAAAAGACAAGTTTTAAATTGAAAAAGGGAATATTAAAGCATAGACAGTTATCAATACCATTCGTATAAATCACGATTTCTCATCTCAATTTTACGTGAAAAAGTGTAGATAAAAGACAAAGATTTCAATAAATGCTAGTATAATGAAATGTACATAAAGGAAAGGGGGTAAGGTGTATGTCTGAAGAACGCCAAGAATCGGCATCGAGGCAGAAAATTAATTCTGAACTGCTGCTGGAAGCACTTTACTCTGAGAAGATTGATGATTTCCGAGCTGAATTTCTGGACCTGCATCCGTACGATCAGGCTGAATTTTTCAGTGAACTCGAAGACGAAGATCGTGCGAAAGTGTATAACTTCCTCTCACCTGAAGAGATGGCTGATCTGTTTGAGAACCTGGAAGCAGATGAAGAGGATTTTAAAGATGTATTGGCGCAAATGAATCCTAACTACGCAGCCGACATGCTGTCAAATATGTATGCCGATGACGCGGTGGATGTCCTGAATGAGCTGGATAAAGACCAGGTTGCCAGTTATTTGACGATCATGGATGAGGAAGCGGCACAGGAAATCAAGGACTTGCTGCATTATGAAGAATACACAGCAGGAAGTATCATGACGACAGAATTCATTGCGATTTCTGCCAACCAGACGGTCAGGTCGGCCATGTATATCCTGAAAAAAGAAGCACCCCGCGCCGAGACGATTTACTATATTTTTGTTGTCGATGAGGAAAAAAGGCTAGCTGGGGTCATTTCCTTAAGGGACTTGATTGTGGCGGATGACGAGACAATGATTGGAGAGGTCATGAATGACCGGGTAGTCTCTGTTTCAGTTGGAGAGGACCAGGAAGAAGTAGCGCGGATGATGCGGGATTACAATTTTCTCGCTCTTCCAGTCGTGGACTTTCAAAATCATCTCCTGGGAATCATCACGGTCGATGATATCATTGACGTCATGGAAGAAGAGGCATCCGATGACTACTCTAAGCTGGCAGGTATCGCGGACCTTGACACTGTTGACCGGAATCCATTGGCAGCTGCTAAGAAGCGTCTGCCATGGCTGATCATTTTACTCTTCCTCGGGATGTTCACAGCGAGCCTAATTGGAAGGTTTGAAGAAACCCTGGATCAGGTCGCGATCCTGGCCGTATTCATTCCGCTTATTGCAGGGATGGCTGGTAATACTGGTACCCAGGCGCTGGCGGTAGCTGTCAGGGGAATTGCCACTGGAGACCTTGAAAAAGAAAACAAATGGAGCATTATCCTTAGGGAAGCTGGTACTGGTTTGATAACCGGTGCGGTATGCGGAATCCTGGTTGCATTTGTCGTTTATTTTTGGAAAGGTGAATTTTTCCTCGGGGTTTTAGTCGGCATATCAATCTTTGTAACACTGATTTTCGCTACACTGGCAGGTTCGCTTGTTCCGCTGCTTATGCACAGATTGAAGATTGACCCTGCAGTTGCGTCCGGTCCGTTCATCACGACCATTAATGATATTATCAGTATTTTGATTTATTTTGGAATCGCTACAGCTTTTATGAGTTATCTTATTTAATATGTAATGAATTTCTGTCCGTAACTGGTTTGCGGTTAATTCCACTATATAAAGGGGGGATGAGGATGGAACAGCATGCTTCGATTACATCGCTCGTAATCGTCATTATTGTTGCATTTTTAACACCTATTATTTTGCACCGCTTGAAATTGAGTTTTATACCTGTCGTTGTTGCTGAGATCATCATGGGTTTAATCATCGGAAAAAGCGGATTCAATATTGTCCATGAAGATGCATGGCTCAGCACCCTGTCAACACTGGGATTCTTGTTCCTGATGTTCCTGAGTGGGTTGGAAATTGACTTCACTGCTTTTTCAGGGGGGAAAAAGAAACGCAATTCAAAAGCCAACAGCAAAAAAGAACCAAATACATTTGTCGTGGCTTCGGTCATATTTGTTGGGATTTTCATTGCTTCGCTTGGATTGTCTTATTTATTCGTCCTGGCTGGGTTCATTGAGAACGTATTCCTGATGACACTGATTATCTCGACAATCTCTCTTGGTGTCGTTGTTCCTACGCTGAAGGATGCACATTTGATGAAAACGAATATAGGGCAGGTCATTTTATTGGTTGCAGTCATTGCGGACCTTGCAACGATGATCCTGCTTGCTGTCTTTGTTTCCATTTATGATACTGGCGGTGGAAATACATGGCTGCTGCTTGTTCTTTTTGGCGCTGGCGTAGCACTTTATTTTATCGGCCGATCCTTTAAAAATCGGACCTTCATCAATGCATTGTCGACTGGTACCACGCAGATTGGCACCCGTGCAGTCTTTGCCTTGATCATCCTGCTGGTTGCCATCTCAGAAACAGTTGGCGCGGAAAATATCCTTGGCGCATTTCTCGCAGGTGTCCTTGTTTCCCTGCTGGCTCCAGACCAGGAAATGGTCCACAAACTTGACTCATTTGGCTATGGCTTCCTGATTCCGATTTTCTTCGTAATGGTTGGGGTAGACCTGGACTTATGGTCATTGTTCAGTGAGAAAAAGCTATTATTACTCATACCGCTGCTTCTCTTGGCCTTATTCTTGTCAAAAATGGTCCCGGTCTATCTTTTGAAAAAATGGTACGACACGAAAACGGTCCTCGCCGCGGGATTCCTGTTGACTTCCACATTGTCCCTCGTGATTGCTGCGGCAACTATAGGTGAAAGGATGGAGATGATCACTCCGGAAATGAGTGGAACATTGATCCTTGTGGCAGTCATCTCCAGTGTGCTGACGCCAATTTTGTTCAAAAAGTTGTTCCCGCAGGAAACATCAGAGGAAGTTAAAGTCAAGGTGGCTTTCATTGGGGCTAATCAGATGACACTCCCGGTCTCAAGGGCACTGCAATCTTCCTTATATGAGCCGGTCATCTTCCATACAAAGCAGGATAAAGCGGAAAAACTGGCGGACACAGTATTTGAGATCGTTGAGATAGAGAACTATGAAATCGAAACTCTTGAAAAAGCTGAAGTATATGAAGCGGATATCATTGTCATATCCACCGGGGATCCAGATCTTAACGCAACTATCGCGGTCAGTGCGAAAGAACGCGGAGTTGAACGTGTCATTGCGAGAATTGAAAGTCCGGATCTTGCAGAAAAAGCACAGGAAGAAGGAATCGAAATATTTTCGGTCCTTCGTTCAACAGAGTCACTATTGCGTGCGATGATTGAATCACCAGGTGTCATGACCATCCTGACCCATCAGGAGAATTCGCTGCATGAAATCAGGATGCTGAATGATCATTTTGATGGTATGACCCTCAGAAGGTTCCCGTTTACGGGAGATGTCATCTTTGTACGGATCCTGCGTGAAAACGATTCGATTGTGCCTCATGGGGATACTGAACTTAGACTGAATGACAGGTTGATTGTCACAGGTTCAAAAGAATATGTAGATGAACTGAAAAGAGAACTGGAATTCTGTTTTTGGTGCTGATTTGAAACTAAACCCGCCATCCAGGCGGGTTTTTCTTTTCAAATGAATAAATATGGTGTAGAATTAGCACTAGGTACTAATAACTTGTATTAACAGGGGGATATTTTAAACATGACTCTTTCATTGAACGGTAAAACATATGTAGTAATGGGTGTAGCCAATAAAAGAAGCATCGCCTGGGGCATTGCTCAATCTCTCCACAATGCCGGTGCGAATTTGATTTTCACTTATGCTGGTGAACGTCTTGAAAAAAGTGTCCGCGAATTAGCAGAATCACTTGATAAGAACTATTTGGTTTTGCCATGCGACGTAACAAGTGATGAAGATGTAGCTAAATGTTTTAAAGAAATCAAGGAAGCAGCAGGATCGATTTACGGGGTTGCCCACTGTATCGCATTCGCAAACAAGGAAGAGCTGCAGGGTGACTATTTGAATGTGACCCGCGATGGTTTCCTGCTGGCTCATAATATCAGTGCTTATTCACTTACTGCTGTTGCCAAGGAAGCGAAGGAGCTGATGGCAGAAGGTGGAAGCATCGTGACCTTAACTTATCTTGGCGGCGAGCGCGCGATCCAGAACTACAATGTCATGGGAGTGGCAAAGGCCTCACTTGATGCAAGTGTCCGCTATCTTGCTGCCGATTTAGGAAAGCATAATATCCGTGTGAATTCGATTTCAGCTGGCCCTATCCGCACTTTGTCTGCTAAGGGTGTAAGTGATTTCAACTCTATTTTGAAGGAGATCGAGGAGAAAGCTCCGCTTCGACGCAATACTACTCCGGAAGAAGTAGGCGATACCGCTGTATTCCTTTTCAGCGACATGTCACGCGGCATCACTGGCGAGAACATCCATGTCGATTCTGGATTCCATATTTTATAGAAACACATGGCCCGCAACCTGAGCGGGCCTTATTTTTTTCCTCGATTTATGACTCCTTTCAACCAAAGCCATAAACGATTCCGGCACCTATCCTGGGCGGCCGCATACATATATGGTGAGCGAAGTTTTGGAGGTGCCGTAAATGGGAAGAAAGCGGAATCGTAAGCAATCTCCTTTGTTTTACATCAATCAGCCTGTTATTGATCTGCCCCAACCCGATATGCAAAAGAATTATAGTATTAAAAGTGAACCCGAAACGTCTGAAGTTCTGCTAGACCAGGATAATAACCCAGTAAATGATGAAATGAATGTTGAAGCAATGGAATCCTCTAAAGAGGAAGTCAACCACCTAGCAGAAGAAGAAGAAAACATTAAAACTGACCAATCCAAGGTCTCAGGGAAAAGAAGTTTCAATGATTATACACTGGAGGAAAAAATCAAGCATTTAAAGCTTGTCCCTTCATCTGTAGCGAAGGTGAAATACGAATTCGTTACAGTCGAAAGGAAATATAAAGGTTACTTTTTGGAATTAAAAGGAGACATATTGTTCATACATTCTGTAACTTCAAGAAAGAAAAGTGTCGGTATCCCTAAAGAAGACTTAATCGACATCAAAAGGATTGGGTTATAAAAATAGGCTTACCATTTAAGGTAAGCCTGATTTTACAGCTTATGGCTTATTGTGCAGTACCAGGAAGGCTGGAAAGTGGTGAAGCAGCAACCGGGTCCAGACATGTGACTGCACAGAAGCAATCCAAGTCTACAGTCAGGCAGATTCCAGTCCTGAAGAATTCGTTTCTTGCTCCGCCAGTCTGGATTTGCTCACAAGGAGTGTCGAAGCCTCCTCCTTCGTCACCGCGTGTGGCCAGCAGCTCAAGTTTAGCGCAGCAGTTATCATCCACAGAAGTTACACGGAAGAAGAATGAGCGGAAGCAGTCAAGTCTTTGTGGTCCGCCGCCAGTTGTGCGGATGCGAGTTCCAAATCCTTCGAACGGTGCACAGTCACCGCAATACAGAATTAACGGGATTGTATCCAAATCTGTCGTAGGAGTTTGTGCACCTGCAAGCAATTCCTGGATAGACTTATGACAGCTGACATCACAATCGTTGTCTACATCCACTTCATCCTGTGCATCAGCAACTGCCCTTAGCACTTCGCACACACAGTTATCGCCATCATGTTTCTTATTTTTGCAACCCATAATAAGTTCATCTCCTTTTTGTTGATATGACCTTTTGTCCTTAATAGAATATGAATTGCCCCCTTAATTGTGTGGGTGTTTGTCTAATTTTCATCACTTTGCAACAAAAATTATGAAAATAGCGGACAGGCACGTGCCTATCCATAGGGAATTGCCCAGCATAAGCTGTATGGAAACCAAATAATACAGGTGGGTGAGAATGTGGAGAGTTGGCTGGATTTGTTTCTTTTGGGGATGGCGAGCTTCCGTTTGACGCGGCTGATCGTATATGATCTGATTACTGAATTTCTCCGTAAGCCATTCCATGAAAATGTGACGGAAACACTCGAGGATGGGAGTACGGAAACCTATATAGAGATAAAAGGGGTGGGTTTGAGATATTGGATCGGTGAGCTGTTAAGCTGTCATTGGTGCACAGGCATTTGGGCAGCGGCAATCTTGTATGTGGGATATGAGTTATATCCAGCAGTCGCGATGCCGGTGACCACGATATTAGCCATTGCGGGAATTGCCTCATTAATCCAGCATGTCTTTATTAAAGATTAACCAGCAGGAATTAGTGACTCCGTCCAGAACCCCTGAGGATACTTGTTCATAAGCTATCATATGGACTCTAAATGAAGGGGTTGTCATCATGGAGGAAAAACAAAAAACGGATAGCCAACAAAGTTCGACAAGCAATCAAGATAAAACAGACACAACCCGCAGGAGACGCAAAAAACGCGGCTGTGGCTGCGGCAAAAAGAGAAAGCAAGCGTAAAGTTATCGTCTGCCACCTACTGGCAGGCGATTTTTGTATTTTTACGATCATATGGAAATAAAACCCGCAATAAAAAATTCATAAATTAGGTTTTGGACGTGGAAAATAATTTTAACCAATCAGATACTGCATAGAAAGGGGTTACCGATGAATATTAAACAGAAAATAAAAATGATTGCAGTGCTGGGAATGTTTGTAACCGGTATTGCGGGATGCTCTTCCTTCGGTAAGACATCTCCAGAAAGCAGGGCTTCGATGATCCAGTCGGTCAATCCTGATCCGGGAGCGACCAATGATCTTGAGGATAAGGATCTCGAACTCGCTGCGAGAGTTAAAAAAGATATAGCTGGTCTCGATGAAATTTTCGATGTCGCCGTCATCGCCGGGAAAGATGATACGCTTGTTGCCTATAAAGTAAAGCACATGGAGCGGTTCCACATGAAGGCGATAGAAAAGGAAATCAATAAGATGCTGGAAAAAAACTATCCTGGTGAAAATTTCATCGTATCGAGTGACTTCAAGATTTTTATTGAGGCGGTCGAGCTGCGTGAAAGAATGAAAGATCCGGCCTATCCTGATAAGAAAGCCGAAAAGGAGCTCCAGCGGATTATTTCACTGAAAAAAGAAATGACTTAAGAAAGGATGGGTGTGATGGGGGATAAAAAGAATCAGAAGATGACTCCGGAACAGCAGCAATACCAGCAGCTTGAACAGAAGCACGAGCTCAAGCGGCCGGTATTGAAGAATTGCATCAAGGCTTTTTTGGTCGGCGGACTGATCTGCGTAATTGGACAAGCGATCACTTATTTTTATATTTACTTCTTTAATTTTACCGAACAGACAGCCGGGAATCCGACGGTGGCTACAATGATTTTCATCTCGATGCTTTTGACAGGCTTCGGAGTTTACGACCGTATCGGTCAGTTTGCCGGTGCAGGCAGTGCAGTTCCGGTCACTGGATTCGGGAACTCGGTAATATCGGCAGCGATAGAACACCGAACGGAAGGATTTGTCCTTGGTGTTGGGGGAAATATGTTCAAGCTTGCCGGGAGCGTCATATTGTTCGGCGTCTTTGCGGCCTTTGTCGTTGCGCTGATCAAGACTTTATTGACAATGATGGGGGTGATTTAAATGTTGACTGGAAAGCAGTCATGGCAATTCAACAATAACCCGGTCATTGAATCGTGGGGCAATTCTGGGGGGCCCTTTGAGGCAGAAGGAAAGCTTGCAGCAGATTTCGATGTCCTTCATGAAGATTTATGGATGGGGGAGGAATCTTATGAGAAAGCTCATCGAGTCTTGCTTGAAGAGGCAATCAAATCAGCTTTGCAAAAAGGAGAATTCCAAAAAGAAGATATGCAATTCATGCTCGCCGGTGATCTGATTAACCAAATCACACCCACGAGCTTTGCCGCAAGAACAATGGCGATTCCATATTTCGGGCTCTTTGGGGCATGTTCCACCTCAATGGAGGGACTCGCGCTTGCATCTTTTATCATCAACTATCAGGGAGCACAGAAGGTGGTAACAGGTGCATCCAGCCACAATTCCGCGGCGGAAAAACAATTCAGGTACCCGACTGAATATGGCGGACAAAAGCCTCCGACTGCACAGTGGACAGTCACAGGTGCCGGTGCGGCAGTTTTGACAGATAACTCGGATAAACGCGGGAAAATTGTCACCACATCGGCTACTATCGGCAAGGTAATCGATATGGGATTATCGGATCCGTTTAATATGGGGGGAGCAATGGCCCCAGCAGCTGCTGATACGATCATCAACCATTTCAAGGATTTAAATCGTCAGCCGTCCTATTACGATTTAATCGTCACGGGCGATCTCGGAAGGATTGGCCAGGCTACTACATACGACCTGTTGCAGCAGGCTGGGCTTGGCATAACGAGAGAGCAGTTTCAGGATTGCGGACTGTTGATCTACAAAGAGGATCAGCCTGTTCAGTCTGGCGGCAGTGGTGCCGGCTGCTCAGCTTCCGTCTTGTATGGCCACTTATTGAACCAAATGAAAAATGGCATCTATAGGAAGATACTTGTTGTAGCTACAGGAGCATTGCTTTCGCCCCTTTCATTCCAGCAGAATGAAACAATACCTTGTATTGCTCATGCTGTAGCGATTGAAATGAAATAGAAAGGAGGAATTGAATTGCTGCCAATGTTTTTCTGGGCTTTTGTTGTCGGAGGTTTGATTTGTTTGTTTGGACAGCTGCTGTTCGATATCGGAAAATTGACACCTGGCCATACGATGAGTTTGCTAGTAGTGATTGGAGCAATCCTTGATGGCTTTGGACTATATGAGCCTTTAATTGACTTTGCAGGAGCAGGTGCTACCATTCCAATCACCAGCTTCGGAAACTCGCTCGTTCACGGTGCGTTACAGGAAGCTGAGCAGCATGGGCTGGTTGGTGTTTTGACTGGAATGTTCGAAATTACAAGCTCTGGTATATCGGCTGCTGTCATCTTCGGTTTTATCGGGGCGCTGATTTTTAAACCTAAAGGCTGATTCTATTTGGTGTAAGGGATGATCCAATGCCGGATATCTTAAGTACAATAATAAGGTCCATCTTATTGATCATTGGTCTATTCATCATTACTAAGCTTCTTGGCAAAAAGCAGTTATCTAGCCTGTCATTTTTTGAATATATTGTAGGGATTACTGTCGGGGATATTGCCGGTACTTTGGCAATGGACCCAGGCCTGAGTCTAAGGGATGGGATTACAAGCCTGATAGTATGGTCATTTATCCCGTTCGTCATTTCATTGATTTCCTTGAGAAGCAGGGCTTTTCGCAGGATTGTGGAGGGTAAGTCGACAACCTTCATTGAACATGGCAATATCATTGAAAAAAATATGCGCAACGAAAAATACAGCCTTGATGAACTGCTGGAGCAGCTCCGCAAGAAAAGTGTTTTTAAAGTAGCGGATGTAGAGTTCGCATCACTTGATTCAAATGGAGAACTGAGTGTCCTGTTAAAAAAGGAAAAACAACCATTGAAGTATGAGGACATCATCCACATTAAAGGGGATGACAATGTTCCGGTATCCTTGATCATGGACGGGGAAATTATTGAGGAGAATCTTCAGAAGGCAAAAGTAAATAAAGAACAGCTTTTGAAAAGGATTAAAGAGCAAGGCTATGAACAAGAAGAAGTTTTTTATGCGGAAATCGACATAAAAGGAGATATCAGTATAGATCTCTACGATGAGAATCCAACTTCCTATTTTCCAGAATTTGACCAGGTGTAATCCTGTTCTGCAAAATTGGGTAGGGGCTCGCCCATACAAATCCCAAACACCTCTCATATATTGTTAATGAGTAATCAAAAGTGAGGTGAAGAAGAATGGGCTACGGTTTTGGCGGCTTTTGTGGCGGCGGTTACGGCGGCGGCTACGGCGGTGGCGGTTATTACGGCTCCACATTCGTATTGATCGTCGTTTTATTCATTTTGTTGATTATTGTAGGAGCAAGCTTCTGCAACTAATTAAAAACAATGGCGAAAGCTGTTCCGCGTCGGAACAGCTTTTGCTGTTAAGGGCAAATAAATGATTCGCTCATTCGCTTTCACCATTTTTGGCTTCCTTCATACTATAGAGTAGTTAAAGAAGGAGGCGTGATTTTATATGGATAATAATTTTTTCAAGAATATAGAAAAGAAGACTGGCGTCAATATGAAGGATGTATTTGAGCTGGCTAATTCATTACAAAATGCGAACTTTAAAGATGAGAAAACTGTAAGAGGGGTAATCCGCCGCGTGTCTCAATTGGCCAACAAGCCTGTGAACAAGGAAATGGAAGACAAGATTGTTGAGTCTATCGTAAAGGATGGGAAGCAGCTGGACTTCAGCCAGATTTCCAAGATGATCAACAAAAAATGATCACATTCTTGAATGCCAAATCAGGACCTGAGTTTCGATCCCCAGGTCCTGATTTGGCATTTTTCTTATTTAATAGAGCAAGTACATAAAAGGCTGGTCTCACACTTAAATTGCCTGGCTTTCAACAAGCAAGGCTTTAAATTCTGCCGAGGAAACGGGAAGGGCTGGCTTTCCTGCCCCGTCTCCGATGCGGGACGGAAATGAACAGCCTTTTTTCTGCCCTTGTAACCGCTACATAAAGCAGGCGCCTCTCTTCTTCAAGGGGCTGGCGGTCTCCATTCCGGTATGCATCCAAAGCATAATCATGCGGAATGCTTCCGTCCACTGTTCCGATTATATAGACATTTTTGAACTCCAGGCCCTTGGAGCGGTGGATGGTACTCAGTGTAATGGCGTCAGAAATTGTTTTACTGCTCCGTTTGATTTCAGCATTCATGGCGATTATATGGTCAGCATGCTCAATGAAATCTGCAACGGATGTAAAGTTTCGGGCTGCCACTTTCAGGTCACGTACATCATCAGAACCTTTTTCAAGCTGATTTCCTTCATTGCCGCGTTTTTTTATGAAATCCTGATAACCCAGGTCCTTTTCCACAATGTCAATGGCAGCGACAGGGGGCAGGGCTGACAGGGACCTGACTAGTGGGATCAGCTTCTTCAACTTTTGTTCCTGGAAGGTGAAGCCAGTTTTCACGTGAGTGAGGGCTTCAAGCATGGAACAATCATTCAGGATGCTGTTTGCCTGTAAATCCCGAAAGGTAGCCTGTTTCAAAAAAAGCGAAGGAAGGATATTCTTGATTGCTTCTGAATCATCGGGATTCAAACTAAGCCGCAAAAAAGAGAGCATTCCTTTTACCATGAAACGTTCATAGAAGGATTCGATATCCTGGTCAAGCCGGAATGGCAGACTTGAATTGGCCAGCCTCTCGAATACCGCCCGGCTTGCAGCATTAGTCCTGAATAAAATCGCAAAATCGCCTGGACGCTCTCCCTGTTCAATCCGTTCTTTGATGTCTGTCAGGATCATCGTCGCTTCTTCTTCTTCATCGTAAGGATGGAAGACGACCGGCGGGCATTCACCTGAAAATTGAGCACGCATTTCTTTTTCATGACGATTGAGATTAGCTGAAATCAGTGTGTTGGCCGTCTCGACTATCTCGTGAGGCGAACGATAATTTTGGTTCAGGATGATTACTTCAGTATTTTTAAAATCCGCCTTGAAGTTCAGCAGGTAGGCTGGGTCACTTCCCCTAAAAGAGTAGATTGACTGGTCATCATCACCAACCGCACATACATTTCCGTGTTTGTTTGACAACATCTTAACTAGCTCATATTGTACTTTATTAATATCCTGGAACTCATCGATTAACAGATATTGAAAACGATTCTGATAGATTTCCAGAAGGGCTGGCTGATCCATGAATAGTTTATAGCATCCAATGAGCATGTCATCAAAATCAAATAATTTTTGCCTGTCCTTAGCAGATTCATAGTCTTTATACAGCAACGCAACCTTCTCTTCCCATGGTGATTCCGGCTTAACTTCATGAGGCATGATCAATGTATTCTTCCATAGACCGATCTGCTGGAGGGCGAGGTCATAGGCAAATTCCTTTTCATCGAGCTGGATCTTTCTGCCAGCTTCCTTCAGGATCTGTTCCCGCTGCCATTCCTTTTTCATCAGCTTGTCCGATGACCATTTCTCACGTTCATGAAAACAAAGAATTCTGTAGAAGATGCTGTGGAACGTACCGGATATCAGCCGGTTAACTTTAGCTGGCGACATGTTCGGATAATAGGCAATCCGCTTTTTCATCTCAGCGGCCGCTTTCGCCGTAAAAGTAACAAGCATGATCGAACCTGGATCTATGTTTTGTTCTTCAAGCATGAAGGCAGTCCTCGCGGTAAGAACCCTTGTCTTCCCGCTTCCCGCCCCGGCCAGAATCAATAATGGTCCGTCTGTTGACACAACCGCCTTTTCCTGATTCCCGTCAAAATAGATACCGGACTGTTTAAGCTGTTTTATGTAATCCAACTTGATGCCCGGCGTAACCGGCGGGAGAGATGTGAAAGGGGAGGTTACCTTGACTTCCCGTGGAAATATGAATTTATCTTCTTTTTCTGCCTCTGCTGTAATGGAACGGGACTTTGGGATTTTAAATCCATTTCGCTCTATATATTCTGTTTTCTCCGATTGCGGAGCCGATGGTGCAGGCAAACTTTCTTCCTGACAATCTTCTTTTCCCGAAAGATGATGGTAGAAATGCGGATGTTCCTGAATGCCAAGATAAAGACGGACAGGGCTTCCGCATACAGAACATGCAAGCATTCCTTTTTTTCCGTCATCATATAGCTTTTGATAATCACTGCGATCATATTGGTCAAGGCTGATTAGCTGCTGGTTATACTTAGCTGTTTTCATGTTTTCCCTCATCTCCGGCCAAAAAATAGCACAATCTTTATCATACCAGAATAGAATTTTTAACAAAAGATGTTTTCAGAATCAAAAATAAAGCCTGTACAGTAATAATCATAATTCCAGCGAGAGGATAATATTTTTTTAAATAGTAGTTTGCAACGGTCATAAACAGGGAAAAAGAGAAGAAGATTATAGTAAGAAATATACTAATCGTAAATGGGGGGATATCAAAAATGGGATACATTCTTCCAGTGACAAATTATCAATATATACAATATGCTGAGCGGGAAATCGGATTGGATTATGACCCGTTTATGATTAATAGTGTTAATCGAATCCGGAAAGAAGATCCGGTGCTGAAGGGACAGAAACAGCAAGAACAAGAAACAGCGCCCCTGCAGAAGCAGAAGGAGCAGCAGCCGGTGTCACGCATGCAGCTGGCAGCATCCGATTCAAGTCTCCCTGGAATGGACAGAATTTATAAGAAAAAGGTAAATCCAATGGTTGTCAGCCAGGCATATGCTGAAATAACAGGTAAGGGAAGGCACTACAGCGAGTCAATTTAACTAGCTGCAGTGCTTTTTTTATACGAAAACCCCCATTCGAATCAGAATGGGGGTTTTAGAATCATATGGATTTTTTCATTGTCTTATGTGGGATCCCTGCATCCATGAATTCCTCTGAAACCGTTTCATAGCCCAACCTGCTGTAAAAGGGAATGGCGTGTGTCTGTGCATTCAACTTCAAGGTTTTGATGCCATGAGACCTGGCATAATCCTCTATTTTATTCATGACAGCGACACCGGCGCCGGTTTTGCGGTTTCCTTTGAGTACACAAATTCGCTCCACCTTGCCGACTCCATCCAACACACGGAACCTGCCAGCGCCTGCCGGCTTGCTGTTATCATCATATAAGACAAAATGGACAGAGTCCGATTCGAATTGATCGATTTCTTCTTCTTCAGGTACGTTTTGCTCATGAATGAAAACCGTCTTGCGTACTTCAAACGCGTCTGCTAATTCTTGTTCGCTGTTTACAATTTTTACTTCCACGATAATTTATTCCTTTCCAAGCCTGAACGTTTCATATACTGTCCAAGAACCGTTATCCAGCTGGTACAGCAAATGGATGCGGTCGGCAGTATCATCGAATTGGACTTTCGTCATTCTTAATGATCCATAGACATCGGAGTGCTCGTCGTCCGACATTTTCTGCCCAATGGTGATGTGAGGCACAAAGTTATACTCCTGATCTCCATCGAAGGCAGAATTAAGTTCATTATGGAGTGAGTCTAACTCTTCAGGTGATTCAACCTTCAGGTATATGACATTATTTACGGGTTTAAATGATCCAATCTTCTTGATGTTTACGTTGACTGGTTTGAAATTCCTGGCAATCGAATCGATTTTATTGGCGATTTCCTTGATTTCCTCTTCTGTCGCTTCGAATGGCGATTTCAAAGTGATATGTGGCGGAATTAATGCATAATGTGGATCATAGCGTCTTCTCATTGAATTAGCATAATCCTGGATTTTCTTTGATGGAAAAATGACAATACCGAATTTCATCTTAATACCCCCGTTTCATTTTAGTGTTGCATTTCGTTCAGTTAAGAAAACCGAAATTATGATTTACCATTCATTATAACAAATTTTCGAAATATATAATATAAAGAAGCATTCATCAGGAAAACATTCTTTTCAATGCCCGCTTGAGGTCTGGCTGCCAATGTGTCCATGTATGGTCCCCGCGGAATTCTTCATAAAAATAGCCATATCCTTTATCATTGAATATTTTTGAGAGCTCCCTGTTTGGCGTGAGGAAATCCTTGTTTTTGGATGATGACGTCTTAACAAATGTTTCCTGTTCGCCAACCGTGTGATATATATTCAGCAATTCAGGATGACTGAAGTTCTTGACGGCTGAAAATACTTCTTCATTTACATATGGTGATTGAAGCAGTACTTTCCCAAAGGTGTGCGGATACTGGAGTGCTGCCAGCAATGAAACAGTTGCTGCAAGGGAATCCCCGATCAATGCCCGGCCCATTCCCATCTGGTAAGTTGGATAGCGTTCATCCAGATAAGGGACAAGCTCATGAGCTAGGAAGCGGATATAGGCTTGGTGCTGTTCTCCTTTTGGATGGTATTTTTGGCGCCGGTCTTCGACAGAATCATAGGGGATTCCAACGATGATGATGTTTTCAATTTCCTTTTTGCTGAGGAATTCATCTGCAATCCTGCCAATCCGTCCCAATTGGAAGTAATCGCGGCCGTCCTGTGCGATCAGCAAAGAATATTTATACAATGGGGAATAATTGGCGGGCAGGTATACCAGCATTGTGATTGCTTCACCCAGTTCCTTGCTTTGGAGTGTGATTTCTTCTATTTTACCCATAGGAAAATCCATGTATTTACCTCCGAATCCTTTAATTTGCTATTTTTCTTTTTTACCGTCAAAACGATTTTAGCATATGTATTTTCAAAAAGCTTTTAAGGAAAAGTATTTAAGTAGACAAGAGAGTAGTTAGCAAGTAACATGTTTGACAATTGTGTGAAGTCTTATGGTAGAATTATGGTGAACAATTATATATCAAAGGGGGAATTCTGATGAAAAAAAGAAAGTTTCTTTTATTCACTGCGCTTGTGCTAGTACTTTCTATGGTGCTATCAGCTTGCGGCAGCAGCTCTGACGAAAAGGGCGGAGAAGGAAAATCACAAGAAAAACCTAAATTCATGAGCATCCTTACTGGCGGTACGGGTGGTACATACTTCCCGCTTGGCGGATCATTTGCCAAGATTGTGTCTGATGCAACAGGGATCGATACAAATGCGGAAACAACTGGTGCATCTGCTGAAAACATGCAGAGCATTAAAGATGGAAAAGGTGAAATCGCCTTCACTCAAACAGATATCGCTTCTTATGCAACTGAAGGAAAGCTGATGTTTGATGGAAACAAAATCGATAATATTAAAGCAATCGGTACGCTATATCCTGAAACAATCCAAATCGTTACAACTGAAAAATCCGGCATCAAATCTGTCGAAGACCTGAAAGGCAAGAAAGTATCAATCGGTGCACCTGGTTCAGGTACAGCAGCGAATGCTGAACAAATCCTTGAAGTTTACGGTCTTTCTCTGAAAGATATCCAAAAGCAGGACTTAAGTTTTGATGAATCAGTAAGCGGAATCAAAGACGGCAATATTGATGCAGCTTTCGTTACAGCGGGAACACCAACTGCAGCTGTTGAAGAATTATCTGCAACTGAAAAAGTTGTTATCGTTCCAGTCGATGCTGACAAAGCTGAAAAATTGATTGAGAAGTATCCTTACTATGCAAAAGAAACAGTCCCATCTGGAACTTACAAAATGGCTTCAGAAGTTCCGACTGTGGCAGTTTTGGCGATGTTAGTCGTAAAAGCTGACCTGTCTGATGAAGTGGTTTACGATATCACAAAATCGATTTTCGAGAACCTTGATCAGGTAACGCACGCAAAAGCAAAACAAATCAAGCTTGAAAATGCACTGAACGGAGTAGGAATCGACGTTCACCCAGGTGCACAGAAGTACTATGATGAAAAAGGCGTAAAGGCTGCAGAATAGTGGATTGAACATGACCGGACAGTGTCTCCCAAAGGCATTGCCCGGTCAATTCATCTTTTCAACTTATAGGTTTTTTTTTACAGTGAAAAGCCGAAGAGGACGACCACATGGGTTAAGGCCCAGGCAGGATAGACCGAACTTCCAACCGGTCTATTTTTTACTGTTTGTATACACGTACTTTATCGGAGAGACATTGGACAGGCGAGGCTATTAATATGAATAAATCCAAGTTAAAAATAAACATCTTCGTTCTGTTGACCCTCATCATTTTTTTAGCAATTATCTCAATCAATATCCCTTTCAAAAAAGCTCTGGTTTTTCTGCAACCGGAAAATAATGATATACTCTGCTATGTACCGATCAGCGCAGGGGACCGGTTTAAAATAAAATATACGCACTCAATCCACTTATCAGATGTGATTGAAAGCTATGAAATCACGAAGGATGATCATATTCGCCAGTATGAACTTGAATATGAGGATTTTGCTATAGGTATGCCATCTGAAGCTGCGAGCGGTGAAAAATTCGTAATAGAGGATGGGAAATACTTCATTAAAAATATGGCCAGGGAATTTCCTCAGTTTGACCTCCGCCTTGGCCAGGTGCGGGCTAATCATACCCTGGTTTATGGTGACTTATGGTACCCGCTGTCGAAGGCAATCGAGCCAGGTACGAGGGTACGAATAAAAGTTGAAAAAATTAGTTTATTGAAGCAATTGGAAGGAGTGAATATCCTTGACGACAAATGAAGAAATTTTATCTCAAGAAAAACAACAAGAGCTTCTGGAAAAATATGACCCGGAGGCTGCAACAAGAAAACTGGCAGGTAAAATGGGATGGATCGTTTTCTTTGGCCTCCTTGCATTCTCGGTATTCCAGTTATACACCTCCATTTTCGGTGTGCTGACAGCCCAGCTTCAGCGATCCATTCACCTGGGATTTGCGCTCGCCCTGATTTTCTTGCTGTTTCCGGCAAGCAAGAAAAATATCAGGTCAAAAAAGGTAGCTTGGTATGATCTGCTATTAGCAGTGGTGGCCGTTGCGATTGGCGCATATTGGCCAATGATGATTGACGAACTCGTCAACCGTGTTGGCCGACTGACACCTATGGACTTTTATATCGGATTGGCCGCAATCCTCCTTGTTCTCGAGGCAACTCGCAGGACAGTCGGATTGCCGATCACGATCATCGCAGCTTTATTCATGGTCTATGCCCTGTATGGACCTTATATGCCAGGGTTCCTTGCCCACCGGGGCCTGGACCTGGAGTCTCTTGTACAGACGATGTTCTTTACTACAGAAGGGATTTTAGGGACACCGCTTGGAGTTTCATCAACATTTATCTTCCTGTTCCTGTTGTTCGGTGCATTCCTCGTCAAGACGGGTGTAGGACAATATTTCAATGATCTCGCTGTTGCTGTTGCCGGAAAGAGTACGGGTGGACCAGCGAAAGTAGCGATTTTCTCATCCGCCCTTCAAGGGACAATCAGCGGAAGCTCGGTTGCAAACGTAGTTACATCAGGATCATTTACGATTCCGATGATGAAAAAACTAGGGTATCGCAAAGAGTTTGCTGGTGCGGTAGAGGCAGCTGCTTCAACTGGGGGACAACTTATGCCGCCGATCATGGGTGCGGCAGCATTCCTGATGGTTGAATTCATTGGCGGCGGAATCACATATTGGGATATCGCCAAGGCTGCTACGATTCCTGCCTTGTTATATTTCACAGGCATTTGGATCATGACACACTTTGAGGCCAAAAGGATCGGCCTGAGAGGCTTGACCGATGAAGAAATGCCTGACAGGAAAGAAGTTCTGAAAAAGATTTATCTGCTGTTGCCGATTCTGATTGTCATCTTATTGATGGTAAGCGGAATGAGTATCATGCGTGCTGCATTATGGTCAATCCTGTCTACAATCGTTGTCAGTGCATTCAGCAAAGAAACAAGAATTGGATTTAAAGATGCCATTGATGCACTTGTAGATGGTGCGCGAACAGCGCTTGGAGTTGCGGCAGCGACTGCGGCTGCAGGTATCATTGTAGGAGTGGTAACAAAAACTGGCCTGGGACTGAAGCTTGCAAATGGATTGCTTGATCTTTCAGGCGGGTACCTGATCCCAACCCTGATGCTGACAATGGTTGCCGCCATCGTTCTGGGGATGGGTTCGCCGACAACGGCCAACTATGTCATCACCTCGACAATCGCGGCACCGGCCATCATTTTACTGGGTGTTCCGGATCTTTCTGCTCACTTATTTGTGTTCTATTTCGGGATCATTGCCGATATCACCCCTCCGGTTGCGCTGGCAGCCTTTGCTGCAGCCGGTGTTTCAGGCGGGGAACCGTTGCGTACCGGTGTGAATTCGGCCAAGCTTGCAATTGCCGCGTTCATCATACCTTACATGTTTGTATTGTCTCCACAGCTGCTGATGATCGACACAACCTGGACTTACCTCATCTGGGTAGTATTTTCAGCGATTTCCGGGATGCTTGCAATCGGTGCTGGCATAATCGGTTTCTGGATGCGTAAATTGTATTGGTGGGAGAGAGTGGTCGGAATCGTAGGTGGAATTATGCTGATCTATCCAGAGGGAATGACAGATATAATCGGCCTTGGTCTATTCGTACTGCTTGTAGCGCTTCAGTTCCTCATCAAGGATAAAAGTACTGTCAAACCAAATACAGCCAATTAATGAATGATGGAAAGGAGTCCTTTACAAGGGCTTCTTTTTTTTAGCTGCTTTTAAGGAACTTCTGTTTGTCTGGCATCACAGATAGGATGTTTTCTTTTTTGAACAGACGGTCAGCCTTTCTGAGAAAACAATATGCTTTAAAAAAACCTTCATGGATTTCTCTTACGATTATCCGCCGCTGAGTAATTTGCTTATTTGCAGCCATATAAATCATATTCACAGGAATTTTTTCGACAAGGGACTTTTCAAGAAGAAGATTCAAAGTGTTTCACTCCTTTGAGTTATTAATTATATTATACCCGAACACTCGTTCTTTATTCAATTACTTTAGAACGTTTGTTCGTAATTTATTTCTAGGAATCATGATATAATTTAAAATGGAGGTGTAAAGATGGAGAGTGAGATGCTTAAGATATTTGATCCGCAGGGGACTTGCCTTGGCAAAGCCACGAGGCATGAAGCGCATAAAGCTGGACACTGGCACGAGACATTTCATTGCTGGTTCACAGAGAGAATCAACGGGAAAGACTTTCTTTATTTTCAAATCCGGAGTTCCGTCAAAAAAGACTATCCAGACTTGCTTGACATAACTGCTGCAGGACATCTCCTTGCTGATGAAATACCTGTTGACGGACTGAGAGAAGTGAAAGAGGAACTTGGCATAGACCTGGCTTTTGAAGATTTACATACACTAGGAACAATCCATGATACACTGGTCAGTCCGGGATTCATTGACCGGGAACTATGCCATGTCTATTTGTACAAGGAACATCAGCCATTTGAAAATTTCCGGCTGCAAAAAGAGGAGGTCTCAGGAATCATGACCACGAGCCTTTCAGATTTTGAAGCCCTGTGGTTTGCCAACCGGAAAATTACGGTGAAAGGCTTCCAGGCAGGTGAAAATGGCGAAAAGAAACTTCATGAAATGCAGGTGGCGAAAAAAGATTTTGTACCCCATGAAGATGACTATATTCAAAGGGTAATCCATGGGATAAGAAATTCATAATCTATGTATATTTTATGCTGAAATATTATTGACATTATGGTGAATTCAGTATATATTAATAAATGTCCTAATCAAACAGGACAGCCTATAACGATTCCTTAGCTCAGCTGGGAGAGCGCTACCTTGACAGGGTAGAGGTCGCTGGTTCGAACCCAGTAGGAATCATACTTTTGGAAAAGCCTCCATTCCTTATAGATGAAAGGATGGAGGCTTTTTTTGTTTTTTTCAACACTTCTTTTAAAAGTTTTTGCTTATATACCAGACAAGTAGGCGTGATTTAATCAGCCACTACCTTATCAAACCTTATTGCTGTTTACAGTACAAAAAGTTCAGTTAAGTTCAATGCTTAACTGAACTTTTTTATATTAGGTACTGATATTATACCCTTCTTACTATTTCCCGTTAATTTAGAGTCATAATTTCATTTGAATTAGAAAAAATAAGGATTAGGAAAGGAGGGATAGCAAATGTCTTTGAAAAAGTGCGTTACAGGATTGATTTTTTTTCTTGCAATGTTTTTGGTTGTGACAACTTTTGGCATACAAGGCGGTTTTGCCGAAACGGGTGTTATAACTAAACCAATGGAGAATGTTAAGGTGATTGAGGTTGAGTTGAACGATGATTACTTTAATCCCAAAGAGATCACCATTTCAAACGAAACAACTACAACATTGATATTGAAAAACAAAGGGAAGAAAGAGCATACCTTTACAGTGGAGAAGCTTGGAATTGACATCGAGCTCCAGCCAGGAAAAGCAAAAAACATTTCTGTGAAACCAGAACAGAAGGGTACTTATGAATTGAAATGCCGGTACCATTTCCAGGAAGGTATGGTTGGGAAGGTAAATGTTAATTAAAAAGCAGGTACAATAATGTACTGAGTACCC
Source organism: Mesobacillus thioparans (assembly GCF_965138835.1). Lineage (NCBI taxonomy): Bacteria > Bacillati > Bacillota > Bacilli > Caryophanales > Bacillaceae > Mesobacillus > Mesobacillus thioparans. Next base: position 566,483 of record NZ_CBCSFH010000001.1, on the reverse strand, counting down.
AAAAAGTTAGAGTGAAATCTAACTTTTTGGGGTCACATCAATGCTCCCTTTTAGGTTTAAAATAGTAAGGATAGTTCCGCTTCTAATGATTATAAATAAAATGTACGGTAAGGCATATATCATTTAAGAGGAGGTGGAAAGTTGTATTTTTTTAAGCCTATTTCTAATGAAGTGCGTCTACCCCAACAAATATTCAAAAAACGCACAAAAACGATGAAGCTTATTTTGGGGTCATTTTTCACTTGTATTGCCGTGATTCTCCAGGCTGCTGGCGGCTTTTTACCAGGTATAGGATTATTTTTAAGTCCGCTAGCCACTGCACCTATTTTGTTATGTTCCATGTTTTCCCTGCCACTCGGGTTAATGTGCTACTTTCTAACCATTATATTGTTATTTATCCTGCAGCCAAGTGAAGTAATTGTATTCCCCTTTACAACAGGATTGTTGGGCCTTGGCATAGGAGCAGCATTTTACTTTTTTAGGAAGAGATTAAGCATTATTGCGACAGGTACAATTTTTTTAATGTTAGGAATTATAATTCTGCTATTTATCTTCGACTTTCCCGTTTTAGGCCCAGTGGTTTCAGATTCCTTTTCATTTCTTACAACCGTAGGAATCCTTTTATTTGCTTTCCTTTATAGCTGGTTATGGGTTGAAATTGCATTAAACATACTTAAAAGGTTAAAAATGTATTTATAATTTAGTGTCTGCTAAATCCTCGTACTATTGCCTAGCAGGTAAAGCCCGCAGAAGTCAGATAGGGTTTAAGATTCAAGGAATGATTTCAAAAATAGTACCCTGGTTAAAGTCTGTCACTTTCATCGAGCCATAAACCCCCAAATATAATCTGGTTTGGTCTAGATTCGCTCCCAAACTAACATAATAAGCAGATTCAGATCCAAAATTGTAGTCAGTTTCAATAACACTATAATCATTTAGTTTATAGTCTGGCCTTACCCTAGTATAAGCTAATACTCCTTTAACTGGAGTGGTCGATTCTTCTTTGCGGGCCAAATCGGTAAACACAACGCTTCCGGTTAAAGCCGGGATTCCTTTCCCCATATATGGATGGACCCCTGTAAGGGCAGTTCCCCCAAACTTATCTGGTCGTGAATCTTCATGATAATAACTAGTTAATGGCTGAATTCGCCTAACTGATGTCTCAATTGCTTCGTTGTAATAAACAATGGTTTTCTCATCCGAATTCGAATTAGCAGAGCAGACATTAATAATTGAAGTAGGAAATGCACCTTCCCAACCACGCCAGCCGAAGTTAATATACATTTCCTTAGTGGTCCTGGAGTTCAATACAAGTTCAGTAACCGGTATCGCTCTATAATGAACGAATGAAAAAATCGATTCTGCCAAATCCTGTCCGACATTCCCAACATATTTAATATAATGATAATATAATTCCTTTGAAATGATATCCCTGGTATATTGCGAACTCCTTTGGCAATTACCGTAAGAATTTCCTGAATTGGTGCAGGCAGTTCATTAAAGCGAGTGACTACGTGTGGGTTATTGAAAGATGTATTTTTAATTACATCAATTTCAATTATTTTACCGGCGATTTCCATATCATCCTGACTCAAATTAAATGGATCATAGCCTAAACCGCCATCTCCTGTTGTAAAAACCAGTTTTCCTGTTTCAGGTGAAAAGTTTAAGCTATTGACACCATTATGATTAAAAAAGGGCCTTCTTAAGTTCAGCAATGTGCGTCTTTTTTGAGGCTGTCCATCCGCTTGGAGAATCCATTCTTCTACTGTATCTATATGATCAAATTGAACTTCTCTATTAACCCATTTTCGATTCAGGGTGTTTGGGTCACAAGGGTCAGGCATGAAAGTTTCAGGAAGTGCACCTGGCCCTTGTGACCCAGCTACTGAATAATGAAGATAGAATAGGCCGTTGTAATTAAAATGGGGATGAAATGCAAGCCCTAATAATCCCCGTTCATCATATCCACCACCTTGAACACCAAGTTTAAGGACTTGCGGTCGAATATCTAAAAAAGTTTTAATGTCTCCGTTACCTATATAAAAAATTTCTCCTATTTGGGTTGCAATAAATAATCTTTCAATTGAGTCTCCCGGTAAGATGGCTGTTTTTATAACGGTGGGTAAATTGATCTTGCTTACAATGGGGTGTAAACTTACCTTAACTTTTTCCAATTAATGATTCACCTCAGCTTATTTTTTTCTTTTATAAGAATATGGTCAGGAATCCTCTAACAGTACCAGAATAGGGTCTTGGATATTAGGTTAAGACTTTTTCAGCTATAAGCAGCAGAACCAGCAGAACCAGGTAAATAAAGCTCAGATGAGAAATTTGTTTGGCTGGAGCTTTTCCTCATCCATTTCATTATTTTATAAATGCAGGTGGCCTATATAAGCTTTCCTGTTAGTGAATTGAGTATAAACCTTTATGAACGAGAGATTGGAAACACGATTTTCTCCGCAAAGCTGTGATGAATGACTTATACTGCTTTTTAGTAAAATTTATCATTTCCCCTGAATGATTCAGTTATCAAAGGAAACCATTAAATTAGTACACATTTTTGGAGGGATACGATGAAAACTTCTGATTTGCTTGTTCAATGTTTGGAAACGGAAGGAGTGAGGTACGTTTTTGGGATATTTGGCAAGGAAGTATTAGATATAGCTGACTCATTGTCCAAGTCAACTTCGATCCAATATGTTCCTGTTCGCCACGAGCAGGGGGCGGCATTTATGGCGGATGTCTATGGGAGGGTATCAGGTAAACCTGGAGTTTGCCTGGCTACCTTGGGTCCTGGTGCCACAAATTTATTAACAGGAGTGGCAAGCGCCACATTGGATGGCTCACCTGTTGTAGCGATAACTGGACAAGCCGGTATGGAAAGGCAGCATAAGCAATCTCATCAATTTATTGATGTGGTGAAAATCTTTGAACCAGCAACGAAATGGTCAGTCCAAATTAAACAGTCAGAAACGGTTCCAGAAATAATCCATAATGCCTTTCGGAAAGCAGCAAGTGAAAAGCCTGGAGCGGTACTTGTAGAGTTACCAGAGAACCTGGCATCAGAAGCAATATCCAGAATAGCTATGCCTAAAAGAGCTGCTCCAATTGTCGTTCCATCGATGGAGGAAATCGAAGAAATAGAATTAATTCTTAAACAGTCTCAAAAACCTTTTATCCTGATTGGGAACGGTGTAATCAGGCAAGGGGCTAGCGAAGGAGTCCTGAGTTTTGTCGAACAGCTTCAAGCACCGGTCGCAAACAGTTTTATGTCTAAGGGGGTTTTACCAAAAAATCATCCTCTAAACTACTTTACCTTTGGGTTCAAAGACAATGATTTAGTATCAGAGGGAATAGCCGCTGCAGACTTATTGATTGTGATTGGATTGGATCTGATTGAAAGCCTCCCGAAAAACTGGAATAAAAATAAAGTTCCAGTTGTGCATATTCATTCTCAAGAGGCAGAATATGATGAATACTATCCAGTTCGCAGTCAATTAATCGGTGATGTGAAACATATCTTTAAGCTTTTGGAAAATAAGGATATTCTTTCAAAAGAATGGCTCCCCTCCAACAGTCTTAAAGAAAGGATATTGCAAGAAAGTCAAGTTTACTGGAATGAAGAAACGATAAGTAAACAGTCTCTAATGACCAGGAATATTCTCCATATAATCGAAAAGCATACTGACGAAAACACTATTGTCCTATCTGATGTTGGTGAACATAAAATGAAAATAGCACGTCACTTCCAACCTGACTGGCCAGGACAATTAATCATTTCAAATGGACTGGCATCCATGGGAATTGCGTTGCCCGGATCTATAGGGGCAAAATTGGCTGCGCCAAATAAAAATCTAATATGTATAACAGGAGACGGAGGACTCTTGATGAACATTGGGGAAATCGAAACAGCAAAAAGATTAGGATTAGCTTTTGTGATCATTTGTCTGAATGATTCGATGCTGAAAATTGAAAAACAGATGATGGAAAAGCAGTTTGGCCACAGTTATGGTGTAAATTTCAGCAATCCGGATTTTGTTCAACTAGCAGGCAGCTTCGGGATTAAGGGTGTTAGGGCGAATAACCTTATCGAGCTTGACAACCTTCTTGCCCATGAAGTCTCATCACAGGATGGAATTATATTGATTGATGTACCAATCAGTGAGTAAAACATTTAGAATACGGCCTAGGCTTAACCTATTAGCTATTATGTATGCCTAAACGAAGGCAAAGACAAATGACACACGAATTGTACATAAATCGGCCAGACTTAATTATTTCCTTGTTTAAAATTGAAATAGAATGAATAACTAAGCGATAAAACCTTAATCTGTCAGCACTCTATTTATTTCATGGAACAAGTATTTTTCAGCTTGATTTAGACAAGGCAGAGGTCGCTGGTTCGAATCCAGTAGGAATTATAAAGCAAAAAGCCTGTAAAAGTCATTTGTTACAGGCTTTTTTACTCTACAAGAATGCATGCAGCTATCACATCATATTAGGCGGCAAGTGCCGATCTTTCATTACAGCTGGGAGGGTGTCATGGATATATGGAGGAGCAGCTTTCAGCTCTGGCTTTGGTCCGAATGGAGCCAGTCCTGACACAATGACATGCTGTCCGATTCATTCCTCTCAGGATCGCCTTTATGAATGGATCCTTCGCTGCTTCTTCCTGGGCGCCAACAGGTGCTCCATCCAAAAGCCTGGCAATCATTGTCGAAAGCATTTCAATATGGGCCAGTTCCTCAGTCCCTGTATCCATCAGCAAATCTCGATACTTTCCATCGCCGCGTGTATTCCACCCCAGAAACAAATATTGAAGAGCAACAGAAATTTCCCCGAATTGCCCTCCAAGCACTTCCTGGAGTTTTTTGCCGTAGACAGGATCAGGTCTTTCGGGCTTCGCCTTGTATTGTAACTCTTTTATATGGAAAAAACATAAAATTCCTTCCCCAACAAAAATGCATTCCCTCTTTTCTTATGTTCTTTAGCCGATTAAGAAACTTGACTCCACGTAGGACTAATTGATCATTGCTCAGCGTATCAAGAATAAGTTTTCCCTGTTCTTCCTGAGTTGGTTTCCATCATTTATCCAGTGGAACAGCAATAGAATGGAAATGGATACTAAATATTTGACCCTGGAGAAGGAATGGAGGGGATGAAAGATTTATTTTTTTTATAGAAAAGGAAAATCGCAAATAGATATTATTAAAGAGAAATTACGAAAAAGGCAAAATACTCATATGACAAAGAAACCGTCAGCCGAGGAAAGTAAAATCATAAACACTATAATGGAAAAAACGAAAGAACTGAACAAGAACAATATTACCCGCACGAAAGCATATCTGGATTTTTATTTGCGGTACCCGGAAATCCACTGGTCGTTCCTCGCTCATATGGTTTCCCGCAATGGTGGGTGGAGCATGAGCGACTTAAAGGGGGAGCTATTATCCAGGCTGCTCTCGAAAAAGGAAAAACAGTCGTACTTTTCTTTTCTTGAGAGGGGAAATTGGCTTATTTTCCAGGATGCATATCCGCAGCTGATGCTCTATGAGGAAAGCGTCAGGAAAAAGGAGCCGCTATTTTGGATGCTTCCTTCCTTAAATGTCTCATTTTTTATTGAAACCATCTGGGATCATTGCTGGGAAGAACCGAATTCACCGCTGCTTACAGAGGCTTTGATCATCAATGAACAGAACTATATTGAGAGAAGGGTCATTCAAAACGAGGTTTTTATCAAAGAGGTATTCAATACGCTGGAGTTTGATCTGCAGGATATGTTGTCTTTCAATCAAATTCTATTTCCCTATTCAGATTATGGAATGTTGAAACTTGCGGGCCAGACAGTGAATCAGTTTGAGTCATTAACAGAACGGATACGACTGGGAAAGAGGCTGTACTCGATTCTTTTTGGGGAAGATGTCTTGAACAAAACGGTAGAGTGGGCGAAGGAGCACCCCCATACTGGTTCGAGGATGGATTATTGGCCTGATATTTTCAGTCGGGTCCATGAAGGGATTCCAAGCCTCCAATATAAGATGAAACTGAAGTCCTGCCAGCTTCGGCCCGGGGCCAGAAGAATCTTCAGCCCCACCCTGCAGGATGTATGGAAGGATGTTAAGCACGAAGCGGCCGAGGCTGGCGAGTGGTTCGTAGACTTCAGTATCCTGGACATGTTAAAAGAAATGGATGGACCAGGGATTGGCAATATAGAATCTGATTACTGTCAAACACTTGAGAAGCTGGAGTTGGCGGCTTTTGCGAAGAAGGTGCTTTCAATATTGGATTAAGTGATAAATGATGCGCTTGGTTTTCCTGAACGCAATTATTTTAATATGAAACTGAGTTACTAATATCAAGGATGATTCATCTCGTGCTGATGGTGCGGTGCAGGCTGAAGATCTTCAATCCATTGGTCTCCGAGGAGATTTCCTGATAAAAGGTAAAGTGCAAGGACAATAAAAAAGATTGCTGGTTTAATAAAGTCTTTCATCGATTTTATCATCGAAGAAGAATCGAGGAAAATTTTAAATAGGAACAATGCTGATATTGATAATGATAAAAAGATGTTAATGAAGATCAAAGATTTTTCAGGCAGCAGCATTTCGCCAAGCATAGCCCCCATCATGCCGCCCATAATACCTGACATAAGGCCCTCAATTGATGTGACCGTATTGCATGACGCGCCTAAAATGCAGCCGCTGACGCCTCCAATCAATATGGATAGGAGGGTAGAACTGAAAAGATCACCGCGATAGACAGCGCCTAACAGAATGCCCAAAGTTAAGCCGGTATTCATACCCAAGTACATCGTGATCATCATCCCATTCATTCCAGACAGCCTGGTTCTATGGCGATGCAGCAATAAGGTGGAAACCAATATAAGTGCAGTTAGGGATAAAAATATATAAGCAGTGAAAATGTTCATCATCACTCCTCCTCTTCACCATCATATGAAAAGGAAGGACAGACCATGCATGAGAAAAAGCACCTTCTTAGGACAGGTGCTACTTCGCGGTTAACCGGTCAATTTAGGCCATTTATGGTTGCGGATGACATGGTAAATGGAAAGGCCATCACTGTAATTTTCGTCTCCATAATCGACTGGCAGCAAAGAAAAGGTTGCAATCCAGACAGAGAAATAAGAATAACGGACCCAAATCGGGTGAGGTTCAATTATATTTTGTGAGATGAGCAGGTTAAGCACAAGTACAGATCCGAGATTGAAAATTACTCCTCCAGCATGTACAAGAAAGTGGCTGAGCCTGTTATTCCATTTTAATTGTTCGTATTCACAAAAGGCATCCAAAAAATACATGCTATTTAAGATGAATGGGCCTTTTTGGAAAATTATTCTTCCCCTTCCCAGCGAAAATTTGAATTTGCCGCCGAATAGCCATGCGAAGAAGGAATGCCCTAATTCATGGATGAGTGAGACTATAGGATAGATGAATAAAAGTGCAAGTAGAAAACCTGTAAAATCTGAAAAGCCGAACATGAAGTCAAATCCCCCTTCTTAGAAATTTAAGTTGTGATGTACAAGTAATACCCGGGAGAGGTGGTCATAAACGAACGGGAAGACTGTAAAATATGACATATCATCCTTATTATTGTCAGTGTTAAGCAATATAAACCAAATCCGCCTATACCCATCTCGGGAGGAAGAATAGGATAATACTGAACAAAAAATACAGGAGGGAAAACAATGTCCGATAAAAAATCAGGAAAGGTGATCCACGTTGATCATCTCACCATCCATGCTAAAGATGTAAACATCATTCATGAAAGGTCAAGAGAACACCATGGGGAAAGAAGACATCCTTTGGATTTTTTCGGTCCTGGAAGAAGACGGGAGCGCAACATTGAGGAAGACCACCATAGGAAGGATGAAAGCAGCAGCCATGAGGGACATGAAGAAAGGCGGGGAGGTTTTAGGTGGTTCTAGAAGGTTGTTAATGACCTGTGAAGCTAAAATTCTTTTGTGAAGAATCCCTTGGCTTTAAAGCTTGTATGGATGATAGAACAATGCAGGATAAATACCTTCTATATAAATATTACAGCCTGCAGGATTAAATCCGCAGGCTGCTTCTATTTATGCATTTTTAAGCTGGTGCATCTAGTTCGTCTTCTTCAATCCGCTTTTCATAGTGTTCGACATCTTTGCGAGCGTTGAAGCGGTCAGCTTTTTCGAGTGTGACTGTGATGTTGTAGTCGGGAATCCCGGCGTACTTCTCATAACGTCCTCTTGGCAGCAGGAAGTTTCCTTCCGGGAAGTGGACCTGCACGTTGCCGCGAGTGATGTCGACGAATTTCGCCCTACCCTGGAAAACACCAAAGCCATTGTACAGCACGATTCCTTCTCCTTCAGCGATGCTAAGGTCCTGGGCATCCTCTGCATTCATCAGGACATCATAGCGTCCTGCACCGTTAAGTGGGTCGACTTCATTATAGACCATCGAATTGAACTGTTTTCCCCGGCGGGAGGTAACGATGAATTGGCCTTCCTTTTTGCCCAGTTCTGGGATGTCAACAGAGATCAGGTTCCCTCTGCCGTCCGGAGTAGGGCAGGTGCCATCCTCACATAACCAGGCGCCGCCCCATTGGAAAACGTCTCCCGCTTTTTTCAGGTGTTGAATTCCGTCATAATTAGGATTCGCCAGGGCGATTTCATTCCTGATTTCCTGAGCATCTTTAAAGTTCACCAGATGAGCTGTCACAGGTTTCACCCGCTTCGCTAGATCAATGTAGATCTTCCATTCCGCACGAGCTTCTTCAACCTGGTTTTTGTTGCCCTCGATTTCCGGACTGAAATAAACCATTCTCTCTGTAGAAGTGGACGTGCCGCCGCCTTCCTGTTCATAGCGTGTTTTGGCAGGGAGCACAAGGACAGCCTCTTTCGCATCTACAAGAGTCGAAGTATTTAGGATGATATCCTGGTGGACACGGATGTCCAGGTCGGATAATGCTTTTTCCACAAAATTCGGGTCTGGCATCGTTTCGAGGAAATTGCCGCCCGATAAGTAGTACATCTTGATTTTTCGTTCATGGTCCTCAGGTAGCAGGATGTTCTCAAGCGTCACTCCGACAATATCTCCTTGCCAATCAGGAAGATCAAATCCCCATAGCTTTTCGATCCGCTTAATGTTGTCTCCGTAGAAATCACCGCCTGGCAGAACAAAAGGATCTGCCCCCATTTCGCCGCTGCCCTGGACTGAGGAATGACCGCGGAAAGGCATCAGCCCTGCATGCTTTCGGCCAAGGTGACCGCGGAGCAGCGCCAGATTTGCCACTTGTGAAATATTATCGGTTGCGAATGAATGCATCGTCAAACCAAGTGCCCACGCATATACTGCATTCTTGCTGTTTGCGAGCAGTTCCGCCAACTCGATAATGCGTTCCTGTGTAATGCCGGAGGAAGCAACAATATCGTCCCAGGATTGTTCCTGGACCTTGGATTTCATTTCCTCGTACCCATTCACATGTTCTTCGACAAATTGATGGTTGATTGCTGAACCGTGCTTCGATTCTTCCATTTCAAACCAGTGCTTCATGATTCCATGCATGAAGGCGATATCCCCGCCGATATTTACCTGGTAGAAATCATCTGCGATCTTAGTGCCGAAAAGAGCCGATTCAGGATTAGAAGGAATCCAATACTTGTCCATTGCAGGTTCTTTATATGGATTGACGACGATAATTTTCGTCCCTTTTTTCTTGGCTTCGAGCATGTACTTCGATGAAACGGGGGAGCTGTTCGATGCGACGCTGCCCCAGAATAATAAAACATCGGTGCCTATCCAGTCCTGGTAATTTGAAGTCGACGCCCCAACGCCGATTGAGCGTTTCAACGCTGTTTTCGAAGGGGAATGGCAAATCCGGCTGGCATTGTCGATATTATTCGTTCCGAGAAAGCGGGAAACTTTTCCCGCAACATAATAGGATTCATTTGTGATCCCACGGCTTGTCAGGTAAAAAGCGTACTGTTTCGGGTCAAGTTTTTTCATTTTCTCAGCAATCATGTCCATGGCTTCATCCCAGGTGATGCGGGAAAATTTGCGCTCACCCTTTCGGCGGATCATTGGATAGGGAATGCGTCCCAGCTTGCGCAGCTGGGTGCTGTCATATTTTCTGAGTTCGTCAATGTCGGCGTGGAGGATTTCCGGTTCGATGGCACCGGCAGTATTCAGCCTTAGAACATTCAATCTTGTCGTACAAATATGCGGGCCAGTCAAAGTCTGGTCATGCAGGCCGGACACACCAAGTGCACAGCCATCGCATACACCTTTAGTCAGGATGTTGGTGGCATATCCGAAGTTGTCCCTATTGTCCCATAGAGTTTTCATTGTATCCCTTATATGTTTCGGCTTCACCTTTCCTAGCCCAAACGGAATAGGGCTGACCCAATGCTTTGGTGCAGGCATTGCCACTTTTTTCTGTGGTCCTGGATGTTTAGTTTTTCCCAATTTGAAACACTCCCATTTTAAATCTTTAAGTCGAAAAAAAAACCACCGTTTTCCGAATTAATACTTCGGAAATAAACGGTGGTTAGTCTTTAGCAGGGTCGCTGCCAAGTGCCATACCTGATCAGTTGTTGAATTTCGCCTGGATGTCTTCATCAAAAACAAAGATGGACATTCCGAAATCCCGATCGATATCTATGTCTACAAATAGTTCGACAAGCTTGCAGCCAAGGAATTCTTCCATTTCAAGCGGAGGATTCTTCCGGTACATTTCTTTCACCATTTCCGTCCTGGCTGCTCGCAGTGCCTGCTTGCCTTCATTAGCAGATGCAATGAACTTTTCAACTGGCGATAAATTTCCTTCCATTTCGCATATCGCCCACTTTTTGCAGAAGGTAGTGGTTATTTTGCTAGGCCCTTTGCCCATATGCTTTTTGCGGAAAGAACGGACCAAGTTGCTGAACTCTGCCTCGTATTTATTCATGTTATCCTCCTGTCATCCATAGAGGTTATAAGATGATTGGTATTTTACCATACTGTGAGGCGCTTGAGCCAGATATTTCTTGAATCGAAGCTTTTTAATTCTTTAAGAAAAAATTAACCAGCCAATCTTTCATTTGCTTCATTTTGGTCGCGGAGCTTTTTGATATCACGGCGAATCAAGATGGAAACCGCCAGGGCGACAACGAACAGTCCGCTGAAGAATGTCAGGCTTGATGCATAGCTTCCGGTAGTATCCTTCATCCATGCTGAAAACATTGGTCCTGCCAAGCCGGCAGCAGCCCAGGCCGTAAGGATGTAACCATGAATCGCACCTAGCTGTTTCGTGCCAAAAATATCGCCGATGAAGGCCGGAATAGCTGAAAAACCGCCGCCGTACATTGTGTACACTACTGCCAGCATGATCTGAAAAAGAAATGCTTCTTTTGTATGCGGCAACAGCATGAACAATACAATTTGAGTCGCAAAGAAAATCGTATACGTATTCGGACGTCCGATATAGTCAGAAATCGAAGCCCATGCAATACGGCCGAAGCCGTTGAATAGACCCATGATGCCAACGAGTGCTGCAGCTTCAGCTGTTGTCAGGCCAATACTTTCTTCTGCCAAAGGTTTTGCAGCCGAAAGAATGGCAATCCCGCAGGTGACGTTGATGAACAGCATGATCCATAGGTAGTAAAAGCGGGAAGTCTTAATGGCTTCGTTTGCAGTCAGCTGTGAAAGATCCTTTTTAACCTTTACTTTTCCAGCTCTAGCTTTTTCCTTGAAACCTTCAGGAACCCAATCAACAGGCGGCTTTTCAAGATACAGTGATGATAATGTCATGATTATGAAATAAGCTGCGCCTAAAATGTAAAAAGTATTGGCAGTTCCAACAGACTTGATCAAAGAATCCATGATTGGGCTGCTGATGGCGGCCGCGAATCCAAAACCCATGATCGCAAGTCCCGTGGCAAGTCCGCGTCTGTCAGGAAACCATTTAACCAAAGTAGAGACAGGAGCAATATAACCAACTCCAAGTCCAATACCACCTAAGACACCATATGTAATATACAATAATGGCAATGATCCAAGATTAACAGCAAGTCCAGAACCTAGAATACCTGCTCCAAAAAAGACTGCTGCTAGAAGGCCGGCTTTCCTTGGTCCGTGTTTTTCAACAAAATGGCCCAAGAACGCAGCTGATAGTCCTAAAAATAAAATGGCAAGGCTGAATGTGAATTGCACTTGCTTCGAACTCCAGCCGAACTCCTCGATCAATGGGTTAGTAAAGTTACTCCAGGCATAAACTGACCCGATGGAAATATGGATGCCAACTGCAGATGCTGCAATCAGCCACCGATTCTTCGTGTTTTTCATACTTTTTCCCCTTTGCTTAGTTAATTTCAATCTGCACATGGCTAAAAGTGATTGTCTCGGAATCTCCCATCCTATGATTCCTGGTATGTACATTTGTGTTGTCATCAAGCGCTTATACAGCCTAAAAAAAACAGAAAACCGCCAATCCCTCCAGCACTGCATTAAATCACACAGTACTTCTGAAGAAAGATTGACGGTTAGATTAAGCAGGTATCGCTACTCAATGGCCAACAGTTAATCGCTTACATTCCCTAACACCTTAACCGAAGACAGGGACGCTATCTCGAATCAAAATGTTACAGATTTGTGAACTTCGAAAAAATTTTATCACTTCTCAAATGCAGATGCAACACCTTTTAGACTTACCAAATCAATTTTACACTACAGTCGTGTTGTAAATTTTTCTTGAGAAAACGAAAAGACTGTGTTTAGATTTTAAGTATTCTCAAATTCTCAAGATTCAGGTGAAGGCTATGTTGGAAAATATGAGTGATAAATACACGATTACGAAATATCATGATGGACAATTCCAGGATGTAGAGGATGTCATTGTGAATGAGTTCCCGTTGACGATTTTTGTGAACGAAATGGAGTTCGCAACCATGGTCTGCACTCCGACTCATTTTGAGGAAATGGTTGTCGGCTTCCTGGCATCCGAAGGGGTGATCCGATCCTATAACGACATCCATTCACTCAGCATTGACGAAAGCAGGGGTTATGCTTACGTCATGCTAAAAGTGAATATGACAACGAACCAGGAATATTATTCAAAACGTTTTATTGGCTCATGCTGCGGGAAAAGCCGGCAGTTTTATTTTCACAATGATGCGAGGACAGCAAAGACATCGATGTCCAAAACGAGAATCACCGCGGCCCAGAGCATTGAACTTATGAACCAGATGCAGAACAATTCACAGGTTTTCCTTGAAACTGGCGGCGTACATAATGCAGCCCTCTGCTCTCCTGAAGAAATTATCGCGGTGAGGACGGATATTGGGCGCCATAACGCCCTCGATAAATTATATGGATATAGTATTTTAAATAGGGTACCAGTTAGGAATAAAATCATCGTTTTCAGCGGCCGGATTTCCTCGGAGGTTTTGTTGAAGGCAGCGAAGATTGGCGTCGGGATCGTCCTCTCAAAATCCGCACCAACAGATTTGGCAATCAAACTGGCCAAGGATTTGAACATCACGGCAGTTGGTTTTATCAGAGGGAAATCGTTCAATGTCTATTCTTGTCCAGAGAGAATTGTAGATTAATAGCTTTAGTGCTTTTGTCGTGCCATCTAATAACTTCATAAAAAAAATTTAGTGAAGCCAGGCTCTTTTTTAAGGGTTCTGGCTTTTTCCAGTATAATGTAATATTTCCGCACACCTTGTCGTACAAAGAAGAATCGAGAGTATAGATGAGTATATGGTGGGAAAAGGGAGGCTCACCAAGCTGAGTGCAGGAGAAGGTGGAATATCCTATGATTTCACGAATTATCAGATAATTTGAATTTTGAAAGTATATTACACGATTGTTACAATTATATTCATAAACATATTTTTGGATGTTTAGATTTTCATTGCCCAAAAGTACAAAAGAACTGTTTTCTAAAATAATAGTTTACTGTATGAGCCAAGCGGGTATATGAATTTTAGGGTGAATGTTGCGGTTTTTCATACATAGTTTTTGAAGACCGATTAACAGAATAAATATTTAAAGAAAATAATGATTATGAGGGGGAGTTTTAAACAGTGAAAAAAATTTTAACATTATTCATTCTAATGGTGACCATGATCGGTCTCCTGGCTGCTTGTGGCAGTGATGAAAAAACTTCTGGCGAAGGCGGAATGGACCTGGCTGAGAAGGGTAAGTTCACTTTTGCGTCATCTGGTGAGTTTAAGCCGTTCAGCGTAACGGATGGAAGCGGCAAGATGACCGGTTTTGACATCGATGTTGCAGAAGCAGTCGCAAAGGAACTCGGCCTTGAACCAAACCAAAAGAAGTTCAAGTTTGCCAGTATCGTTGAAGGGGTTAAGTCAGGACGCTTTGATGCTGCTGTTGCCAGCCATACCATCAATGAGGATCGTTTGAAGGCAGTTGATTTTTCAACACCATATTACTATTCTGGTCCGCAGATCTTTGTCAGACCTGACAGCGATGTTGAGAAGCTTTCTGATTTAGAAGGATTGGAAATTGCTGTTTCAAAAGGTTCTACTTACGCAAAGACAGCTGAAGAAGTGACAGATAATATTGTGCTTTATGACAGTGACGTAACAGCTCTGGAAGCGTTGGCCAATGGAAGGCACGACGCTGTTATAACGGACTTTATTACAGGTAAGGAAGCAATGGGTGCCGGCCTTAAAATTGAGGGCAAGGAGCTTCTTGGCCGAAGCGAACAGGCAATTGCCATAGCCAAAGACAACGATGAATTACTGAAAAAAGTCAACGAAGCATTGGAAACCTTGAGAGAAAATGGAACGTTGAAAGAAATCAGTGAAAAATATTTCGGTGAAGACATCACGGCTAAACCGGAGTAATAGGTTGTCAACCTGGGACGAATGTGCGGTATTACTGCACATTCGTTTCTGCTTAAAAACGATGTTTGCCAACAAGAGCAAACAAATGAAGCACGATAATGAGCCCACAGGGAGTTGAATGAATTTTGCCAAGTCTATCGCATGTTATAGAAGTATTTTTTGACACATACGACATTTTCCTCAAAGGCATGCTGCTCACATTGCAAGTTACTGCAATCTCGATTTTCATTGCTATTTTCATAGGATTGTTTTTTGCTTTCTTAAAAATATCAGGAGTTAAAGTGCTGGAATGGATTGCGGATGTCTATATTTATCTGGTCAGGGGAACTCCGTTGATCGTCCAGATTTTCATCTTCTATTTTGGTATGACCAATCTGAACATTTCTGCATTCTGGTCAGTGGCCCTAGGTCTTGCTTTCCACAATGGTGCCTATATCGCCGAGATTTTCAGGGGAACCATCCAGTCCATTGACAAAGGACAGATGGAAGCCGGCCGCTCACTTGGGATGAGCAGGACCCTTACTATGAGAAGAATCATCCTTCCGCAGGCTTTCCGTCGTGCCCTGCCTCCACTTGGGAATCAATTCATAATTGGTCTCAAGGATTCATCATTAGCAGCTTTCATAGGAATGTATGAATTATTCAATGTAGCGACAACAAAAGGTGCAAATGACTTCGACAATATGACGTATTTGCTCATTGTTGCCGTTTACTATCTATTCCTTGTTTACCTGATTTCTGTTCTTGTTGGATTGATTGAGAAAAAACTATCGGTAAGTGATTAAGGGGGAAACTATGTTGGACGGACGAGATATGATCAATGTGAAAAAATTGAATAAATCATTTGGCGACCTTCATGTTTTGAAGGATGTTGATATAACTGTAAAAGAAAGCGACGTGGTCTGCCTGATTGGCGCAAGCGGATCTGGTAAAAGTACCTTGCTGCGCTGCCTGAATTTCCTGGAAATCAAAGATAATGGCCAAATTATCATTGAAGGCGAGGAAATAAATGCTGATAGCCATGATGTGAATAAAGTACGCCAGAAAATCGGCATGGTATTTCAGCACTTTAACCTGTTTCCTCACAAAAACGTAATCGAAAACATTATAGAGGCTCCAGTCCATGTGAAGGGTGTCAGCAGGGAACAGGCGATCAAGGAAGCAAAGGAACTGCTTGCAAAGGTCGGACTGGCTGATAAAGAAAAAGTGTATCCATCAAAGCTGTCAGGCGGACAGAAGCAGAGGGTTGCAATCGCCAGGGCCCTTGCGATGAAACCTGACATCATGTTGTTTGATGAGCCAACATCGGCACTTGACCCTGAATTGGTCGGAGAAGTTTTGGCGACCATGAATGAGCTTGCGGAAGAAGGCATGACCATGGTTGTCGTAACACATGAAATGGGTTTTGCCCGAGAAGTGGCTGACTGGGTCGTTTATATGCATGGAGGCCGGATCGTTGAAGTTGGACACCCAGAGGAATTCTTTGAGAATCCAACTGAAGAACGTACCCGTGAATTCTTAAGCAATACATTTTAATGGATGAACGCTTAGGTCACTAAGCGTTCATTTTGCTTTCTTAGGGGTAGGCTATCTTCGTAAACTACCTTGCTATACATAAAGAGTGAAAACCGAAGTGTATGGGTTTGAAAAACAACAATGCATGAAAATTAAGTTTCGCTGTGGATAATCAAGTGAAATAAATTGCAGAATAATTACATACACGAAGCTGCATATATGTTTCTATGCATAATTTAAGAGACTACATATTACATAACTGAAAATCACAGAACTTTTGGAGGGTGACATGCTCAAAAATATATTATCTAACTTTGTTTTTACCGTCTCAGCTGCTGTGATCTTATTGTTCGTCGTAGTCGGGGCTGCCATGCCAGGGAAGTTTGGAGATGTAGCTGGTAAGTTGTTTGGTTTTACAACGGTTAATTTCGGCTGGTTCTATTTGCTGGCTGTGTTCATTATTGTTTTGTTCTTGATTGGACTGGCTGTTAGTAAGTATGGGGCAATCCGGCTGGGCGGTGAAGGTGAGCGGCCTGAATTCTCGTTTTTCACCTGGATTGGCATGCTTTTTTCAGCTGGATTCGGGGCAGGTCTTGTATTCTGGGGAATCGCAGAACCTATGAGCCACTTTTTCAACACTCCGTTCGCAGACATTGAAGGAGAATCCCGCAGTGCAGCAAGAGTTGCCATGGGCTATTCCTTTTTCCACTGGGGACTTAGTCAATGGTCCGTTTTTGCGATTGTAGGACTGGTAATCGGGTTCCTGCAATTCCGTAAGCAAAAGAACGGTTTGGTCTCTACTGCTCTAGAGCCAATTACAGGCACAAAGCCAGCAGTGAAAAATACAATAGATACACTTGCGGTTGTCGCAACGGTCATGGGGATCGCAACATCTGTCGGGCTTGGTGTCCTGCAAATGAATGGCGGATTGAATGCTGTGTTGGGGACTGGCAATTCAATCGGCATCCAAATGATCATCATTTTAATCATCTTCATTGCCTATATGATTTCCTCTTCAACCGGACTCGATAAAGGGATTGCGATGCTGAGCAATCTAAATCTTGGGATAGCCCTGGTTCTGCTTGTGTTCGTCCTGATTGCCGGTCCAACGGTCTTTATTATGGAAAGCTTCACACTCGCGATCGGGGATTATTTTGCTAACTTCATCCAATACAGCCTAAGGCTGCAGCCTTACCAAGAAGGAACCTGGACAAGGGATTGGACTATTTTCTACTGGGCATGGGCGATTGCCTGGTCGCCATTTGTCGGCGCATTCGTTGCCCGGGTTTCAAAGGGAAGAACCATACGCGAATACATTTTTGGAGTAATGGTGATCCCACCTGTCATTGCCTGCCTTTGGATTGCGGCATTCGGCGGGACTGCATTATGGAATGACCTTCATAACGACACAGGTATTGCTGCGGCAGTAGATGCGGATTTAACCTCTGCTTTATTCAAGACATTTGAAGTCCTGCCGTTTACGACCGTTTTATCGGTCTTATCAATCATCTTGATTTTTACATTCCTGGTAACATCCGCTGACTCTGCAACCTATATACTGGCAAGCATGACTACTTCAGGCTCCTTGAACCCGCCGCGATTTGCAAAAATCGTCTGGGGTTCTCTGATGGCGGCGATTTCCGCAGTTCTCTTATATGCAGGCGGACTTGAAGCGTTACAGACAGCTTCATTGATTGCAGCACTTCCATTCACCGTCCTGCTGCTGCTGTTGATGTTCGCCATCCTTAAGCTTCTTAAGAAAGAACCATTGCCTATCAGGCCGGCAGATTTAAGGAGATTCAGGAGACTTGAGAAAGCGGCAAGCAAGGAACAGGAGCAAAACAAAAAGTGATACAAGCATTCTTTCAATAGAAATATTAAGCAGTTCCAGACTGCAGAGAAGCCCGATTTTTCCAGGCTCCTCTGCAGTCTTTAGTTTTGGGAAAATTAACAAAAAAACAGATATTTAAAGGAAAGGCAGAATATCCGATATAATAACCATGTAACCAATATGAAATCCTAACAAAGGATGTTTGCCAGCGATGTTTATTATAAATTTTGATTATCGCCCGAAAGTGTTTCGTAAAATATTCGATGTATTTGTTGATCATCTTTAAAATATACATGGTGTATCATCGTATTGGCGGTACCAACAATTATAGGAGGAAAGAGAATGAGATTATCGATTTCACAAATTAAAAAGAAAGCCCTGGCGTCACTGAAAGGAAAATGGGGCATTAGTGCCGCCTTAACGTTCATTATCTTCTTGATCTCGACAATACTGCCGGGCATTGTAGAGGTTATCTTGAGTGGCGGTGTTACTGAGTGGGCGAATCAGACTGACACCCCTCTCATTGCAGATATGGTTAATATTCTTGTCTCTTTTTTATTTATTCCATTGACAGTTGCCACCTACTGGTTCTTTCTGGTCATTGCCAGGTGGAATAACCCAAAGATTTCTGAAGTCTTTGCCGTATATAAACAATGGGAGCTCTCACTGAAGGTTATCGGAACTTCCATCCTCGTCGGAATCTTCACAATCCTATGGTCTTTATTATTAATTATCCCAGGGATTATCAAAGGAATTTCCTATTCCCAAGTATTCTTCCTGCTCAAGGATAATCCTCAGCTCTCGGCACTAGAAGCAATCACTGAAAGTAAAACCAGAATGAAGGGGTACAAATGGAAATACTTCCTCCTAAATCTTAGTTTTATAGGGTGGGCATTCATTGCGGTTTTCACCCTTGGAATTGGATTCTTGTGGCTGGCTCCGTATGTAAGCACGGCAAATGCGACTTTTTATAATGAACTGATCGCTCCACAAGATCATGAAGATGCAAAGTCTCCTGATCTGGCAATCTGATTTTTCAGGCTCAGCTAAATTATAGCTGGGCTTTTTTTGACAGCGCCTGGACAGTTAATCTCATTTGGAAAATGCCAGATTCGCTTCTGCTCATTTTAATTCCAAGCAAGATAACTCCGTGAAACTTTTCAGGAATATTAAAGGATAATCAAGGAAACTGGCGAATAGTAATAAGTTCAGAAAGTTAGAGGAACGGAGGAAAAACTAGTGTTTGATATGTCTACGATATTTCTGGTGGATCAGAAAGAAGGGTTTACTCCGAACATCAGCCATTTGGTGTCGATGATGAATTATACGCGGAAAACCACTCTTGAGGCGGTTGAGGGTCTTTCTGCCGAAGAATTGGATTATCTTGTACATGATGAAGCAAACTCTATCGGGATGCTGCTGGGCCATATGGCTGCTGTTGAACGCGTGTATCAAATTATCACATTTGAAAAGCGCTTCCCCACTGAAGAAGAGGAACGAACTCTTTCTCCTGGATTGGAACTCGGCGAGAAAGGAAAAGAAGCCTTCAAAGGGTTTCCGCTTGAGCATTATCTTGAGGAGCTTCAAACGGTGCGGAATGAAACGTTTGAAAAATTCATGTCACTATCAGATGCTTGGTTGTTTGAGCAGACCGACTGGTGGTGGAACCAGCCTGGGAACAATTACTTCAAATGGTTCCATGTGTTTGAAGACGAAATCAACCATCGCGGCCAGATCAGGATGATTAAAAAAATGTACAGTAAAGAACTTGTAAGATAACATATCCGATGCCTGCGGAGAGGGTCGCAGGTTGTTTTCATTGTATATTGATTGAATAGTCAGATAATAGTACAATGGATTTAAAAAAGGGGCTTTATAATGATGAAGCAATATAAGGACTTTCTGTTATTTCCCGATATCAGTATCTTGATGGTTTTAGTTTTAACTGGCATCGGGATGTCAATATGGAGAGGCGTGACATGGTCCATGTTGTTATTTTTCATGACCGGAATGATTACATTCGCTTTGAGCGAATATTTTACCCACCGTTTTTTCTTTCATATCAAAGCACCGAAAAAACCATTATTCTTAAGGTTCATGAAAAGGATCCACTATGACCACCACACTGACCCGAACGATCTAAAGCTGTTGTTCCTGCCATTGTGGTACAGCCTTCCCGGCTTTTTGATCTTGTCGTCTCTAATTTATCTAGTTACGTTTAATCTAAGTCTGACAATTGCGTTTGGCACCGGGCTGATGGCCATGCTGCTGGTCTATGAGTGGAAGCATTATGTTGCCCACCGGCCGATTAAGCCAAGAACCAAATTCGGACGTTGGGTGAAAAAAGTCCATATTCTTCATCACTATAAAAACGAAAATTTCTGGTATGGTGTCAGCACACCTTTTGCCGATTACTTATTCGGGACTTTCCGGAATGAGAAGGATGTTGAAACGAGCAAAACAGCAAAGGATTTGGAAAAACGGGCATTATAGAAGAAAGCCTGTTCCCTCTATTAGGGAGCAGGCTTTCATTATGGATGTAAAAAGAATGAACTATTTTTCTACAAATTTTTAAAGTTTTGAAACTTATTACCAGTCCAATCGTATTACATATCAAGAAATAAATGGAATAAGGGAGGGTTCCGATTTCGATTTTAACAAGGGGTGAGGATTATGGAGATGTTTGGTACGCCATTAGAAACGATTTATTTATATGGATTGGTGATCTCGGGTGTTGTCACGATTCTTTATTTATTTTTCGGTGATGCCCTAGAAGGAATTACAGAAGGAATTCCTTTCGTGAATCCGACCTTGATTTTTTCATTCGTGACGATTTTTTCTGCAGGTGGATATTTAGGAGAAATATTCACAAGTTTGAACAGCATATTGATTGCTGGAGTTTCAGCCATTATTGCTCTTATTCTTGTCACTTTATTGAATGTGTTTGTATTGATTCCTTTATCGAATGCCGAGGAGTCACTTGTCTATAAAGAGAGCGACTTGCGGGGAAGAATTGGAACCGTCATCACCGGAATTCCGTCAGATGGCTATGGAGAAGTCTTGATCGAGAATATTAGCGGCCGCATCTCCAAACCGGCAGTCAGCTTCAATAACAGCAATATTCCTTATGGAAAAAAAGTACTCGTGATCGATATTGAAAACGGGGTACTGCAAGTGAAACTATATGAAGAATTAGAGACTTATATTTAGGAGGAGAAGGTATGGATTTAATGTTTATTGTTATTGGTTTTGTAGTATTTTTAATCATCGCATTGGTCGCGGTTTTCGTTTCCAAGTATAAAACAGCGGGACCGGATGAAGCCCTGATTGTAACGGGCAGTTTCCTCGGCAGCCGCAATGTGCACACAGATGAATCGAATAATAAGATAAAAATCATCAGGGGCGGCGGTACGTTCATCTTCCCAGTGTTCCAGCAGTCACGTCCACTCAGCCTGCTGTCCAGCAAGCTTGAAGTAACGACTCCGGAAGTTTACACAGAGCAAGGCGTGCCAGTAATGGCGGATGGAACAGCTATAATCAAAATTGGCGGGTCCATCAGTGAAATTGCAACGGCAGCTGAACAGTTCCTTGGCAAGACAAAAGAAGACAGGGAAAATGAAGCGAAGGAAGTTCTGGAAGGCCACTTGCGGTCAATCTTGGGGTCGATGACTGTAGAAGAGATCTATAAAAACCGTGATAAATTCTCCCAGGAAGTCCAGCGTGTCGCTTCCCAGGACCTTGCAAAAATGGGGTTAGTGATCGTTTCGTTTACGATCAAAGATGTCCGAGATAAAAATGGATACCTTGATTCGCTTGGTAAACCTAGAATTGCCCAGGTAAAACGTGATGCAGATATCGCCACTGCTGATGCGGAAAAAGAAACACGCATCAAGAAGGCCGAAGCAGATAAAGAAGCCAAGAAAGCCGAATTTGAACGTGCGACTGAAATCGCCGAAGCTGAAAAAATCAATGGGTTGAAAATGGCTGAATTCCGCCGTGAGCAGGACATTGCCAAGGCCCGTGCCGACCAGGCTTATGATCTGGAAAATGCCCGTGCACAGCAGGAAGTAACAGAACAGGAAATGCAAGTCAAGATCATCGAGCGCCAAAAGCAAATCGAGCTCGAGGAAAAAGAAATCCTCCGCCGTGAGCGCCAGTATGATTCAGAGGTCAAGAAAAAAGCCGATGCCGACCGTTATTCTGTTGAGCAATCCGCAGCTGCTGACAAAGCCAAACAAATCGCTGAAGCTGATGCAAATAAATATCGTATCGAAGCGATGGCTCGTGCCGAAGCAGAAAAAGTCCGTATGGATGGTCTTGCGAAAGCGGAAGCAGAAAGAGCTAAGGGTGAATCAGAAGCTGAAATCATCCGCCTGAAAGGTCTTGCAGAAGCAGAAGCGAAAGAGAAAATCGCAGAAGCATTCGAACAGTTCGGCCAGGCCGCAATCCTCGACATGATCGTTAAAATGCTTCCTGAATACGCGAAGCAAGTTGCAGCACCACTTGGCAACATTGACAAGATCACAGTTGTCGATACTGGCGGAAGCGACGCCAATGGAGGAGCGAACAAGGTAACAGGCTATGCCACAAACCTGATGTCGACACTTCAAGAATCACTTAAAGCTTCATCTGGAATCGACGTAAAAGAATTGATCGAAAACTTCTCAGGAAAAGCGAATGTCAGGCACAGCATCGATTCATTGACTGATGGGATTCGCGAAACCAAGACGAAAGCTGTGAAACAACAGGAAGAATAAGATGAAAACCCGTCAGGAGCAATGATTCTTGGCGGTTTTTTTTTGTATTCAGGTTCACCTAACCAGAATATTAACGATGAAAAAGTTAACGGAAAATTCACATTAATAAAATGCGATTTGGATTAAAATGAACTTAAAGAAAGGAAGTGGATTATGTTACTTAAAAAAAGAAGTGAGTCTAAGGAATTAGTAGTAATGCGCTATCTAAACACGCGAATGGAGTTGCCTGCCGGTGATAAATTCCAGCTTGCAAATCTGGAAAAGGGATACAAAGGAGAGATTAAATTTGACCGGATGACGGAAAATCTCTCTGAGGAAAGGTATATCATTGATGACATTCTACTCCAGGTAAGTAATTCTTATTTTCAAATTGATAAGCTTATAATCTCGGGGGGATTGATACACCTATTGGATGTGAAATATCATGAAGGTGATTTCTACTGGGAATCAGATAAATTTTACTCATTGAAAAGTGGCAAAGAATACAAAAACCCAGTCATACAATTAAAGCGAAGCGAGACACTCTTTCGCCAACTCCTTCAAAACCTCAAATTAAATTACCTCGTCCAGGCTTCAGTCGTATTCAACAACCCTGAATTCACCCTTTACCAAGCCCCCATGGACCAACCAATCATTTTACCAACTCAGGTTAATCGCTTTTTAAAGGAACTTAACGATACACCCTCCAAGTTGGACGAGAACCATAAAATACTCGCCCAAAAACTGCTCTCATTACACCATGATAAAAATCCGTATACCACTCTGCCTGAATACGATTACGAACAATTGGAAAAGGGAATGCACTGCCGGGGGTGTGGGTCATTTAATACAGCTATAAAAAAACGGCATCTAGTCTGCGGAAAGTGTGGAAGCTCTGAAAATGTGGAACAAGCAATCTATCAGCAAATAGAAGAATTCAAGATACTCTTTCCAGAAAGAAAGGTTACGGCAGAAAGTATCTATGACTGGTGCAATATAGATCTGAATAAGAGAAGGATAACCAGAGTCTTAAAAAAGTTCTATACAGCAACAGGAACCACGTCGGATACTTACTACAAATAATGTGTAGATACAAATTGGGAGAGCCTAAGAAGCCATACTTTTGAAGGAGATACAGGTTCGGACAAAACATGGATGCAAAGCCTGGAAATTGTCTGAAGCAGGTACAGGTTCGGACAAAACAGAGAAGGAAAGCCNTNAATTTGTCNGAAGNAGGTACAGGTTCGGACAAAANAGAGAAGCCCAGCCATAAATTTGTCTGAAGTAGGTNCAGGTTCGGACAAAAAAGAGAACCCAAGCCGTCAATTTGTCTGAATCAGGTACAGGTTCGGACAAAACGGAGAAGCAAAGCCATAAATATGTCTGAAGCAGGTGCAGGTTCGGACAAAACGGAGAAGCAAAGCCATTATATTGTCCGAACCTGTACACAAACCGACCACTTTTTATGTAATGAAGTTAGCCTGTTGGACGACTAATGACCGATCAAATAAAAATCGCCCGAGCCCCCTCCAACCAGCTCAGGCGAAAACTAAACTAATATTCTCTCCCCTCAGGCTTCAGCCAACTATCAAAATATCCTTTTGCCTGTGGATGGCCGGCCTTTTCGAAGTGCGTGATCACATCGTGGCCAGATGCATTTTTATTTGTGTACTCGTTTACATATTGTTTCAAGGCTTTATCAACTTTACCGGCTTTGACCAGATAGTCCAGTTCTGCATACATATTGTAGCCTTGTATGCCCATCATGACGGCATAATCATTTAAATTCTTAAAGTCATTCAGTGGGCTGCTTATGTATTGGCCTTCTTTTTGGATTCTTGCGATTTCTTCCTGCTGTTTTATTTGCTCTTCGGCCGAACTACTGGCGAGGTAGCCTCTTGCGCCCATGTAAGATTTCATTGAATAGCTGGCGAGAGTTTCATTCACCCATGGTTCTTTGTATCCATTGCTTCCGACTAATCCTGACAGCCATTGCCGGACCACTCCGTCTGTCATGCTAAGAGAAGTGAAGCTATTATCTGAGAAATTGTAACCAGGTGAAAAAATCATTCCCTGGTATGCCATTTGTGGGTTGCTTTCCCCAGTCCGAATAATATCCAGTTCTTTATAAGGCAATAGTGAATCGTAAAATTCCTCGAAAAAATCGATGGATTGGCCCGCACCCATTGCATTCCTGTTTGCAGTCTGCTGTTTGTCAATGGAAGGGCGGTACCACACATTCACTAAAGTATCATTTTGAGTCATGAATCGTTCAATTTGGTAGTACTGTTTATCCAAAAGGACGACAGAAAAGTCACGAACATTGTCTACATTAACATGATATTGCTGATTATCACCTGCGTTTTCAATTTTAGCTTTAGCTTCTTCTGCATTCGATAGAATTTCGAATTTAGCAGCAGCATTGATTGTCACATCATAATTGGCAGTTTCACTGTAAAAAGGGGTGCCAATTGGCGAATAAGGATCCAGATTCCAGCCGTTTTTATCATATACAGCCTGTGTTGGCAGGAAGTTTCCCAGCCATACTGCTGCATAATCATAGCTTGCATTGCTATAATTCACGGGGAGCTGAAAATTGAATTGAATGTCCAGCTCGGCTGTTGCCTTGTCAGCCCAATTCACCATCTTGATTTCTAAAATCGTTCCATCAATACTGTAATCAGCTTTCTGGTCATTCACTTTGATCTCCTCGATGTCTATCCAGCCAGGCGTCGGTGATGGACCTCGGATAAATTCCCATTCGGGTCCATCAATCGGTTCTTTAAACTGGTTAGGATACAGGTGGAAATAAATTTTTCCCTGGTCAGCCCCGGTGGTATTGGTGGTGGAGACATGCAGATTGCCATTCAAGGTTGCATTACCATCTAGATAAGTCAACTCAGCTTTATAATTGACCGGCTCATGCTCCTTATTGGTATAACTGTAACTAAATAAGTCTTTAGCTTTTTCCGGTTCAGCTGATACTCCCACACTGCTTTCTTCTTTCTTTGCCTTTTCATTACCGACCAACTCAGCGTATGAAAATAAACCCGCCCAAAGTACGAGCGATGCCGTCAATAATGTTGTGAAGACAGGCTTAGGGTATTCTATTACATAGCCTGCAGCCTTTCCCACAACCTTATCGGTAATGCGGTAAACCTTATATCGATTCAAATAACTCCGTGCATTCCTGAGCTTTTCACGAATTACATCACTAATATATTTCTGCTCACCACACTCCTCTTCAGGCTTCTCTGGGACGCCAACCAATACGAATGTTTTAGAAAGGCCGATATCATCTGATTTAACAACATCAACTGCCGTCGATCCAGCCCTTTGCGTGGCAGGCACTATCCCCGCAATATGGTCCTCGATCCCTTTTTTCATCCAGTTCACGGTGATTGCAATGAATGCGATGATCAAGACCGGACTGTAAAACATCCATGGCGCTCTCCTGATCAACCAGAAGTTTTGCCCCGCCATACCGGCAAGTTCGTTCGATATTGTGCGATAGATCAGCCGTGGTTCATTCGTCAGTGCCGTCGGGTGGGGTCCGCCAAGGTATAATGAGAAAATCCCCAGGAATGTTAAAAGCTGAAGCACCGATAAAATCTGCTGGGTGAACAATAACAGTAAATGGGGCTTGATATTTGGCCAGACATGCCTGACCAAAGTATGGAATTTACTTGCGCCCATCAGTGTAGAGCTCAGTACATACGGCTGCTTTTCGATTTCTCCCATCATGTCCAGGATAAAGTAATAGACTCCAGGAAGACCAATCATCATTAAAACCAGTATTTGGTACTCTAATATTACTTTTGCAGAAATTCCTAGTGGCATTGCAGCCACAGGGATGATCAGGATGATTCCGGCCAGCAATGGCGGGATATATCTGAATGGCCAAAAGAAGGCACTGAAATACCGTTTTAAGCCTGGATACCATAATGTCGTCAGCAACGCCAGCAGAATACCTGCAAAGATCCGAACAAAAGTGATGCCGATTACTGCCCCGAGTGTGTATTTCACCCCTACCAGCACCAGGTTCACCATGCTCCTTGCGCCTAAATCGGTTCCAAGCGGGAAGGTCAGGGAAGGTGGCGCTGGAGGCGCTGCGACAAATTTGCCGTTCTTATCAAAAATTAACGGTTCGTTGCTTTCAGGCATAGGTTCAGTGAACCAGCTGACCGCGAACAATAGAATCAGGATCGCAGCACCGATTTTAAAGTTCCTGTGTTTCAGGTTATTGATATATTGAAGAAGTGCAAGGAATCTATAAAATAAGTATTTAATTCCGACACTCAACCCTTTTATCGCTTTGTTCGTATTCATGGTTTTAAGTTCCGTTAATAACCTGACAAAGCCAGTTTTAATATTCTGGGGATTGCCTTTCATCTTCACTAGCTTAAGGATTCTGTTCATATATTCAACCCCCGTGCTTTCCCGGCATTTTTACCGAAAAAAGTTACCAGTCTCTCCACAATGAACACTGGGAGCATAAATACACCAACATAAAATAATATGCTGGCCGGTGAAGCTCCTTGTTCCATCATAAGGTTATACAGTTCCTGTATGTAACCATCCAGGATGAACATGTGTTCCACGAGGACCAGATTCGTTAACACAAGGTAGATGATTGTCTTGAAGTGTATGGACACTATCGGCACTATATTACGGGTCAGATGGGTAAACAGGAGCTGCATTTTCGACAAACCTTTCGCCTGTCCCAGCAGTATATAGTGTTTTTCGAATTCTTCCTCCATTATTTTTATCAGGAATTGCGCAAGAAACAATGAAGGGAGAATGGAGTTGATGATCATAGGGAAAATAAGCGGTTCCTTCCCGGCCAGCCCATACATGGTAACTATGCGGATGTGAAATTCCCGGTATAGCGTGAACAAGACCATCTGAATCATGAAAATAATGAGTAAATCAGGCAATCCCTCAAAAAAGTTCAGGAAATGTTTGACCTTGGAGCGATGAGAATAAGAGAGGTGCATAAATGCATAAGCGATCAAACTTCCTATGAAAATAGTGAATAGCAGACTTACAAAAATGATTTCTATGGAATATGTATACCTGTCGATTACCGTTTCACGGAACCAGCCTTCGAAAAATTGCCAGCTGGATGGCTTGATTAACTGCGTGGATGTTTCTGCCAGCCCTTTAAAAAAAGCGGACAGTTTGATGCCAAGGTGCTCACTATCGCCTCCTCTGAATGTAAAAAGCGCAGGAAATGACATAAAAAAGAGCAGACCCGCTACCGAGGTCAGGGATAATAGGATGTAATGAACTAACTTCTTCATAAGTCCTCCTCTGGAAAAAATTTCATTATATTTTTATTCGACGTAGTAAAATTATGAAAGGTTGCAAAAATTTAGAAATATTTATTAATAATTTTGTGATAATTGAAAAAACAATGTAATATAGATTATAATAAACCGACTGGATAGTTTATTTAAAAAACAGGGGGAGATCTCATGGAACAAAAAGTGATGAATCAACCAATCATTTCAGCACTAGAAAAATTCACCGAGCTGGATGAAAAAATTTCACATTTTAATAGTATTTCAGGCTTGCTCAGCTGGGACCAGAAAGTAATTGCCCCAAAGAAGGGCCGGCCTATTTTCGCCAAAGCCAGCAGTACATTAAGAACAGAAGCGTTCAAGCTGTCCGTATCGGAGGGGATGGGGGAACTCTTAAGCACGCTTTCTTCTCCTGAAGCAGAAGCATATCTTGATGAAGCAGCAAAAGCGAAGGTTCGTGAAAGGCTGAATTTTTATAACCGATCCAAAAGTATCCCGGCAGAGATGATCAAGGAATTTTCCGTGCTGACATCACAGGCGAATGATGCCTGGGAAGAGGCAAGGGAGAATAATGATTTTCAGCATTATCTGCCATACCTCGAAAGAATTGTGGACTTTAAAAGGAAGTCTGTTGAGATCTATGGATATGAGAATCATCCATATGATGCGCTGCTTGATGAATATGAGCCAGGGCTGACAGTCGAGAAGCTGGATCCTTTGTTTGATAAATTAAGAAAATCCAGTACGAATTTGCTTAAACGGATTCAAAACGCAACATATGAGCCACGCGTGGATATTTTTGAACAGGCCTTTTCCGTAGCTAAACAAAAAGAGTTCAACCGATATATCCTGCCGCTGATTGGCTTTGATATGAATGCCGGCAGACTGGATGAGACCGTTCATCCATTCGCACAGACGGTCAATACGGGAGATGTCCGGATTACCACCCGATATTTAGAAAATAATGTTCGCTCGGCCATTTTCGGCACGATTCATGAAGCTGGCCATGGTATTTATGAGCAGAACATCGATCAGCAGTTCGAGGATTCTGTCCTGCAGGAAGGGGCATCTTTTGGAATTCATGAGTCCCAGTCACGCTTCCTTGAAAACATGGTTGGCAGAAGCGAGGAATTCTGGAAACACTTTTATCCAAAGCTTCAGGAGCATTACCCTGAACAGCTTGGAAATGTCGGACTGGATGAATTCTACCGTGCCGTCAATTCGGTCCAGCCTTCATTCATCCGAGTCGAAGCAGATGAGCTGACATATAATCTGCATATCATGGTCCGTTACGAAATTGAAAAGGCATTGATTGCTGGGGAAATAGAAGCGAAGGACCTTCCAGCAATATGGAACTCAAAAATGAATGAATACTTAGGAGTTACACCTTCCAATGACAGCGAGGGAGTACTTCAGGATATTCACTGGTCGTTTGGCGGCTTTGGTTATTTCCCATCGTATTCTTTAGGGAATTTGTATGCAGCGCAGATCCTTAACAAGATTAAAGCGGATATACCTGAGTTTTACGGCAGCATAGAAAAAGGTGACTTTGCCGTGATCCAAAAATGGTTGAAGGAAAACATCCATCAATATGGGATGCTATATACTCCTAACGAACTGATCGTGAAAGCCACCGGAGAAGAACTGAATGCGGATTATCTGGTGGAATATTTGGAAGAAAAGTACAGCAAAGTATACAAACTATAATAGAAGCTGGAAATAGGGGTTAAGAATATGGCGCCAATTGTTTCAGAGGAGTATAAGGAAAGGAAGCGGCAGGAAATTTTGCAGAGTGCCCTTGCTTGTTTTGCCAAGAAGGGATTTGAATCATCAACTGTGGATGACATTGTCTCACAATCTGGCCTGAGCAAAGGGGCGATCTACAATTATTTCAAGAGCAAGGATGAAATTTACCTCGCCCTGATGGATGGCCAAACGAAAGAATCAGGCACAAAATTCTCGAAGGCAATTGCTGAACGACGGACTGCTTTGGAAAAGCTTGACTTTCTGGTTGATGCCTATCTGGATAATGACCCTAACGAGTTCGACAACAAAGACCAGGCACTTGTACATTTCGAGTTCAGGCTATATTCAACACGAAATCCTGAGTTAAAGGAAGTTTTGACAGAGAGATACAAAGATTTCTTTGTTGAATTGTTAACGGGAATCATCAAGGAAGGTCAGGAAGCAGGAGAATTCAACATTCAGCTTGAACCAGCCACTTATGCCGATATTTTTTGGGCGATGGTGAATGGAGTCACCTTGCAGGCGACGATCCTGAATGACTATGCATATAAAAGCATCTTAAAAGAGATGCGAACTATGTTCGTGGAAAAATTAAAGGCATAAGTAAAAAACCAGTGAGGTGCTCACTGGTTTTTTACTTTAAATCTAAGGCATTTTGTTTATAAGCTGATTTTTCTTTTAGCAGTTTTTTCAGCAGTGGTTTATTTTTCCGTGCAGATAAAATGTAAAGGAAATCACCTGCCATGATCACTGTAGTGCCTGTCGGTGCAATCAGTTTGCCATTGCGGATAATCGCATTTACAAGTGAGCCTTCTGGCAAGGAAATTTCCATCAATGTTTTTCCGACGATCGCATTGTCACTTTCCATTTCATATTCGATCATTTCAGCATCCGCTTTTCCAAGTGAGATTAGTTCAAGTGATTGCATTGGTGTTGTTTTCTTTGGTCCGTTCAATCCAAGTTTATTCGCTAACATGGGAATGGTGGCTCCCTGAATCAGGGCGCTTGTCAAAACGACGAAGAAGACAACATTGAAAATCTGATGGCTATCCTCGATTCCTGCCAGCAGTGGAAAGGTGGCCAGGATGATTGGGACTGCGCCTTTCAGTCCAGCCCAGGAAAGGAAAATCCGGTCTTTTATGGAATAATCCATTTTTATGGTCGAGATAAATACCGCTGCAGGCCTTGCTATTACCATCAGAATTAAGGATAGTAAAATTCCTTTTATTAAAATAGCCGGGTTGAATAGCTCAGAAGGGAATACGAGCAATCCAAGAATGACAAACATAAGGATTTGCATCATCCAGGCAAAGCCTTCTGAAAAACGGAAAATGGACTGGCGATATGCAATCTCCGCATTCCCGATGATGATCGCTGCAATGTATACAGCCAATAGGCCGCTGCCATTCAAGAACGCTGTCACTCCATAGGTCAGTAATGCAAAGGCAGTGGCAAAAACCGGGTACAGGCCGCTTGAATCAAGATTAATGGAGTTTAGCGCCTTAACTGCGACACGGCCAAATAGGATCCCTAAAATCAGCCCTAGTCCCATCTGTAAGAAGAAATCCCCGATCAGTTTCAGGATACTTGCATCAGGCAGGGTAATAAGTTCGATCATGGCAACAGTCAGAAACACAGCCATTGGATCATTTGATCCGGATTCTGCTTCGAGAGTCGATCCTAGTTTTGAAGAAATATTGTGGCCTTTGAGGACGGCGAAGACTGCCGCAGCGTCAGTTGACCCAACGATTGCCCCAAATAATATCGCTTCCAGCCAATCAACGCCCAGGATCATTTTCGCAGCGACGGCAACTATTCCAGAGGTAATTAACACTCCAAGCGTTGCCAGAGACAATGAAGGAACGATCACTGGCCTGACGTCTTTCCAATTTGTTTGCAAGCCGCCTTCAAACAGGATGATGACGAGAGCAATGACACCAATCATTTGCGCCATTGCTGCATTATCAAAATAGATGATGCCAAGGACATCGCTGCCCATGACCATCCCGACCATGATGAATAAAATTAGTGAGGGAACCCCCAGTCTGGTCGAAAATCTGGTCGTGATTACTCCGACAATGAATAAGAAAGCTAAAAGTAAAATGAACGAATCGGTACTCAGAACACTTTCATTCAATGAAAGACCCCCTTATAAGTTTATATTAATTGTGACTGTAACTGGCTGCTGGTCTAATCCGATGAAATGCATCGTTTCAGATGGAGATGAATGCTGAAGTCTTTTCTGGATAAGAGAAATGGCGACACCCTGGGAATAGGCATGGTAACCAAATGTCTTCCTGAGTGTGGTCATTCCGACAGGTTCCATCACCCCGGCCTCTTTTGCAGCTGCATTGATGATTCGGTAGGCCTGTTGTCTTGTTATTGGTTCGGAAGTTTTTCGTGATCTGAAAAGATAATCTGCACTATTCAGGGAATTTTCATTTAGATATCTTTTAAGAACCTTCCTTATTGATGCGTTTATATAGATAGGGGGATTGCTGTAATGGGGAATTGAAAGAAATGCTGCTACTTCTCTTTTTTCGTTGCAGACATCATCGACACGAAGGCTCAAAAGTTCCTGAAGCTTGATGCCGGTATTGATGCCCAGCAAGAAAAGACAATAATCCCTGCTGGAATGTGCCTCAAGATATCTCTTCATTTGATCAATGCGATTTTTGGATGTAATGGGGCTTACCGCCTGCATAATTTCACCACCTTATGTAACTTAATTATAAACTATTTTGGATTTTGTAACATATAAAATGCTTGGGAAGAGTTTTTTTGTTAAGACCTTGCCTAATGTTATAATGAATAGAATCATAAAAATTCGTCATTAATCTGGAGGCAATTATGCTAACTTTCGAACAAAAACTTTCAATCATTGAATCTTTTCCGGAACTGGAACGAAAAAGTGTTTCTTTGGGCCGTGTTAACTTTCATTATGCAGATAGCATTTACGACAAGAAAAATGTTGTATACCACTTACATCCAAATGGAAATGGGTTTGTCTATGGGGAATTTTTAGAAGGCTATGACTTCGATGCGAAGGGCATGGTGAATATCCGCGATTTCACTGCGAAAGAGCTAAAGTCGATCATAGAACTTTCGATTAAGTCGCTTTCACCTGACAGTACTATTGAATCAGCTATCATCGAGGACAATGAAGAAGAACGCTGGATCAATGCAGAAAACCACACACTGATTCTTGTCCATGAAGATGATATGTGGAATGTGTATGCTGGCCTGAACCTGGATGGTACATTTCTTTCTTACAATGAAGCCAAACAATATTTAGAAGAAGAAGGATTCAGGAAAAGATAAAAAGGATGCCCGCGGGCATCCTTTTTATTAGCTCTTTTCTCAAACTTTGTTGCTATTGACTACAAAATAGAATTAAATTACCCAAGATTAGTCACCCAATTAACGCTTATTATGAGAAAAGAGCTTGCAAACTTACTACCGTCATACAAAATGGCTATTAATCGGCTTTAGGATTTTAACAACGATCCTTACGAAAACAGCCTTTTATTATGAACTTTTTTCAGCAGAAGCTTACAATTTAAAACTTCCAGTCAGCTTTTCTAACTCCAATGCGGTTTTCTGGAGGATTTTAGTCGTTTCATTCACATTTTCCGCGACTTTCAACTGTTCCTGTGTAGATTGGTCTGTCTGGCTTGTACCTGCGGCAATTTGCTGGGATGCCTGTGAGACCGTATCGAGCGAGTTGGTGATTTGTTCAATGGCAATGACTTGCTGTTCGATTGCCGAAGCAATATTGCTGGAGTTGTCCTCAATCTCCAATGTTGTTTCATAGATTTCTTTAAGTGTATCCTTGGCGTGAACGGAAAGATTTTTATTGTATTGTACAGCTTCTTTTGTCTTGCTGATGTAAGCTACTGCATTTCGGGTGTTTTGAACATTTTCGTTAACGATGGTAATGATCGTTGAAGCTGATTTTGCGCTTTCTTCAGCAAGTTTCCTGACTTCGTTTGCGACTACCGCAAAACCTTTGCCATGTTCACCGGCCCTTGCAGCTTCTATGGCTGCGTTCAATGCAAGCAGGTTTGTCTGGTCAGAGATCGTGTTGATGATTTTAACAAACTGGGTGATTTTATCGGACTGTTTTTCCAGTTCGGTGATGATATCAGCCAGCTGATTGGTATTCTCGTCTACTGATTCCAGTCCTTCCAGCATTTCGTCGATTCTTTTCGTGCCTTCCCTGGATGTCGCAGTTGAATTTTTGGCGATATAGCTTGCTTGTTGTGCAGAAGCGTTGATTTCTTCGATCCCTGCGTTGATTTCCTCCAAAGTTGCCTGCATTTCCTCAATATTGGCATTTTGCTCCTGTGTGCTTGCCGCTGCCTGCTGGTTGGCTGCAGTCAATTCTCTGATCGCTTCCACGGAACTGGAAGACACCCTGGATAACCCCATTGTTTCGTTGGTTACTTCTTTAGTACTGGACTGTACCTGTGATACCAATGTGCGGAGGGAAGCAGTCATGATATTGATGCTTTCAGCCAGTGCACCAATCTCATCCTTTGAATGTACCTTAATGTCTTCCTGAGACAAATCACCATTAGCGATATTAGAAGTTAAATTTTTGATTTTGTTCAATGGCTTAATCAGTCTTGAAACAAGGAAATACATTGCTGCGCTTGAAAGGAGCAGGATAATGATGGATAGAACCCAAATTCCTGCAACTTCTCCATTGATCTTTTTATTGATTTGGGAAACATCGAATTCGACACCATATAAAGCGATGGTTTTTCCGCTCATATCGTTGATTGGCGCAAATCCGGTCATTTTTTCTCCTGTTCCCGATTTATATATTTCAGTGGTCGTTCTTTTGTTTTCCTTGAAAGCCTCCAGGGCGGCACGATCAAACTCTTTACCGCCTGAATACTGTGAGCCATATGTGAGTTCATCAGCCATCATGGCAGAATTCATAGTCGGGATGATGAATTTATCGCCATTCATGGTGATTAAATAAAGATTATGTATTAAGGGGTTCTCCTTCAGAATTTGATTCATTTGCTTTTGCATCGAAGTAACGCCAGGATTATTTTTAGATGGATTGCTGATGATCGTCTGGGCTTTACCGGCTGAAACCTGATCCGATAATAAGCTTGCAATCGTGGTGAGTTCTGCCTCCATTGAATCGAAATTACTGGAC
Organism: Mesobacillus thioparans; assembly: GCF_965138835.1. NCBI lineage: Bacteria > Bacillati > Bacillota > Bacilli > Caryophanales > Bacillaceae > Mesobacillus > Mesobacillus thioparans. The sequence continues at coordinate 531,328 of NZ_CBCSFH010000001.1, read as the reverse complement.
TTGATCGTATGCTGGGCATAGAACGTTGTTGTCATTGCAAGGACAAGTATCGAGATGATACTCCAGGATACAATTTTCAGTTTTAGACTCATATTCCTGTTGAGCAGTATACTGCCTGACTTTTTCTTTACCAATGTCTTCTTGACAGTGTTCTTCTTTTTCTTAAAGCGCAAATTGTCCACTCCCTCTGGTCTTCATAGACGAAATTATCGTTATTGTTATTTTCGGCAAAATTAGAAAATTGTTAAGCAAAAAGTACTGAAAAATGGTCGGATATTCAAAAAAAGATTAGGAATATGGGTCAAAAGTATTCAAAAACATTATCCTGATATATTAAGGCGTAATATCAAATACTAGGGATGTAATGATTCACGTTTTTTCCATATTATGCGTTAGCTGTTCCATATACGGGTATAATTTAAAAAATGATTCTATCCAATTTTCAGAAGTAAATGCATTAGGAGGTGAATGCCTTACAAACTGTAGGGCTTGCCCATTGATTATTACGAATTTGCTGTTACTTATCCTATTGATCGCATTGACCGGCTTTTTCGTGGCGACGGAGTTTGCGATTGTTAAAGTCAGGAGTTCAAGGATTGATCAGCTGATTGCTGAAGGAAAGAACGGTGCACAGTCTGCCAAACATGTGATTACGCATCTTGATGAATATCTCTCTGCCTGTCAGCTGGGAATCACGATTACCGCTCTTGGCCTTGGGTGGTTAGGGGAACCGACAGTCGAGGCGCTTCTCCATCCCATTTTTGAAAGCTTTAATCTAAATGCGTCATTATCCGGTCTTTTATCGTTCGCAATCGCATTTGCTTCAATCACTTTTTTGCATGTGGTCGTTGGGGAATTAGCTCCAAAAACGGTCGCCATCCAAAAAGCTGAATCCATCACAATGGCATTTTCAAAGCCAATCATCTTGTTTTATAAGATTATGTACCCCTTCATCTGGGCGCTGAATGGATCTGCCAGGCTCCTTGTCGGACTGTTTGGGTTGAAGCCAGCCTCAGAGCATGAAATGGCCCATTCCGAGGAAGAGCTGCGCATTCTTTTATCGGAAAGCTATGAAAGTGGAGAAATAAACCAGAATGAATTGAACTTCGTAAACAATATTTTTGAATTTGATGAACGGATCGCCAAGGAAATCATGGTCCCAAGAACTGAGATCGTTACGTTTGATATTACGGATGACATTGAAAAGATAATAGATGTGATCCAGAAAGAGAAATATACTCGTTATCCCGTGATCGATGGTGAAAAGGATAATATAGTAGGGATGATCAACATAAAGGAAATACTGACTGCCAAACTGACTCAAAAGGAACTTCAAAAAGAATCGATACTGTCCTCGTTCATTAAGCCCGTCATAAGAGTGATCGAGACGATCCCCATCCATGATTTGCTTGTGAAGATGCAGAAAGAACGCATTCACATGGCCATTCTGATCGATGAGTACGGAGGAACATCCGGCCTTGTGACCGTTGAGGATATCCTTGAAGAAATCGTCGGGGATATCCGTGATGAATTTGACGTGGACGAAATCGCGGAAATTAGAAAAGTGAAAGAAGACCATTATCTTTTCAGCTCAAGAGTGTTGATTGATGAAGTGAATGACCTGCTTGGTATCCATATTTCTGAAGAAGATGTCGATACAATTGGCGGCTGGTTCATGACAAAGAATATTGATGCCAAAATTGGCGACGAGATCGAGGAAGAAGGATACCTTTTCAGAATCATTGAAATTGATGAATATCATATCGCATATTTAGAGGTAACCAGGATCGAGGCTGAAATTAAACCGGTGTAAACCGGTTTTTTTCTATGTTATCGAATCTTCTCTTCAGGACTTTCATTTTGACTGCTTTTCCTGGATGTGGCTAATTTTGGCATATTTAATATTGTTTGAGGGGTTGACCATCCGGGGTAAGAATACACTACCGGTGCAGCCGGATGTAACTTACATTGAATTGGAGGAATTTAAAATGACTAAAAAAGTAGTTGGAGTTTATGATAATCAAACAGAATTAATTGAAGCGATTGAAGAGCATAAAAACAAGGGATATGCAGTGCAGGATTTTTCGATTATTGGGGATACAAATGACATTACCACTGCATTGGAAAGCAGGACAGGTGTAACGACGGAAAACCTTGGAACAGATAGGGAAGAACATCGAGAAGGAGGATTCTGGCAGAGCCTGATGACTGCATTCGATGCAGACCGAAATCTTGGCGGCAATGAACCGACTATTTCCGACCGTCTTGTTGGCCTTGGATTGACAGATGACGCTGCAAGGGAATATGAAGAGGATGTACGAGCTGGCCGTATCATTTTATTAGCAGAAACCAATGCTTCCGGCCTTGATGCTGCAGACACAGGCTATGTGGCGGATACATCCGTGACAGGAAACTATACTGATACAGACACATCCCTGACAGGTAACTATGAGAATACGGATGCAACTGTGACAGGAAACTATAAGGATACAGACACACCCGTCACAGGAAACTATGACGGTACAGATGAACAAACATTGAAATTAAGGGAAGAACAGCTGGATGTTTCCAAGGAACGTGTCCAGGCAGGAGAGGTCGAGGTGCACAAGGAAGTAGTCGAAGACCAGCAGAAGGTCAACATTCCGGTTACACGTGAGGAAGTATACATTGAAAAACGGGAGGTGAATGAAGCCGTTTCTGGCACTGACGCTACAATCGAAGATGATGAAACAATCCGCGTGCCGATCATGGAAGAAAAAGTTGAGGTCACTAAGAAGCCTGTTGTTTCTGAAGAGCTTGTCATCGGCAAGCGTGAAGTGACAGATACTGAACAGGTTGTCGAAAGTGTCAAGCGTGAGGAGGCTCATCTTGATTCGGATGACGACAGGGTCGTGAATGGCGGGGATCTTAACCGCAATGAGTTAAGGAATGATACGGATCTTGATCGCAATGACTTAAGAAACGATACGAATCTTAATCGTAATGAGTTCAGTAACGATACTGACCTTAATCGCAACGAATATAGGACCGATACGAATCTTGACCGCAATGGATTGAGAAATGATACGGACCTTAACCGAAATGAATTAAGAAACGATACAAATTTGGATCGTGACGGTTACAAAGATAAATAAGAAGATAAAAAAGAAAAGACGCCACAAGGGCGTCTTTTCTGCGTATTGAGGCGACTGACTGTACGCCACATCGTACATTTCCAATGAAGGAGTGTCAGTCGGCTTACACAATTCAGCTCATCGCTTGATTAATATATCATTTTAATTCATTGGACGCAAGAGGAATTTTTAGGAAGGAACCATCAGGTTTCAGTCCCTGGACCAATGGGGTAAGAAAAAGGGAAAACAAACAGAGAAAGGACACATCATGAAAAACAATAAGATTATTTTCACATTGGTAGTTGTATTTTTTTTGCTGGCTGCAGTCAGCATTTACGGGAAGACACAGGAAAAAAAGGAAGATGAGAGGCTGGTCATTGCATTCGGTGACTCGCTCACTTATGGTTATGGAGATGAAAAAGGTTCTGGATACATCGATACTCTTAATGCAAGACTTAATGATCAGAGCGAAGAAAAATTCACCTTTGATAACGAAGCTATTTATGGTCTTGAATCATCAGGAATCCTTGCACAAATGTCAGATGTCGGTATAAGAGGGAAAATTGATGAAGCAGATTATTTTATTGTTTATATCGGTACGAATGATTTGATTAACAGCAACGGTGGAAATTTAAAAAACCTGAAGCAAGAAGAAATTGCTAAAGGCAAGGAAGACTATCTGAAAAATCTGGATGCCATCATCAATATATTGACTGAAAAAAATGAGCAAGCACCGATCTTGCTTCTTGGACTTTATAATCCCTATCCCGACAGCAAGACAATCGAGGCTGTGATAGATGAATGGAATAATGATATCAATAATTTGATCAAAGACGAAAAACGCATCGTTTACATTCCAACCAATGACTTGTTTAAAGGAAAAAATAAAAAGCAGTATTTCAGTGATTCCCTCCATCTAAATGATAAAGGGTACAAGCTGGTCTCTGATCGTATTTTAGAAAAATACCAGTTCGAATAGGAATATGCCTGGCAAAATCATTGCCAGGTTTTTTTCAATTTCTCAATACATGAAACCTGAGGTGGTTCGAATTCGTACTATAATAGACTGAAAGAATAATTGAAAGGATTTTTACCGTGAAAACTAAATTATTCGGGAATGCTTCCGTCACTTTCCTGTTGGTTCTGGTTGTACTGGTCCTGTATTATCAGTTCCTGACAAGGCCAGAGATCAATGACGACGTTCCATTGCCTGAAGACCTCCATCCTATTGTCTTAGAGAATAAGGAGATGCTGGTTCAAAAAGCTGCTGATTCAGGGATCAGGATCATTGTGACAGATGGATTCAGGAGTTTCCAGGAACAGGATTCTTTATATGAAAAGGGAAGGACGGCAGACGGGCAAATTGTCACCCATGCAAAAGGCGGCGATTCTTATCATAATTTTGGGCTGGCAATTGACTTTGCGTTATTGAATCAGCAAGGTAATGCCTTATGGGATACTGCCTATGACGGCAATGGGAATGGAAAGTCCGATTGGATGGAGGTAATAGCTATTGCCAAGGGGCTTGGATTCCAATGGGGTGGAGATTGGAAGCATTTTAAGGATTATCCGCATTTAGAAATGAGATTTGGACTGACAATAGATGATTTGAAAAGAGGCAAACGCCCTCCGGGAGACTCGCTGACAGCATCACAAAATTAAACAAAAGCATCGGATATAGTTCCCTGTGAACTGCTCCGATGCTTTATTTGTTATTTTTGATGGGTGGCAGCAGAAACCTTTGAATAAGGCTTTCCAATCTTAAGGAATTGCTTGATCACGAGGCTGGGTCCTCCGAGCACGAAGAGGTAGCGCGCCTCAATGACCTGTTTCATCACAGCAGCGAATGTACCTGAGATTTTCAAGCCGAAGACCTTTCCAACAGCTGCCTTGTTTCCGATGGAAGCTACTGTGCCTTTATGATGATACTCGAAAGTTTTTAAGGTTTCCCCTCGAAGGCTAGCTATAATATTCGGACCGCAAAGTTCAGCCTGCTGAATGGCCACCTGTGCAGTTGGAGGAAGGGCATTTTTCTCATCCTTCATGAATAGCGCGGCATCGCCGATACAAAAGACATTTTCTACAGCTTTTACCCTTAAAAATTCATCGACCGGAATGCGTCCTCTTGAAGTTGGCAAGTCCAGTTTTTCCAGGAGGGTATTGCCGCGGACACCACCAGACCAGATCAATGTCCGGGACGGGAGTACTTCTCCATTGTCCAATTCAATGGAAGTTGGAGAACATTCAAGTATTTTTGTGGATGTCATTAATTCAACGTTGTTCTTCATTAAATAATTGGTTGTAAATTTAATCGCTTCTTGATCAAAACCTGGCAGAACTGTTGGAGAAGCTTCGATATTGATGATTCTTGTTTCGGATAAAGGAATATTATATGTGCGGCAAAGCTTTGGTAATGCTTCAACAAGTTCGCCAACCATTTCAATTCCAGTAAAGCCTGCCCCGGCAACCGCAATTGTCAGTCTTGAAGGATCAGAATCTTCCTTGTAAGCAGCCATCTGCCTTAGAATATGGTTGTAAATTGCTTTCGTGCTTTGGAAGCTTTTAATCTTAAAAGCATTTTCTTCTACACCTGGTATGCCAAAAGTAGTGACATCAAAACCAAGTGAAATCAGCAAGTAGTCATACTCGATTTCATCACCTGAATCGAGCCGGACTTTCTTTTCTTTGAAGTCGACATCCTGTACGTTTCCTTTTTTGAAATGTACCTTATCTGTTTTTAGCAGCTCAGGGATATGCAGTGTGATTTTGTCGTCCGAGGCCGTACCTGCACCAGTCTTATGCAGCTGGGTAGAAATATAATGGTAATCATGTTTATTGATCAACGTAACTTCGGCTTCACCGTTCCTGAGAGATTTTTCAAGCTGGCGGCTTGTAATCAGTCCGCCATATCCTGCACCTAGTATGACGATTTTGGGAGTACTCATTGTATTTCCTTCTTTCCGGCTAAATATTGTGAATAAATTCACATGGTGGAGCAAAAAAATAAAACACGTTGTTGGTTATCGAGATTTTTTTGTGAAAATATTCACATTCTTTATATCAATAGATTACAATAATACTATTTTGATATCAAGTCATATAATGCGATAGTTTTTACAAATGTTTGACAAAATACATCAAGTTCTTGACTGTAAAAAAAGAAAATGGAGAGGGGGATGCTCCCACTCTCCGCTTAATGTTTATAAGTATAAAACTTCAGGCTCGCCATTGTCGTTCATCAATCGAATACTATCAGGTTTTATTTCCAGTATGATGAAATCAGGGTCATTCGGGCTTTCAATCCATTTCTTCATTCTTTCGTTCCAGAATTTATCCTTCAAGCTTTGTTCTCCCCTGATCGCAGCCTTGCCCTGTACCTCAATATAGGCATCACCCATTCCATCCCCTTCATAGCCAAGCAGGATATGGACATTGTCATTCTTTTCAATTTCTTCAGCTTTATAAGTTTCCTTGCTTGTCGGGGTATACATTGTCAAGTCCTCATGGAAAAAAGTCATATAGCGTGTGTGTGGCTTATTATCCACTACTGTCGCAAGGGTCCCTACCTTAGACTCACCGAGGACCTTGGTGATTTTTTCTTTTAAAAGTTGATGATCCATATTGTTTCCTCCTTTGTATTTACGTACTTACTATTCTCTTCTTTAGCCAGGATAAACCAAAAAGCCCTGGAATCCCAGGGCGGTTACTATAAATCATTGTCAGTATCAACATTGTACTTCTTTTCACTTGAAGACGAATCCTTTGAATGATGTCCGTCTTTTTCTTCTTGCTTTTCCTGATTGAGGTCTTCCATTGGGATTGGGTCAACTGTCAATTCACTTTCGAATTGATCATGTAGGCTTTTCTTCCGGGTCTCATACTGTTCCGGGTTGTCCATGTTTTGAGTATTATCTACTGCTATGGGCTTTTTATCATCTTTTTTCACAACTTTTCACCTCTCTGGATAATGTCATAAGGATCTCGCATTTAAAGCTTAATTCTCAGATTGCTTCTTTTCCTGAGGTTTTACTGGATCCCTTTGAGGTTCAACATCCTTATTGTGTGCTTGTTTGTTCTCCTGTTCTGGTGATCCATCATTGTGTTTTTCTTCTGACATGAGAAAACCTCCTTTTACAAAGAAAATACCCTTTCACATGAATTCAAAACAATCTGCGGCTAAACACCTCATTAGTGCCTCCAATTAACAATTCTGTCCAATGTCTTTTAAGCCGGAAACCTTCATATAGTTAGAATGTATGTTTAATAATCGGAAGATGGAGGGGGAGCGTGATGATTATCATCCGGTTTCCAGATGCTGCAGGCAAGCAAAAGTTGCAGAATCTGTCTGGGAAGCAGAGGGAAATATACGACCATCTGGATCAAAGCCTGACTTTGTTTGAATATGACTCAACCTTTCAGCTCCTTTTTGAAATCAGTCTCAGGGAACAGATCATTGAAGCGGCACTGAAACTGAAAGAAGCTTCGGTGGCATTCACTTCGTTCAAATACTCTAAATTCAATCCCATTTATTGGACAAAAGGACCAAGAGGGTATCTTTTGAATCCCAATGTGCGCCCGTCTGATGCCATAGCGGATATTTTTGAAAACGGAGAGGAGTATGGCTTTGAATGCTCTACGGCGATGGTGATCATTTTTTACAAAGCTGTCCTCGAATCCATCAGGATTACGGATTTTAACTATCTGTTCAGGGGATTGCTTGTATGGAACTGGAATTATGACCCTGATTTAGCAATCATTACGCTGGAAGGGAGTGAGTTCATTCCCGGCGACGTGGTCTATTTCATGAATCCTGATTTTGAATTGCCAATCTGGCGCGGGGAAAACGCTGTTGTCCTTGGCAAGGGGTTGTATTATGGACATGGAATAGGAATTGGAACTGCTGACGAAATGATTGAGGCTCTAAATACGCTCCGAAAAAAGGGCTCGACAACATCTGCCTATATGCTTAAGCAGCATAGCAGGCTGAACTTTAAGTACTTGTCCCAGTTCTCCGGCAGATAATCCCAGAGAATAGTAAAAGGCTGGCTGGATTGCCGGTCTTTTTTTCTGCTTCTTTCTCCTCATTTTTTTAAAATGGATTTCTTATAGAATGTACGAGGCATAGTTTTAAAAATAGGGGGAATATAAAAAGAGACTTATTCTATACGTTTCTAGGTTCCGGATATGGAATTTATAGGCAGTTAAAAAGGGAGTTTTGGATATGAGATTATCAGAAGTGCTTGAAGCCCTCAGCGGCAGTTTGAAAAAATACATAAATGATTCAGATCCTAATTTGACAGGTATTCAAATGGATTCACGCAAGGTGAAGCCAGGGGATTTGTTTGTTGCGATTTCTGGTTTTCAAATTGATGGCCACCAGTTTATTCAAGAAGCGATTGACAAAGGAGCCGCTGCGGTCATTGGCGAACATGACCTTGAACTGGCTGTGCCCTATATCCAGGTATTTGACAGCCGGCTGGCTCTTGGAAGGGCGGCAAGCGCTTATTATCACCATCCGTCTAGGAAGCATACGGTGATTGGCGTCACAGGAACAAACGGCAAAACGACGGTCTCATATATTCTAAAGCATATTCTTGAGCACGCCGGAAGAAGCTGCTCTTTGCTCGGTACGGTGTCTTATATTATAAATGATGAAGTGTACAAGCCCTCGAATACCACTCCCGATGCATTGCAAATCCAGGAATTGATGGCAGCCAGCAATGATGAATTTGTTGTTCTTGAGGTATCTTCACATGCCTTGAAGCAATACAGAATTGAAGGATTGGAACTGGATTATGGTTTGTTCACGAACCTTTCCCATGATCATCTGGATTATCATCCGACGATTGAAGATTATTTCGAGGCCAAAACGCTTATGTACAATTACATGAAGCAAGAAGGGTCAGCAGTTGTCAGCAAGTTGTGCGAGTGGGGAGACAAGCTGGCCGATTTGTTGAGCGCCAAAGAGATTCCTGTCTATTCGATGGGTGATCACGAGTCAGATGATTTAAAAATAGAGAATATCAAACTAAACGGTGCAACCAGGTTTGAAGTGAGAGTGGGAGGGGTTGTTTATCCTTTGACATTGCCTTCTCCGGGGCTGCACAATGTCTATAATGCTGCGATGGCCTTTTTGACGGCAATTAAAATTGGCATTCATCCTGATGTGATTGCGGAGGCATTGAAGACATTCCCAGGAGTTCCTGGAAGGTTCGAAATGATCCCGCATCCAGATGGTGCAACCTTCATTGTCGATTATGCCCATACGACAGATGCCATTGAATATTGTCTGCATGCTGCACAGGAGCATGATGCCGCGAAGATAAAGCATATATTCGGTTTTCGCGGAGAGCGGGACAAAACGAAAAGGGAGGATATGGTCAGAGCGTCTGCGGAAATGAGTGATGAATTCATTTTGACATTTGATGACCTGAACGGTGTTTCTGTTGAGGAAATGGAGAATGAGTTAAAGGAGTTGAATGATCGGTTCGGGATGAATAAGGGAAGGATCATCACCGACAGGACGCTGGCCATCCAGGAAGCATGGGAAAACGCAAACCCCGGGGAATGGATCCTCATCACCGGCAAAGGACCTGAGGAATATCAGACAATGTATGAACTCCCAACCACCTCTGATAAAGATACGCTGTTATACTTACAAAAACAGCAAGAAAAAGAAAAAATAATCGGGTGAACGATCCGCAGGCTGTAAAAACTAAGCCTGCGGATTTTTTGAAAACTTAACCCACTTGCCAGTAATTGACACAATTTAGCCTTCTATTCATGACAAAAATATGAAATGTGAAGCAGAGCACTCCAAATATTTTCCACCATCTTTTATCATATAAGTAAAGGAACATCAGTCACGACTTCGCGAGAGGAGGTACTCAATATGGATAAAGTCGATATTTATAAAATGCTTGAAGAGGTAAAAGAGCCGATGCTTGGAGTCGATATTGTGAACCTTGGCCTCGTTTACGAAGTCAGTGTCAAGGACGATCGTGATGTGGAAATCGTGATGACTACCAGGAATGAGAATTGTATGCTTGCCGATTATATTGCCCTCTCTGCCCGGGAACATTTGACGGACCAGATGAAAATCCTCGAGCATATCGACATCAAAATGGTTTCCGCCCCAAAATGGACGAAGGACCGGATGACGAGATATGCAAAGTTTTTGCTGGACCTATAATATGCACATGCGAGATAAGATTGAAGCTCATACTGCGATCTTTTTTGCTTCTTTATGGATGAAAGTTGTCTTGGAATTTCTTCCATACCCCAATATAAGTTTACATTTGAACGAATTGTCTTTTAGAATGTGAGTTGGGGGAAAAATGGAGGCATCAATTATGATTTATAAAAAGATATCAGGAATCAGTATGTGGAAATTGAACAGGACATTAAAGAAACTGGCGTTTGCAAGGATGGAACTTGAGAAACAGATGCGGAAGGAACTGATCGTCGTCCTGTTGGAGCCAAAAAAGGATAATGTGCTTGCCAGTCCGGAGGAGAAAAAGGAAATTGAAAGGACTGTGCAGGAATTAAGCGGCTTTGAGACATTGAGGATCTGCCTGCTTGAAGATTGCAAGCCGGTATACATGGAAAAAATGACGAACAACGGAATATCAAGATGGCTGGAAATACCAGTGAATCCTTTGATTACATATGAATTTTTGTATGAGAACCAGGAAAACCAGGTGCAAAAAATTGGATAATGAGATGCAAAAAGAGGACCTACCGGGGTTCTCTTTTTTATTTTTAAATGGGCTAGTATTTTTTTTGGTGTTTAATTGCACAAATGTCCCGGGTTGAATAGGATATAGGGACACAAAAAAAGGAGGTTGTTACGATGTCAGATGGATGCGGCTACGGCGGAGGTTTTGCTTTGCTTGTTGTTTTGTTCATTCTTTTAATCATTATCGGAGCGTCTTGGGGTTTCGGTTATTAAAGTAAACTTCATTAGGAGGTTATAAAATGTACGGATATGGCGGATGCTGCGGATATGGCGGCTACGGCGTAGGAGGGGCTGGATACGGCAGCGGATTTGTATTGATCGTTGTGCTGTTTATCCTCTTGATCATCGTCGGCTGCTCATGCTATCGCTAATAATTATACTTTAAGCGCAGAGGTCACTCCAGATCAGCGCTTAAATTAGAAAAGATTGGAATGAATGATAAAAAGATGCTTGAGCCATTGGTTCAAGCATCTTTTTAATGCAAACTTTGGTTAAAAAGCACGATGAAAAATTATTGAATTCCTGTTATTTTTAGTTAAATTAAAAATATTCCGAAAATAGTGTTGCTTTTTTCGTGCTTGTTCGTCTAACTGTCTGAATAAGGGGGGAGAAATTTGAGCGATTATTACAGCATTCATTTCCAAAAGGTATACGAGGAGTACAGTGATAAGGTATTTGGCTATTTGTTGCTATTGACCGGAAAGAAGGAAGTCGCGGAAGATTTAACCCAGGAAACCTTTCTAAGAGTGTACAAGAACATCCATCAATTCAATGGAGACTCGCAAATTTTCACATGGCTGGTGAAAATAGCGCGAAATGTGGCGATTGACCACTTAAGGAGAGGGAGAAGGCTGCGTTTTTTTTCATTGGACCAGTTTTCTGTTCAATCAAGTCTGCCTTCTCCAGTAGAGATTATCGTAAAAGGAGAAAAGACATCGCTTCTTTATAAAGCGATCAAGGCATTGAAGCTAAGCTATCAGGAAGTGTTGATACTAAGGAAAATCAAGGAGTTTTCAATCAGGGAAACCGCTTTGATTCTTGGATGGAGCGAAAGCAAAGTGAAGATCACCACTTCGAGGGCAATGGCCGCCCTAAAAAAAGAGTTGAAGAGAAGAGGGGAACTAATTGAGGAAATCATTTGAACTAGAAGATCGCTTCAGTAATCTTAATAAGATACCAAGGTCGGAAATCCAAAAAAGGAAAACCTTTAATACAATCCTTCAAAACGGAAAGCCTGAAAGGCAACTGCACTGCATAATTAAAAATTGGACAGGCAGTTTCCTGACATTTGTAATGATCCTGTCCTGCGCTGCTTTCCTTTTCACTGAAGTCCAAACACCGGCACAAGATGTTCAAAGTGCTATCAAACCAGCGCAAATACTCGCGTCAAGCGTTCCGGTCATTTCGTATTTAACTAAATCCGATTCTGCAGACATGTTCAAACTTCACTCGAACTTGACCAGAAAGGGAGTAACCATTGTAGATGACGCCTTCTGGATGGAGACACTGAATAAGACAGTCAACGGCCATGGCAGCGTGGAGCAGCACCCATCATCTGACCAGGTGTATGATATATTGTTGATCTATGAAAACAGGAAGCCAGATAAATGCAAATTATGGATTGTCGATGACACGGTTTTTATCAAAAGAATAAAAGGACCACGCGTTTATACAATTGAAAAAGATAATTCCGAAAAAGTGATTGCAATGATCAGGGATATGGAAAAACAGGTTCAGTTTTGAGCCTTTTTTTTTTATGTTCAGATGAACCTTTCGAACTATTTTCAAGAAAAAACGTTTAGGGAGCCGAAGTAGGTGGTAATAGTGGGGTTGTACTTATAAATCAACTTGAATATACAGGGGGATCAGAGATGAAAAGGGGTCTAGCAGTACTTGCAGCAGCAGCCATGCTTATCGGCTTGCTGGCTGGATGCTCAGGGGAGCAAAGCGCAGAAGCGGAAAAAACGAAAGACGGGAAGGTAGTTGTTGATTTCTGGACATTCTGGGGGTCGGAAACACGCCGGCCGATCATTGAAAAGATCATTGACGATTACAACAATTCCCAGGATAAAGTTTTTGTTAAGCACACATTCCTGCCATGGGGTGATATCTGGACGAAGAATCTTGCGTCCGTTGCAGCAGGCAACCCGGCAGATGTCATCGTTAATGATATCAACACTGTTGCCCAGCGTGCTGAGAACAAGCAGGTTGAGGATTTAAGCGAGTATGTTGATGGTTCATTCAAGCAGCAGTTTTATCCACATCTTTGGGACACGGTTGAACATGAAGGAAAGACATACGCGGTACCTTTCAATACGGATACGCGCCTTCTTTTTTATAACAAAAAAGCTTTCGAGGAAGCAGGACTTGATCCCGAAAAGCCGCCAGCAACATGGGCTGAACTTGAAGAATATGCTCAAAAGTTAGATGTGAAAAATGGCAATAAATATGATCGCGTCGGTTTCTATCCACTTTGGGGAAGTCTTGGTGCTTCCAGTTGGATGATAAATGCAGATAATGGGAAAGGCTTCATCGAGGATGGAGAGCTGGCTATCAACACGCCAAAAAAAGTGGAAGCACTCAACTGGATTCTTGATTGGAAAGAGCGTCTTGGTGAAAAGACAGTACAGGCTTTTCAGGCGGAATTCGGAAGTGAGCAGTCCAATCCTTTCATCGCAGGAAAAGTAGCGATGTGGGTTGATGTCGGCACATTCTATACTCAATTACGAGATTATGGTCAGGACGTTGAATTTGGCGTTGCACCTATCCCAGCTAAAGAAGAAGGAAAAGGGAATTGGTCAGAAGGCGGCGGATTCGTAGTTGAAGTGCCAAAAGGATCCAAGCATCCAAAAGAAGCAATGGACTTCATAAAATATTTGACAGATGTGGAAGCACAGAAATATTGGGCAGTCAAAAACTATGACAATGTAGCGAATAAAGAAGCAGCCGAAGCAGCTCTGAACGAACTTGAAGGGCCGGATAAAATGGTCTATGAAGCTTCTGTCAAGAATCTGGATCAAACAAAGATGTTCCCGGTACCGGTTGAATATCCAGATTATCAGAGCAGATTGAATCCGCATATCGACAATGCCTTATTAGGGAAAACTTCTCCTGAAAAAGCATTGAAAAAAGCGGAAGAAGATATTGAAAAAATGAAGAAGTAAGGCAAGGAAAAGAGAAGGCGCGTTCCGCCCTTCTCTTTTTGATAAGGTTCTTTGGCATGGCTGGAAAGAGGTTTAGTTCCTTTTTCTGAATTATCGACCATTTACATTCAAATGCAACAAGGGGGTTTAGGAAGTATGAAGTCTTCGGAAAGTACATTAGTGCATACAGAAGCTGGGTCAAAAGTAACAGGGGAACGCAAAAGCAAAGAGGCCGCGAAAAGAAGGGGCCTTAGTAAACAAGCAAAGGATAATCTGGCTGGTTATTTATTCATCTCCCCATGGATCATAGGATTTCTCGGCCTGACTTTGGGGCCATTGCTGTTCAGTCTGGCTGCTAGTTTTACAGATTACAATATTACTTCAAAAATGAATTACATCGGTTTGGAAAACTATAAACGTATGTTTACAATGGACGATTTATTCCGCACTTCTCTTTTTAATACTCTTTATTATGTTATTTTCTCGGTGCCATTGACGACTGCGGGAGCAATTATCCTGGCTGTCCTGCTGAATCAGAAGATCAAGGGGATGAAGTTTTTCAGGACAATTTATTATCTGCCAGCTGTCTTATCCGGTGTGGCAGTATACTTCCTTTGGATGCAGCTCTTGAGTCCGTCGACCGGCCTGGTGAATACAATGCTTGCCTGGTTCGGGATCGATGGTCCTGCCTGGCTGTTTGATCCGGAATGGACCAAGCCTGCATTGCTGTTGATGAAAATGTGGAGTGTAGGCGGAGGGATGCTGCTATACCTTGCCATCATGCAGGGGGTTTCGCCCCAGATGTATGAAGCGGCAGACATTGAGGGAGCTTCACCTTGGCAAAAGTTTTTTCATATCACCTTGCCAATGATTTCCCCAATCATCTTTTTTGATGTCATCACAAGTACCATCGGGGCTTTCCAAATCTTCCAGGAAGCATATGTCATGACCGAGAACGGAAGCGGCGGCCCTGGAAATTCGCTATTATTCTATAATCTGCATATGTGGAACAATGCCTTTGAAATCTTTGACATGGGATATGCTTCGGCAATGGCATGGCTGTTGTTCATCATTGTGATGATCCTGACAGCAGTCAATATGAAACTCGGGAAAAGATGGGTGCATTATGAAGGGGGTGACGGAAAATGAGTACTGTGACCGCGCCAAAATTTTATGAGACTAAAAAGTTCAAAGATAGGGTTAGGATGACATTTGTGACATTGCTGCTATTAGCCGGCAGTACGCTGATACTGCTGCCATTATGGTGGATGATTTCGACTTCATTGAAGTCACCTGCTGAGATTGCGCAGTATCCTCCGACATTTTTCCCTAAGGAGTTCAATTTCAACAATTATATCAAAGCCTGGCAGACAGCGCCTTTTACTCGTTGGGCTTTGAATACGCTCTACCTTGCGACCGTCGGCACGATCGGAAGTGTGGTTGTCAACTCATTGGTTGCTTATGGCTTTGCAAAAATCAAATTCAAGGGCAGAAATATTCTATTTGTCCTCGTTCTCTCAACGATGCTAATCCCTGGATTTGTAACGATGGTTCCGCAATATATGCTGTTTTCCAAGCTTGGCTGGGTGAACACATACCTGCCTTTGCTGGTGCCGGCATTCCTCGGCAGTGCCTTTTTCATTTTCCTGCTCCGACAGTTCATGATGGGAATCCCGAATGAACTGATTGAGGCTGCCGTACTTGATGGAGCGGGCCATTTGCAGATCTGGTGGCACATCATGCTTCCTTTGACAAAGCCCGCTTTGATTACAGTAGCAATTTTCTCTTTTAATGGTGCTTGGAATGACCTGTTGGGGCCGCTGCTGTATATCAACGATGAAAGCAAGTACACTTTGCAGATTGGTCTGCAGACATTCAAAGGGACTGTCCAGACACAGTGGCATTACTTGATGGCAATGTCTGTCACGGTATTGCTCCCAGTCATTCTGTTATTCTTCTTTTTCCAAAAGTACTTCATTGAAGGCTCGAATATCTCATCCGGAACAAAGGGATGAAAAAAAGGATGCTGAAAAAATTCAGCATCCTTTTTTAAGGTTAATTAGTTACCGGGCAGGTGGTGAGCCATACGCCAGAGACACAGGTTCTATAACCATTATAGTAGGCATATTTTGTGCATTGCCAGCATGTGTAGCCCTCAGGGTTGATACCGGTCTTGCTTTTATAATCCTCTGTTGGATTATTCCTGTTCGAATTTTGTGCAGAAGAGGCGATGACAGAACCAGAGAAAACAAGCAACAAAACAAATGTCAACATGAATAGCTTTTGCATGATTCTTCCCCCTTATTAATTAATAATCAATAGAATATAGTAAACTTTGTAAAAAATTTACTATTACTTTAAGGTACGGAAGTGATCAATGAAATAGAATAGGACAAAATGTTTATTCGCCAAAAGCCATCTTTTGTACCGGGAATTTTCCCAAGAAAAAAGCCCGTGAAATTCGGGCTAGTTCAGGGTTGGTGTATTGTTTTCAGATAGAGTTTCTTCTATGATGACCTGGTTTCCTCCCTGATTTTCCTTCCAGAAACGGAATTTTTCCAAATCGTTGGTGATTTGTTTCAGAACGAATCCGATCACGGCAGCATCATCGACTATTCCAAGCCCGATGATAAAATCCGGTATCAGATCGATCGGAGAGACAAAATAAATGATAGCAGCAATGATGGTCATGAGTGATCCAGTTGGGATCTTCCGGTATTCTCCTCGTCGCCAGGCTCCGACTAAATCGAACAAAAGCTGGAGGTTGTCCCAACTTTCAGCAAGAGCCCCTTTGTTCTCATCAGCCTTTTTGCCGGCATCCTTTATTAGAGTATCTGTTTTTTCTGGCCGCTTGATATACTCTTTAGCTTTGGACTCAAATCTTTTATAGCCTTCTTCCAGTTTTTTTGTCCCTAACATGGAAAACATCCTTCCGTCTCAATTTCATTATTCTATATTTTTACCCTTTAACTTAGGCAATCAAAACAAATCTGTCAGCTGGTAATTTTTTTCACAAGCAGCATTCATCTCGCGGTGGCGGTTTTTATTGGTACGTTTGGGGAATGTAAAGGATGAATAAAATTATTGACTTATCTTGTATATACAAGTAAAATGAGAGCGTAAACATGATGTATATACAAGTGTTCTGAATCACAGCAATTTTTTTATATTTAATGAAAACGGTAACAGGAGGAGAGGTACTATGGATCGTAAAGCAGTTGAACAGATTGTTGAGGCTGTCGGCGGCAAAGAGAATATTTCCGCAGCTACTCATTGTGTGACAAGGCTTCGTTTTGCTTTAAAGGATGAAGGAAAAGTAAACAAGGATGAGCTGGAGAATAATGATCTTGTTAAAGGGTCGTTTTCTGCAAACGGACAATACCAGGTAGTCATTGGCCAGGGGCTTGTCGATAAGGTATATGCAGAAATGGTAGCGATTACGGGAATTGGGGAAGCCTCAAAACAAGATATCAAAGATGCGGCGGCGCAAAACTTGAACCCGCTGCAAAGGGCGATCAAGACACTTGCCGATATCTTCATTCCAATCCTGCCGGCGATCGTGACTGCCGGTCTATTAATGGGAATCAATAATATCCTGACAGGTAAGGATATTTTCTTTGAAGGAAAAGCGTTAATCGATGTATATACTGGATGGGCAGATTTTGCGAGCATCATCAACTTAATTGCCAATACGGCGTTCGTATTCCTGCCTGGTTTGATTGGCTGGAGTGCAGTCAATAAGTTCGGCGGAAATCCGCTTCTTGGTATTGTACTCGGACTCATGCTCGTCCATCCTGATTTGCTGAATGCCTGGGGATACGGGGAAGCGCAACAGAAAGGCGATATCCCTGCGTGGAATTTGTTTGGATTGACCATAGAGAAAGTCGGTTATCAGGGACAAGTATTGCCGGTCTTGCTGGCTTCCTATGTACTGGCGAAAATGGAGATCTTTTTGCGAAAGAAGATACCTGATGCATTCCAACTGCTGACAGTTGCTCCAATTTCGTTGCTTGTAACTGGATTTTTATCATTCATCGTGATCGGACCAATCACTTTTGCAATCGGAAACCTGATCACTGACGGTGTAGTCGGTATTTTCGATGCAGTGCCGGCAATTGGCGGATTGATTTACGGCGGTCTATATGCACCGCTTGTCATTACGGGTATGCACCATACCTTCCTTGCGGTTGATTTGCAGTTGATTGGTACAATTGGCGGAACATTCCTCTGGCCGATGGTCGCACTTTCAAACATCGCTCAGGGATCAGCGGCTTTTGCAATGATGTTCGCTGAAAAAGATAATGAAAAATTAAAAGGTCTTTCCATGACTTCAGCCATTTCTGCATGGCTTGGAATTACCGAGCCTGCCATGTTCGGTGTGAACCTGCGCTACAGATATCCGTTCATTGCGGCCATCATCGGTTCAGCAATTGCGGGAGTTGTCATCACGCTTCGCGGTGTAATGGCACCTTCGATTGGTGTCGGCGGTCTGCCTGCATTCCTGTCAATCTTCACAGAATTCTGGGGAGTATTCTTCATCGGAATGGGCATCGCGCTTGTAGTGCCATTTGTACTGACATTCATAATGGCCAAGACCAGAAAAAAGAAAGAAGCATAATTAATTGATTGATTGATTGATTGATCCTAATGGAGGTGGAAGTTTTATCATGACTGAACCATGGTGGAAAAAGTCGGTTGTCTATCAAATCTATCCGAAAAGTTTTTATGATACGACCGGCAATGGAACAGGCGACCTACCGGGGATTATCGCCAAACTGGATTATTTGAAGGAACTGGGTGTGGATGTAATCTGGCTTACGCCAATCTATGATTCACCTCAGCGGGATAACGGCTACGATATTAAGGATTATTTCAAGATATATGAAGAATATGGCACGATGGAAGACTTTGACCGACTTCTTGAAGAGGCCCATCAGCGCGGAATCAAGCTGATCATGGATATCGTTGTGAACCACTCGTCAACTGAGAATGAGTGGTTCCAGGATGCAAGGAAATCCAAGGACAGTCCATACCGGAATTATTATATTTGGAAAGACCCTAAAGAAGATGGAAGTGCCCCGACGAATTGGGAATCCAAGTTTGGCGGAAATGCCTGGCAGTACGATGAAGCGACCGGACAATACTATCTTCATTTATTCGATGTGACCCAGGCAGATTTGAACTGGGAAAATGAACAGCTTCGCAATGATGTATATGAAATGATGCATTTCTGGTTCAAGAAAGGCGTCGACGGCTTCAGGCTTGATGTCATCAATTTGATATCAAAGGATCAGGACTTCCCGGATGACTACGGTTCTGTGCCTCCTGGAGATGGCCGTAAATTTTACACGGATGGTCCGCGAGTACATGAGTATCTTCAGGAAATGAATCGGGAGGTATTCTCTAAGTATGACAGCATGACGGTCGGCGAGATGTCTTCGACAACGATTGAGAACTGCATCAAATACTCGAATCCAGAGCGAAATGAATTGAGCATGACATTCAATTTCCATCACTTGAAAGTCGATTATGAAAATGGTGATAAATGGACCCTCGCTGATTTTGATTTCCTCGCCTTAAAGCGGATTTTATCTGTATGGCAGGAAGAAATGCATAATGGCGGCGGCTGGAATGCGCTGTTCTGGTGCAACCATGATCAGCCGCGCATTGTCTCCCGTTATGGGAATGATGATGAATACCACCGTGAATCTGCCAAAATGCTTGGGACGGCAATCCATATGATGCAGGGTACTCCATATATTTATCAGGGGGAAGAAATCGGGATGACCAATCCTTATTTTGAAAAAATTGAGGATTACCGCGATGTAGAATCCTTGAATATGTATCAGATCAAAAAGGAAGAAGGAATGCCTGAAGAGGAAATCCTGAAAATCCTTCAGAGCAAGTCTCGTGACAACTCACGGACCCCTGTCCAGTGGAATGCCGAGGAACATGCAGGATTTACAAAAGGGACTCCATGGATTGATGCAGCGAAAAATTATCAGAGTGTGAATGTTGAAAATGCTCTCGCAGATGAAAATTCAGTGTTTTATCATTATAAGAAGCTGATCCAGCTGCGAAAGCAATACGATATCATCACCTATGGCGATTACCAGCTGATTCATGAAGAACATCCCGATATATTCGCATATGTCAGGAACGGACAGGATGAAAAGCTGCTTGTCGTGAACAACTTTTATGGAAAAGATACCGTGTTTGAATTGCCGGATACAGTACAAGCTGATGGCTATCATGCTGAAATCCTGCTTTCCAACTATGATGATACGAGTAAAGATATGTCACGGGTAAATCTTCGTCCATATGAATCCGTAGTGTATCACTTAACGAAATAAATGCTTGGTGGAGGCCTGATTGAGGCCTCCTTTTTTCTATTTATTGGAAAACGTAGAGAATAAGGATGTAACCGTAGAGATTATTATTCAGAAGGTCGTAGAGATTATGGTCGTAATTGTAGAGATTAATTGCAAAACTGTAGAGATTATGAGCTAAAGCGTAGAGATTGGACCGGCATTAAAGAAGTTCCTTATCAGGATACCTATTAATTCTCAACGAAAGTGTGCTGTTTGATGGAAAACGTACATTTTACCAGTGTGCTCCTGCATGTTTGATAACCTTTTCGGAGTGGAAAAAGCTAATATATTAATCCAATACGAAAAGGGGTTTGCAAAATGGTACCGATTCAATCAAATATAGATGGTAAAGAGATCACAATGGGAGATTTGAAGAAAAACCTTGAGCCGCTCGGCTTCACGGTGAATGGCAACTGGGAATATGACCATGCTTATATCGATTACAAGATGAACGATGACCATGGTGATCAGCAGTATGTCAGGATTCCTTTAAAGTCAACGGGCGGCCCGCTTGATGATGAGGGAACATTCGTCCAGATTGGGACACCGTTCCTCCTGGATCATCAATTTGAGACAGATGTGGACGAGGAAGGGAACGTAGGCGCGCTGACTGGTTCTTTCGACCAGTTCAAATCACCCGCCGACAAGGACGCTCCATTTCCGGAAGAACTTGTAGAACGCGGAAAAGTATTGATCAGCAAAGCTGAACAGGCTCTGGGCACTTTATAAGTAATAAAGACAGCTTCCGATTAGGGGAGCTGTCTATTCTTTTGTCATGGCTCTGTTAAACCAAATGTTGTTTTTACACCTGTTGATTGTACTGGAAGGCGCGTAGACTCCTGCGGGCGCAGCTGGTCAGGTGAGACCCCGCAGGAGCAAAGCGACGAGGAGGCTCAGCGCCAGCCCCGCGGAAAGCGAAGCGCCTGGAACGAAAATCAACAGTCTTGTTTGACAGAGCCATTGGAATTAGAAAAAATGATATACTAAAAAGCATAAGTTGTGATCTGGAGCGTGAGTATGTCAATGGAGAATAAGTTATATTATCAAGATGCTTACATAAAAAGCTTTACTGCAAAGCTGGTCAGGCAGGGTGCGGATGAGTCAGGCAGGAATTATGCGGTATTAACTCAAACAGCCTTTTACCCGACAGGCGGCGGACAGCCATTCGATACTGGCAGCCTCAATGGTGTAAAAGTAGTGGATGTCGAGGAGATTGACGGAGAGATACGCCATTACATAAAAGCACCACTCGATGAAGGCATGCCAATTGAAGGGGAAATTGATTGGAACCGCCGGTTTGACCATATGCAGCAGCATGCAGGACAGCATATTCTTTCGGCCGTTTTCGAGGAACTATATGGCTATAAAACGGTCAGTTTCCATTTAGGGAAAGATACCCTCACTATTGACCTGGTTACGGAAAATCTGTCTGTACAAGAAGCTGGAAGGGTAGAAGAACTGGCTAACCAGGTAATCCTCGAAAACCGTCACATCATCACTAAATGGGTCGATGAAGACGAACTAAAGCAATATAAACTCAGGAAAGCACTTTCAGTATCGGACAATATCAGGCTCGTCATCATACCTGAATTCGATTATAACGGCTGCGGAGGAACACATCCAAA
Source organism: Mesobacillus thioparans (assembly GCF_965138835.1). NCBI lineage: Bacteria > Bacillati > Bacillota > Bacilli > Caryophanales > Bacillaceae > Mesobacillus > Mesobacillus thioparans. Next base: position 509,338 of record NZ_CBCSFH010000001.1, on the reverse strand, counting down.
CAGCACAGCACAAGTCGGCCACTTGAAAATCCTCGGATGGGAACGACAGAAGAAAGTCATCCGTGTCGAGTTTGTATGTGGACAAAGAGTGTTGAACAAGCTCGGGCAAAAGCATGAAATCCTTAAAGAGCTGTCGGTATTGCTGAATGCACCTGAACAGGATATGGTTTCTGCTGTTAACAGGCTGCTTGGCCAGAAGAAAATATCCGAAAAATCATTCGAGGAAATGAAAGACCAATTATTAAAATATGAAGCAGCCGAATTGGCTGCGGCAAGCCAGGGAGAAATCATCAGCCATTTGTATCAAGGTAGAAGCATCCAGGAACTGCAAAAGCTTGCAAGGCTGCTCACTGCACTGGCTGAAGACAAGGTAATCATACTGGTGGCAGAGAACGAAGACAAACTCCAATTTGTATTTGCCCGGGGGAAGGATGCACCTGGTAACTTAAAAGAGTTGTCAGCCCATGCCCTGTCAATGATTGACGGCAAAGGCGGAGGCAGCGACCAGCTTGTGCAAGGGGGAGGCAGCCTGATTCCAGGCGACGAATTCATCAGGGAGATTTGTAAGAATATCCAGTAATTTGATCACATAATGAAAAAAATAGTTTGAATTTAGGTTAAATGACCCGGTTCTTAAGAAGTGATTTTAGCAGTGAAGGATGCTTTCGAATCAATATTTTTCAAATAACCTAAAAAACACCAACTAATAACCTATTTTTTACAGTGCAATTGGTTATAGATGAAAGTTTTACCATTTAAAAATAGGTTTAACTCCCTCATAATGGAATTCAACCAGAGAAATAGGGGGAATCAGAATGTATGAAATTGAGAGAGGATCTGTAGAAGAGGCAATCATGATCCTGCAAAATCTCGGTCTTAAAGTGAATGAATACGAGAAGACGAATTTAATGATTCCAGTAGACAAATATAAAGAGTTATTGGAATTCACGATTGCAGTAGCCAGGAAAACGAATGATATCACGGTCACAATCGATGAACTCATGAACGATATAGAAGCGAGAATGTAAAAACAGAAGAGCAGCCGAACGGCTGCTCTTCTATTTGGTCTGGGTTTTATCGATATACTCAAACAGGAACGACTGGCCATTCCGGTAAAAGCGAGGATCATAGACTCCAATTTTCTCCCCATCATCGACGATGACCACAAATGGCGACCATTCGTAAAGCGTCTTTGCTTCAGGCTTCTTCGCAAACAGCCTATCCAGGTCTGTTTCCTCAGCAGAGGTAAGTTCGTATTGCAGCTTTCTGTCGGTAAACAGATTATCCTGAAAAATTTTAACATCGCTTTCGTTTTTCGCTATCACTGTATATGTCCAGGGAATGAAGCCAGCTGAAAGGGCAATTTGCTTATAATCATTTTCATACTGATTATAGATTAACCAGCCCTGGACACTCTGGACAACAATGTGCAGCGCAATGAAAACCCATGCTAATTTAAAATAATAAGGGCCTTTCGCTTTATTTTTCCGGGAAGCAATGAAGGCCGTGCCAAGGATGACCCAGAATACAAAATCAATGATCGGGATCGTGCCGAAAGTGAGTCTAATGTTTGAATATGGTTCGAGATAGCCTGTTCCCCAGGCATTGAACAAATCACTCGTATCATGGATAAAGACGGCCAGCCAGCCCAGGGAAAATAATTTAGGATCTTTTATTTTAAATAAGAGAAAAGACAGCAGCACAAACAATAATGACCAGACTGGCGTCAGAAACACAGAGTGGGTGATGCCCCTGTGCCACATCTGATAAAGTCCTTCATTATCCCAAAATTGGGAAATGACGTCTATGTCGGGAATCTGGCTCGCCCCAACAGCTGTCAGCAAATAGGCACGCTTTTGCGTTTTCTCCATATGTTTTTTATCAACGGCGGCATATAAGGCTAAACCGAATAAAGTATGGGTAATTGAATCCACTTTTGCACCTCCTGAAACTTCATTATAATGCTTGCCGGGAAATATTTAAAAGTTCTGATATGCAATTGCAGGATTGCAAACTTTCCGTCAGAAAGATAAGATTAATTTTATGAGGAATTTTGCCTTTAAAGAGAAAGGAAACATCAAATCATGAAAAAATTACAAGATGAAGTATTATCGCGCAGAACGTTTGCGATTATATCCCACCCGGATGCCGGGAAAACGACGCTTACGGAGAAACTGCTGTTATTCGGCGGTGCAATCCGTGATGCTGGTACTGTGAAAGCGAAGAAAACAGGGAAGTTTGCGACGAGTGACTGGATGGAAATCGAGAAGCAGCGCGGAATTTCGGTAACCTCCAGTGTCATGCAATTCGATTATGACGGCTTCAAGGTGAACATCCTTGACACACCTGGTCACCAGGATTTCTCCGAGGACACCTACAGAACATTGACAGCTGTTGACAGTGCTGTGATGATCATCGACTCAGCAAAAGGGATTGAGGACCAGACGCTCAAGCTCTTCAAGGTCTGCCGCATGAGAGGGATCCCGATCTTCACTTTTATCAACAAGCTTGATCGCCAGGGTAAAGCGCCACTGGAATTATTAGCTGAACTTGAAGAAGTTCTTGGCATTGAATCATATCCAATGAACTGGCCGATTGGAATGGGAAAAGAGTTCCTCGGAATCTATGACCGTTTCAACAACCGGATCGAACAATTCCGGGTTGATGAAGACAAGCGTTTTATTTCTTTGAATGAAGAAGGCGAAATTGATGGGGACCATTCCATGAAAGAGTCTTCGTTGTATGACCAGACCTTAGAGGAAATCATGCTATTGGATGAAGCGGGAAATGAATTTTCAAAGGAACGGATTGTCGACGGCACCCTAACGCCGGTATTCTTCGGCAGTGCCTTGACGACTTTCGGTGTCCAGACATTCCTTGATTCCTATCTGCAATTTGCGCCTTCACCACAGCCAAGGAACTCTACGGCAGGAGAAATTGATCCTAAATCTGAGGAATTCTCAGGGTTTATTTTTAAAATCCAGGCCAACATGAACCCGGCCCACCGTGACAGGATTGCTTTCCTGCGCATTTGTTCTGGGAAGTTCGAGCGGGGAATGACTGTTCAGCTTAGCCGGACCGGAAAAACGATGAAACTTGCACAGTCTACCCAGTTCATGGCTGATGACCGCAGTACTGTTGAGGAAGCTGTAGCCGGCGACATCATCGGACTGTACGATCCAGGCACATACCAGATTGGCGATACAATCGTATCTGGCAAGGAAGGATTCCTATATGAAAAACTTCCGCAATTCACGCCTGAACTTTTTGTCAGGGTTTCAGCCAAGAACGTCATGAAACAAAAGCACTTCCATAAAGGAATCCAGCAGCTTGTCCAGGAAGGAGCCATCCAGCTGTTCAAGACATTGAAGACGGAAGAGTACCTCCTCGGTGCTGTCGGACAGCTCCAGTTCGAAGTATTCGAAGCCCGGATGCGGAATGAATATAATGTCGAAGTCCTTATGGAAAGACAAGGATCGAAAATCGCCCGCTGGATCGAAGGCGACGATGTGAACGAGAACCTGTCCAGCTCTCGAAGCCTGCTAGTGGCGGACCGCTTTGACAAAAAAGTATTCTTGTTCGAAAATGAATTTGCCTTAAGATGGTTCCAGGATAAGAACCCGGAAGTAAAACTTTATAATCCTATGGATGTATCTTAAGAAATCGAGTCGGCATTAATGGCCGGCTCTTTTTTTATGGATTTGGAATAGTACAAGCCACAGTTTTTTCTTGACGTGCTATTACTTTCATAATATAGTAATAGTATTCTATAACGCTTTTATGCATAAAAGCGTTTAAGTGGAAAAGATATATAGTGCTGACAGAACTTAGTAGAATCCCCGCGAGCAGCAAAAAGAAACTGGATGGGAGCTGAAAATCCAGGCGGTGGCAGATTCGAATTACACCTGTCTCAAAAAGCGCTTTTAATGAAGTGGGTAAACAAAAGTGTTTGCCAATTAGGGTGGTACCGCGGAGCTCCTTCGTCCCTAGTGTAGAGGAGTTTTTTGCAATTTACGACTAATTGGAGGAATCAGCATGATCCATCAAAATGAATCAATTACATTGAAAACATCCGAGGCGGCAGCGGTAATAATATTACTACTGGCTGGTATAAGCTATGGCATGATCAAACTTGAACTGATGCCTCATATTCCCGTCATAATGGGAATCATGGCGCTGATGATTTATGGATTATTGAAAAAAATAAAGATGGCCGATCTGGAAAAAAGTATGGTTGAAGGTGCGAAGGCAGGCCTTGGGGCTGTAATGATATTTTTCTTTATCGGGATGCTTGTCAGCAGCTGGATTGCTGCTGGTACCATTCCGACCCTGATATTTTTTGCATTTGATCTGGTCACTGGCAAATGGTTCTACGCAATTGTCTTTATCATCACATCCATAGTTGGTTTGAGCATAGGCAGTTCGTTGACCACTTCAGCGGTAATTGGGGTAGCCTTCATCACTGTTAGCGAAGCTCTTGGTTTCTCCCTGGCTATCACAGCAGGTGCAGTGATTTCAGGTGCCTTCCTGGGTGATAAAATGTCGCCGCTCTCTGATACGACGGTTCTGGCTTCATCCACTGTAAAGGTGGACTTGTTCGAACATATAAAAAATATGTCATGGACAACAGTCCCTGCGTTCTTCATTTCTCTAATTTTGTTTGGGATTCTATCACCTGACCTCAAGTCAGCGGATTTCACACAACTAGCGAATTTGCAGAACACCCTGGTAAAGATGAATCTTGTACACTGGTACTCTTTCATTCCGCTGGCTGTAATAGTGGTCTTGGCTTTAAAAAAGGTGTCATCAATTTTAACCCTGGCAGCAGGGACCCTCACAGCCATGGCAATCAGTATGTTCATTGTCCCTATGCAAGAATGGGGGGGCCTTCCTGGAATTTTATATTCCGGATATGTTTCGGAAAGCGGGAATGCTCAGCTGGATTCACTGTTATCAAGGGGCGGAATCGAAAGCATGTTTTTTTCCATATCACTTGTCCTGCTTGCCTTGAGCATGGGCGGATTGTTGTTCAAGCTTGGCGTCCTTCCCGCCTTATTGCAAGGGCTTGCCGGAAGTCTTGAAAAGGGGCCGGTACTCATCGGTTCAACTGCATTGTCTGCTCTAGGGATCAACTTGCTGATCGGTGAGCAATACCTCTCGATCCTTTTGACAGGGAATACCTTTGCAGACCATTTTGAAAAAGCGGGACTTCATCCGAAAAACCTGTCCCGTGTCCTCGAAGATGCAGGGACAGTCACAAATCCGCTTGTCCCCTGGAGTGTGTGCGGAGTCTTCCTCAGCAGCGTCCTCGGAGTCAGTACAATGGAGTATGTTCCGTTTGCATTCTTTTGCCTGCTGTCACCGGTTTTGACCCTTGCCGCAGGATTCACCGGAATAACATTATCAAAGATTGGGAAAAACGCGGTGGCTTAGGCTTCCGCGTTTTTTTAAATTTGGTTATGTGCCCGAAACCCAAGAGAATTGGAGATTTGGGTAATATAAAACCAGATTATGTACCCGAAACTCAGAGGAACGTAGGAATTGGGGAACATAANNCAAAATTATCTGCCCGTAACCACAAAAAACGATCAAGTTGGGGCACATCCCTAATGATAAATCATGGCGCAGTCAGGGTCTTAAAGTTTCATTAATCCGCTCATTCATTTAAAATGGAGGGTATGTTAAAAATTGTTCATATACATTGTATATTGGATAGTTGAATTATCCTTGATGCTTCACTATATTAAGAATGGTATCTTTTAAAAAATGTCCGGTCAGTCATAAGGTTTTACCGCCGAAAGGAGTTAGCGTATGAAAATCAGCAATTTTTCGATCAGGAGACCTGTTTTTACATTGGTTACGATGTTTTTGGTCTTGATTCTTGGGGTGGTTTCTTTGATGAGGATTCCTCTGAAACTCATTCCGGATATAAATCCGCCTGTTGGCGTGGTCGTGACCAATTACCAGGGAGCCAGTCCTGAAGAGGTCATGGAAAAGGTGACGAAGCCTTTGGAAGCGAATCTGGCCACGTTACCGGGAATCAAGACGATGACATCGACTTCACAGGAGGGTGCAAACCTGATTTTGATGCAGTTTTCCTGGACAACCAATATAGATGATATCCAGGATGAAGTCATCCAAAGGCTGGATATGACGCCTATTCCGGACGATGCGAATAAACCGAGGTTCATGAAGTTCGACCCGTCCCAGTTTCCCATCATCCAGCTATCGTTGAGCTCTGGAAAGGACGAATCTGCGCTTAGGGAACTCGCGGAAGAGCTTGAGCTGGAACTGACCAAGGTCGAAGGGGTCGCCAGTATCAATTTATCAGGTACTTCCGTTCGTGAAGTGCGGGTGGAACTGGACCAGGAGAAGTTGCGGGATTATAAACTGAGTCAGTCGGATATTGTTGACCTGATCAGGGCTAATGATGTTTCCATGCCAGGCGATACGATTTTGACAGACGGCAAAGAATTGACGACGAGGATCATCAGCAGTCTGGATTCATTGGACACATTGAAGAATCTGACGGTGTTCACCAATCCGGTGACGAAACAGAAGGTCAAACTGGCGGATGTCGGAAAGGTCGAACTGCAAAAGCAGGATGACCGGACGATTACGAGGACGAATCAGACCCCATCCGTGCTGCTGAGTGTCCTTCAACAATCTGATGCGAATACGGCAGAGGTTTCCAAAGCGTTCCTTGATGAACTGGAAACCTTGCTTAAAAAAGATAAATACGCTGGAATTAAGTCAGATGTACTCTTTGACCAGGGCGATTATATAAAACTTGCGATCGGCAATATTTCAAACTCGCTGATTGTCGGGGGACTTTTGGCGATGCTGGTGCTGTTCTTCTTCCTGAGAAATGTGAAGAGTCCGCTCATCATCGGGATTGCCATTCCGTATTCGGTTATTTTTACGTTCGTATTAATGTTTTTCGCTGATTTTACATTGAATATCATGACGCTTGGCGGCCTGGCACTCGGGATTGGGATGCTTGTGGATAATGCCATTGTCGTCATTGAAAATATTTACCGGCATCTGTCGATGGGCAAGGATCCGAAAACAGCAGCCAGAGATGGTTCCAGGGAAGTCGGAGCCGCAATAACTGCTTCGACTTTGACAACAGTTGCGGTGTTCTTGCCGGTAGTATTCATTTCTGGAATCATTGGGGAACTGTTCACAGAGTTTGCATTGACAATCTCGTTCAGTCTGTTTGCTTCATTAGTGGTGGCGTTGACAGTTGTCCCGATGCTGGCAAGCAGGCTGCTCAAGGCTCCGAAGAAAAATGTGGAAGCGAGAAGGCAGCGCTCCAGCTCGATGAGAGGATTGGAGAAATCGATTAGATGGGCTCTGCGTCATCGTTTTGCCGTCATTCTGATCACACTGCTGATGCTTGCCGGAGGCGGTTATGGGGTGACAACTGTCGGAACGCAGTTCATCCCGCCGACAGACGAAGGATTTTTCAGCATCAGGGTGAACCTAGAGAATGGGTCGGCGTTGACCGAGACAGAAAAAGTGCTGGCAGCTTTGGAGGATAAGCTGAAAGAGGAAGAAGATGTCGATGTATACGTGAGTTTGGTCGGCACAACCCAGGAGGCTTCCTTCAGAGGCACAACGAATGCGAATGTCGGGGAATTGTACGTGAAAATGGATGAGCTTGACGAAAGGGAAATCAGTACTTTCAAGTTTGTCGATGATGTGAAAAAGGATCTTGAGCAAGCTGCTGCTGAGGCAAACAGCAGTGCTGAGCTGAGTTTCAATCTCCAGTCCACATCAGGTTCAGCCCCAAACACACTTACATTCAGTGTTCGTGATTCCAGTGAAAAAAGGCTGAATGAATCGGTTGACAAAATATATGATTCCCTGAAGGAATTGGACGATGTCAATGAACTGACAACAAGCAAGAATGATACAGTCGAAGAGGTACAGATCACTGTTGACAGGGAAAAGGCACTCGTTCAGGGTCTGGCACCAGCGCAAGTTGCGATGGTTGTCAACAATGTGACAAGAGGGGATATGGCCACCCAAATGCCTGGAGAGGATGAAGAGATTCTCGGTGTCTATGTAGAATATGACAGCGATGTAACCCAGAATATCGCTAATCTAAAGAAGCTCCTGATTAAGAAGCCGGATGGCAATTATGTCTCACTTGGCCAGATTGCCAATATAGAGACCGGCAGCGGTCCTGTTAAAATCCAGAGAATCAATCAGCAGGGTGCGGTTGAATTAACAATGAAATACAAGTCTTCAACAAACCTTGGCGATATGTCCAAGCAAGTGGACAAAAAAATAGAAGAACTTGATTTGCCAGATGAAACCGAGATTGTATTCAGTGGGGACAGGGAACTGCTCGAATCCTCAATTGATGATTTGCTGCTTGCGTTCGTTCTCGCGATCATCCTGATCTATCTTGTCATGGCTGCCCAGTTTGAATCACTGAAGTATCCATTTGTCATCATGTTCACTGTGCCGCTGATGGTGATTGGTGTCGCGATTGCATTGACCGCAACCCAAACTCCAGTCAGCTTGACGGTTATTATCGGAATCATTGTCCTCGCAGGGATTGTCGTGAACAACGCGATTGTGATCGTCGATTATATCAATCAGAAGAAAGAACGCGGTCTGAATCCGCATGAGGCAATTGTTTTATCAGTAAAAGACCGGGCACGTCCAATCCTGATGACCGCGTTAACCACAATACTTGGATTGATCCCGCTTGCTCTCGGAATCGGGGAAGGGACAGAAATCAATCAGCCAATGGGAATCACCGTTATTGGAGGATTGATCAGCAGTACATTCCTGACACTATTCGTAATTCCGGTGGTCTACAGCTTTTTTGACAAGGACTATCGCAGAAGGAATAAAATGTATGCAACTCCAGATGGCCATCTTGTACCGGCCTATCTGCTGAAAGAGCATACAGAGTCTGAATATGAAGCTGGAACCGAACAGCGGACCGATACCTTCCAGAAGGGGAAATACACGAATGAAGAGATGGCAGGTATGCTTGAAGAACTTCTTCAACAGATAAAAGAAGAAGACTCGATTCAGGATTTTAGAAGAAGAAGATAAATGTGATGCCTGGCTGGAGTTAGCCGGGCATTTTCTTTTGTTCATTCAGTCCCAGCGCTTCCAGGGGCTGAACAAATTGCAACACGGGGCTGAGTACTTCACGATAAACGAGGGACTTCCGTAAGCAATCATACCCGATATCCATCGTATTTTTCAGAATAGTCAGCAAAGTTATTGCGGTTGTAAGCGCTTATCGGTAAAATATAGCTAATTACCGTTGAGGAGGACGTTCATGGAATACGGATATTTTTTCACTGGCTTTCCAGGGTTCATCAGCAATCAATTAATCAGGGAAGTGTTAAGGAGAAATGAGGGAAAAGGAAGGGTAAGTGTCCTGGTTTTGCCTGCTATGGCTGAGAAGGCAGAGGCGGAGCGGGCCTCTATTGTTCGGGATTTTAGCCTTGACGAGAGTCAATTCGAGGTGGTTACAGGTGATATAACGGTCCCAGGATTGGGCATTGATCCGGAAAAGGCTGATCAGCTTGCGCAGTCGGTCACCCATGTTTTCCACCTTGCAGCTATATATGATCTGGCAGTTCCAAAGGACATCGCTTACCGGGTGAATGTGGATGGAACCAGGAATGTGAATGACTGGGTGAAAGAACTTGAAAATATCCAGCGCTATACGTATTTCAGCACGGCTTATGTGGCTGGAAGCCGTGAGGGAATCCTATATGAAGACGAATTAATCAGGCCACCTGGCTTCAAGAACTTCTATGAGGAAACTAAATATGAAGCTGAAGTACTGGTGGACTCCCTGAAGTCAGAGGTTCCTGTCACCATCATCAGGCCAGGCATTGTAAAAGGGCATTCGAAAACAGGGGAGACGATAAAATTTGATGGCCCGTATTTCATCATGAATTTCATCGACCGGCTTCGGTTCATGCCTTTCCTGCCAAAGCTTGGAAAGGGCGATACAGTTGTCAATCTGGTACCTGTGGATTATATTATTGAAGCGACTACCTATTTGACATTTGCAGATGACGGGGCAGGCAAGACGTATCACCTTACGGATCCGAAACCATACAAAGTATCGGAGCTGTATGAAATGATGATGTTTGAATTGTTGAACAAGCAGCCGATCGGTTCCGTGCCTTTGTCGCTGGCGAAAGCGGGGCTTCAATTCAGGGGCTTGAGAAGGTATCTTGGGGTTGAAAAGGAAGCGCTCGATTATTTTACCTGGAAAGGCCGTTTCGACTCTTCCCAGGCCCAGGAAGACCTTAAGTGTTCAGGAATCCAATGCCCGGATTTCAGGGAAGGGATTGCGGCAATGGCAGCCTTTTACCGGGAAAATAAGCATAAGCCGCATTATCAAATAAACATAGTATAAAGACTTGAAAATATAGGCAGGTGAATGAATGTGCATCCAGTTGAAGAAGTACGGAGAATACCGGTTACATCCCCGGCAACAGGAAAAATAATTGCTGAAATCGAAGAGACGCCTGTACATGAAGTGCCGTTCTTTTACGAGCAGGGCAGGAAGGCATTCGCCAGTTGGAGTACTATGCCTATTCCAAATCGGATCGGTTTTTTAAGAAAGCTCAAACAGATGATAGTGAATGAGATGGAGGAGATTGCAAGGGTGATCTCTGATGATACAGGCAAGGTATTGACCGAATCAATCGTGGCTGATATTATGCCGACACTTGATGCGATCGACCATATCATCAGGCATGCTGAAAAGGTCCTGGGCAGGCAGAAAGTCAGGACACCATTGCTTCTGTTCGGCAAGAAATCATTCATCGAGTATATGCCTCGCGGAGTGGTGCTTGTGATTTCTCCATGGAATTATCCTTTGCAGCTGGCGATGGTTCCGATGATAAGTGCCCTGGCGGGTGGGAACTCTGTTATTTTAAAGCCCTCAGAGGTAACCCCGCTGGTCGGAAAGTATATCGAAGACCTTTTCAAGCGTTCAGGGTTCCCTGAAGGCACCATACAGGTGGCCCACGGTGGAAAAGAAGTAGGGGCCGCCTTCACTGCCGGGAAGCCAGATTATATCTTTTTCACAGGCTCTGTACGCACAGGAAAAATCATTCAGCAGCAGGCAGCTAAGGATTTAATCCCGACTACCCTTGAACTGGGAGGGAAGGATCCAATGATCGTATTCGGTGATGCCAACCTTGACAGGGCAGCAAAGGCAGCTGCATGGGGAGCTTTTACAAACAGCGGCCAGGTTTGCATGAGTGCGGAGAGGCTGTATGTTGAACGAACGGTTTATCCTGAATTCCTTGAGAAATTGCAGGGTGAAGTGCATTCACTGAGGCAAGGTGATGATATCGATGCAGATGTGGGGTCGATGACCTTTCCTGCCCAGAAGAACGTAGTTAGGGAGCAGCTGGATGAAGCCCTTCAGCGCGGAGCAAAATTGGTGACAGGGCTTAAACCCGAAGACTGGAAGGAAGGCATGTACCTGCCGCCAACAGTTGTTACGGACGTGGAACAGGATATGAAAATCATCCAGGACGAGACTTTCGGTCCTTTGCTTCCCGTGGTTCCGTTCGATACAGAAGAAGAGGCCATTGCCTATGCGAATGGCACTGCTTATGGGTTGAATGCAAGTGTTTGGACAAGGGACAGGGAGAAAGCGCGCCGCGTTTCTTCACGCCTTGTATCCGGCGCTGTCGTGATCAATGATGTCATCATCACTGTAGCCAATCATGGACTCCCGTTCGGTGGTGCAAAGGAAAGTGGCATTGGGCGATATCATTCTGAGGCAGGGCTGAGGATTTTTTGCCATGAAAAAGCCATCATGGAGGACAAAGGTTTCTTGAATTCAGAAATTCAATGGTATCCCTATAAAGGAAAGTATCCATTGTTCCTGAACCTATTCAAGAGTTATTTTTCAGAGAAAAGAGACTGGGTCACCTTTGCCAGGAACTATATCTCATTGCTAAGAAACAATAAGTAAATGGACACCGTCCCTATGATGCAGGGACGGTGTTTATTTTGATATTTCGCCGGATTTCCACGTAGATTTCCTGTTATTTTAGAATATTTTTTAACAATTAACTGGAAAAATGATAATTCAAGGCTCAATTTGGACAATCTAAAACAAGTAGAACAACGAAAAGGATATCAAAGACCTAATTCTTCACTGGACTTTGTAGGACATTGAAGAAATTTGGCAATCATACAAGGATAGCCCAATAAATTGTTTAAAGGATGAATCTTGTCGTGGCGATAAAAAAGAAATTAACCAAACTAGAAGCGGTAATGTGGAGCATCGCACTGCCTGGATTTGCCCAATTGCTGACGGGCAATCTTGTGAAGGGTATATTATTTGTTTTACTCGAGTTCCTTGTTAACGTGAAAAGTAATTTCAACGAAGGAATAATGTACAGCTTCCTTGGTGAGACGGGCATGGCCATGCAGGTGATGGATTTTCAATGGTTGATGTTTTACCCCTGTCTATATATGTTCGCCATATGGGATGCATATAGGAGCGTGATGCCGGAGGATGAAAAAATCACGTTTTTGCCTTTCGTTTTTTCGGCCTACTTCGTGACTGTTGGTTTGATGATCTCCCCGAAGATCAAGATGTTCGGGATTTTTCCCGGTCCTGTATTCCTGCCGATGATATTTGTCATTCCGGGTGTGCTTATTGGTCTTTTTATCAGGAAATTGGTTTTAAGGTACTATATCGATTGAACAGCGCTACATACTGCCCAGAAGAAATGGGGACAGATCTGGCCATTCCATAAATTAATAAAAGGCTGTTTTTGCATTGATTGTTGCTATGGTGATAGCAGCAAATTTTAAGGTAGAGCCTAAAAAAAAGAGTATATATGTTAATTCCGGTCGATAACTGACTGGAATTTTTTTATTTTTTTCAGCGAAACCCCCATAACCTTTCGAGTGCAAACGTAACCATGTAATGAAAAAAGCGGCCGCTCTTAAATACACATGAGGTGAACAGAGAATGAAAAAATTATCTAACCAAGAGATGAAGAAAATCGCAAAGAGTACTCTAGCTTTAGTGCTTGCTGGAACATTCACTTTTTCCCCAGTTGCAATGGCAGAAGAAAACCATTCTGATTTGGAAACGGTAGAAATGCAAAATGTCAGCCCGGAAGAAATTGAAGAAGCAAAATCCCAGGTGGAAGAACTGGAAGAAATAAATCCAACTTTGATCCCTGGAGACTTTTTCTACTTTGCGAAAATAGCATTAGAGAAAATCAGGCTTGCTTTTACATTCGATCAGTCTGAAGAAGCAGAATTGCTTGCTTCATACGCATCAGAACGATTAGCAGAAGCGGGGGCGCTGTTCGCTGAAGGAAAAGAAGAAGAAGCCCTTAAAGTGATCGAAGCGGCTGTTCAATATATGGAATCATCACAGGACATTGTCGACCAGGAAACCTCAAAAGATTCAGAAGAGGACATGGACGTTGACAATGGTGAAGATGGAACTGTTTCTGAAGAAGAAGGTGAAGAAACAGGAGATGAGGAGTCTGTTGACAAAGAGGGAAAACCAGCTGACGATGTTGATGCTGATGATCAAGGGGAAGAAAACGCAGACGAAGCTACAGAAGATGAAGTGGTTGCAGATGAAGACGAAGCTGTAAGTGAAAATCCTTTTGAGGAAATTGAAGGTATGCTCAGGCAGAACATCATTGCCTTAAAAGCGGCTATGGAGCATGTCGGCAATGAAAATGCAAAAGCTCAGCTTCAAAAGAACATTGACAAGACATACGCCAAGATGGCAAAGAAATTAGCAAAAATAGAAGAAAAGTATGGTGAAAAGCCAGAAGAAGAAAAGGAAACTGCTGAATCAGTCGAACTAGAACCAGTGGTAGAGCCGGACCTTCTTCCTGCGGATGAAACACCTGAAATCGAAGACCATGATGCAGACACTGAGAAAACAATGCCTGCTGATGATGATACTGTAGTTGCAGCTCCTGTGAAGGCTGGAAAAGGCAAAGCGAAGCAGGAACACAAGGCTGAAAAGGCTGCTGTGAAACAGGAGCGTAAAGAAGCTAAGCAACAGATGAAAGAAGAGAAGCACCTTGCTAAGCAAGTGAAGAAAGAAGAAAAGCGCCAGGCTAAGCAAGTAAAAAAAGAAGAAAAGCATCAGCCTGGGCAAGGGAAGAAAGAAGAAAAGAAAACAAGCAAAGCACAGCACGGGAATGGCCCTGGAAAAGGGCATGACAAAAATTAATACAGTTTGAACAATAGACTCGAAAAGATAGCCTGAAGCGGCTATCTTTTCACTGCCTAACCACAATAGATAAATTGACAGATATGATATAATGTGTGGAGGAAATGAGGTGAGGCTATTGCTAAGTTTATTGTTCATGGCAAAGAAAAAGCGCAGGCCGCTGGAAGAAACTGTTGAGAAAATCCACCAGGGGGATGCTGCACTTAGAGAAGAATTAATCGATTCTTACAAACCTTTTATTGCCAAGACTGTATCGTCTGTCTGCAAGAGGTACATACATGAGTCTGACGATGAATTTAGCATTGGCCTCATCGCCTTTAATGAGGCAATCCAGAAATATTCATCCGAAAAAGGAAATTCATTATTGAGTTTTGCAGAAGTCATGATCAAGCGCAGGGTGATTGATTATATCCGCCAGCAGAGCCGGAATCAAAACCTGAGCTTTAACCTTTCTAATGATCCGAATGAGGATGAGCAGCACCGCTCGACTCTTGAAGATGAACTTTCACTTGATGAGTTCCGGAAAAAGACAGAGCAGGAACTTAGAAGAGATGAAATCATCCAATTCCAAACGATATTATCTGATTTTGATTTGTCATTCCAGGACTTGCTGGAGCAGTCACCAAAGCATGCCGATGCCCGGAAAAATGCCATGCTCGTCGCAAAGGCGATGGTGGAAAATGAAGAGTTGAAAGGCTTGCTGCTAGAGAAAAAACGACTGCCAATCAAGCAATTGGAAGAAATGGTCAAAGTCAGCAGAAAAACAATAGAGAGAAACAGAAAATATATTATTGCCATTGCACTTATTTTAATTGGGGATTATGTGTATTTAAAGGATTATATTAAAGGGGTGCTGGAGACATGAGAAAAGGAGTAATCCTTGAAATCAATGATCTTTACCTAACATTGTTGACCCCCGAAGGCGAGTTTTTACGGGCCCGAAAGCTTCAACAAGATTATCAGGTAGGAGAAGAAATTCATTTTTTTCCTGAATCGGAAAAAGTAAAGCGAAAAAGATTTGACGTTTCATTTTTAAATAGTGTGAAGGTAAAAACGGTTATGCTGGCTGCTGTACTTATGCTCGTTATGGCTGCCGTTCTGCCTGTTTATCAGGACGGACAGGTTTATGCATATATGTCGATCGATGTAAATCCCAGCATAGAAATGGCCGTCAATGAAGATTTGAAGGTTCTTCAATTGAAAGGATACAATCCTGAAGGGAAGCAAATCATCAAGGAAATAGAAGGCTGGAAGAAGAAAGATGCTGGCATTGTGGCAAAGATGGTCCTTGATAAAATCGAAGCGCAAGGCTACTTCAAAACAAAGCATGAAGTCGTCATCGCCACAGTCCATACTGCAAAAGCAAAGAAGACTGTGGACCAGAAATTGGAACAAAAAATTGCTGGAATCAAAAAGACAACGAATGATGAAGACCTGAACCTTAAGGTTATGGAAGCAACGAATGAAGACAGGGAGAAGGCAATTAAGCAGGGCGTTTCGACCGGTGTGTATAAAGAAAAGCAAAAATCCCCAGTGCCAAAGCCAGTTTCAAAACCGGCTGTAAATGATAAGAAAACTGAGCCGAAGCCGGAAAAGAAGGTCCCAGTCCAACAGCCTGTAAGACAGGAGCCAGAGCAAGAAAAGAAGGAAGCACCCGGACAGCTAAAGAAAGACAAACCTGAGCCTCCAAAAGGCAATCCAAATTCAGAGCAGAGAAGGAACCCAGCTTCTGATAAAAATAAAGAGAAGAACAATTCGGGAATGAATGGCAATGGCCATTCTAATAACAAACATGTTAATAATAACAGCAATAAGCCCGATTACAACGGACACAAGTTCAATAATGGAAAAAACCAGAAAACCCACCAGAACCCAAAAGCGCATCAAAACCAGAAAGTGAACCAAAACCAGAAAGTGAACCAAAACCAGAAAAATGACCAAAGAGGGAAATCCGGGAACAAAAAAGATAACCCGGGAAAAAAATAACGAAATACAAAAGTCCGGAATTCATTTCCGGACTTTTTTCCATGTGATATTCAGTTTTGGGGTGTATTATTGTTGTTTTTGTCCTGATAGCTGTGCCTGCGCCTGCTGAACTAAACGTTTGGTGATTTCTCCTCCAACTGATCCGTTTGCTCTGGAAACAGTGTCTGAGCCCAGACTAACGCCGAATTCCTGTGCGATTTCATATTTCACCTGATCCATGAATTGCTCTACCCCAGGAACCAGCAATTTATTTGAATTTCGAGCCATGTTATCATCTCCTTTTTTAGGTATACAGAGAATGTTCTCTGTATGAATAGTTTGGACATTGCGCGCGAGTTCATGAATGGTAACTTTTATATCATGGATATTTTTGAACAGATCTACAAAATGCAAACTGGACAATTTCTCTTGAAAGCTGAAGAAATTCATCCAAAGTCGAGTATCAATATGAAAGGTAGATGGGAACTGCAGGAAAACTCTTTATTAATACCTTGAATTTCTTTATTATAGGTAGTAATGAACTGAGCTGAAAGGATATAAGTATGTGGATTAATATAAGAAGAAGGTTAAACAAATTATCTCCGGCACAAATTATTGTCGCGTATTATTTAATTGCAGTAATGGTTTCCATGAGTTTACTGAGCCTGCCTGTTGCCATTCAGCCCGGTGCAAAATGGACATTTATGGATGCCTTGTTCACTGCGGCAAGTGCTGTCAGTGTAACAGGCCTTTCGGTAGTCATCATTCACGACACCTTCACTGTTCCAGGAATCTTCATCCTTATGTTTGTGCTGCAGTTTGGCGGTATAGGCGTCATGGCGCTTGGCACCTTTTTTTGGCTGATCATCAGGAAGAAAATCGGCTTGAAAGAACGCAGGTTGATCATGATGGACCAGAACCAGACCAATATGTCCGGACTTGTTAAGATGCTGAAGGATATCCTGATCATCATCGTGATCATTGAATTGATGGGTGCTCTGCTTCTGGGATTGTATTTTCTGAAATACTTCCCAACATGGCAGGAGGCTTTTCTTCACGGTTTGTTTGCATCCGTAAGTGCTACAACCAATGGAGGCTTTGATATTACCGGTGCCTCCCTGATTCCGTACGCCCAGGATTATTTTGTTGTGACCATCAATATTCTTTTGATTACACTCGGGGCAATTGGTTTCCCTGTGTTGGTGGAGGTCAAAAGCTTCCTTTTCAGGAGAAAAAAACAAGGGCCTTTTCATTTTTCACTTTTCCTGAAAATCACAACGCTGATGTTTTTGATTCTCCTGATTTTCGGTACAATCGCTATTTGGGGTCTGGAATACAATCACTTCTTCTCCGATAAGTCGTGGCTAGATTCGTTCTTTTATGCTTTTTTTCAATCGGCGACAACAAGAAGTGGCGGTCTGTCCACAATGGATGTCAATGATTTTACTGACCCGACACTGTTCCTGATGGCAGCCTTGATGTTTATTGGGGCTTCACCAAGCTCTGTCGGCGGCGGGATCCGTACGACCACTTTTGCACTGAACCTCTTGTTCTTGTATCATTTTGCCCGAGGAAGAAGAGCCATCAAAATCTTCAACAGGGAACTGCACCAGGATGACATCATCAAATCCCTGGTTGTTTCCATTATGGCTGTCATTATTTGTTTTCTTGCTGTCATTATCATGATGGTGACAGAGGACCATGAACAGCTTGCGATCATTTTTGAAGTGGCGTCTGCATTTGGGACTACAGGGTTATCGATGGGAATCACACCCGATCTATCAAATATCGGCAAATTGGTGCTGATCATCCTGATGTTCATCGGAAGAGTAGGCGTCATTTCTTTCCTGCTGATCATTGGCGGAAAAACGACCAAGGAAAGCATTGCTTTTCCCAAGGAACGTGTGATAATTGGATAATGCAAAAAATCCGGGAAATTTCCCGGATTTTTTTAATCCTGGCCCTTGCTCACGTCTTTTGTAGGGTGCATGAATGGAAATCCTTGTGGTTTTCGCTTTTCCTCTAGCAGCTCCCTGTTTTCTGCTGTATTCCAGCCGATATCATTGGTAGGGTGTATCCAGTCTTCGCCAGCCATGACAGCAGGGTCCGTCTCATCCGACCAATTTTCCAGCGGTGAATCTTCAGATGCGTACAGGCTGTCTCCAATGATCACACCATGTTCGTTCTTGAAAGGTGCCTTCATTTCTATTCCAGTATCCTTGAAACTTGGAGCATTGATTTGATGAGGCAGTGTTTCCTCGATATCCAAAGGTTTCAGTTCACGATTTTTCTTCGCCATTTCTGCTCCTCCTTTTTTATGTTTAGCTTTTGTTGTAGGAAGCTTTTTATAAGACAGTTCCGTTTGTAAAATAAGGTAATCGAAACTGTACATAGCAAATCGCCGATTGAAAAAAATAAAGGATGGAGGTGGTTAGAATGGCAAAACGGAAGGCAGAAAGAAATGCTGTGGAAAAATATACAAACACACCTAAGAAAAATCTTCAGGAAAGTGAGTTTTCTGCTGAATTTGCCCATGGTGAGGACCCAGGGAAATTTGCGAACAGGAATTCAAAGCAGGGCAGGAAAGGACGAGCATGATGAAAAAGCATGAATTACGGCACCAAAAGCCTTTGAACGTTGAATTCGGCATGGAATTCGGCGATATGAACGCAGGGAAGTTTTATGAAAAGCCTTTTGCCGGTAAAAAGGCGAAAAGTAAAGCTGAAAAAGACTGCAAATAGAAAAAGCCGGCTGAATCAAGCCGGCTTAAAGTTTTCCTTTTTAAAAGGGAAGAAATAAGGTTTTTCAGATTTAGAATCAAAATAAACAAGGATGTGTGACGGTGAATTTTCAATAATTCCGTCTTCTGCCAGCTTTTCCAGATTGATCATGATATCCTCAAGCAGGGTATGTTTGTACAAATCCTTTTCATTAAGCTGCAAATCCAGGAACTTTTGGCCGAGGGTTCCAGGATTCTTGATGATTTCCCTGTAAAGTTCTGAACGCTGCTGCTTATCCGATGCCAGCTCCCACCATGGCTTGCGGGGCTTATATTTCATGCTCGCGAGATAATCGTATTTCATAAGGCTTACAATCTGCTCCAGTTGATCCACACCCTTTTCCTTGAGGAACTGGTATAGCCTTTTATATAAGTCTTCAAGCTGGTGACCGATCCTTGACCATCCTTTTGTTTCCCAATATGATCCGAATTCCTGGAAGAAGTCGAATGGGGATGGGAAGACGCTGGTGACCAGGAATTCAACGGTATGGTCCATCCTGTGATCATTCCAATATTTCTCAAGCACATCCTCAACCTGCTTGATCTTAATGATATCATTGAAATCAAGTACATTATTACCGAGGATTTCATATGGAGAATGGTCCATATAGATATAATCATGCTCAGGAGCTCTCAGCCTCAAGCCAGTCCCCCTCAGCATCTTCAGGAAGCCTAGCTGCAATTCTTCCGGCCTCATCGCAAACACATCATTGAAGGTTTTCTTGAACGATTGATAATCCTCTTCCGGCAAACCGGCGATCAAATCAAGGTGCTGGTCAATCTTGCCGCCTTCCTTGACCATTGTGACAGTCCGTTTCAGTTTATCGAAATTCTGTTTTCTCATGACAAGTTCATTTGTATAATCATTCGTGGACTGGACTCCGATTTCAAAGCGGAATAATCCTGCAGGAGCTTCCTCGTTCAGGAAGGCAATGACCTCAGGCCGCATGATGTCGGCAGTGATTTCGAATTGGAATACGGTCCCGGGGAGATGTTCATCGATCAGGAATCGGAACATTTCCATTGCGTAGCTCCTGCTGATATTGAAGGTCCTGTCCACAAACTTAATGGTCTTCGCACCTTTTTCCATTAAATAGCGGATGTCATCCTTGACCTTTTCCCTGTCAAAGTAACGGACCCCCACTTCAATGGAAGAGAGGCAGAATTGACAGCTGAATGGGCAGCCGCGGCTCGTTTCAATATAAGTGACCCTTTTGGCAAGATGGGCAACATCTTCTTCAAAGCGGTAAGGTGAGGGTAGTTCTTTTAAATCCAGCTTATTGCGCTGAGGGTTCAGCTTGATGCTGCCATCATGCCTGTAGGCTATGCCAGGTACTTCTGAAAAGTCATGTCCTGTTGAAACTCCTGTAAGAAGCTGTTTGAAAGTCTGTTCTCCCTCGCCGATGACAATCACATCGAACTCTGGCACTTCTTTCATCCAATCCTGGACATCATAAGTAACTTCAGGGCCGCCAACGACGATCAAGATGTCGGGATTGACTTTCTTGATCATTTTAATGACTTTGATCGTTTCTTCGATATTCCAAATATAGCAGCTGAAACCGATCAGATCAGGTTTCTTTTGAATCAGATCTGATACGATGTTGATCACAGGGTCTTTAATGGTGTATTCAACAATCTTCGCATCGAATTCTGGCTGAGCATATGCCTTAAGGTATCTGATAGCAAGATTCGTGTGTATATACTTCGCGTTTAGCGTTGTTAAGACGATATTCATGAAAAAAATCTCCTTTTAAAAAATCCACAGCAAGTCAATCTCCAATTATATCTCAGTTTAGACAAAAAAGACAGGCTGAATCCTGTTGAAGAAAAAGGAAAGAGCCATTCTCGGTGAATGGCTCTTTCCTTTTTTTGGCATATTACTGGCTCAACAGCTTCCGGCGATAGAAGCGTACGATGGCTGCAAAC
This sequence comes from Mesobacillus thioparans, assembly GCF_965138835.1. Classification (NCBI taxonomy): domain Bacteria; kingdom Bacillati; phylum Bacillota; class Bacilli; order Caryophanales; family Bacillaceae; genus Mesobacillus; species Mesobacillus thioparans. The sequence continues at coordinate 488,432 of NZ_CBCSFH010000001.1, read as the reverse complement.
CTGATTTTTAGGCGGTTGATCCTGGATGTCTTGAATTCGATCAGCGGCTGGGCGAGAGCGGCCGCATATTTGCTTGAAAGCAAGAAAGTCAGTACCAGGGCGATGAATGCCAGCAGGATAAAACGTTCGGGACTGTGGAAAAAGTTCTGGACCTCGCTTTCGCGGAAGGTTCGGACAAAAAATCCATGCAGTAAATACACATAAAGTGTATTTTTCCCAAGGTCAGTAAAGAAATATTGCTTCTTTGGCACGATTGTCAGGAAACTGAATACCATCAGCAAACTTAAGAGGTAAAAACTTAAGCGTGTAAACATACTTGAAATCGATGCTGCTTCCATCATTGAATAAGGCTTAGAACCAAGGAGCCATTTATAGTCGATCTCAGGATTAAGGTAGAATCCTAAAAATACAACTGTGAAGGCAACAAGTGCTCCAATTTTAAAGGAAGGCCTGGTCAATATCTTGATATGGTCCTTCGTTAAGTGGTATCCAAGCAGAAACAACGGAAAGAACACGAATGTCCTGGAGAGACTTAAATAATTGGATATCCAGTCAACATAGCCCACGCCAAGTCCCAGTCCAAAAGCGATTAAAAGGCCGATTGGTGCGCTAAGCCTTGCAAAGCCAATCAACATGAGGTGCCAGCAGAACAAGCTGATCAAAAACCACAATGACCAGTGCGGATTCAGCGGATCGATCGTAAAGGTCGATTTGCTGTAGAGAAAATAGTAAAAAATTGAATAGATAAGCTGAAAAATGAAATATGGCAGAATTAATTTCTTTGCTATTTTCATTACATAACCCTTTTTATTGAAGCCTCTTGCGAAAAAGCCTGAAACAAGGATGAAGGCTGGCATATGGAATGTATAGATAACTTTATAAATATTGTAAATCATTTCATTGTCTTCAATGAACGAGCGCAAAAGATGGCCAAATACGACGAAAAAAATCAAGATGAACTTGGCGTTGTCAAAGTAGTAATCTCGTTGTTTCATATTTCCTCCCTTAATTAGAGACCCCCAAATAATCCTCAGTTATTTTTACCCTTTCCAGGTTAAAGACAAACCAGGCAATTTGCTCAAAATCAAGGATTCGATTCCTCTTTCAGGAGTGATTTCCTGAATCAGGATTTAATGCTGTATTAATACAATTTTATCTCTGTTATATAATATAAATCCATTATAGCATACGGATTAATTGAAATATTTTTGGGTGTGTTCTAATAAAAAAATGCAAATGTTTGATATATGTCACAGCTTAATAATTTTATTATCTATAAAATTAAAAGTGGGGAATGTTCAAATTCAATCACCTTAACAACAAAATGGGGAGGGAGATTATGTCTATCTTACCGAAGAAGAACGAATTAGGCTTTTATGAGATCCGACTTGAATCGATCGGAGGGCTTGGCGCAAACCTGGCCGGAAAGATGCTTGCCGAGGCAGGAGTCCTAGGTCTTGGGCTGAATGGGTCCAACTTTTCATCATATGGATCCGAAAAAAAAGGGTCGCCAGTGAAAAGTTTTGTGCGGTTCTGTGATCCGGAAACTGAAATAAGGGTACACAGTCCGATTGAAGAACCGCATGTCGTCGGGGTATTTCATGAAGCGCTCTATAAAATGGTTGATGTTGTCAGTGGTTTACGTCCGGATGGAATCCTGCTCGTGAATTCAACAAGGGATTTTGATGAAATCAAAAAAGATCTACAGCTGGAATATGGCACGCTAGCAATCGTCGATGCTCTTTCAATCGCAGTCGAAGAAAAAACAAAAGTGAATACAGCCATGCTTGGAGCATTGTATCGCATCATCGACTTCCTTGACCCGGAAGCAATGAAGAATGTCATCCGGAAAACCTTTGAAAAAAAATATCCTCACTTAGTCGAACCGAACATCAGGACGTTCGAGAGGGGTTATAATGCAGTTCAGTTCAAGACATACGAACTTGAAGAAGGTGCACAGGGCAAGGAATTCAAGCGGTCCATGCCGCTGCTGGGATATACAACGCAGGACATCGGCGGCGTCATCACCGCTCAGGCAAACAGTATCCTCAAAGATTTAAGCGGTTCCAGGCAGGGATTCTTGCCGCAATTCAACAAGGCGGATTGCATTAACTGCGCAGCTTGCGACACTGCTTGCCCTGATTATTGCTTTGTCTGGGAGGAAGGCGAAGACAAGCGCGGCCGAAAGCAAATGTTCCTGAAGGGAATCGATTATCAATATTGCAAAGGATGCCTGAAGTGCGTCGAAGCATGCCCGACAACAGCTTTAAGCGATCTGCGGGAAATGATTGGCTACGCAGAAGAAAATCAAGTGAAACATAACTATCCTTATGTGACTGGAGGGGTTTCTTGATGTCCATTCTTGAAGAAAATGTAAAAGCAATGAGCACAGCAGAACAGGTGACCACTTTTGAATCGGGAAATGAAATGGCGGCAATGGCAGCAGCTCAAATCAATTATCATATCATGGGCTATTTTCCAATAACCCCTTCAACTGAAGTCGCTCAGTATCTGGATCTGATGAAAGCCAGGGGAGAGCATGATATCAAATTGATCCCGGCCGATGGCGAGCATGGATCCGCTGGTATCTGTTATGGTGCTGCGGCAACAGGAGCGCGTGTGTTCAACGCAACAAGCGCTAACGGCCTGATGTATATGCTTGAGCAGCTGCCTGTCCAATCAGGAACGCGTTACCCGATGGTGCTGAACCTTGTTACCAGGTCGATCAGCGGCCCGCTCGATATCCGCGGCGACCATTCGGATCTGTATTTTGCCTTGAATACAGGATGGGTGATCCTGACAGCCCGGACTCCACAGGCAGTATATGATATGAATATCATGGCTCTGAAAATAGCAGAGCATTCAGATGTCCGCCTGCCGGTAATGGTTGCCTATGATGGCTTCTTTACATCCCATCAGAAGCGGAAGGTAAATTATTTTAAGGACCGTGCAGTTGTCCAGAAATTCGTTGGGGAGGCACCGACTGAATACAATTTTGCCCGAGATCCTAGGAAGCCGTTAACAATCGGAGCGCACATGAATGGCGACGACTTGATGAATAACCATTTCCAGCAATCAGAAGCCATTTACAGGGCTAAAGATGTTTATAAAGAAGTGGCTGCAGAATATGCAAAACTATCAGGGAGGAACTATGACATCCTTGACCTGTATAAAATGGAGGATGCAGATGTCGCATTGTTCCTCCTGAATTCCGCTGCGGAGTCTGCAAAGGATGTCGTTGATAGGCTGAGGGAGCAAGGAATCAAGGCCGGTGTCATCAGCCCCAATATCATCCGTCCATTCCCTGCAAAGGAAATCAGGGAAGCTTTAAAGAATGTGAAATCCCTGTTGGTTGGGGAAAGAGCTGATTCTTACGGCGGCCACGGTCCGAACCTGACGCATGAAATCAAGTCCGCGCTTCAGGAAGACAGGGACAATGAAACCATCGTCCAGAGCAGGGTGTTCGGCCTGGGCGGCAAGGACTTTTATGCAGATGATGCGGAAGCATTTTTCGCGATGGCGATTGATGCAATGGAAAAAGGTTACGCTGAAAAGCCGTTCGATTACTATGGTCATGTTCCCGGTGAACCTGAAAAAACGCTGAAGCCTGTGATTGAGCCTCAGCATGGCGATGTCTATAAATCAGGACTGATCCAGGTTACAAAGGATGAAGAGAAGAACAAACTGAACGTCAAAATCCCTCCTTTAAGGGCATTGACTTCAAAGCCAAAGCGAATAGCCTCAGGTCATGGCGCATGTCCTGGCTGCGGTATATTCGGCGGCCTTGAAATGTTCTTCAAAGGCATAGAAGGAGACCTGGTCATCCTGTTCCAGACAGGATGTGCATATGTAGTTACAACAGCATATCCTCACACATCTCATAAGCAGACGACGATCCATAACCTGTTCCAGAACGGGGCAGCAACATTGTCTGGTACGCTTGAAGCATTCCTTGAATTGAAGCGTCGCGGTGAAATCGAAGTGTCAGCAGATGCGACATTCGTGATGGTAACCGGTGATGGCGGAATGGATATCGGCATGGGTTCGGCTATCGGCACAGCCCTTCGCGGCCACAAGCTGATCATGCTTGAATATGATAATGAAGGATATATGAATACCGGTTCCCAGCTTTCCTATTCCACACCGTTTGGGCACATGACCAGCACTTCGAATGTTGGCAAGGCACAAAAAGGAAAGGCGTTCCACCATAAGGATACTGCCCAGATCATGGCATCGACCAATATACCTTATGTCTTCACGGGTACAGAGGCATTCCCTCAGGATCTTTTGAAAAAGGCTGCGAAGGCACAGTGGTATGCCCAGAATGTCGGAACTGTGTACGGAAAGCTGCTGATCACTTGCCCGCTAAACTGGAAATCCGAAGATCGCTATGGACAGACAATCGTCGAAGCAGCAGTAAACTCCAACTTCTTCCCGCTTTATGAAGTGGAGCAGGGCGTCACGAACATAACGTATGACCCTGAAGCAAAAAACAAGAAAATTCCTCTGTCAGATTGGCTGAAATATATGGGAAAAACAAAGCATTTGTTAAAAGAAGAAAACAAAGACATGCTTGTTGAATTCGAAGAAGAAGTCGAAAAAAGATGGCAGCGCATTAAGGCGAAGCACGAAAACGAATATTTATAAGACTTAAAGAAGCCGGGGCCTCCCGGCTTTTTTCATTTTTTCCGTGTCTGCAGAAAACCTCGTTAATAAACAGGAAAAAATCACGAAATTAAAGGGATTTTTAACATCGATGTAGAAATTACTAGAAAAATGGGAATCTGACAAGGAGGCTTTCTGGTGGGGAGTGCTAATGGACAGGATGATATTAAGGCACTGAAGGAAAAAATAGCCGCTTTAGAACAAGAAAATTCCTTATTAAAAGAGATCGCAAAAGACCAGCAAGCAGCCACAAACTGCTCTTTAGACGTGGCACCGGATGATAGTCATATAACTTTCGATGAAAGATTTCTCGAAGACAGAGGTTTATTAAAAAGTTTATTTAGAGAAGCGCTTGACGGCATAGTATTCTGGAGGAAATGCGGGCAGGTGATTGCTGCGAATGAAGCGACCTGCAACATTTTCGGTCTTACTCTGGATGAATTACTGAAACACAGGATTTCAGATTTTATTTATCAAAAAGATGAAAAATATCAGGCAATGAAAAGAAGTATCGAAGAAAAAGGCGCCTTGCGAGAGGAAGCGGTCTTCATGCTGCCAAACGGGGAAAAGCGGCTTTTGGAATTCACCGTCAAGCTCAATGCTGGGGACGGGTACCATATGACCATTGTGCGGGATGCAAGTGACCGTTACCGGATGGAACAGGAAATCCGCAAAAGTGAGGAAAGATTCAGGAAAATCTTCGAAGGATCGATCGAGGGCATGATTCTTTGGAATGAAAATTGCAAACGCTATGAAATCAATCCTTCCGGTATGGCGATGCTTGGATTGAAGTCTGAAGACCTAGAAGAAGAAAGTTTCCGGAAACTTTTCATCAGCCTTGGATTACCCGAGGGATTGCTTGATGAAAAATTTTTCGAGCTGTTGCGGAAAGGAAAGCTTGATGGGAGGATTGCCATCCCTTATGAAGATGGTGGTTTGGAGCATTTCGAGTACACGGTGACACGGCACCTGGTCGATAGCCTGAATTTGATTATTTTCAGGAATATCACTGAAAAAGTCGAAATGGAGACACAACTTCGAAAATCTGATACTTTGAATATACTTGGTGAGCTGGCGGCCGGTATAGCGCATGAAATCCGAAATCCAATGACTGCGCTCAAAGGATTCATCCAGCTTCTCGAGAACAGCACGGGTGACCAGTATTCCCTCTATTTCCAGGTAATCAAGTCCGAACTCCAGAGGATAGACTCGATCATCAATGAGTTCCTCATCCTTGCCAAGCCTCAAGTTATTAAATATGTCAAGGAAGATATCTCGAAGATCATGAAGGAGACCGTTGACCTTCTCACAGCGCAGGCAGTCCTTCATGACGTCCAGTTCAGGACATCTTATGATGAAAGTTTACCAAATCTACTTTGTGAACCGAACCAGTTGAAAAAGGTATTTATCAATATCCTGAAAAATGCCATCGAAGTCATGCCAAAAGGCGGATTCGTAAACGTTTCAATCAATAAGGCACCAGGGAACATGTTACATATTTCAATCAAGGATGAGGGCGAAGGTATTCCTGCCGATAAAATTGAAAAGCTCGGGGAACCATTCTACACAACAAAAGAAAGAGGAACCGGCCTTGGACTGATGGTCAGTTTCAAGATCATTGAAGAACATGGAGGCACGATAGAAGTGGAAAGTGAAGTTGGGCACGGGACAACTTTCCAACTGTATTTGCCAATCACTGAAGAAACGTCTGATTGAATCATTGATCAGACGTTTTTTTATGTAGTTTCTCAGGAGGGATGAGCTTTGTGAAGGAAAGAGGCCGCTTGCTACTGAAAACTTTTCAAAAAAAGCTTTTAATATTCTGGAAAATATTATATATTAGATATATACCTAATTAGATGTATGTAAAATATACAGGAGTGATATAATGCAGCTGGATAGAATAGTCGCTTTTCATAAAGCAATGGGCGACCCAACGAGGATCAGGATTGTTGCGCTGCTGGCCCGAGGCCCGCTTCATGGCCAGGCAATCGCCGGGAAATTAGGCCTTACGCCACCCACGATCACCCATCATATTAAAAAGTTGCGTGATGTCAATGTGATCATTGAGCGCAGGGATAAGAACACAATTTATTTCCATTTGAACGAGTCGGTCATCAAGCAGCAGACCCAGTCGCTTGGCAGGCTGATCATGAAAAAGGAAGAGGAGGTGGAAGCATTGATCGATCAGAATATCGAAAGGCAGAAGGTCATTGAAAATTTCATGACCAAAGAAGGTAAATTGAAAAATATCCCGGCCCAGAGGAAGAAGAAACTGCTGATTTTTGAATACATGGTCCGAGGCTTAAAAGTGGGTAAAAAATACCCGGAGAAAGAGCTGAACGAATATATTAAAAAGTTTCACGAAGACTATGCCACGATCAGGCGTGAGTTCATCATCAATCACTATATGTATCGTGAGAAGGGGATTTATGAATTGAACCCCGAGGAGATGTGGGCAAAACCAGAGTGATGGTTCCGATGTCTCAGCGAAAAAACCGCCAAAGGGGTTCCCAGGCGGTTTTTTAGGCTGGTTTCATGGATTAATACAATTCAGGCCGACGGTCAGTGAAAATAGGGATTTTGCTTCTAGCCTCTTTCACCTGGTCAAGGTCGATTTCCGCGAAAAGGATTTCTTCGCCTTCTCCGCCTTCAGCGATCACGTCACCCCATGGACCAATGACCATTGAATGGCCGGCAAAAGTATTGTTGGGGTCTGCGCCGGCACGGTTGCAGGCAATGACAAAGCACTGGTTTTCAATGGCACGGGCAATCAGCAAAGCGCGCCAGTGTTCTAGACGCTGGATCGGCCATTCTGCGACAATGAAGAGTGCTTCTACATCCTGGAGGGCATGGGCACGCACCCATTCAGGGAAACGGATGTCATAGCAAATCAGCCCTGCAAATTTATGGCCATCCAAAGAGAACAACCCTTTATCCTTCCCGGCTGCGAGATATAGGTGCTCATCCATGAGCCGGAACAGATGAAGCTTGCTGTATTTCCCGGCAAACTCACCTTCCTTGTCAAAAATGAGCATTGTATTTTCAATCCCCGCTTCGGTTTTGTTGGCGACGGAACCGCCAATAAAATGGGTTTGATGCTTCAGAGCTGCTTCATGGAAAAAAACTTTGGCCTCCTGTGCCCCTTCATCGGCTGTACCATCCAAATTGGCCAGGTCATATCCTGTTGTCCATAGCTCGGGGAGGACTACGATATCTGGTTTTTGAGAACTTGCCATGTCAATCATCCGGGATGCAGCATGATAGTTTTTTTCAGGGTTTCCAAAAGCAATATCCATTTGCAGGCATGCTATCTTGAATTTCATATAAGGTCAACTCCATACTTTCTGAAAATTATATCTTTACAAGTTACTATTTACGTTATATCATTTGTGACTAGAATTTCAAATTAAAAATTTCAAATATATAAAATTATTAAGCAGGTGAGAGAATGGAATTCGAACAGTCTGAGTTATTAAAAAGCCTGCCGAGACAGTTTTTTGCTTCACTCGTGCAAAAGGTGGGCTCATATACTGAAAAAGGAGCCGATGTCATCAACCTTGGACAGGGAAATCCTGACCAGCCGACACCAGACCATATTGTGAACAGATTAAAAACAGCTGCAGAAAATCCGCTGAACCACAAATATTCACCTTTCCGGGGCTTGCGTTCGTTAAAAGTAGCGGCAGCTGGGTTTTATAAAAGGGAATATGGCGTTGAACTTGACCCTGAAGAGGAAATTGCCATCCTGTTTGGCGGCAAGGCTGGCCTGGTTGAAATTCCTCAATGCTTGTTGAACCCTGGAGACTCGATACTTGTTCCGGATCCTGGCTATCCAGATTACTGGTCAGGAGTGGAGCTGGCAAGGGCAGAGATAATAAAAATGCCGCTAAGGGAAGAAAATGGCTTCCTTCCTGACTACTCAGAGTTGAGCTCAGAAGAACTCGCAAAGGCAAAATTGATGTTCCTGAATTACCCTAATAACCCTACTGGTGCAGTTGCGAATAAGGAATTCTTTGACGAAACAATAGAGCGGGCACAAAAAAACAAAATATGTATTGTGCACGATTTTGCCTATGGAGCGATTGGCTTTGACGGAAAACGCCCATATAGCTTTTTGCAGTCAGAGGGTGCGAAGGATGTCGGCATCGAGATTTATACTTTGTCAAAGACGTATAATATGGCAGGATGGCGAGTTGGCTTTGCTGCAGGCAACAAGAGTGTGATTGCCGCGATTAATTTACTGCAGGACCATATGTATGTCAGCTTGTTTGGTGCTATCCAGGAGGCGGCAGCCGAAGCATTGCTCGGATCACAGGAATGTGTGACGGAATTGAGTGATTTGTATGAATCAAGAAAGAACATACTCATTGACGGTTTGACGAATATCGGCTGGAAGGTCACTGCTCCGAAAGGGTCCTTTTTTGCCTGGCTTAAAATTCCAGAAGAATTCACCTCATCAGTGGATTTTGCTGACTTCCTCCTGGAAAAAGCACATATTGCCGTTGCACCGGGAATTGGCTTCGGCGAGCATGGGGAAGGCTATGTGCGGGTAGGACTTCTCACATCTGAACAGAGATTGAAGGAAGCAGTCAGCAGAATTGAAAACTTAGGAATTTTCAAAAAAAATATTGACAATGATTTGTGAACCTGACATAATCCTAATTAATAAATTTACTTTAACCAATTAAATAACTTAATTAAATTATTTTCTTATCAAGAGCAGGCGGAGGGACGAGCCCGATGAAGCCCGGCAACCGATCCAGCATAATGCTGGACACGGTGCTAATTCTTGCAGCGAAAGCTGAAAGATAAGAAGAGTTTAGTGAACGTCCTAACCTCTTCTTTTTGAAGAGGTTTTTTTTATGCCCCTGATTGACGGGGAAGAACAAGTTTTGGAAGGGGAAGATCTTCATGAGTGAAATTACAGCAACATACATAGTTCGTGACGCTAAGCATAATCCAGAGAAAAAAGCCGAGGGCATCGCACTTGGTTTGACAGTGGGTTCCTGGACAGACCTGCCGGAACTGGACCAAAGACAATTAAAAAAGCATAAAGGCAGAGTCGTTTCTGTTGAAGGAACCGGTCTGGATGTCAATTCGGATACAGTGGCGACCATCAAGATCGCATATCCGGCGGTCAATTTTTCTCCAGACCTGCCGGCCATTCTCACAACGGTATTTGGCAAGCTGTCGCTCGACGGAAAGATTAAGCTTGTCGATCTCGAATTCGGGGATGAATTGAAGAAAGCTTTTCCTGGTCCGCGATTCGGGATTGAAGGAATCCGCAATAAACTCGGAGTTTATGACAGGCCATTGCTAATGAGTATCTTCAAAGGTGTGATCGGCCGCGACCTTCCATTCCTGCTAGACCAGCTTAAAAAGCAAAGCCTGGGCGGAGTCGACCTGATCAAGGATGATGAAATCTTGTTTGAAAACGAGCTTGCTCCTTTTGAAAAGCGAATCATATCCGGTAAGCAGGTCCTTGCAGAAGTCTATGAAACTACCGGACACAGAACCCTGTATGCCGCCAATCTGACAGGCAGGACGACACAGCTGCGAGACAAGGCCAGAAAGGCAGCCGAGCTGGGAGCGGACGCATTGCTGTTCAATGTTTTTGCCTACGGACTTGATGTGCTGCAGGAGCTTAGGGAAGATGAAGAGATCGCTATTCCAATCATGGCCCATCCTGCCGTAAGCGGTGCGTTGACAGCTGCGGATGAATATGGTTTTTCCCATTCATTGCTGCTTGGGAAGCTTCTCCGCTATGCAGGTGCTGATTTCTCCTTGTTCCCATCTCCTTACGGCAGCGTTGCACTTGAAAAACAGCAGGCGCTTTCCATTGCTGAGGCATTGACCGCCGAGGATCAGTTCATGAGAACATTCCCTGTCCCATCTGCAGGAATCCATCCAGGCATGGTGCCTCTTCTTATTGAGGATTTTGGTTTGGATTCGATCATCAATGCTGGCGGCGGTGTTCATGGACACCCGGGCGGAGCTGAGGGCGGCGGAAAGGCCTTCAGGCAGGCAATTGAAACAGTTCTTGAAGGTAAAACACTTGAGGAAGGTGCCCTGGAATTCGAAGAACTGAAGTCAGCGTTAGATCTTTGGGGCTTAGCTAAGGCGGTGGCAAAATGAGCCAGCCAGTCATTTTCTGCGACTTCGATGGGACCGTGACCGAAAAGGATAATATTATAGCCATCATGAACGAGTTTGCTCCGGACGGCTGGGAAGAACAGAAGGAAGGGGTGCTGAATCGCACGATTTCCATCAGGGAAGGAGTCGGGAAAATGTTCTCCCTCCTTCCGGTCAGTCTGAAAGATGAAATCATTGAGTTTGCCATAAAGAATGCGAGGATCCGTCCCGGGTTCCAGGAATTCCTTGATTTTGCAGCAGAGGAAGGGATCCCAGTCTATATCGTCAGCGGCGGCATTGACTTTTTCATCGAACCGATCATTAATTCATTCGGACCGCTAGCCGGGGTCTTTTGCAATGGCTCTGATTTTTCCGGTGAAACAATAAAAATTGAATGGCCGAACAGCTGTGATGATCAATGTTCAAATGATTGCGGATGCTGTAAGCCATCCATTATGAGGAAGCTGGAGCATGACGGGATCAAAAAAATAGTCATCGGCGATTCCGTCACAGACCTTGAAGCGGCAAAACAGGCAGATATGGTATTTGCGCGAGATTACTTAAAAGATAAATGCGAAGAATGGAAGATTCCATATACGCCTTTCGGGACATTCCATGATTGTGTCGAAGCTCTTAAAATTCAGACAGGGGTGAGAGGATGAGCATTTTAGAAACAAAGTGGGAAGATCTGGCTGAAGTGAAAGCCGAATTGGCTGAGCGTGACTGGTTCATGGGAACGAGCGGGAATCTCGCGATCAAAGTCGCGGACGAACCGGTGCAATTCCTTGTGACTGCAAGTGGAAAAGATAAACGGAAAAGAACGGATGAGGATTTTTTGCTCGTTGACCAATTTGGACGGCCGGCAGAAGAAACGCACTTGAAGCCATCTGCCGAGACACTGCTCCATGTTGAGGTCTACAAGAAGACCAATGCCGGCTGCAGCCTGCACGTCCATACTATTGACAACAATGTGATTTCCGAGGTGTACGGTGACAGGGGGGAGATACAGTTCAAGGACCAGGAACTGATTAAGGCTTTTGATCTTTGGGAGGAAGATGCTGTTCTCAAAATTCCCATTATTCCAAATCATGCCCATATTCCAACACTGGCTAAAGCATTTTCCGAACACGTAAAAGGTGACACTGGAGCTGTACTGATCCGCAATCATGGTATTACCGTCTGGGGAAGGAATGCTTTTGAGGCGAAGAAAATCCTTGAAGCGACGGAGTTTTTATTCCGTTATCAATTAAGACTGCTTGAACATAAACCATTCCAACTGTTCAAAGTGGTGTAAATAAACGAATAAACAAAGCGACCTAAAAAAAGGAGAGATTCACATGGCATACATCGTAAAGCAGAGCACGCAGGAAAGAATTGTTGAGGAACAGCAAGTAGAAGCATTCCTGAATTCAAAGGAAGTCATTTATGAAAAATGGGAAATCGATAAGCTGCCAGCCAGCCTTCAGGAAAAGTTCCTGTTATCAGACGAAGAAAAACAGCAGATCCTTGATGTTTTCAAGACTGAAATTGATGATATCTCGGTACGAAGAGGTTATAAAGCACAGGACGTCATTTCGCTGTCTGACAATACGCCGAATCTTGACCAGCTGCTTGCCAATTTCAAGCAGGAGCACCACCATACAGATGATGAAGTAAGGTTCATTGTCAGCGGGCATGGTGTGTTCGTGATCCAGGGCAAAGACGGGGAATTCTTTGAAGTATTCCTGAATCCCGGAGACTTAATCTCTGTTCCTGAAAATACCCGCCATTATTTCACGCTACAGGATGACCGACAGGTAGTGGCAGTAAGGATTTTCGTGACGACTGAAGGCTGGGTGCCAATTTACGAAGATGAAAAAGCAAGCCAGTCATCATAAAAATTTGCAAACTTTGTCGAACAAAAAAAATTCAGGAATGAAAATTGTCTTATTTTGCGATTCTATTTACATTCATCCAGGCATTTGCAATAATTCTTCAAGTAATCTATTTATTTTATTAAGCAATTAAAGTAGTAGAGGAGATTTTTGAAGTGTATCAAACGCAAAATGCTTTAATGGGAGAAATTGATCGCGTCAGGGAAATGATGATTGCTGCTGCCGGGGAAACTGGATATACAAGTGATGAAACAGTGCGACTCAGCCAAGAACTAGACACCTTGATTTATGAATATCAGGCATTATGCAGGGAAACAGAAGTACAGCGTAAAAAAACAAGACTTCTTTTCAGACAGATCATCCTGCTTACAAAAAAACAATATATCTTGTCACATGCTTAAATACTCATATAAAGAATCAGGCCACCGCTGGCCATGGCGGTGGCTATTATATTTTAGCGGCCCCTTCGTCCCAGCTCTCAAAGTATTCCACCCTATTTCAAGGAAATCCACTAATGAAAAGCACGATTCAAAAAAATGTAACAATTTGCTCAAAATTTCACGAGAAAATGACTTTGTGTGATTTTTATCATATTTTTATAAGCTTATTTTATATATTTTTAACATAGAAAGGTTTATATCATCACATTCGCAATTACCTCGACATTATGTTGATTTCAAGATCATCCTTTTGATTTTATTCATTTGCTTCAATGATTAATCACATCCATGATTTTTAACCTCAAATCTTACTATCTTTTTAATCTTTGTTTTTCACTTTTCTAAATGTTGGTACTATGCTTGTAATGCGATTCATATATCGTACTACACAGCTTTTTATTTTTATAAGGCCGTGAGGGGATGTTCAGCTTCTTTAAAGATATGGTGAATTTCAGACATCATGGCCGTTTCATAAATAGTTGTTTCCTGGGTTATTCGTTCCTTCAGATGTAGATAGACGAACAGCAAAGTGATGGAAGATTTGTGTCCCTCTCTTTTAATGAGAACGAACTATAGAGGAAAACAGCTAAAAGTAACCGCTTACATGTTAATAGTTTTTCAAACCAAGGAGGGGAATAGAGAATATGCACATTGTCGTATGTGTCAAGCAAGTGCCCGATACAAAGATCATTAAAATCAATCCTAAGACGAATACCCTGGACAGGAGGAGCGCACCGGCAATCCTGAATCCTTATGATGCCCATGCTGTCCAGGAAGCGGTCAAGATCAAAAATAAAACTGGAGGAACGATTTCCGTTTTGTCCATGGGACCGCCCCAGGCAGTCGCCGTCATCAAGAAGAGCGTTGAAATTGGCGCAGATCAGGGTTACTTGATCTCTGACAGAGCGTTCGCCGGTGCAGATACACTGGCTACAAGCTATGCACTTTCCAAAGCGCTCGAGAAAATCTCGAAGGATAATCCAATCGACCTTGTGATCTGCGGTAAGCATGCGATCGATGGCGATACGGGCCAGGTTGGACCAGGGATTGCCCGGCGTCTTGATATACCACCGATTACCAATGTTATAGAAGTTTCAGAGGTTAATAAGGATGAAAAATATGTCCATATCAAACGGAAGCAAATCGATGGCTATGAGGTCCTGCAATCTCAGCTTCCATGTCTATTGACAGTCGAAAAAGAGATCAATGACATCGAGTATGCTCCGATGCCGAACATGATCATGGCTGCACGCTATGAACCTGTCATATGGTCAGTGAATGATCTTGAGGATGTAGATAAAACTCAGCTTGGTCTTAAGGGATCTCCAACGATCGTTGGGAAAATGTTCAGCCCGCCTAAGCTGGAAGGCGGAAAAAGACTGGAAGGAAGCCCGGATTCACAGGTGGAACAGCTGATGGGAATTTTGATGGAGCGAAAAGATTTATTGAAATTAAATACAGCCAACTCTTGATTCCGATTTTGAAGGGGGAATAAAAGGATGCTAGAAAACCAGGGAGTCTGGGTATTCATTGAAGTAAATGATGGGAAAATCGAAGGAGTGTCACTGGAATTGCTTGGTGCCGGAAGGAAGCTTGCAGACAAGCTGGAAGTTCCGTTAGCGGGTGTAATGCTTGGCGAAGGTGTCATGCCTCTTGCAAACGAAGTGATTTATGCTGGGGCAGATCAGGTATATGTAGTTGACCACCCCGTCCTGAAGGATTACCGGACAGAGTCATTCATGAAAGGTGTTTGTATACTGGCTGAAAAATATAAGCCTGAGATTTTCCTTTATGGTGCGACACCAAATGGAAAAGACTTGGCCAGTGCGGTTGCGACAGATTTAAGCACAGGGTTGACTGCCGATACAACAATGCTTGATGTAGATGTGGAAAAAAGGCTTCTTGAGGCAAGCCGTCCGGCATTCGGCGGGAATATCATGGCCACAATCCTATGTAAAAAACATCGGCCGCAAATGGCGACTGTGCGCCCTAAAGTCATGAAGGCCCTTGAACCAGACACTGGCCGTAAGGGAGTCATCATTGAGGAAGAACTCGAACTCAGGGAAGAGGATATGCGCACAAAAGTAATTAAAATTGTGAAGGACGTAACAAAAAAAGCAAGTCTGGCAGAAGCGCATGTCATCGTGGCAGGCGGAAAGGGCATGGGTGATATACAGGGTTTCCAGCTGATCCATGAACTGGCCGAAGTCATCGGTGCAAGCGTCGGCGGTACGAGGGATGTTGTTGAAGCAGGCTGGCTGAAGCATGACCAGCAAGTCGGACAGACGGGGGAGACCGTCACACCAAAGATTTACTTTGCAATCGGAATATCTGGAGCGATCCAGCACGTGGAGGGCATGAAAAATTCAGAATTGATCATTGCCATCAACAAGGATCCGAATGCACCGATTTTCGATGTCGCCACTTACGGCATAGTCGGTGATGCATTGGAAATTGTTCCAAAGCTGATCAAGCAGTTCAAAGAGCTCAGCAAAGAGAAGGGCGGGGAAATGAGCTATGTCTGAAAAATTTGATGTAATCATCGTAGGAGCCGGCCCTGCAGGAACATCATGTGCCTACAACTGTGCCAAAAACGGATTGAAAACATTGTTGATTGAACGCGGGGAGTATCCAGGCTCAAAGAACGTCATGGGTGGAGTACTTTACCGGAAGCAGATGGAAGACATCATTCCGGAGTTCTGGAAGGAAGCGCCGCTGGAAAGGCCCGTCGTTGAACAGCGGTTCTGGATGATGGATAAGGAATCAGTCGTCCAGCTAGGATATAAAGGTCTTGAATGGGCTGCCGAACCATATAATAACTTTACAGTACTGCGTGCCCAGTTTGACCAGTGGTTCGCAAAGAAGGCTGTCGAACAAGGGGCATTATTGATAAATGAAACAGTTGTTACCGAATGTATCGTTGAAAACGGAAAGGTGGTAGGCGTCCGTACCGACCGTCCAGATGGTGAAGTTTTTGCAGATGTCGTCGTGCTGGCAGACGGAGTCAACTCCCTGCTTTCCAAGCAGCTTGGCTTCCATCGTGAATTCCGCCCTGATGAGGTTGCCCTGACGGTTATGGAAGTCATCAATCTGCCGAAGGACAAAATCAATGAACGCTTCAACCTTGAAGGCAACCACGGGACGACAATCGAGATATTCGGAGATTCAACGAAAGGCAACCTTGGAACAGCCTTCTTATATACGAATAAAGAAAGCTTGAATATCGGGGTAGGCACCACTCTTTCCAGCATGATCAAAGCAAAGCTAAAACCTTACGAATTGCTGGATTACCTGAAGAAGCACCCAATGGTCCGTCCATATCTTGAAGGAGGAGAGTCTGCTGAATATCTTGCCCACTTGATTCCTGAAGGAGGCTTCAATTCCGTGCCGAGGGTTGCCGGTAACGGCGTGCTTGTCGTAGGTGACGCAGCCCAGCTGGTCAATGCCATCCACCGTGAGGGGTCCAATATGGCAATGGCTTCAGGGCAAATGGCTGCAGAAGCCATCGTTGATGCCAAAAAAGATGGAGACTTCAGTGAGAGGAGCCTGAACCGTTATAAGGAAGCCCTCTTCGGAAGCTTCATCATTAAAGACCTGGAAAAATACAAGGATGCAGCACACACCTTCGAGACATACCCGCAATATTTCAAGGAATACCTGCCGATGATGAATAAGGCGATGAGCAAATTCTTCACAGTCGATGGGACACCAAAGAGGGAGAAGCAAAAAGAAATCATGCGCAGCGTAACGGCGGAAAAAGGAACCTTTAAGGTAATGCAAGATATCTATCGTGCCTGGAAGGCGGTGAAATAATGTCAACAACAAACATCGAGGAAAAACAATTTCTTTTAAGGTTTAAGTGTGACACGAAATCGCATCTGACCGTCCTGGATCATGATGTCTGCATGACGCAGTGCCCTGATAAGCTTTGCACCGTATTTTGTCCGGCTGAAGTCTATAAATGGGAAGGGAAACGGATGCAGGTAGGCTATGAAGGCTGCCACGAATGCGGAAGCTGCCGGATCGGATGCCCATACCAGAACATTAAATGGGAATATCCAAAAGGCGGCCACGGAATCGTATTCAGGCTCGCGTAATATAAAAAAGCAAAAAAGCTGGCGACTGCATTAATGGTCGCCAGCTTTTGCTTTTTAAGTCGTTTCCTGCAATCAAAGAAACATCGAAGAAATATTGAGAATACATGTTAAATCCATTCTACAAGGGGTTATCTATGTAATTAAATGTTCTATATTCATCATATGTATGTTAATTCACAAGTGGGTGCAAAAAAGAGTGAAGCCAAAGGGTTGGGGTTTAGAGGGGGAGGTTAACTGATTTTTTCTTGCTGCTGTATCAAATGAAGTTCGTCGTTGCGGATTTCTTTTTCTATCGTCCGCGCTGCAAGCATGGCATCATCAAAGCGATCATACATTTCGGAAGCGTACACTGGTTTGCCGCCATCATAGATTCCCGATGAGTCTGATTTATAAATGGTGACATTCCAATGGAAAGATTCTTTGCCTTCTACCTGATGGCCCTGCAGCCCGATCATCAAATGGGTATAGAACAAGTCAGGCTGGATCCCGAGGAAGGATTCCTGGTCACATAGCCCTGCGGGGACAAGTGATTTACGATAAAATTCACGATATAAAGAGTTCTGCAATGTACGTTCACTCCTTTTACATTAAGCTATAAATTCATTATATGTAACGATCCTGGATATTTGAAGGCTAATTGTTAAAATTTTTAGAAATTTTAACGAAGTGTCATATTTCTTTCACAAATACCCTCGTGAAACCAAATTTGTGATTCCTATCACAACGTATAGCTTGATTGGTTTTTATAATGAAGATATCAAAATGTATAGGAGGCCGGTTGACATGACAGGCTGTATGAGCGGTTTGAACCAGGATTCAAGTTTTACATTAAGTGAAGGACTTCAACAGCTAAAGAATGAACACCCTCCATTATTGGATATGCTTGCGGACCTTTTGGAGCTTTCAAAAAGTGTTGAAGAAGGTGTACAAATGCAGGAAAGCTTTGCGAAACTGAAAGAGCAGGTCGTTGAATTCCTCGCTGAGCTGGAGCCTCATTCTGAGCGGGAAGAGGGCGTTTTGTTCGAGATGATGGCTGCTTATATCGGAAGGGAAATGGGACCAATAGCGGTGATGGAATATGAACATGATCAGGCAAAACGGTTCATCGGCACTTTCCTTCACAACACAAAGGCTGGCACTGCAGGACTCACAGCAGAGCAGATGGTTGCCAATGCACAGTTGATCAAAAATGCAAACTTCACATTGGTGAGCCATTTCTCAAAGGAAGAGAGCATCCTGTTCCCTATGGCAGAAAATATGTTCAGCGAAGAAGAAAAGCAGGAATTGGCTCAGCGCATCAACTTAATAAAATGACAAAAAAAGGGTGAAGCAGCGATTGCTTCACCCTTATCATGTAAAATTAAGCCTTTGTGATTGTGACCAGCTTAATGTCTTTTGTATCGAATTTATAAAAAACATCATCTTCACCGGTGAATTCAATCAAGCCTTCCTGGTCTTTGGCATCCTGGATGGCTTCAGAAATGTTTTCCACCTCGATTGGCCGTGAAACTTCAAAATCTTTTTCGAAAAAATAATTAATCTTAAACTTAGACATGATAATCTCCCTTCAATTCATCCTCACTATCTTTCTTTCCTTAACAGGAGCATGCCTAAACATAAAAAAAGCAGATGGAAAATTTTAATTGCCGATATTTTTTTACTTATTCCACTCTGCCAGTTGTTGGTCTGTCGGAAGGAATGTGGTCAGGATTCCAAGCAGGGGCAGGAATCCGACGCAGATTATCATCATTGGCATCCCGATCAAGTCAGCGAGATACCCAAGGCCGACAGACCCGATGGCGCCCATGCCGAATGCCAGTCCTACTGTCAGTCCGGCCATTGTTCCGATCTTGCCGGGAACAAGTTCCTGGGCATATACGACCGTGACTGAAAAGCTGGACATCAGGATAAAGCCGCTAATGGTCAACAGGAAGACCGCAACCGGAAGTGGCATGAATGGGATGATGGCCGACAAAGGGGCAGTCGCCATCATCGAAAGGAAAATGATTTTCTTCTTTCCAAAACGATCGGCAAGCGGGCCGCCAAAGAATGTACCGAACGCCCCTGCAACAAGGAAAGCAAACAGGAACATTTGTGCTTGCTTAATCGATAGCCCATATTTTTCAATCGCATAAAAAGCATAGAAATTCGTCATGCCTGAGATATACCAGGACCTTGCAAAGATCAAGAATAATATAAGGACAAGGGCGATTTTAATATTCCTGGAAATGCCTTTATTGATTTTATTGCTGGCTTTTCTGGTTCTTGCGGCGATTTTTTCAAAATCCAATTTGCGGTTGTACCATGTCGCGATATAGATGAGCAGACCAACGGCAATAGCAGCTACAAGCGTAAACCACACAGCTCCGAATTGGCCTAGCGGAACTAAAATCAAGGCAGTGATGAGCGGGGCAAGTGCCTGCCCGGAATTTCCGCCAACCTGATATATGGATTGTGCAAGGCCCCTGCGAGGACCAGCAGCCATATAGGCCACGCGCGAGCCTTCTGGATGGAAGACAGCTGAACCGAGGCCGATGAATAATACAGACAGAATGACCAATTCGAAACTAGACGCAAATGCCAGGCCGAGTACACCGAACATCGTCGAAGTAAGGCCGAGCGGAAGGGCGAATGGCATCGGTTTTTTGTCGGTTGCCATCCCAATCAAAGGCTGGAGGATGGAAGAAACGATGTTCAAGGAAAAAGCAATCATTCCAAGCTGGGTAAAAGAAAGGCCCATCGATTTCTCGAGGATCGGGAACATCGCCGGAATGACGGACTGGATGGAATCGTTCAATAAATGTACCAATCCGATGATAAAAAGTATCTTATATGCTGTCTCATTTTGATTTTGCATTCTTGCTCTGACAGCAGCTGCTGTTTGGCTCATGTTTTTCTCCTTTAAAAATTATTTCGGTTTCCTACATATCATTTTACAAAAAAAGTTACCAGATAAAAATAGCTTTTCAATTAAAATTTATGGTCTAATATAACTTGAGAATATACAGATTATTTAAAGGGGGAGATGGATACATGGAACAGACCGTGAATTCATTGATGACCGGGGATCTGCTGAATGATTTCCTGGAGCGTTTCGGATTAGAGGAAAAAGTGAAAAAGCTAGGGGATTTCGAGAATTATGTTTTTGAAACCTATAGAGAGGGACAGCCGTATATTTTGCGGATCACTCATAATACCCATCGCAATAAGGATGAGATTCTATCCGAACTCGACTGGATGAGACATTTATACCGTGAAGGCCTGTATGTGCCGGAGGTCTTTCCTTCGTTAAGCGGAAGTCTGGTTGAAGAAGCAGCAGCAGAGGATAGCAGTATTTTTTACGGATGTTTATACTCAAAAGCAGAGGGAAAGGCTGTCTCTGTCCGTTCAGAGGAGTTCAATCATGTACTGTTTGAAAAGTGGGGGGAAACGACGGGAAGGATGCACAGGGCAACCAGGGACTATCAGCCATCCGAAGGCATCAAAAGACGCAGCAGCTGGGATGAAGATGACCTACTTCAGGTTGAAAAGTATTATCCTGCTGAAGAGCGGGAATTGATCCAGAATGCACAAGTGGTAATCTCGGCTATTTCATCGCTTCCGAAAAATATCGATAATTTTGGAGTCATCCATACCGATATCCATTCCGGCAATTTCTTTTATGATGGGGAAGAGATTCATTTGTTTGATTTTGATGATGCCAGTTACCATTGGTTTGCATCCGACATCGCCATTCCTTTGTATTATTCCTTGCTTTATCCGATTCCCGCCAGTGAAAAAGAGGAGCGTCAGCGTTTTGGGCAAGCGTTTCTGGATTCATTCATCAAGGGGTACCAGAAAGGGAATCGGCTCCCGGAAGGATGGAAAGAGCAGGTCCCACTGTTCCTGATGCTTAGGGATGTTGTCCTGTATGCAGTCTTGCAAAAAAAAATCGCGCCAGAGGACAGAGACGAAAAATTGCTGGCGATGATGGATGAGATTGCGGAACGAATTAAATGTAAAGAGCCAATAATGGCAATCAGCTGAAGAATGGATCAACACAAAAAACACCAGAGAAACCGCTGCTGGTGTTTTCCTGTTTTTAATCGGAACCTTAGAAAGGAATAGATGCTGCTGCTTACCAGCCGCGGCTTGCTCCACCGCCGCCAGAGGAACCGCCTCCTCCTCCCCGGGGTCCACCACCACCGCCTCCGCCGCCTCTAGAAATGATCGACAAAAGCAAATAGGTAAGGGTACCGCCAAAGAAGGTGAAATCAAGGATGATTACGCCGATGACAATGATGATTAGCAGCCAGGAAGGAATGGGCAGATCCTGTTGCTGCTCGCCAGACTTCGGGGCGCTGCCATATTCGTTCGTACCTGATACCTCGTTTGCGAGTGCCTGGTACGTATTCATCACTGCCAGGTTTGGCTGGTTATTCTTCAGGTGGGGGATCGCATATTCATCAAGGATTCTCCCTGCCTTGCCATCGGGAATGACACCCTCAAGGCCATAACCAACCTCAATCCTGATTTTCTTTTCCTGCATGGCCATCACAAGCAGGACGCCATTATCATTTTCTTTCGTTCCGAGGCCAAATTTACGGTAGGCATCAACTGAAAATTCCTCGATGCTTCTCTCTCCAATTGAGTCTACCGTTAGAACAGCAATCTGTGATGTTGTCTGGTCATCTATCGAGCGGCCAATGGTTCGTAATTGGATTTCTTCATTTTCACTTAAAATGTTCGCGAAATCCTGGACATAGATATCTCCAACAGGTGCCGGTATCTCATTTGGTGCCGCGATTGCACCGGAAGGAAGCAGCAAGAGCAGGATGCCAAGCAGTACTGCCAAGCCGGGGAATCTATTGTGAGTCATCATCAGCCTCCAAAGTCAACCTCAGGGGCTTCCTGTGCCCGAGGGTCTGCTTTGAAATATTCCTTTTCGTCAAATCCTGTTATGTTTGCGATAAGGGCACCTGGAAATTGTTTAACCTTTTTATTATATATGGACACCTGGTCGTTATAATCCTTCCTCGCCACTGCCAGTCTGTTTTCGGTGCCGGCAAGTTCGTCCATCAATTGTGTGAATTGCTTGTCAGCTTTCAGGTCTGGATAGTTTTCCACCACAACTAACAATCTGCTCAATGCACCTGACAATTCAGCATTCGCGGTTGCCTGCTCTTCTGGTGTATTTGCGCCAGCCAGCCTTGCGCGGGCATCAGAGATCGATTGAATCACTTCTTTTTCATGTGATGCATATCCTTTGACTGAATTCACCAGATTCGGGATCAAGTCCAGCCTTCTCTGCAGCTGGTTCTCTACCTGGGCGTAGGCCCGATCGACATTCTCTTCTTCAGCGACAAAGTTATTGTAGCTGCCAACCCCCATCATGATGAAAATACCCAGTATTACCAATAAACCAATAACAATTCCTAACCCTTTTTTCATCCAAGACACTCCCAATTTTTTTGTTGTAGGCGATTTTCTTAAAAAGCGAAAATACCTTCAGTCTGTACAGATGACCGTATTTTTCCCTCATTATACAGGTTTTTAAACTTGTTGTAATTGATAATCTATTTTGGTGTTTCGCTCAGATGATGAAATGAAATAGTTTTTCATGATAAAATTAAGGGAATTACTGATAAAAACAACAAATTCAGATATACTCTAGTTATGGATTAGTCGTTAAAGGTAAAGGAATGAAGTGACGCATGAACAATGAGACAGAAAAATCTTTAAAATTATTTATCGTATTGTCCAGAGCATACCGGGCAGTTAACGAAAAAGTGAACAAAGTCATTCAAAAGAATGGACTGAACCCAACCGAGTTCGCCGTCCTCGAGCTTCTATACCATAAAGGGGAGCAGCCATTGCAGCAAATCGGCGGTAAGATCCTGCTGGCAAGCGGCAGTATCACCTATGTAGTCGATAAGCTCGAAGAAAAGGGTTTCTTGAATCGGGTTGCCTGTCCTAAAGATAGAAGGGTGACATACGCCAAAATCTCTGAAGACGGGAAAAAATTGATAGAAGAAATTTTTCCTGAACACAGTGCTTTGATTCACGAATTAATGGACAGCCTGTCAAACGCTGAAAAAGGCACTGCGATTGAGCTGTTAAAAAAACTGGGGCTTTCGGTAAGCAAATATTAAAAAGACGGCTAATGCCGTTTTTTTTGTTATCCTGGCAAAAATATTTAGAAAAGACATGTCATAAAACAGGAAAAAAGGGGCTTTCCGTAGAATAGGATGGAGATGGGGTGGATTTTCACCCTTATATAGATAAAGGGGGCAATACAATGAGATTCGAGGAATATACATATACACGACCGAATTTGGACGAAGTGACTGCCAAATTCGATCAGCTGCTCGAAGAATTCAAGAATGCCGGATCGGTTGAAGATCAAAGTGTGGCAATGGATGGGATCAACGAGTTGCGAAATGATGTTGGAACGATGTTCAATCTTTGCTATATCCGTCATTCGATTGATACGGATGATGAATTCTATAAGCAAGAACAGGATTTTCTTGATGAATTGGCACCAGAGGTAGAAGGTCTTGTGACAAAATATTATGAAGCACTTGTATCATCTCCATACCGTGACGAGCTTGAAGCGAAGTGGGGTAAGCAGCTGTTTGCTCTTGCTGACGCACAATTGAAGCAATTTTCACCTGAGATTGTTCCTTTGATGCAAAAGGAGAACAGGTTGTCCACTCAATATACAAAGCTTGTTGCTTCTGCCAAAATCATGTTCGAGGGCGAAGAAAGGACACTTGCTCAGCTTGATCCATTTACAGAGTCAAAAGACCGTGAAACAAGGAAAAAAGCCAGTGAAGCAAAATTCGCCTTCTTCTCCGAGCATGGCGAAGAATTTGACCGCATTTATGATGAGCTAGTCAAAGTAAGGACGGAAATGGCACATAAGCTTGGCTACAGCAACTTTGTCGAGCTGGCTTACTACCGGATGTTCCGTACCGATTATGACAGCAGCATGGTAGCGGCATTCCGTGATCAGGTCCATAAATACATCGTACCGGTCGCGACCAAGCTGAAGGATCGCCAGAAAAATCGGATCGGCGTCGATGAATTGAAATATTATGATGAGCCATTTGGTTTCAAGACGGGTAATGCTGCACCAAAGGGCAGCCCGGAATGGATCATTGAAAACGGCCAGAAGATGTATGATGAACTTTCCGCTGAAACAGGTGAGTTCTTCAAATATATGAACGACAATAACCTGATGGATCTCGTTGCCAAGAAAGGGAAAGCCGGCGGGGGCTACTGCACTTATATTGAAAACTATAAGTCACCGTTCATATTCTCGAATTTCAATGGAACATCCGGGGACATTGATGTCCTGACACACGAAGCGGGGCATGCCTTCCAGGTTTACTCAAGCCGCCATTTCGAGATTCCCGAATACAATTGGCCAACATATGAAGCATGTGAAATACACTCAATGAGCATGGAATTCTTCACATGGCCATGGATGGATTTATTTTTCAAAGAAGATACCGATAAATACAAATTCTCTCACCTGAGCAGCGGCTTACTGTTCCTGCCATATGGTGTTTCTGTAGACGAATTCCAGCACTGGGTTTACGAAAACCCTGAGGCGACACCTGCAGAGAGAAAACAGCAATGGCGCGAAATCGAGAAAAAATATCAGCCGCATAAAGATTATGATGGCAATGCCTATCTGGAAGAAGGTGGATTCTGGCAGCGTCAGGGCCATATTTATAACTCCCCATTCTACTATATTGATTACACGCTTGCACAAATATGTGCATTCCAATTCTGGAAGCGCTCAAGGGAAAACAAGGAAGAAGCGTGGAAAGATTACGCACGCCTTTGCCAGCTCGGCGGAAGCATGGCATTCACCGATCTTGTGAAGGAAGCGAACCTGATTTCACCGTTTGAAGAAGGCTGTGTCGAGTCAGTGATTGGCGAAATCGACAGCTGGCTGGAATCAGTCGAGGACAGTGAACTGTAAAAAGGAAAATGACGCCTGAGGGCAAGATTATAGACTGCAGCCAAACTTGATGGAAATCCAGTTTGGCTGCAGTTTTTTTTGTTTCTGTCTGCCTGCAATTGCGTTTTCTGGGATAAAAGGGGAGAGGTTATTGGTGCCCACTTTTTGAGGACCAGAAGAAAATAGGTAATCAATAGCCCTAATTGGTGCACACATTTTGAGGATTAGAAGAAAATAGGTCACCATTAGTCCATATTGGAACCCACTTTTGCGGATCAGGAGAAAATAGTTCACCATTAGCCCATGTTGGTGCCCACTTTTAAAGAATCCGACAAAAATAGGTCATCAATAGCCCTCCTGATAAATGAGCGCTAGAGGATTCGTGGCTTTTGGAATACAACATCTCTCGGATGGGGCATAACATGTTTTCCATCATGCTAATTCAATAAGAAAAGCCCGCAACGATATGCGGGCTTCACTTTTACATATTGCGCTCTTTTTTCACCTGTCTGAAAAAGAAGATTTCATAGATCACTGGGATCAGAATCAATGTCAGCAGGGTGGAGGAGGTGAGTCCTCCGATTACGGTTACTGCCAGCCCTTTTGAAATCAGGGTGCCTGATGAGGTAGTCAGTGCCAATGGAATCAATGCCGCGATTGTCGCAAAAGCGGTCATCAGGATTGGGCGGAGCCTTGTGATTCCTGCCTCGATCAACGCTTCACGTACAGGCATTCCTTTTTCAGTTCGGTTCTGGCCAATTCGGTCGACCATGACAATGGCATTGGTCGTAACGATTCCGATCAGCATCAGCAAGCCGATCATCACACTGACTGACATTGGCTCATCGGCAATCCACAATCCCAGCAGGGAACCGATTGGGACGAAGATCAGCGATGACAGGATGATGAACGGGATCCTTGCCTGCCCGAAGGTAATCAGCATCGTCAAGTAGACAAGCCCGATGGCCACAACCATGGCGATGCCCAGTTGAGTGAAGGTTTCAATCGTTTCATCGCTTCCACCGCCGCCTTCAAGGGAGACGCCATCTGGAAGGTCGAGGTCATTGTTGACACCGTCAATGACAGCGGTTGAAACGGCCCTGATGTCATTAGAATCGATCTGGGCAGAAACCCGGGCGAAGATTTTGCCATCCAGTTTCTGAATGGAGGTAAATGCTTCTGTCTCGGTGATCTTGGCGATTTCTGTGATTGGAACTGGTCCTTGCTGGGTGAAAATCATTGTATTCTTTAAATCTTCGATTGTTTCGGACTGCTCATCATAAGTAATCGAAACTTTTCGATCCTCGCCATCGAGCTGCATGGTGCCTGCATCAACGGGTTTTGTTTTATCAGTGATCGTGCCGAGAATCTGAAAGCCGGAGAGACCCAGTTGTGCTGTCTTCTCAGGGTTGATATCAACAAGTACCTGTTTCTGTTTTTCAGAAAAATTGTTAGACACGTATTTTAAGTCGTTCTGTTTGTTCATATAATCTTCGACTTTTGCTGCTGCATCCTGTAAGGCAGAAAGATCAGTAGAATATAAGTCGATATTTACATTGTTATTGGAAGGAGGACCTCCTGTTGACTGTTCCTGAATACCTATCTTTGCATCCGGTTCGATGGATAGGACGGTTTCTTCCATTTCTTTTTCGAGCATTGGAATGAATTCAGACACACTCACGCCTTCTCCAAGACTGATAAAATAGTTCGCCTGATTCTGGCGTTTTAGACCAGTCTGGAAGTCACGGCTTCCGATTCCAACGGTTACATCATTGATTTCTTTTTGTTCAGCGAACATATTCTCGACTTTCAACGAAATTTCATTCGTTTTTTCCAGTGTGGTTGAAGAAGGCAGCTGGAATGTAGCCACAAGCAGCTTTTGCTCTTCGTTCGGTATGAACGTGAAACCAAGTCCTTTGACAAGGAACCCTGAACCCGCAAGCAAAGCAATCGACAGGAAGATCACAAGCGTTTTATGGCTCAGGGACCACCTGATGGAAGAAGCATATGCTCTTTGGATTGCACCTTCTTTTTCTTCCTTTGGCACCCTCTTAAAAGAGAATTTAGCCAGGATCGGTACGATCGTGACGGCAACAATCAATGAAGCGAGCAGTGAAAATACTATCGTCAGTGCGAAAGGCAAGAAGAATTCTCCTGTGATTCCGCCGACAAGGCCGAGCGGCAAGAAAACTACAACGGTTGTAATCGTGGATGAGGTGATGGCCTTCAGGATTTCCTTTGTGGAATCCTGAATCAGATCATCTGTCATGCCCTGATTAGTTTTCCGTACTCTCCGGAAGATATTCTCAATGACGACGATGCTGTCATCGACGACACGTCCTACTGCCACAGCCATTCCGCCTAGGGTCATGATATTCAATGAAATATCAAGCTGGTTCAGGAAAATCGATGAAATCAGTAAGGACAGCGGGATGGAAACAATCGCGATAATCGTCGCCCGGAAATTCCTCAGGAAAATCAATACGGCAACTGAAGCGAACAGGGCCCCGAGCAATCCTTCCTTGACGAGCGTATTGACCGATTTTTCAATTCCTTCAGCAGAATCAAAGCCAATTGCGTATTCGAGGCGATCATCATAACTGTCAATGACAGATAAAACCTTCTCGGCAACCTCAACTGTATTCGCGTCCTGTTTTTTTGTAATAGCCATTGATAATGATTCTTTTTCGTTATAACGGGTAATTTCCGGTTTCTCGGTTACAACATCGATTGTAGCAATCTGACTCAGTTTTACCGGAGGAGCATCTGGTGCGAATTTTGATTTGATGACCAGATTTTCAAGCTCATTGATTTTTTCTATCTTTTCCTGCACCCGTACTGGCACCTGGATTTCGTTTTCATTCAGGTTTCCTGCAGGGAAGCTCAATCTTTTGGAATCGATTGTTTCTTTAATCTCATTCAAACTGAGCGCCAGCTGGGCTGCTTTTTTCTGGTCAACGGTGATCTGAAGGATATCTTCTGTCATGCCGCCAACAGAAACACTATTGATTCCCTGGATTTTATTCAATTCAGGAATGATTTCTTCGTTCACCAGCTGCTCCAGATCTTGATCACCTTTAGCGAACAATGAAATATTGAAGATCGGGAAAGTGCCAAACGAGAACCTGTTTACACTTGTCTGTACATTCTCAGGCAGTCCGGCTTCCTTAATGAAGGTGTTGACCTGCTGTTCAGCATCATCCAGCTGAGCATCAAAAGGGAATTCCAGATTGATGATAGCGATGCTTTCGAATGATGAGCTTTGCATTTTTTTAATGCCATCTATGCCTTTGAATTTTGTTTCTAGCTTCTCGGTTACTTGTTCATTGATATCCTGCGGAGATGCTCCTGGATAGATGACTTCCACAGAAAGCTGAGGAAATTCGATATTTGGCAGCAAGTCAACCTTTAGCCTGGTGAAGGAATATAGACCGCCAAGTATCAGTAAAAATGAAATGATGAATACGGCGAATGCATTTTTAAGACTGAATCTTGTCAAAAACCCCATTAATGATTACCTCTTTTCTATATAAAGCTATGACTCTATTCTATATGTCTTATATGTAGTTTTCATTTTTAAACTGTAAAAAAATAAAAAAAACCCGAAGCAGCTATACTTCGGGCATCAAATCATCATTATTTTTGCTTGATGGTAATCTGGTCATTTTCGATGACTGCTTCCAACTGGTTTGAATCTGGTGCTTCAAGGATGAAATCGGCAATTGAATCCTCCAGCTGTTCCTGGATGGAGCGACGGAGCGGGCGGGCACCGAATGCTGGATGGTATCCAAGTTCAGTAAGCTTTTCCTTCACTTCCAACGTCACTTCCAGGTTGATGTTCTGCTCTGCAAGTGTTCCTTTCAGTTCAGCAAGCATTAAGTCAACGATCTGGAGAAGGTGTTCCTTCTCGAGAGACTTGAATTCTATGATACTGTCGAAGCGGTTCAGGAATTCCGGCTTGAAGAATCCGCCAAGTGACTCGAGAATGCTTGATTCATTGACAGCATTACTTTGGTCAAAACCCACCTTGATGGTTTTATGGCCAACACCTGCGTTGCTTGTCATGATGATGACGGTATCTTTAAAGCTTACAGTCCG
The DNA here is from genome assembly GCF_965138835.1 of Mesobacillus thioparans. Lineage (NCBI taxonomy): Bacteria > Bacillati > Bacillota > Bacilli > Caryophanales > Bacillaceae > Mesobacillus > Mesobacillus thioparans. Next base: position 459,172 of record NZ_CBCSFH010000001.1, on the reverse strand, counting down.
ACCTTGGCTGTCAGTCAGACGCCCATCTTCGAGAATTTGCAAGAACATATGCTGTACATCAGGATGAGCTTTTTCGATTTCGTCCAGTAAAATGATGCTGTAGGGATTGCGTCGGACTTTTTCAGTCAACTGGCCAGCTTCGTCGTGGCCTACATACCCTGGAGGAGAACCAATCAGCTTCGATACGCTGTGCTTTTCCATATACTCACTCATGTCAAGACGGACCATTGCATCCTTTGAACCAAATAATTCCTCTGCCAAAGTCTTAGTCAGCTCCGTCTTACCGACACCAGTTGGGCCGACGAACAGGAATGAACCAATCGGACGGTTCTTTGATTTCAAACCTGCACGGCTGCGGCGGATTGCCTTGGCCACCTTTTTTACGGCGTCTTCTTGCCCGATGACCTTGCTGTTGAGGTTCGATGTTAGATTCTTCATTTTTTCCTGCTCATCTTCTTGAAGCTTGCCGACTGGAATGCCGGTCTTCTGCTCAATGATTTCCTGGATATGCTGGATGGTGACGATAGGGCGTTCAATATTGCTGTCATCATTGATCGCTTTTTCCAGCTTGATTTCTTCATCACGGAGCTTCGCGGCAGTTTCATAGTCTTCCTGCTTCAAGGCTTCTTCTTTTTCCCTTGCAATGGCAGCAAGGCGGTTCTCTGCATCATTTTTGTCTGTGTAGTCTGAGACAAGGTTCAGCCTGGAGCCTGCTTCATCCATTAAATCAATGGCTTTATCAGGAAGAAAACGGTCCTGGATGTAGCGATGAGAAAGCTGAACACAAGCATTTATTGCAACCTCATCAAAGTTAACCTGATGGAAGTCCTCATACTTGGATTGGATTCCTTTCAGGATCAGAATTGCTTCGTCCACTGTCGGTTCTAAAACATGGACCGGCTGGAAACGTCTTTCAAGCGCAGCATCTTTTTCGATTTGCCGGTATTCCTTCAGGGTTGTCGCACCGACTACCTGGAGTTCGCCGCGAGCAAGTGCGGGCTTAAGGATATTGCCTGCATCCATTGAGCCTTCTGCCGAGCCTGCACCAACAAGCTGGTGGATTTCATCGATGAATAGGATGATATTTTTTCGCGCTTGAAGTTCAGAAATCAATTGTTTCATCCGTTCTTCAAATTGGCCGCGGATTCCTGTGTTCGATACCATTGACGCGACATCAAGAAGATAGACTTCCTTATGCTTCAATTTCTCCGGTACAGAACCTTCAACAATCTTCAAGGCAAGTCCTTCGGCGATCGCTGTTTTACCAACACCTGGCTCACCGATCAATACTGGATTGTTTTTATTTCTTCTATTTAGAATTTCGATGACACGCTTCACTTCTTCGTCACGGCCAATTACCGGATCAATCAACCCTGTTTTGGCGATGTGAGTCAGGTTTTTGCCGTATTGGTCAATAAAGCCGTTCCCGCCCCCAGTTGACTTAGGTGCAGCAGCTTTGGAATTGTTAGGATCAGGGTTCATATTTCCAGGGACTTGTTTGAACATATCATTAAATGGCGAGCCCCCTAAGCCGTTAAATCCGGATATAGGGCTGCCGAATGAAGAACCTAATTTTTCTTTCTCTTTTATATAGCAGTCTTCACAGAGCATTAAATGCTTCTGGTTACCATTTAAGCTTACTTTCAATTGGATATTCGCATGTTTTTCCTGGCAATTTTGGCAAAGCATTTAAATTCCTCCTTCAAATTTATAAACATTTAACTTTGACCTAAGCAGTATTTGACTTTGACTAACTTTGATCAATATACCTTAATTATACTTTGACCTATTTTGACTTTCAAGTTGTTTGCCCATGGGAATTTATGGTAATTAAAAAAACTTCAGTTATACTCTCAACCTTGGAAAGGCCGGTTTTACTTTTTGAGGTGAAAGCAACTGCGTTCCTAAAGGAGCTTAATAAAAAGCTCGTCATGGTTTGTCTTTCCTTACATATATTGAAAAAGAGGGAGGGGAACGCTTTGAAAACAAATTGGGGTGCGGCCTTTCAAATTGCCGCCGTTTATGTCGGCACTGTGGTAGGAGCCGGCTTTGCGACCGGAAGGGAAATCGTTGAATTCTTCTCGCGATTTGGCTTGTTTGGGTTAATTGGAGTATTCATGGCTGGATACATTCTTACATATATGGGTGCAAAACTAATGCGGATTGCTGCGGCCATTGGAGCCAGTTCTTATGAAGAAATGAACGTCCATTTATTCGGCAGTTTTTTTGGAAGGATCATCAATATAATGATGCTATTCATGCTGCTTGGTGTATGCGCTGTTATGCTTTCAGGTGCAGGAGCAGTTTTTGAGGAGCAGCTCGGATTGACCAAATCACTAGGCATCTTCATTACCATTGCATTGTCGCTAGCTGTCATGGTAGTCGGATTGAAGGGCGTTTTTGCCGTAAATACATTTGTTGTGCCAATGATGATTCTCTTCAGCCTTATTCTTTTCTTCCTGTCCGTCAGATTACCAGGTTTCATCAATCAGATTGTGTTCATTCCATTTGCCGAGGACGGCTGGAAGGCAGTTATTGGCCCGTTTTCCTATACTGCCCTGAACCTGTCTCTCGCCCAGGCAGTGCTGGTGCCTGTAGCGGCAGAGATGAAGGATGATAATACAGTGAAGTGGGGAGGTATCCTTGGAGGGATTGCACTGACGTTGATCTTGCTTTCAAGTCACCTGACTTTGATCATGCTCCCGGGATTCGATACATTCGAGATTCCTATGGCAGTGGTCATGAAGCAGCTGGCAGCCGGGCTTTACTGGATATTTGTCTTAATTGTATACGGTGAGATCTTCACCTCCGTGATCGGCAATATTTATGGTCTGGAAAGGCAAATCAAAAAACATATCAAACTGCCAAGCATGCTCATCGTCTCTTTTCTATTCCTGATCTGTTATTTCATCAGCTTGATTGATTATGGAACACTACTTTCATTCCTGTATCCCGTTTTTGGCTATATCAGTTTAGTTTTCATCATTCTGCTATGGATGAAGCCAGTCAATCCGAAAAAGCGATAAAAAAAGAAGGGGTGATGCCCCTTCTTTTTTTGATCATTTTTCTTCCTTCATAATTGTCTTTGCCATCTGGATGAAAGCATCACGGTGGTCAGCGCCTTCTTTGGTGAAAAGAGTAAGTTTCAAAGGCTGTTCTTCATTTTTAATGAGGAAAGTGGTGACAATGTCACCTTCGTTTTTTGTTTCCATTCCCCAGGCATTGGTGAAAAATGGATCCTCAGGAGTTTCAGTTTCTTCTACCTCATCACCGACTGCAGCCAGCTGAGCCTTTGCATTTTCTTCAACCATTGGCCATTCTGCATCTGCCGGAAGCAATTCAATCCTCATAAAGATACTGTCATCCTCAGTCAACATCAGGACATCCTTGTTTGGTTCTTCAGCTGTCAATTCATAATCAGGCAAAACATACATTGAATAATTTTGGTTATCATTATACTTCAGAAAACCGGTTTGCTGTTGCTGTTCTCCGTTCAATGTATATTCAAGGTTCTGTTCCATGATCCGGATCAGGCCCGCATCCTTGTTCTTTTCCTTTTCTGCCGCTTGCTGATCTTGGTTCGATGTAGCTGGGGCGGATGCCTGCTGTGATTCAGGTGCCTGCTTTTCTGCTTTTTCTGACTGTTCACCTGAGCCGCAACCAGTGATGAATAATGCTGATAAGCCAATGAGTGCGATTGGTTTTACTAATTTTTTCATGTCAAATTACCCCCTGTCATTTCATTTGCTGCATTCTACAATTTTAGACGAAATAATAGAACGAATGTTACAATCCCTTAAAAAAATAACACGGACAAGGCTTTCCAGACAATAATGAAAATGACCCACGAGCCAACGTGGGTCATTTTCAATGCTACCCTAAAGGCAGGAAAACAAATAATAATAAATCAAAGACAATATGGGATACAATCACGAGCGGCAGGCTTCGTTTCCAGGCATATAAGAGACTCCATGCCAGGCCGGCGATCACTGCAGCTAAAATCAGGATGAGCTGTCCGGAATAAAAATGGACTGAAGCATATAAAAGCACAGATAAACCAATTGTCATTTTCATTCCAAAGTTTTGGCCCAGGCGTTTTTGGATAAATCCACGCCAGAAAATTTCCTCACCCGGGGCGATAATCAAAACAAGGACGATATAATGCCAGAATAATTCAGGAGAAAACCTGCTGTACAGGCGCGTAATTTGACCTGAAAAAGGCAGGTTGAGCAATTCGATGAATAAGCTTCCGAACCAGAAAAGGCCAAACAAACCTGCACCTGAAACAATACCTATCGTTAAATAAGAAAGTGTGGACGCTTTGTCCTCAATTTCCTCATGAATGATTGAAAAGCTGATAAGAATAAGCATTGAAGCTGTGAATATATACCAGAATACATTTTTATCCTCGAAGGTAAAAAACATAAGAAGATGTGCGATCAAAATGCCCAAAATCAGTCTGGGATCCGCCATCCATTTCTTCATTCTCGATAAACCCCTTTCCAGAAACAAAATTTATTGTACCAAATAATTCATGAAAGTTGTAAGGAAATGATTTCTACAAGATGGGGAATGTTAAGACAGAACGAAAAACGATGGGAGGGAAAATCATGTCTCAATCCAAACACGAGAAAGAGCGTAATTGGACAGTCCGTAAACAGGACCAGCATCCACATGGGAAAGTCAAGTCCTTCAAGGAATTGGCTGGCAAGGAAACAAAAGAATAGGTCATTTGTGCACATCTGAAAAAGGCAGGATGTTAAAAGAATGTATAACAAAGAAGAAAAAGCAGCCAAGGCTGCTTTTAACTTCCTGCGTTAGATATATTAATAGGCTGTTTCTTTTACAATTTTATAGTTTTTATGGTTGATTACCGTGCGCTGGTCTAATTCCAGATCCCTGAAATTGTTCATATAAGTCAAATCAACAATGACAGAATTCTCATTGACCTTTTCTACAACACCCTGTAATCCTTCTTTGAATTCGATTACATTTCCAACATCGGCTTTCTTCAAATAACCTCGCTCCTTCGTTATATTTCGAATTACTAACATTTTGCCTTAAATATCTTGAAGCGTAAAGGAAAAATTTTAAATGTTCACGAAATTTTCATATCTAAAAGTTAGAAAATTCAATTTATAATGTTCATTATATATAAAAATAACAATTCCATCCAGAGAAAAATTTGATTATTATTATTCAAATCGACAACTGACCTGTAGGAATTTGCAAATTCAACAATAGGAGATAAAATGGTTTTAGCTTAAACCTGATAAGGGGTGTTTAATATGGACAAGGAACAAGCTGAAAGGATGCTTGAAAGTTTGCAAAATAGAGAGGTTGAAGAAATCTTTGTTGCAAAGCAGGATTTTATGATTTTCCGGGAAGTGATTGTGAAAAGGAAAGATTTTAAACAATTCAGGGGTATTGCCCAAAGAGGCGGGGATGTCATTTATCAATATATGGATGAACCAAGAAGCTGACCCGATTTCAATGTTAATGAGTAAAATGCACTATACCTATTAGTGGAATAGTAGTAAAATATTAACATAGACTGATGAGGTGATCGCAGATGGAGACTATATGCCGCAAGAAAATAAAGGAAGACATCGAACAAAAACGCAGAGAAATGATATCCTCGGCAAAAGAAACAGGTTTTCTCAGCGTACAGACCATATCAGTCAGCCAGGAACTTGATCGCCTGTTAAATATTTTTCAGGAAAAAGTTCAGGCTTTGCCAAAATGAATGTTATAGGACACTTAAATCAGTGTCCTTTTTGCATATTGAATTACTTGAAAATTCACATATTTACCTGCTGATGATAAACTTCTCATAGGCTTATAAGAGAGATAAAACTATTATAGGGGGATTTGGGATGGAGTTGAGAGACAAGCTTGAACAGCTTAAGGAGGAAGTGAGTAAGATTGTAATAGGACGTGACCGGGAAGTGGAGATGATGTTGATTTCCCTACTGAATGACGGCCATATCCTTATGGAGAGTGTTCCGGGGACTGGAAAAACGCTTCTTGCGAAAACATTCGCAAACGTTATAGCCGGAAAGTTTTCCAGGGTACAATTTACACCGGATGTATTGCCAAGTGACATAACGGGCATCCAATTCTACAATCCGAAGCTTCAGGAGTTTGAATTAAAACCAGGCCCTGTGCTCACCAATATCCTGCTTGCCGATGAAATTAACCGTGCAACACCAAGGACTCAGTCCAGTCTGCTGGAAGCAATGGAGGAACATCAGGTCACAATTGATGGGCATACAATTCCGTTGAAAACTCCTTTCCTGGTAATAGCAACACAAAATCCGGTGGAGTCACAGCAAGGTACGTTCCAGCTGCCTGTTGCCCAGATGGACCGGTTCTTCATCAAACTTTCTCTTGGGTATCCAGATGCGAAAGAAGAAAGGGAAATGATCAAGAAGCACAGGTTCGGCACGGCAGCTGCAGAGATTAATGCTGTTTTAAAAGAGGAAGATTTCCGCTATCTTAAGCAGCAAATGAAGAATGTCAAATTGACCGATGTGGTTGAAGAGTATTTGGTGAAAATCACAAGGGAAACAAGGAATCATGGTTCAATTGAATTAGGAATCAGTCCGCGTGGAACGCTTGCTTTAGTAAAAGCTGCTCAAGGCAGGGCACTCGTACAGGGACGAAACTATGTGCTGCCGAATGATGTGAAGGACATGGCTCCATTTGTCCTGGCTCACAGAATCTATCTGTCTGCCGAGGCATCCCTGACGATGACACCGGAAAAAGTGGTAGAGGATTTGCTGGAATCAATCCCGCTTCCGGTTGAAGCTGAGGTTTAAAGCCATGCAATGGAAAAAAACTGTTATCGAGGATCGCTTTTTATCCATTCTGGTTTTCCTCGGCATTTTATTGATGGTCGCAAGCTTTTACATGAATTCATGGCTGATTTTCGGTGCAGGCCTTCTGATCCTCTTTTTGGCAATCGCCAACTCCTATTATTTAAAACATATAGGAGAAGGGCTGTACTTTGAAAACAATCGGAATCGCAACCGGTTTTTCATTGGAGACAGCGGGGAGTGGGACCTTCAGTTTTTCAATCAGGGCCTGCCAATCATGAAAGGGAATCTCTCGATCTATTTTGACAGTCCAGTTGTCCCAGCTTCAGCTGAATATCATATCCATCAATCAAGAGTAGATGTCAGCCTGCCATTTTCGATCGGACAAAAAGAGAAAATCAATATTCATATTCCTTTTCGTGCTGAAAAGCGAGGTCTATCGAAAATCAGGAAACTTGAGCTGCATATCCCGCATTTTTTCGGCTTCGGAGACACGATACTGGAGTTTACTGATGTGATCAATATGGAGACTCTTGTCTATCCGCAGCGGATAGCGGTTAATAATATTGATCGCCATAAATCTGTCAGGCCAGGAAGCAGTCCATCGATTTTCTCTGTTTTTGAGGATAATATGGGGCCGATCGGGACAAGGGATTATTTGCCGACAGACAGCTTTAACAGGATTAACTGGAAAGCAAGCGCGAGGCGAATGACCTTGCAGACAAAGGAATTTGAAAGAATCAATGAGGCAGGAGCTGTTATGTTGATCAATGTCACTGATGGATATTCGGTAACCAGTAAGCTTGAATTTTTAATGAGCAGTATAGCAGAGATGGGTTACTTTTTTCATCGCAACAACATCCCCTTCTCCCTTTGCATGAACATCAGGTCTGCTGGATCGACACCTTTTACCTATCTTCCATTAGGAACTGGAAAGGATCATCTCCAAAAGCTTCTGGATTTACTGGCGATTGCTGATTTTCATTCACCTACGATTCCTTATGAACAAATGCTGTTCTTCTATAAAAGGCATATGCCGGCGGCACCATTCATGGTTCATGCCGGAATTCACACACACCGGACAGATGGATATATGCAGGAGTGGTCAAGGGAAGGGGTGCAGCTTTTCGAATTGCGAGAGCATGATGAAGGCGGATACCTTGAGCCGCTAAAACCCAATTTAAAGGATGTGGCAGGCAAATGAATTTCCGTGTCTTGCATGTCTTTTTTCGCTTTTATATCGAATGGACCTTTGCGGGCCTGATTTTTGTAATCATGCATTTGCTATCCTCACAGCAGATCCCATTGGCTGCAGCGATGGGAATTAGCGCAACAGGCTCTTTGATTTTTGCGACCCTGTTGGACCAAAAACCGAATATAGCAAGGCCTATATATGTGCTGGTCATCTTACCGTTGATTCTGGTGCTTGGCAATGCAAGCGGCCTGTCTCTTTTTTACACAGGAGTCATCGCTGTACTGGTCTTTTGGAGAACCTTGAAATTCCACGAGGATTCCACAAGTCATTCTGAAAGTGTTTGGCTTGTCGTCACATTCCTCGTAGGTTTATTCGTTTCACCCCTTGGTTATTATTATGGCGGAAGCTATTTAACTCAGATCGCTTTTCTCTTGATCTTTCAGTTGCTGTTTGTCTTATCGGGACAATTTTTGCTGAAGTGGATGGATATTGAAACGGCTTCAAAAAGACTGTTCGCAGTCACTTTTTCCAGACTTCTTGGTGGAATCTTGCTTCTGGTTGCGATGTTGGCCTTTGGCAGGAATCTTCTAAAGGAAGTATTCTTTTTTGTCCTGCAGGCAATCGGATGGATTCTTTCCTTCTTGTTATATCCACTTTTCTCCTGGATTGCCTCACCTGCTTTACAGGAAAGGGCAAGTAAAGTCCTTTCAAACAGAAAGCCGCCTGTTGAAGACGATCCTACTTTCGAAAATGCCAAGCTTGGCTTTGATCCGAATTTCTGGGGACCCATCCTATTTGCGGTGGCAGTCATAATCGCTTTTTATTTTATTTATAAAAAGTCGAGCTTATTTAAGAAAGAAAACGGAACAGGTCAAATTCAGGTGGGTTATGTCACCACAGCCTCCTTGGATGATTCTTCACTGAACAACCTGCTATCAAGAAAACGGACTTCCGTGCCGGCCAATCAAATAAGGAGAGAGATCTTTCAACTGGAAAAATTCGCTCACAAAAGAGAGTTGGGCAGACTCAACCATGAAGCAATCAGCGAGTGGTTCGACAGGATCGGCATTCACTGTGATCACAGGACCATCCAGGCATATGAAAAAATCAGATATGGTGATGACAGGGAGGAACATATTGAAGCCTGGTTCAAAGAGGAAATCAAGAGCATCAAAAAACAGTTCATTGCACTTGAAAAACTTTACAAAGAAGAAAATAAAACAGGACTGAAAGGTACCTTAAGAAATGTTTTAAAACGAAATTAAAATCTTTTGTCACAATTTCGTTAAAATGAAAACGTTTTACTAAAAAAAATGCGTAAAACCTTTAAAAATCAAGGTTTTTTCATTGTCTAGACAAGAGTGAAATGCTATTCTTTTGTGTGGGATGCCAATCCATATTTCTGAGGAAATGATTGGAAACAATATATGGTGTGAAAGAACTGTACAAATGGGTAAAATACAAATATCATTTTGGCCAGGCCAGATTTTGACCTTTCGCTGAATTGAACCATTTAGTTTGGAAGGCATCATGTATGGTCATCTTAAACATCTATTTTAAAGGAGATTGATCTAGTATGGTACAAAAACAATTCAAGGTTGTTGCTGAAACAGGAATCCATGCTCGCCCTGCTACAATGCTTGTTCAGGCTGCAAGTAAGTTCGATTCAGAAATCCACTTAGAATATAAAGAAAAAAAGGTAAACCTTAAGTCAATCATGGGTGTAATGTCATTAGGAATCGGCCAGGGTGCAGATATCTCGATCATCGCAGAAGGAAGCGACGAGCAAGATGCTCTTAACACGCTTGAAGAAACTCTTAAAAGAGAAGGTTTAGCTGAATAATGGGCTTTCTCCAGGGGATTGCCGCTTCAAATGGCATTGCAATCGCTAAAGCCTATAAGCTTGTCGAGCCCGATTTTTCATTCGAAAAAAAATCTGTAGATGCCCCTGCTGAAGAGGTTGCCCGATTCCAGGCAGCGCTTCAGACAGCAAAATCTGAGCTCGAAAAGATCCGTGATCACGCCGGTACAGCTTTGGGTGCAGATAAAGCAGCGATTTTTGATGCACATCTTCTAGTTTTAAGTGATCCAGAACTGATTTCACCCATCGAAGATAAAATCACTACTGAAAACGTAAATGCGGAACACGCATTGAAGGAAACAGCTGATATGTTCATCGGCATGTTCGAATCCATGGACAATGAATATATGAAAGAACGTGCTGCAGATATTCGTGATGTAACCAAGCGGGTCCTGGCACATCTTTTGGGGATCCAAATTCCTAATCCGAGCATGATAGCCGAAGAAGTTGTCATTGTGGCCGAGGATTTGACTCCGTCCGATACTGCACAGTTGAACCGTCAGTTTGTAAAGGGTTTTACAACCAATATTGGCGGGCGTACATCACATTCCGCAATCATGGCTCGTTCCATGGAAATTCCTGCTGTTGTGGGCACGAAGGCAGCTACAGAAGAAATCAATAATGGCGATATCGTCGTTGTGGATGGATTGAAAGGTGAAGTCCATTTCAATCCGACTCCTGAGGTGCTTGAAGCGTACAAAAAGGTTCAGGAAGATTACGAGAAGCAAAAGGCAGAATGGGCAAAGCTTGTTAATGAAAAATCAGTAACAGCAGATGGCCATCATGTCGAACTTGCTGCGAATATCGGCACACCTAAAGACCTAAAAGGTGTTGTGGAAAATGGCGGCGAGGGAGTTGGACTGTACCGTACGGAATTCCTCTATATGGACAGGGATCAGCTTCCTACCGAAGAAGAACAATATACAGCATATAAGGCTGTTCTTGAAGGAATGGAAGGCAAGCCGGTTGTTGTCCGCACATTGGATATCGGCGGTGATAAAGAGCTTCCTTACCTTGATCTGCCAAAAGAAATGAATCCATTCCTTGGTTTCAGGGCGATCCGTCTTTGCCTTGAAGAAGTGGATATTTTCCGTACGCAACTGCGCGCTCTGTTGCGTGCCAGTGTACATGGCAACCTGAAAATCATGTTCCCGATGATTGCTACTCTTAATGAATTCAGGGAAGCAAAAGCAATGCTCGAAGAAGAGAAAGCTAAGCTTGTTCAGGAAGGCATCAAGGTTGCCGACCACATCGAACTTGGAATCATGGTCGAAATCCCTTCCACGGCTGTCCTTGCTGATCAGTTTGCGAAGGAAGTCGATTTCTTCAGCATTGGAACAAACGACCTGATTCAATATACGATGGCTGCTGACAGGATGAACCAGCAAGTATCTTACCTATATCAGCCGTACAATCCTTCCATCCTTCGGCTTGTGAAAATGGTCATCGAAGCCGCACATAAAGAAGGGAAATGGGCTGGTATGTGTGGAGAAATGGCTGGGGATGAAACGGCGATTCCAATCCTGATTGGGCTTGGTCTTGACGAGTTCTCCATGAGTGCTTCTTCCATCCTGAAGGCACGCACTTTGATCAGGAACTTGAACAAAGACGATATGGAAAAGCTTGCTTCTGAGGTGTTGAACATGAGCACAACAGAGGAAGTAGTAGAAGCAGTAAACAAAGCAGTGGTTTTGTAATATATTTGTAATATATAAAATGTTTTAACCTATATCAGGCGGGTATATATGAGTAAGCACTTTGGTTAGACTGAAAGTAAGCTAATCATTCTCATTTTCCCCCAGATTTGGCCGGCTGTTAATCAGCCGGCATTTTTTTATGAAAAAAAGCAAATTTACCTAGATTAAATTGGCGGGAAGTCTGGCAGTTGGGCTTCGAGAAATAGGGAAGAACAAGTTCGGACAGGTTTACATGTGAAAGCAGAAAAGCTGTCCGAAGCAAGAGCAAGTTGGGACAGGTTTGAAGGAAAAAACAGAAAAGCTGTCCGAAGCCAGGGCAAGTTCGGACAGGTTTGGAGAAAAAAGCAGAAAAGCTGTCTGAAGTCAGGGCAGCTTCTAAGCTTTAAAAGGGTTTTTCCACTCCATAAGCATTCCATAATTCAATGATTCTTCATCCTCCAAATAATTGGCTACAGGTTTTACCGGGGTACGGCCGCAGCGGAGCAGAAACGAAACGACTGGATCCTTCAATTCACCATCAAGTATTTTCTCTACATACTGGTCTATCGGCATCTGTGCAGCATAATGGTGATAACCCGGCATCCTTCCGCCACCCAAAAGTCTATCCAGTCCTAAATAAACTACTGTTTCATACATGGATTGCATCATCCATTTTCCAAGGCCCAGTTTTCGGTAGGCCGGGCTGATACAAATATCGACTATGTAAAGTGTATTGCCATTTGGGTCGTGATTCCGGATATAGCCATTATCTGTGATATCAGCCCAAGAATGATCTTCATCCCCATCTTTCAAATCAACAATCAGGCCAGTGATGGAGCCTGCAATCCTGCTATCGATTTCAACACATATCGCTCCTTCAGGGAACAAGCTGATGTGATTCGTCAGCTGATCTTCATTCCACCACAGGTCTTCTGGAAACGGCGGAGGGAAGGCTTCCTGCTGGACGCGGATTAACTTGGCAAAATCTTCCCTCGAATAATTCCTGATTGTCGCCTTGACCGGTTTATTATTGTCGTAAACATACATCTCTTTATAAAACATGTTCACACCTCGATAAGTCGTTATAACCACAGTATAAAAAGTTTGGGCAGCCAAGGTCAACTAGTGGTCCATTAATAAATATTTGAGCAAATTAATGTTTGAAGAGACCAAAGAAGGGGTAATATAAGGAGGCGCATAAAAATGGTAGATCGCTCTGGAGGCCGGGATTAATTTCTCGGCCTTTTTTAATTCTAATGTTAGAATATATTTAAAATTAAAAAGGGAAGAAGGAGTACATATGCTATCAAAAGAAGATACAGTGATTGGGTTCATCGGAACTGGTGTGATGGGGAAAAGCATGGCCGGTCATCTGCTTGATGCAGGCTATCAGCTTACTGTCTACACCAGAACAAAAGAAAAGGCAGCTGAATTGCTGGAAAAAGGCGCAGTCTGGTCAGAGTCACCACGTGAGGTTGCGCAAAAAGCAGACGTTATTTTTACTATTGTCGGTTACCCGTCAGATGTAGAAGAAGTTTATTTGGGCGAGGATGGACTCATCGGCAATGCGAAGCCAGGCAGTTATCTGATTGATATGACGACATCGACCCCATCCCTTGCAGTGAAAATTCATGAAAAAGCGAAAGAAAAAGGAATCCATGCGATTGATGCACCTGTTTCCGGCGGTGATGTCGGTGCGCGTGAAGCAAGGCTGGCGATCATGGTCGGCAGCGATGACGAGGCTTTCCTGGAAGTGGAACCGCTGCTTAATTTATTGGGCACGAATATAGTGCATCAGGGAGAGCCAGGTGCTGGCCAGCACACAAAGATGGCCAACCAGATTGCGATTGCTTCGAATATGATCGGTGTTTGTGAGGCAATCATCTACGCCGAGAGGGCCGGACTTGATCCAGAGACGGTATTGAAAAGCATTTCGACCGGTGCTGCAGGCAGCTGGTCACTGTCAAACCTGGCACCAAGGATGATAGCAGGCAATTTCGAGCCTGGTTTCTTCATCAAACATTTCATCAAGGACATGAAAATCGCCCTCGATGAAGCGAAACGGATGGACATGGAAGTGCCTGGCCTCTCGATGGCTCTTTCATTGTATGAGCAGCTCGCGGAAAAAGGCGAGGAAAACAGTGGCACGCAGGCGTTATATAATTACTGGAAACAATCATAATATTTGCTAGTCATAGACCCCTCCTTTGGTAAAGATACTAAACCTAAAGGAGGGGATTTCTATGGCTAAAAGGACAAAAAAGAATGATCCGCAGCAAAAGAACAAAAAGGGTTTCGACTCAGCTGTCATTGATTCTGAGTTCTCACATGAAATTGGCAGTGCAGCGACAAATAAAATCCATAAAGATAAAGCAAAAAAAGAGAAAGCTCCTAAGAATAACGGAAAATACAAGGGATAATAAAAAGCCGTTCCTGCTGGTGAGGAACGGCTTTCAAATTATTGTCGTAAATATCTTTCCAGACGGTCTAGTCCTTCTTTAAGCGTGTCCATTGAATAGGCATAGGAAAGGCGGAAATAACCCTCTCCAAATTCAGAGAAAGCACTTCCTGGAACAACTGCGAGCTTTGCTTCTTTGACTAAATCCATGCAAAAATCAAATGAAGAAATATTGTTTGCCGGAATTTTAATGAAAAAGTAGAACGCTCCTTCAGGCTTGATGACATCAAGGTTCATGGATTGGAGTCTTTTGAATACATAATCGCGCCTAATGGCATACTCCTCTTTCATTGGCAATGCGTCATCGATCCCCGCCGTCAAAGCCTCCAATGCAGCCATTTGTGAAATCGAAGTTGCACAAGTCACATTGTATTGATGTACTTTCAGAATATGTTTCGCCAGATATTCAGGCGCAAAAAGCATTCCTATCCGCCAGCCTGTCATCGAGTGGGATTTGGAAAGCCCGTTAATGACAATTGTCTTTTCCTTCAGGAATTGGGCAATAGAGACATGTTTCTGCTCGTAAACCAGTTCACTGTATATTTCATCAGCCAGTACAAAAATATCCTTATCCATCAGAAGTTGTGCAATTTCTTGGAGCTCGCTCTCATTCAGGCTGACCCCGGTAGGATTCGATGGGTATGGAAGGACGATACACCTTGTTTTTTCGGTAACCAGGCTCTCAATCAGTTCGACAGTCATCCGGAATCCAGTATTCCTGATATCCGCATAGATTGGAGTGGCACCGCAAAGCTTTATGATCGGTTCGTATCCTGGATAAACCGGTCCGGGAATGATGACTTCACAACCCTCCTCAAGGATGGTCCTAAAGGTGATATCAATCGCCTCACTCGCGCCTACGGTAATAATTGTTTCATGTTCAGCTGAATAGGAAACATGATATTTCCTTTTGTAAAAGTCTGCCGAGGCCTCTCTTAGCTGAATCAGCCCGGCGTTATGGGTATATGTAGTGATATTCTCCTCTATGGCCTGCTTGCCTGCATCTTTAACATGTTCTGGTGTTGGAAAGTCAGGCTGGCCGATGGTCAAAGAGACCATATCTTCCACATGCGCAACCATGTTGAAAAACTTCCTGATGCCTGATATCTCTATATTTTTTACCCGATTATTTATTAAATGTTCCACGAAAGACATCCCTCCAATGTTCCTTTTTATTTTACCATGTTAAAGGGGAAAGTTGTAAAATCCTAAGTGATGAAAAAAGGGTAAATGAACAAAGCAGCGAATATTATCTAGTTAGAATAGGAAAGGGGTGTTCCAATTGGAATTGCAACAAATCCAAAAACATTATTCAGAGTTCGATAGCTGGATCCAATCATTGAGGAACCTTGATGACAGTGAGTGGCATAAGCCTCTTGGTGAGGGAAAGTGGACGGTAGCTGCGGTAGTATCCCATCTGCTCTTCTGGGATGAATTTTCATTGAAGGAACGTTTTCCGTATTTTAAGGAAGATGCCGTTTTGCCATCTTTCCCTGATTTCCAGGATGTCAACGACAGGGCGCGTGAATATGCTGAAAAGAAAGCGTCAAAGGATCAAATCCTTGAGGAACTTCTTGCTGTCCGTCACCAGTTCCGTGAAATGCTTAAAAAAATGGATCAAGATGCGCTTGCCGTGTCCTTCAAGATTTCCGATCATCAAATGACGACTGGTACATATTTTGCTGACTTTATCTGGCATGACCTCCACCATCAAAAACAAGTAGACGCTGTGTTAGGAAGGACAATCGCAAATTGATTTTCTGTGGGCAAATCACTTTGGTTTGCCCTCTTTTTATTTCCCCTGAAATTGTTGTGAATTGCAGGCTTTGGTCCTTTTTGCTTAAGGCTGTTTTCGTAAAGAATGTTGTTAAAATCCCAAAGCCGATTTTAACGTGATAATAAGCTATTCTGTAGTTCGGAATAAAGTGTGCAGGCTCTTTTCTCTTAATTATCTATAATTTTGTGAAGAAATATATGTCATACAATCCAATTTTGTAACTAAAAAAACAAAGTTTGAGAAAAGAGCTTAGCTTAAAGGTTTTATCTAACCTGCCGATAATAGGTATATAGTACCCATTTTAATATAGAGAAGGTTGAACATGATGAATGATAATGGAATTTTACTAGAATCGGGAACGAATGAACTGGAAATTGTCGAGTTTGGCATCGGCCAGAATAAGTTTGCCATAAATGTTATGAAAGTGAAAGAAATCCTCAATCCGGTGGCGGTCGTGGAGATCCCGCAGTCGCATCCATTTGTAGAGGGAATCATGGAACTCAGGGGTGAAGTGCTTCCTGTCATCAATGTGGCAGCTGCTTTAGGACTGAAACAGTCTTCCCAGTCGCAGACGGATAAGTTCATTGTTGCAGAATTCAATCAGCAAAAGACGGTATTCCACGTGCATACTGTTTCACAGATCCATCGCATTTCATGGACTCAGATCGAGAAACCATCCGATCTCTATCAGGGACAGGAGAGCCAGGTGATCGGTGTGATCAAGCTCGCAGGAGAGATGGTGCTTTTCCTGGACTTTGAAAAAATCCTTCTTGAGATCAATCCCGATTCCGGGGTGAAAATCAGTGATGTCAAGAAGCTTGGTCCGAGGGAACGTTCCCTGAAAAAAATCGTGATTGCCGAAGATTCTGCAATGCTGAGAAAAATGCTTCATGACACTTTAAGTGAAGCAGGATTCGAGAACCTCGAGTTCTTTGAGAATGGCCAGGATGCAATTTCCTATCTTGAACACCTGGCAGGAAACCCACAAGAGTTCCCGGGTGCAGTCCAGCTGGTGATCACGGATATTGAAATGCCGCAGATGGATGGCCATCACCTCACCAAGAGGATAAAGGAGCATCCTATCCTGTCAGGCCTGCCGGTGATCATTTTTTCTTCGTTAATCACGAATGAACTGCGTCATAAGGGAAATGTTGTCGGTGCGGATGCCCAGATCAGCAAGCCGGAAATCGCTCAGCTGGTCCTGAAGATTGATGAATTGATCGTTTAGGAATAGCGGATTTAGTGGAGAAAAAAAGAAAGCTGGGCTCCCAGCTTTCTTTTATGGATATCTTTCGCCTAGTTTTTTGAAAACAGGCTTTACATATTTTCTAGTCCTGTCAGAAGTGGAAGCTTCCGGGGCCTCTTTTAACCCTGTATAGGATGACAATATTTTTTTTGCATTGGTCAATGATATCGATGCGCGCGGGTTCCTGACAGACTGGTCAAGCTTTCCCAGGTGGGGCAGCTGCTCAAAATCCTGTTTAGTTGGCGGGATATGGAATGTGTAATCCCCGCAAACCACCAGTACGTCTGACTGCTGCTGGCTGTTCCTTGGGTTGTTTGAGAAATGCAGGCCGGTTTTTCTGGCTTTCCCGTCCTTGATCATTTTTTTAATCGCATCATGTTTTAACTGATAAAGAAATTTCGGGTTAGGAGCAGTCTTGGCATGACGGTTCACTGTGAAGATAGCTTGCGAGAGGTTCTCGATCGTTGGACGGAGTTGGGGAATATTGTTCCTTTCATTTTTCAATTGGTTAGGCTCCTTTCTTAGTTAGGACATATGAAGTCCTTTTCAACCATGATTCTATTATAACCTTTATATGGCTATTTGAGAAATAGAAGCCTTTGGAGATAAGGATTATTAAGGTCTGATTATTACTTTTGTTCCATTTGGTACCTGCCTGGCCAATTCGAGAACATCTTTGTTATGCATTCTTATACACCCTTTTGAGACAGACTTGCCGATTGAAGCCGGGTTATTGGTTCCATGGATCCCGTATCCAAGTTTGGAAAGCGATAACCACATAACGCCATAAGGTCCTCCAGGGTTTGGTTCTCTGTTGACAATGACAAATTCTCCGACCGGGGTCTGTGTCAGCATTTTTCCGATGCCGACTGGATAGGTCTTCACGAGGCTGCCTGATCTGGATAAGCTGAGCCTTTTACCGGATAATGATACCGAGATTGAATATGGGATTGAAGCTGGATCAGGAAGTCCGGGAATGAAAATTCGCTGACCTGGATAAATGATCGCCGGGTTGGTGATCCCTGGATTGCCCGATAGGATTTGCCCGAGTGGGCGGCGGTAATTTGCTGCAATGACAGCTAAAGTCTCGCCCCTTTTAACAATATGATACATACAATCGCCTCCTCTTCTTAGCATATGCTGGTTGGGTGGGAAGGGTTTCTGTCGCTTCAGGGTGTCGATTTTTAGCGAAAATATGTAAATATTTAAAAAATAGTATCGTTTTTCCTTTTTCAAACAGGTAAAATAGGAGTATAAAACTATTTCGGATCATGGACCAGGTACGAATGTACTTCTGGAATGAGGATGGTTGGATGAATCAGATGAAGCAAACACGAATGACGACAAGGAGGAGCATACCTGCTCCAAATAAAATAGAACAGATGATTTCGGATATCATCTTTAAACATGTGAAGGATCTTGTTTTTATCATGAAGGTAGAACCAGGATTTCAATTCCGTTACTTATTTGCGAATGAAAACGGCCTTCTCCATGCAGGCTTGAACCCGTGCGATATTGGCAAGACAATGGAGGAAGTATTGTCGCTTGACCGCTTTAGCCCATTGCAAAAGCAATATGTAAAAGCTGTGAAGGGCGGAGAGGAAATCGTTTTCCATGATGAAGTCGATCTGGAAAATGAAAAACAGGTTTTGGGTGAAACGCTCCTGACCCCTGTCAAGAATGTGTCAGGGGAAGTGCAATATGTTGTAGCAGTCACCAGGGATATCACCGAAACGCTAAAGGAAAAGAACAGGTTGATTGACAGTGAGCAGCGCTATCGTTCACTCATTGACCATAATCTGGATGCTGTCTTTTCGATTGATCTGAAAGGGAAGATCCTTGATGTCAACCCTGCTGCGCAACTAATGACAGGCTATACAGTAAAGCAGCTCAAATCGAGGAAAATCACCAGTTTGATTTGTGATTCCGATTTGCTTCCATTCCAGGAATTGTTGACGGAAACGAAACTTGGAAATGCAAAGGAATCACTTGATTGCCGCTTCATGCACCGGAAAGGAAATTTCCTGACTGTTCATTTGAAGACCATCCCAATCGTGATCCATTCTGAGATAAGGGGCATGTATATCATCATCAGGGATCTTTCCGAGCAGGCTAAAAACACCGAGTTGATCAGATATATGGCATTCCATGACCAACTTACAGGCCTGCACAACAGAAGGGCACTTCTCGACCATCTGGATAATCTTGTGAAAAACAAACGGAAGCAAAGGACTCCGTTCGCCCTTCTCTTTCTTGATATCGATCGGTTCAAGTACCTGAATGATACATTGGGACATCTTGTAGGAGACCAGATTTTAAAACAGGTGGCCGATCGGCTGGTCGAAATCCAAAAAGAAAACTGTACTGTTTACAGACAGGGTGGAGATGAATTCACCATTGTCCTGGAGGAAACAGGCAGAATGGCCGCAGGTGAATTTGCCCAGAAAATATTATCAAGATTCAATGAGTCTTTTTATTTCAATTCCCAGGAGTATTATATAACACCGAGCATCGGAATCAGTCTATATCCCAACGACGGCAAGGATGCTGAATCATTGATCAAGTATGCGGATGAAGCATTATATAGTGTCAAAGACAAAGGGAAAGCCCACTACCAGTTTTATCGTTCAGACATGCAATCCACAGGCATCAATGTCATTACTCTTGAAGCCCATTTACGGAAAGCGATCGAGAGGGAAGAACTGGAACTGTATTATCAGCCTCAAGTGGACCTTACCACCAACGAGATATCCAGCTTTGAAGCTTTGCTTCGATGGAACAGCAGTGAATTGGGCTTTATTTCCCCGGCCGAATTCATTCCGCTCGCAGAAGATACCGGGTTGATCATTCCTATCGGCAACTGGGTAATTGACCAGGCATGCCGGCAGATAAAGGAATGGTCGGCGAAGTCAGGGAGGCCGATCAGGATTGCGGTCAATATATCTCCGAAGCAATTTTTGCAGCTGGATCTAGTCAGGGTGATCAAAAGTGCGATTGAGCGGCACAGTATAGACCCTTGCCTTCTGGAAATAGAGATCACTGAAGGTGCGATGCAGGATACGAAAGAGACGATCCCGACGCTGAAACGCTTGAAAAATCTGGGGATCAAGATATCAGTAGATGATTTTGGGACTGGCTATTCATCACTAAGTTATTTAAAGCAGTTTCCTATTGACGTATTGAAGATAGATCAAAGTTTCATAGGGGATATAAAGTACAACGGCAAGGATGCCGCCATCATCACAACCATTATCCACCTGGGAAAAAGCCTTGGCATGGAAGTGATTGCCGAAGGTGTTGAAGAACAGAGCCAGGTGGAATTCCTGACAAAGGCAGATTGCGAAAAAGCCCAGGGATTCTATTTTGCCAGACCGTTGAAGAAGGAAGAAGCAGAAGAAAAATTCATCGTGAAATCGAAAACAAGCAGCTGATCAGCTGCTTGTTTTTTCGTGGCGGAATGTAAATAATGTTAGTTCTGGCTGTGACAAAAACCTGAATGGAAGCCGGGTTGTCCCCAGCCCGCGATTGACATAAAGTCTCAATTCCTTGTTGGCTCCTGCGTCATAAAAGCCTTCCACATATTTTTCGGCAAACGGCGGGGTGACCAGTGGACCATAAAAGGGTATCTGGATTTGTCCGCCATGGCTGTGTCCGCTCAGCTGCAATTGGATAGCATATTGTGCTGCTTCATCTGCTTTGTCAGGGGCATGGGATAAGAGGATGGTGTATGAGTCTTCAGGGATTGTGGACATAGCCTCTGCCACATCGGGCTTTCCAAGCATGGCATCGTCAATGCCAGAAATCCAGATTGAACTGCCATCGAGAAGCTTTATAGAGGAGGCCTCGTTCATCAACAAGGTGAACCCAGACTGTTCCATGATTTGTTTATATAAATCGGAACCGTATCCTCCATGATCGTGATTTCCGTATACAGCAAATTTTCCGAAGGGAGCCTCAAGCTCGCTTAGCAAGGAAATGATTTTCTGTTTCTTACCTGAAAAGTTCCTGGGGTCATCGAGTAAATCGCCTGTGAAAAAAATCAAATCCGGGCCCTGACCATTGATCTCGGCAACCAGCTTCGCAAGCTGCTCAATTGTATATTGGAAACCAATATGAGTGTCGCTGAATTGGATGATTCTCATGCCATCGAACCCGGCAGGCAGCATGGCGCTCCTAATTGTATGGCGCGTGACATCGAGCATCCTCGGTTCGACTTCACGGGCATAGAAATAGCCGCCAGTGGTTAGTCCTGCTGCAGTCAGAATCGAGCCGACAGTCCTTTTTATAAACTTCCTCCTGGTGATTTGTTCAGACATAAAAATACCAACCTATCTCCGGATTTTCTCTACTATACTAGCAAACAAACCTTGAAAAAAGAAGTGCCATTTTCGGGAAGGAACTCTTTTGTGTGTTTCTTGAACATGACTTCAGGGAAGAGAAAGGAGAAGCATGACTTGTCCTTTCCGCAAAAAGAGGTGTTGTTGATGAAATATTATGATATGAGAATGGAAATGATGTTCATACCGATGAAAAATGGCTATTTAAAAGTTTATGTTTCAGGTTTTGACCGTTTAGGAACCTGGGGGAACTCGATCGCTGTCTTTAACGGTGTCTCGGCAACTGCAAATGGTTTCAATAAAAAACGGACAATCGTCCATTCAATTGCCAAGCTTCATAAATCGCTTGAGAAGAAAAGCAGAGGAAGTTAAAAGGGACAAAGCCGAAATGAAGTCCAGCCCTGTCCATGTTTTAACGGTAACTGACTGCTCTTGACTGCATTGCTTTCCATGTTTCGATAAACCGCTGTCTGTCAACGGCCACTTGTTTTCGGCCTGATAAAGGATCGTTCAAATAGACAGTAGTGTCATTGAAACCAACAAGGACGACTGCGTGTAAGTCGAGTGGCGTTTTTATGACTTCGCTGCCATGTGTCCAGGATTCCCAGCGGTCCGGAAGACGATAGTCTCCTGTCGTCCAAACGACAGCTGGATAACCGGAACCCACATGATTCAAAACAGTCTCAAAGTCTTTGCCGGTCAAATTCACTGCGCGGCCTGGAAGATAATGATTGATTAAATCTTCCATAGGCCGATCAAAAACTGCATATCCTGCTCGTTTCCCTGTCATATCTCCAACAAAGCCTTCTGCTGGATCACCCCAGCTTAGGATATCCCCATTCGCAGATCGCTTCAGCGGATCATTATCCTTTTTAATTTCATTAAAAAGCTTCATTTTATTTGTATCAGCTCCGGCATACTTCAGCACCATCGCCAGGCTGGTCACTTCACAACCATATTTCAATTCCGGATTTTGTTTGATCAAGGGTACATTCATCAGTACATTTTTAGCACGCTGTTGCTGCATCTCTGGTTTCGGGACCGCCAGTTCCTGAATCTGTGCAGGAACCTTTTTGATAACGATTGGTTCATGGTCTGACTTGAGTGTCTGGATTTGTTCATCGGCGGGCGAGCCGTGGCTGCATCCAAGCAATGGAAGAAGAATGCCAATGAAATGCCACGGTTTCATGTCATCATCCTTCCATAAGCTCTGTTATTATTTTTCGTCATCTGGATGCTTTTATGACTTGTGGAAAATGGAAACAGTGTAACTGAGGGAATCATATTGTGGTAAAATCGTTCATATCAAAATAATGGATAGGTGCACGGCATAGAACGTGAAGGGGGGTTCGATTTTTTTGGATGCTCTTGATATATTAACTGACCTTGAGCATGTGGTTCCGTATTTTCAGCCGATTTTCAATGCGGAAGAGCATAAAATCATTGGATACGAAATTTTGGGCCGTTATGTTGGCGCTCAGGAAGAAATAAGCCTGGGATCTTTTTTTGAGGATGACACGATACCGGAAGAATACCGTATTGAAGTTGAGAATGTCGTTTTCAGCAAAGCGCTGGAACTGGCCTCTTGCTCAGGTGGTGGCGACCTTCTTTGGTTCGTGAACAGGGATGCGGAATTGTTGATGCTGGATGACGGAGAAGGTTTTTTGCAATTGATCCTGTCCTTCCAGGAAAAAGGAATCCGTCCCGACCATATTGTCCTTGAAATTTCCGATCGCCATGTGCAGAGCCATATTGAACATTTGCTCAATTACTATAAAACCTATGGAATTAAAATCGCGATTGATAAAGTAGGAAGCGAAAGCAGTTATCTAAACCGTATAGCAGGAATTGAACCAGAGATACTGAAAATTGACATGTCCTCACTCCGCTCCAATAACGCCGGCCCGGCTTACCTGGATGTCCTTCACTCATTATCCATCCTTGCCCGTAAAATTGGCGCAGCTATATTGTTTGAGAACATTGAAACACCTTATCAGCTGCAATTTGCCTGGAAGAATGGAGGCAGGTTCTATCAAGGATTTTACTTGCAAAAACCCGATCATGAATTAGTGGACCGAGACATTCTCAAGGATAAGCTGAAGGACGAAATCCACGGGTTTATTTTTTCCGAGAAGAAGCGCCTTCAGTCTTTTTATGATTTGCGGATTGAATTGAACGGCAGGTTCCAGGAACTGATCAGCAAATATAAAAAAGATCAAAGTCCAAGTGAAGTACTAATGGCTTTCGGCGTTCGCATGGATGGGGTTGCCTTCCGGATGTACATTTGTGATGAAGACGGATTCCAGCGTTCGCCTAATCTCTATAAGGCAGGCGATGCGTGGGTCCTGCAGCCGGAATATGAAAATAAAAACTGGAGTTGGCGCCCATACTTCCTGGAGAATATCATCCGCATGAGAAGCGGAAAGAAGGGAATCCTGTCAGATCGCTACAGTGACATTGAAACAGGAGAAGTCATCAGGACTTTTTCACTGTCGTTTAACGAAAATGAATTCTTGTTTGTCGATTTATGTGCCTCTTTTTTGCATGTAAGGGAAGGGTTATTTTGACAGCTGGTATGACGAATAGGAAAGCGGATTAAGCACAATTTATATATACAGCCTTCTATAAAGGGGGATTTATATGAGTATCTATACAACCATGCTTTTATTAGCAGGTGCGGGTGTGCTGGCTGGCGGACTGTTCTATACCTGGGCATTTGGCAAGGGACAGAAAAGAACGCAGGGAAATCTCGATTCCCAGGTTCCAGGAGCCGTCCAGGAGCACGCCTATATCCGCAATCCAATCTTTTTAACCTATATCATTGTCCTTACAATTGCCTTGTTGTTCGTCGTTTATTTTGCAGTGACCACAGCCAGGTATTAACCTCCAAGTTTGGGGGTTATTTTTTTGCCCTGATAAACCAACAATTTTTTCACTATTTGCGTTAGTTCGAGTCAGTATAGGGTAATTTGAAAATAGAAGGCCACTTTTTATGTCAAATGCTGAAGTTATTTTACGATGGAATTTCATAATCATATAGGGAAAATGTTGGTAAAATTGTATGTACCAGTCATCAAGAAAGAGGGGGAGAAAATGGACAAGCACTCATTGCTATTATTCGTATTATTATTTGGATTTTTAGTTTTGTTGTTACCAGCCAATGCCTACGCCCAATCAGACCTGCAGGGCAGGGACGAAATTTTCGAATTCCTCGGGGAAGCTTTTGAATCGCAAGTTTCGTTAAGTGAGAGCGGCAGGACAATGGAGGAGATTGACAGCATCCTTAATCCTTATTTTACAGATGCGTACAAATCAAATTTCATTGAAGAAAACGTTGTCGGACAGGAGAATGAATTCCAGACTTATGGAACAGATTTTGCTCCATATTACATCCCTTTTTATGCTTTTTCTGAAAAGACCAAAGTGGTGGAAATGGAATCAGAGATTTATGTTGTGGAGTTTTTCCCTGCGACCACAGAAGGCCCGGTAGGGTATGAAGATCATTATGAAGGATTGAAGCTTGTCAAAGAAAAGGAAGGGTGGAAGGTTGCTGAATATTTGTATGACCAGGTGCCCCAGGAAGTAATCAATCAGGCATATCCTGAAAAAATGAAGAATCAGCAGGCTGCGAAACCCGAAAATGACGATGAGCCGTTCATTGGTGAAATTGTCTTCGGACCGAATTTCTCCACCTTGAAAACCTTCATGGAATTAGGAGTGGTATTCCGGAACGAAAGCAGGACTATCTTATTCGGGCTACTATAAGGGGCAGCAGGGGTGCACAAAAGTGCACCCCTGCTTTATTGTTTGCTGTTTCCCATAGATTGCTGCTTTCTTATTCTTTTATCTCCAGTACTTTTTTTAACCGCTCCAGATCGAACCCTGTGATGATTTCTTCCCCTATTACGATCGTAGGTGTCGAGTAGGAGTTGTAAGTGTGTGTTAGCTCCTGCCTGCTTCTTTCATCTTCATTGATGTTTTTCTCGGTAAATGAGAATCCAAATTCAGTCAGGAACATTTTAATGATTTTACAGGGAGGGCAATCGTGTTGCGTATATACGATGATGTCGTTCATGTTAATGCGTTCCTCCATTCAGTTTCATCAGGTAATGTGCAAGTCCCATCGAACTCACATTGATGTCAAGGTACAGCAGCTCATAGATGTGATGGTTGTCTGCCAGGCCTTGCTTTCGTAAGTGAGACTGTACTTTATCATAAAGATTTTTGGTAATATTTTCGACAAGTCTTATACGTTGATTTTCATCCGCAAAAACCTGTTTTGCTTCCTCGAGGAAAACATGGAGCCAATTCTCAACCTGCCTGAATGCTTCGGCCGGATTTTCAGACATGCCATAATGACCAAAATAGATTCTTTCGATTCCCAAGTCCATGAATCTGCTTATGGAGTGTAGCATTTTTTCAGGATCGAACTGGTTCGGCGAAGTTGTGGGAAGGTAGAATTCAATCCCTTCGCGGTCAAGCTGTGGATAGTAAATTCCGGCGGTATCCCCAGAAAATATTCCTTTCGTTAAGGGATGATAGACACCCAGGTGATGGTTGGCATGGCCGGGAGTATCTAGAAACTCCAGTGTCAGCTTCTCGCTGATCTTAAGTGTATCGCCCTTGCCTTTGACTATCAAGCGATCCTCCGGCACTTCAACGATTGGATCGAATAAGTCTGAAAACTTATCGCCATAAACCGCCTTTGCTCCCTGAATCAATCTGGATGGGTCAGCAAGATGCCTTGCCCCCTTGGGATGGACAATGACCATTGCATTTGGGCAGTGCGTCAGCATCAAACCTGCACCGCCAGCATGGTCGAGATGGATATGTGTAAGAATTATGTATGAAATATCTTCCGGGGAGATCCCAAGTGAATTCAAGCCTTCAAGAATATAGGGAATGGATGGACTGGCGGAAGTTTCAATCAGGGTAATCTCATCCTCAGCCAATACATAGGTTCCTGTACGTTCTTCCATCTTCAGGTCGTGATCATCGATTAAATAGACATTTTGTGATATTTGTAAGGGCTTTTTCAAAAAATCACTCCATTTCTCAAAGCTTTTACTTGTACATCGTCTGACATTATTTTATTCTGTTAATATTGACATGTAAAGAATTGTGTATAGAAAATTCTGAAATCATTTTACATGGATATAAATAAGCCAATTGCAAAATCTATTGTTAAGTTATTGGTTTTTGTCTTGAAAGGAGAGGGAGCATAATGTCACAGCTTCAGGGTATAATCACTCGTTTGAAGAATTTGCAAGAGCAGTCCAATGGAGGAGAACCTGCTCAACGCTTTTTTGAAGTGAATGGGGATCGCAAATGTCAGGTTACATACCATCCAAAAACGGAAACATATGAATTGGAAGTATACAATGACAAGGAAAAACCGAAGAAATACCAGTTCGATAACATCGACATGATTACGATTGAGATCTTTGACCTTATTCAGTAATCGCTCCATAACAAAAGGACCCATTTTTTGTGGTCCTTTTTTGTTCTTATAGGAAATAATAAAATCAATGTGGTTATCTGAATCCAGCTTCAGCGCCTGGTCACTTGAGACGCTTGCGCTTGTTATTGCAAAGAGCAAACGAATTAAAAGCACCACTAAATAATTTATGATAAAATGAAATGGAAAGAAATCCATTTTAGGGAGTTTTCGCCATGATAAGTCTTTACAGCGGTGAATTTTTGGGATTATCGGTTAAGGACCTGATGATTCCTTCTGAACGTGTAGCCCACGTCCAAGTCGGCAATAGTCTTGAGCACGCCCTCCTTGTCCTGACAAAGAGCGGATATACTGCCATTCCTGTACTGGATCCGCATTATCGTTTATTGGGATTGATCAGTACACCTATTATAATGGACTCCATTCTCGGACTAGAGAGAATTGAATTTGAACAGCTGGATACGAAAAAAGTTCAAAACGCGATGAATACAGAAATCCCCAGGATCAATGTCAATTCCACATTGCAATCTTCGCTGGATCTGCTGGTTGACCACCCGTTTTTATGCATTGAAGATGAATCAGGGATCTTTGAAGGAATTCTGACAAGACGGACCGTTTTGCTGAAACTGTCGAATCAGGTAAAAAGAAATAATAGAAAATAGTGCCTGAGGCAGCTCCCGGATACGGGAGCTGAATTTTTTACTTTTTGAGGTGTGTTTATGGGACAAGCTGAACAAAGGACGACGAAAAAAGAAACGAAGCGGCCTTACGTCCTGGCAACAGTCATGCTCGCCATGTTCATGGGAGCTGTGGAAGGGACCATTGTTTCCACCGCGATGCCGGCGATTGTCGGTGATCTAGGCGGTTTTGCTTTATATAGCTGGGTTTTCTCAGCTTACTTACTTATGAATGCTGTTACAGTCCTGATTTATGGGAAACTTTCAGATTTATTCGGAAGGAAACCTATTCTGACTTTTGGAATCATTATATTCTTGATCGGCTCCATCCTGTCCGGGACGGCAGAAACGATGGAGATGCTGATTTTATACCGGTTCATCCAGGGATTTGGCGCAGGTGCTGTCATGCCGATTGCCACAACCATCGTCGGGGACATCTATTCCAAGGAGGAAAGGGCAAAGGTACAGGGATACCTCTCAAGTGTGTGGGGAATTTCCGCCGTATCAGGTCCGGCACTTGGCGGCCTTCTTGTGGAATATGCAAGCTGGAGATACGTGTTTTGGATCAATGTCCCGCTTGGCATCCTGGCAATCGCGGGCCTTTGGTTATATCTTCATGAAAATATCGAGAAAAAGAAGCATAAGATCGATTATCCTGGAGCGATACTCCTGACAATCTCGATTAGTTCATTGATGATTGTCCTTGTAGAAGCTGGGGCGAACTGGGCCTGGGCTTCACCGGAAACCATCGGCTTGATCAGTCTGAGCGTCCTCGGATTCATTTTCTTCATTCTTCAGGAGAGAAGGGCAGAGGAGCCCATGATGCCATTCAATATCTGGCGGGAACAGTCCATCTTCATTGCAAATATGACTTCTTTGACTACAGGCGTCATGCTGATTGGCATCTCAAGCTTTTTGCCGGCATTCGTCCAGGGTGTCATGGAAAGGTCGCCGATTATAGCAGGCTTCACGCTGACAGCAATGTCGATTGGTTGGCCAATTGCTTCAGCTGCCAGTGGACGGCTGTTACTGAGTATCGGCTATCGTAAAACTTCCCTTTTTGGCGGGGTATCGCTGATCCTGGGAAGCATACTGTTTGTCACCTTGACACCTGAAGCTGGCCCGTTATGGGCTGCGGCAGGCTCGTTTTTCGTGGGTGTAGGGATGGGGCTGACAAGTACGGCTTTCATCGTTTCCATTCAAAATACGGTAGCCTGGCAGCAAAGAGGTATCGCCACAGCAGCCAATATGTTCATGAGGAATCTGGGGAATACAGTTGGTGCGGCCTTGCTCGGGGGCGTCCTCAACAGCAGCATCCTCAGCTATATGAAAAAGAATGGGGCAGATGGCCAGGATCTTTCAATTGATGCCGCTAATGTGCTGCTCAATGAGGCAGAACGGCAAAAGCTATCGGCTGGTATGAAAACGATGCTCCAGGACGCGCTGACAAACGCACTGCATTCGGTCTATATCGTTGTGTTCATATTCGCAATTGTCAGCTTGCTGTTCATCTTTTTCTTGCCAAAAGAAGAAAAAACTGCAGATTGATTTCATCTGCAGTTTTTTGTTTATAAAATAATCGATGCGAATGGTACTATATATATGAAAAACATTTAAAGAGGGTAAGCGATGTCATCAATTTCTGAATTCCATTTATTATCAGTGCTTGCACAGGAAATGAATATGAGGAAGGCGGCAGAAAGGCTGTTTGTCTCCCAGCCAGCCTTATCCCAACGCCTGCAATCAATCGAGAAGGACTGGGGCACGAAACTGTTCCTTCGCTCACAGAAGGGGCTGACTTTGACACCTTCAGGGGAAGTCGTACTCCAATTTGTCAATGAGACCATCGCCAGGGAAGAAAAGGCAAGGGAAAGCATCCATGCATTAAACTCCGAGGTGTATGGAACCCTTAAAATAGCAGTGGCGTCTATTGTCGGGCAAAATTGGCTGCCGCAGGTATTGAAGAAATATGTAAGCCGTTATCCACAGGCGAAAATCTCACTTGTCACCGGATGGAGCAGTGAAATATCCAGGGCACTGTATGAGGACCAAGTCCATATCGGAATCATCAGGGGAACCCCAGACTGGAAGGGTGTGAAGATCCACCTTTTCAAAGACAACCTGTACCTGGTTGACACGGAGATTACCAGTCCGGAGCAAGTCCTGGATACAGACCGGCCGTTCGTCCAATTTAAAAGTGATTCGAATTACTATCAGGAAATCCAGGATTGGTGGCTGCGGCAATTCCAGACAGCCCCTAAAAGAACAATCATAGTCGACCAGATCGAAACATGTAAGCAAATGACTTTCAATGGGATTGGCTATGCCATCCTGCCGGCCATTACACTAAATGGGGCTGAAAAGGATATCTTCAAAGTACCGCTCCATGATGAAAACAATGAACCGTTAGGAAGGGACACCTGGCTCCTGGGCTACGAATCAGCCTTCCAGTTAAAACAGGTACAGGCTTTCATTGAAATCGTCAAGGATCATATAGTTGATTCCAAGAAAAACGATAATTAGTTTTTCTTGTTTTAAAAACTTTTGTTTGTTAAAGTAATTTTTAGAAAAGGCTGTTTTCATATTCGATTGCTTTTGTACATATTAGCAAGTCGTCGACCAGAAGAGCCTGTGACAACACATACATAATTGGAGGTTAAGTAAATGAAAATGATGGATGCGAACGAAATTATTTCGTTCATTCAAAATAGCAAAAAAGCAACACCGGTGAAAGTTTATATCAAGGGAGATCTTGAAGGAATCGACTTTGGCGAGAATTCAAAAACTTTCATCTCTGGCAACAGCGGTGTCATCTTTGGTGAATGGGCTGAAATCAATCCGGCACTTGAAGCGAACCAGGCGAAAATCGAAGAGTTCGTCGTTGAAAATGACCGCAGGAACTCAGCCATCCCATTGCTTGATATGAAGAACATCAAAGCGCGCATTGAACCGGGCGCCATCATCAGGGACCAGGTTGAAATCGGTGATAACGCCGTAATTATGATGGGAGCATCCATCAACATCGGTGCCGTTATTGGCGAAGGCACCATGATTGATATGAATGTCGTTTTAGGCGGACGTGCCACAGTCGGAAAGAACTGCCATATCGGTGCAGGTTCAGTTCTTGCGGGTGTCATTGAGCCACCTTCAGCGAAGCCTGTCGTGGTTGAGGACGATGTAGTCATCGGTGCGAACGCAGTAGTTCTTGAAGGCGTAACGGTTGGAAAGGGTGCAGTTGTAGCTGCAGGCGCCATTGTCATCGACGATGTGCCTCCATACACAGTCGTAGCTGGAACACCAGCGCGCGTCATCAAGGAAATCGATGAAAAAACGAAATCAAAAACTGAAATTAAGCAGGAACTTCGCCAGCTTTAATAGCAAGCAGGAAAGAAAGCGTGGATAATTGGTCCGCGCTTTCTTTTATAAGGAGAGAATGATATGAACTGGGACGCGTTGATTAAAATTAGAAGAGATTTGCATCAGATTCCTGAACTCGGTTTCAAGGAATTCAAGACGCAGACTTATCTCCTTGATTATCTGAAGACTCTTTCACCTGACCGTATTGAGGTAAAGACCTGGAAAACTGGAATATTCGTCAAAATCAAAGGGATGAATCCGAAAAAGACGATCGGATACAGGGCAGATATCGACGGGCTGCCGATTACAGAAGCAACAGGGCTTGAATTCCAGTCCCTCCACCAGGGACAAATGCATGCTTGCGGCCATGATCTCCATATGACAATCGCGCTTGGGCTGATAACCTACTTTGTTGAAAACCCGATTGATGATCATTTGCTGTTTATTTTCCAGCCTGCGGAAGAAGGTCCGGGCGGCGCCGAACCAATGCTCAATACAGATATCATGCGTGAATGGAAACCGGATATGATCATTGCCCTGCACATTGCCCCTGAATACCCGGTTGGAACAATCGCAACAAGGGAAGGGCTGTTATTCGCGAACACTTCTGAACTGTTCATTGATCTGGAGGGGAAAGGTGGGCATGCTGCTTATCCTCATCAAACGAATGATATGGTTGTCGCTGCATGTGCACTTGTCAGCCAGCTTCAGTCGGTTGTCTCGCGGAATGTCGACCCACTCGACAGTGCGGTGATCACCATCGGCAAAATCACCGGTGGAACCGTACAGAATATCATCGCTGAAACTGCAAGGCTGGAAGGGACGATCAGGACGCTTTCTGTAGAATCAATGGCTAGAGTAAAGGAAAGGATTGAGGCACTCGTCAAAGGCATCGAAGTTGGCTATCAATGCAAAACGTCCATTGACTATGGAGCTATGTACCATCAGGTTTATAACCATGAAGAAATAGCCCGTGACTTTATCGCCTTTGCTGAAAAAAAGGAAAACATCGAAGTGGTCGTCTGCAATGAAGCGATGACTGGGGAAGACTTTGGCTATATGCTCAAAGAAATTCCGGGAATCATGTTCTGGCTTGGTGTTGACTCCGGATACGGCCTGCATCACTCAAGGCTGAATCCAGATGAAGAGGCGATCAAGACCGCCGTTCATTTATTGTCAGAGTATATTCAATATAAAAGTAAATAGATAGTGAATCTATCAT
The DNA here is from genome assembly GCF_965138835.1 of Mesobacillus thioparans. NCBI lineage: Bacteria > Bacillati > Bacillota > Bacilli > Caryophanales > Bacillaceae > Mesobacillus > Mesobacillus thioparans. The sequence goes on along the minus strand of NZ_CBCSFH010000001.1, from coordinate 427,090 downwards.
TCAAAAAAGAGGTGTTCAATATGAGACTGCGTCAGCCCATGCCTGAAATATCAGGAGCCACTGAATGGCTGAATGGTGAGGTTTCCAGAGAACAGCTGGTCGGCAAAAAGCCTGCGCTGATCCACTTCTGGTCGATCAGCTGCCATCTATGCAAGGTGGCAATGCCTATGGTGAATGAACTCCGTGATACTTATGAAGACAAGTTGAATGTGATGGCTGTCCATATGCCCCGCTCAGAGCATGACATGAAAATGGATGAAATCAAACAGGCAGCAGCAGAGCATCAGATCAGCCAGCCCATCTTCATCGATGACGAGCTTAAATTGACGGATGCATTTGAAAACCAGTACGTCCCTGCCTACTATCTTTTCGATAAAAACGGTCTGTTAAGGCATTTTCAGGCAGGAGGAAGCGGAATGAAGATGCTTGAGAAACGGCTGGTCAGACTAATCGACGAAATAGAAAACAGCGATTGATGGTTGATCAACTCCTTACTCTTTCCGTCCCGGTATATCGGACATTTTTACAGAATTCCGGTGAGAACGTCCTATAGAGCCAGTCTAATGGACACTTTTGAAGGAAATCGCCAAGAGAATGTCCGATAAAGGCAGTCTAACGGACACTTTTTAAGGAAACCGTCGTGAGTACGTCCGATAGAGCCAGTCTAATGGACACTTTTGAAGGAATCGCCAAGAGAATGTCCGATAGAGCCAGTCTAATGGACACTTTTGGAGGAATCGCCAAGAGAATGTCCGATAGAGCCAGTCTAACGGACACTTTTTAAGGAAACCGTCATAAGAATGTCCGATAGAGCCTTCTATCGGACATTTTGCATTCATTCCTTTCGTTAGGGCAAGTGTCCGATTGCTCCGCTAAAACGGCTATTTATTATTTCACTTTCCTAGACCACAAAAAATCCCACACTCAAACTTCCTGTTCGTAAAATCAGATAATTCCTATATACAAAAAAATAAAAAAATTCTCAAAAAAGGCTGGAAAAATATTTCGAAACTCGATATATTAATGTATACGTGCCTTTTCTATTTGTTAAGCTTTTCCAAAGGGGGGAAATGAATGGAGACATTCAAAAAACTGAAAGAGTACTATTGGCCTTACAAAAATTACTTTATATGGTCGATTTTATTTATGTTGATCGTAACGGCTATCACGGTGGTCTATCCGATGATCCTGCAGCTTACGATTGACGAAGCCGTCATTGGCGGTAAGTATGACATGATTCCGCTCCTTGCGGGGGGATTCGTGGGATCTATGATCGTAAAAGGGGTTTGTACTTATATTTATCAATATACAGGGGACCTTTTCGGAATCCACTCTGTATATAAACTAAGGAATTCGCTTTATGAAAAGCTGCAATTTCTTTCCTTCCGATACTATGACAATGCGAAGACAGGGGATCTGATGTCACGGCTTACCGCTGATGTAGAGGGGTTCCGCTTTTTCCTAAGCTTCGGATTCTCAGAATTGATTCGTTTTGTCCTTTTGATCGGCATAAGTTTTTCGGTGATGTTCTATTACTCCATTCCACTGACGCTGGTGACGCTTGCGACCCTTCCTTTTCTTGCTGTGGTCGTCTATAAGTTCGACAAGGCAGTCCACCCTGCTTTCAGGGGAATCCGAAAATCATTTGGGAAACTGAATACTAAAGTACAGGAAAATATCAGCGGAATCAACACGGTAAAATCCCTGTCTCGTGAAGATTATGAGATTGGCAGATTCAATGATTCGAACGGCAATTATAAGGATCAATATCTATTCACATCTGAAATTTGGGCGAAGTATTTCCCGCTAATGGAGTTTCTCGGTAATTTGAGTGTTGTTCTGTTATTGGGTTACGGTGGTTTCCTAGTCATGGACGGATCACTCCTGCCTGGAGAGTTGGTCGCTTTTTACAGCCTTGTCTGGTACATCATGTGGCCAATCATGAACCTTGGATTCGTGGTGAATCTATTTTCGCAATCAAAGGCATCCGGTGAAAGATTATTGGAAATCCTTGAGGCTGACGATGAAATTGAAGAGAAGAGGGAAGCTCTTCAGATAGAGAAGCTTTCTGGGGAAGTGGAATTCGACCAGGTCACACTCCGTTATGGTGATGATGAAAATGCAGCGTTATATGATATTTCCTTCAAGGCAAAGCCAGGGCAGACAATCGGGCTGATTGGATCGACAGGGTCAGGGAAAACAAGCATAACCCAGCTGATGACAAGATTCTATGAGCCAGTTTCAGGCCAGGTTCTTATTGATGGCCGGGATATCAAGGAATATTCAGTTCGCTCACTCAGAAGCAATATCGGAATTGTCCTGCAGGAATCCTTCCTGTTTTCATCATCGATCAAAGCTAATATATCCTATGGAAACCCCGATGCGACCATGGATGAAATCATCGCAGCTGCCAAAAGGGCTCAGGCGCATAGCTTCATCATGGAGCTTCCGGATCAATATGATACGATTCTTGGCGAAAGAGGCATGGGACTTTCAGGAGGCCAAAAGCAACGGATCGCGATCGCCAGGGCAATTTGTGTCAATCCAAGCATTTTAATCCTGGATGATGCCACCAGTGCGGTTGATATGGAAACAGAGTTCAAAATCCAGAAAGCATTATTGGAAGTCATGAAGGGGCGGACGACGTTCATCATCGCACACCGTATTTCCTCTCTCAAACATGCAGATGAAATTCTTGTGCTCGAAAATGGATCGATTGCCGAGCGCGGGACCCATGAGCAATTGATCAAGAATGGCGGATCGTATCAAAAGATTTATGATATCCAGTTCAAAGACCGCCAAAAGGTGTCGCAAACTGGATGATGTCATTAGTCGTAATCAGCCAATCTCTAACAAACAGGAATTCAGGGGGGAAGGTTATTGAGCAGGAAAAGCAATTCTCAAGTTCTAAAAAGATTTCACTATTCTACTGACCAGATTATCGATAAGCCGTTTAACTGGAAACAGATGCTGCGGCTTTTCAGCTATATGATTCCATATAATAAGACGCTTGTGCCGCTGTCGATTGTGATGGTCCTGATCACAACAGCGGTAAGGCTCGTGATCCCAATACTGATTGGGATCTACACACTTGACAGGGCAGTGAAGAACAAGGATGCCACGATGCTTTTCTGGCTGGTCGCTATCATCGGAGGCTTGTATTCTGCGTCTTATGTCGCGAATATTTTCCGGATACGGTGGATGAATCAATTAGGCCAAAATGTCATTTATGATTTGCGGAAGCACTTGTTCACTCATGTGCAAAACCTTTCCCATCGATTTTTCGACCAGCGATCGGCTGGTTCGATACTGGTAAGGATCATGAATGACATCAATTCTCTGCAGGAATTGTTCACCAATGGTGTCATCAACCTGCTGATGGATATGGTTCTCCTGATTGGGATCTTCTTTATCCTGTTCTCGCTGAGTCCACAGCTAACATTGGCAATCATGATCATTTTGCCAATCATGTTCCTGATCTCGACTAAGCTGAGGAAGAATATCAGGCGCTCATGGCAGGATGTGCGCATGAAGCAATCAAAGCTGAATTCTCACTTGAATGAAAGCATACAGGGCATAAGGGTCACACAATCATTCACCCAGGAAAAAGAAAACATGGCCTTCTTTGATGGTGTCAATGATGAGACCTTCCAAAGCTGGAAGTCGGCTTCACAGAAAAATGCCATGTTCCGTCCGATGGTTGAATTGACAAATGCTCTTGGGACCGCAGTGCTGATCTGGTACGGAGCAAGCCTGATCCAAAATGATACCATCTCCATCGGGGTGTTCGTATCGTTTGCTTTCTATCTGGGGATGTTCTGGGAGCCTATCTCAAGGTTGGGGCAGGTGTATAACCAGCTGTTGATGGGAATGGCATCGTCTGAACGAATCTTTGAATTTCTTGATGAAAAGCCTATTGTCTCTGAAACAGATAATCCAATTGAACTGGATGACATGCGCGGTGACATAAAATTTGATAATGTTGTATTTTCTTATGATGAGAAACGGACTGCACTAAAAGGGATAAGCCTCGAAATGCAAGCCGGCCAGACCGTTGCTTTGGTAGGGCATACAGGTTCAGGAAAAACGACCATCGCCAATCTGATCAGCCGGTTCTATGATCCGACAGCGGGTAAGGTTTTGATTGATGGATATGACCTTAAAGATATTTCGATTGGCAGCCTGAGAAAACATATCAGCATCGTGTTGCAGGATACCTTCATTTTTTCCGGAACGATATACGATAACATCCTTTTCGGCAGACCGGATGCAACAGAAAAAGAAGTAAGGGCTGCTGCTGAAGCAGTAGGGGCTTCGGATTTCATTGAGAAACTGCCGAATGGCTATAAAACAGAGGTTGAAGAGCGCGGGAATATCCTCTCGGTTGGGGAACGGCAGCTTCTGTCGTTCGCCAGGGCATTGCTGGCGAATCCCCGGATCCTGATTATGGATGAAGCAACAGCAAGCATCGATACGGAAACAGAGGTGAAAATCCAGAAAGCCCTCAAGACATTGTTGAAAGGCAGGACTGCAATCATCATCGCCCACAGATTGTCGACCATCAGGGAAGCGGATAATATTTTCGTCTTGGAGAATGGTTTGATCATTGAGCGCGGCAATCATGACCAGCTGATGGAGATTCAGGGCGAATATCATCACCTTGTAAAAGCCCAATTCAATATGCTGGATGCAGGATAGAAAGTCTTCTTTTTGAAGGCTTTCTTTTTTTTGTAACATATATACAAAATTGCCGTCTATTACATAAAGATATGTATTCAAGGGGGACTTTCATTGTTGAAAAAGAATCTGCTATTGTTTATTTCGTTAATATTTTTGCTTGCCGGCTGCAGCGGGGGGACATCCAGTGAAAAAAGTGAAATGGACGAATCTGGAAATTCTGCCGAACTGGACAATGTCAGTGAGGACCGGGTCAGTTTTTCAGAAGGAAAAGAACAGGAACAGAACACTGGAGAAAAATCGAAATCCGATACTCGGGCGGGTGTGTCAGAAAAGGAAGCTGTAAGCCAGCGAATGGTCATTTTTAATGCGGAATTGGATATCACTGTGAAAAAATTTGAAAATGCGCGAAATGCACTCGAAGAGAAGGCCGGACGCTACAATGGTTATATTGTACAATCTGATTCAAACCGTTACGATGATAATCAGCAAAGCGGGACGATGACGTTCAGGATTCCTCAGGAGCATTTTCATGCGTTTTTGAATGATGCCGAGGGTTTGTCAGTCAAGGTCAATAATCGAAGAGTGAGCGGGCAGGATGTTACCGAGGAATATGTTGACCTCGAATCACGATTGAAATCGAAAAAGGCAGTGGAAGCCAGGCTGTTAGAATTCATGAAGGAAGCGCAAAAAACCGACGACCTGCTGAAGATATCATCAGATTTAGCGCAAGTCCAGGAAGACATCGATCAGATTGCAGGAAGAAAGAAATTCCTCGAAAATCAGACAGCCTATTCAACGGTGACGATCATTTTGCAGGAAAATCTTGTAGCGGTTCCGAAAATCGATAATGAAAATCTAAATACATGGCAGAAAATCAAAAAGCAATTCGCAGATAACATTAATATTTTGCTTGCTGCAGGCTCAGGAATCATTGTGTTCTTTGCAGGCAATCTCCCTATCCTCCTGATCGTAGGGATAATAGTTGCAGGTATCATTTATTTTGTCAGGAAGAAGAATAAGCCTCGCCAACAAAATAATATAGATTCAAATGGTTAAAAAAAGGCACTTCTCTCAAACTTTGTTGCTTTTGGCAGCAAAATTGAATTGAAAAACATATATTTCTACACAAAATTAAAGCTAATTAAGAGAAAAGAGCCTGCACACTTAATTCCGAACTAAAAAGTGGCTTATGGTCACGTTAAAATCGGTTTTAGGATTTTAACAACAATCTTTACGAAAACAGCTTTAAAAAAACCGTTGCGATAATCGCAACGGTTTTTTTTGCTATACCTCCATGATGATCGGCAGGATCATTGGGCGGCGTTTTGTCTTTTCGTATAGGAAAGGTGCAAGTGTATCAGTGATTTCATTTTTTATTTCAGACCACTGAGTAGTTTTTCTTTCCATCACTTTATTCAAGTGTTTACTGATCAAGCTTTGCGCATCATTGATCAGATCCCCGGATTCCCTCATATAGACAAATCCGCGTGAAATCAAATCTGGGCCAGCGGCAATCTTGAATTCCTTCATATTGATGCTTACGACTACAACGACAAGGCCTTCCTCCGAAAGAATACGTCGGTCGCGAAGGACGATGTTGCCGATGTCGCCTACACCGCTTCCGTCAATATACACATTGCCAGAAGGAATTTTGCCAGCGACACTCACTTCATTGTCGCCAAGAGCCAGAACTTCGCCATTATCCATAATGAAGCAGTTTTCTTCAGGCACTCCACAGTCGGCAGCAAGTTTGCTATGCATCTTCTGCATGCGGAATTCACCATGGATTGGCATGAAGTATTTTGGTTTGATCAGTCGCAGCATCAGTTTCTGCTCTTCCTGGCCGCCGTGGCCGGAAGTATGGATGTCATTCAATGAACCATGGATGACATCAGCACCTGCACGGGACAGCATGTTGATGGTCCTGTTGACGCTGATGGTATTTCCAGGGATCGGGGATGACGAGAATACGACTGTATCGCCAGGCTGAATCTGGATTTGGCGGTGTGTACCGTTCGCAATACGAGATAAAGCGGCCATTGGCTCGCCCTGGCTTCCGGTACAAAGGATCGTCACCTGGTTGGCAGGCATCCTGTTGATTTGCTGCGCATCGATGAAAGTATCCTTTGGAGCCGTGATATAGCCCAGTTCTTGCCCAATCGTGATCGCTGATTCCATGCTTCTGCCGAACACGGCAACTTTTCTGCCGTTTGCGACTGCTGCTTCGGTAACTTGCTGCAATCTATGTATGTTCGACGCAAAAGTAGCGAAAATCACCCGTCCATCCACTTTTCGGAAAATATCATGTATGCTCTCACCTACACGGCGTTCAGACATTGTAAAATGAGGCACCTCGGCATTTGTGCTGTCAGAAAGCAAGCAGAGCACGCCTTCTTTGCCGATTTCAGCCATTTTCGTCAAATTGGCTGGCTCACCTACTGGGGTGAAATCAAATTTAAAGTCACCAGTGTGGACGATTTGTCCAGGAGGTGTTTTTACAACGATCCCGTATGAATCTGGAATACTATGTGTCGTCCTGAAGAACGTAACCGATGTCTTGCGGAATTTGATGATATCATCTTCCTTGATCTCAATCAGTTTCGCTTTTCGAAGCAGGCCATGTTCTTCAAGCTTGTTCTTAATCAGGCCGAGCGCCAGTTTGCCGCCGTAGATCGGGACATTGATTTCACGAAGCAAGTAGGGAATGCCGCCGATGTGATCTTCATGGCCATGGGTAATGAAAAGGCCTTTGATCTTGTCCTCATTTTTTACAAGATAGGAATAGTCAGGGATGACATAATCAATTCCCAGCAATTCATCTTCAGGGAATTTAATGCCTGCATCAATCAAAATGATTTCATCCTGAAACTGCACGCCATACGTGTTCTTGCCGATCTCACCCAATCCACCGAGTGCAAAAACGGCTGTTTGGTCATTTTTTACGAATTTCATAAATTATTCGATCTCCAATACTTCAAAGTCTTCTTTTTGCTTTTCATACTCAAAGTAATTACCCTTAACTGCCTCGACATATTCGACATTATACTGGCGGTCAGCAATTTTAGTCCGTACTTCTCTTTCCGAGTCGGCTTCAACATAAATCGTCTGTGTCTTTTCGCGAACTGGTACTTGCTTGTTGGATTCCTGGAAGTAAACTTTAAAAATCATTAAAAATCTCTCTCCTTAAATATACTTTTCTATTTTACAGGATGTTCTTCATAAAACTGATTTCATCCACTGTCCATTCTGGCTGGATTTACAGTAAATACTATGCCAGAGTGTCGGGTGGCATTGAAATCAATTCGAACTCAGTCCTATATAAAAATGACAATGTTACCATTGTTATTATCAACCGTGCCGTGTTTTCCGCTATTAACCAATTTACAATAAGGAAGGAGCCCTTCGCAAGTTTGAAGGGCTCAAAAAGTTAAGCGATTGTTTTTTTACGAAGCAAATCTTTCCACTGTTTCAAAAGCTTTTTCCTTAGCTTCTTTAACATAGTGGATCATCTCCTTAATTCTTATTTTAAACTATCCTTGTCCAAAGTAAAGTAAACAAGGAAAAGTTTAGCAAAGATAATTTTTCAAATTCCTATCTTTTTGTTTATATTATATGATGAAATAGCAAATTTTTTCATGGATATTGATGGAATTACATAAATTGTCATTTATTTGACACAGTTTTATGCTGCGTTTTTCTGTACATGAACTCATCGATTTGATAGACTACCGAGATTACATAATTCTGCCCAAGAGGTAGGAAAATACATTCAAGCAGAGCATTGAAGGAGAATATTTCATGAGCAAAATCGTATTTTTTGATATTGATGGGACACTTTTGGACCATGATAAAAATTTGCCTGCCTCCACAAAAGAGGCACTTGAAAAGCTGAAGGAAAATGGGGTATTCGTGGCGATTGCGACGGGAAGGGCTCCATTTATGTTCGAAAATCTCAGGAAAGAGCTGGATATCGATTCTTTCGTAAGCTTTAATGGCCAATATGTTGTGTTTGAGGGAGAGCCCATTTACCAAAACCCACTGAACAATCATAAATTAGAGCAGCTTTACCTTGAAGCTTCAGACAAGGGTCACCCGGTCGTATTTATGAACCATCAGACGATGAAGTCCTCTGTAAAACACCACAATTTCATCGAAACAAGCCTGGGGGGATTGAAATTTGCCCATCCGGAACAGGATGACCGTTTTTATGTTGACAAGGACCTGTTCCAAACCCTTTTGTTCTGTGAAGAAGGGATGGAGGAATTCTACCGGGAGAATTATCCGGAATTCACCTTTATCAGATGGCATCCGTATTCAGTCGATATCCTTCCTGCGGGTGGTTCCAAAGCAGAAGGCATAAAGAAGATGGTCGAACGCTTAGGTTTCAATCCCGAGGATGTCTATGCATTTGGAGATGGCCTGAATGACCTTGAAATGCTGAAAGCGGCAGGAACAGGAGTTGCCATGGGCAACGCTGTACCGCAACTGAAGGAATTGGCGAATATGGTCACCAGCGATGTCGATGACAACGGTATATGGAATGGATTGAAAGAGTTGAAATTGATTTAGGGTAGGGGAATTCAAGATTAAAAGCAACGATCAATGTGAAAACAGCTTAACAAAAAAAGCCGAATCTGGATAGATTCGGCTTTTATCGTTCTACCGGGGTAGCATCTGGGACTTCGGCAAATGGATCCTGCTTATTGATATGGTCATAGAACATGATGCCATTGAGATGGTCGATTTCATGCTGGAATACGATAGCGGGAAGGCCTTTGAGGCGGATTTTCACTTCATTTCCTTCAAGGTCGAATCCTTTTACGGTTATTCGTGCATACCTGGGAACATATCCAGGGATCGACTCATCCACCGAGAGGCAGCCCTCACCAGCAGTCAGATACGATTTTTCCACTGAATGACTGATGATCTTAGGATTGAAAAGGGCATAGCTGATCAAGCTGTCTTTCTCATCTGACAAATGGACAGCGATCATTCGTTTAGTAACATTTATTTGCGGACCAGCAAGACCGATGCCCGGGCGAAGACCGTGTCTCTGGGCTACCTCAGGATCCTGGCTGTTCTTAACATATTCAATCAGGCTTTGGAGTATTGCTTTATCTTCCTGTGAAGGAGGCATGGAAACTTCTTCTGCGACTTTTCGAAGCGCAGGATGTCCATCACGAACGATATCATCCATCGTCAACATATATTTCACCTCTAGTATGTAATAATGTTAAGTCTAACAAATGTATGATGAAAAGTTAACTAGAAAACATGAAAAGGGAGAGGGATATGCATCCCTTCTCCCTTCACTTTTTCCAATTAGAACTTCCAGCATGCGCATCCGACGATGATCAGAAGGATAAACAACACAACAATCAAAGCGAATCCACCGCGATAACCTACTCCTGCAACAGGATAGCCACAACCATATCCGTATCCGTACATATGGAAACCTCCTCTATTGTATGATTCGCCCGCAATTCGGGTCGATTGCTATAGCCTATGCAAAAGAAACAAGAAGGTATAGGCTCATGCCCAAAGCATAAATTGCTTTATGGTTGAATATATTTAGGGAAAGGACAAACTTATTCCACTCCTGTTATGGAAAACACGAAATTTCATATCTATTGTCAAAACTCGCCGCAATCGCTATAGTAAAATTGGTATCTATGAGGAGGTTATTATTTTGTCCATAATGAAAAAAATAAGTTTGGCTATTATCATGATGGCTGGAGTTTTTAGTCTTGCAGGGTGTTTGGACAAGCAATCACCGGAGGAAAAGATGTTCGAAGAGCTTGAAAAGGTGGTTTCAATTGAAAAGACATTTGAGGATCAACAGGATCCGCTTGTAGAACTGGAAAAGAAGGAAAAGGAAATATATGAAAAGATCATATCTTTAGGAATGAAGGAATATGACGAAATTGTAAAGCTGGCTGATGAGGCATTGGCTAATGCCGACAAACGGGCTGAGCATATTGATAAGGAAAAAGAAAGTATCGACGAATCCCAAAAAGAATTCAAGAACATCGACCCAATTATCGAAGAGATTGAGGATTCCAGCCTCAAGAAGCAGGCAAATGAATTAAAGGCGACGATGAATGAACGGTATGAAATACATGAGGACCTCTACAAAAACTACAAACAGGGACTTCAATATGACAAAGAGCTTTATGAAATGCTGAAGGACAAGGAATTGAGCTTTGACAAGCTGGAAGAGCAAATCAATAAAGTCAATGAAATTTATGAAACGGTCCTCAAGGACAATCAGGAATTCAATGACAAAACAGATCAGTACAATAAAGAAAAACTGGCCTTTTATAAAAAAGCTGGAATAGAAGTAAGCCCGGATAAGAAAGAATAAGAACAGAACCAAAACCGCTTTGGAATCAAAAGCGGTTTTTTTTGCTTTTGGCTTGAAAGGGAGCGGATCTTGCTTTGCACTCCGGATTATTTAATGGATACAAACCTGATGTTCAGCATTAATACAGTTTGAATTAAAAGTAATTTATTATAGTACAGCCATTGCAGAAGAGTAATACAGTTACTTTTTCAGGATAATAACATAATGATGGTGATTAAAATTAAAAAAGATAAAACATAGTATTTGACGGAGGTATTTTCCTGATGTAAACTAAAAAACGAATGAGCGAATTGTATTACTCTGTTTATTGATTTTACTAATACAGAATTCAGGAAGCAGTAATGGAGAAATATAAGTTTTTTTATTGTGCATCTGTGGAAAACTATATAATGGTGTGTTCACAGGTTGATCCAGCAAAAATGCTTGGACCCCTTGTGTTCTGCTGTAAATAAGATGAACAGTTCAGCTCAAGATGTATTATAGAAACCCGGGGGAATTTATCCTCATTTTGGGTAACCTAATTTTTGTATATTTAATAAAATTTATGAGTTAGAAAGGAAGAGGTGGCTCTGATGGCATCTAAAACGAAAAACAACACTATTGATGCAAAGAAGCAGCTCGAAAAGATCGAAAGCCAATTTGAAATGTTCCAGATTTTAAATGAAGAAGGCGAAGTCGTTAATGAAGCGGCAATGCCTGAACTTTCGGACGAGCAATTACAAGAATTAATGAAGCGTATGGTTTATACAAGAATTTTGGACCAGCGTTCAATTTCATTGAACCGCCAGGGACGCCTTGGTTTCTACGCTCCAACAGCAGGGCAGGAAGCTTCCCAGCTTGCATCCCAATTCGCACTTGAAAAAGAAGACTTTATTCTTCCAGGATACCGTGATGTACCTCAGATGATCTGGCATGGCCTTCCGCTTACACAGGCATTCTTGTTCTCACGCGGCCACTTCAAGGGCAATCAGATTCCTGAAGGTGTAAACGTCATTTCACCTCAAATCATCATTGGTGCTCAATATATCCAGGCTGCAGGTGTTGCGCTTGGCATGAAAAAACGCGGAGCTCAAGCAGTAGCTGTAACGTACACAGGTGACGGCGGTTCATCACAGGGTGATTTCTACGAGGGAATCAACTTTGCGGGTGCGTATAAAGCTCCAGCAATCTTCTTCGTCCAGAATAACCGTTTTGCGATTTCAACTCCGGTTGAAAAGCAGACTTCTGCACAGACAATTGCTCAAAAAGCTGTTGCTGCAGGTATCCCTGGTATTCAGGTGGATGGAATGGACCCGCTTGCAGTTTATGCTGTAACTCTTGAAGCACGCCAGCGCGCTGTAAACGGAGAAGGTCCTACTTTGATTGAAACGATGACTTACCGTTATGGTCCTCATACCATGGCAGGTGATGACCCAACTCGTTACCGTACATCAGATTTGGACAATGAATGGGAAAAGAAAGATCCATTGGTTCGTTTCCGCAAGTTCCTTGAGAAGAAAAATCTTTGGACTGAAGAGTTGGAAAACGAAACAATCGAAAGAGCAAAAGAAGAAATCAAAAACGCTATCAAAGAAGCGGATGATACTCCTAAGCAAAAGGTAACTGACCTTATGGAAATCATGTATGAAGAAATGCCTGACTACTTAAAAGAACAGTATGAAATATATAAAGAGAAGGAGTCGAAGTAAGCCATGGCTCAAATGACTATGATTCAAGCAATTACAGACGCTCTTCGCGTAGAATTGAAAAATGATCCCAACGTCCTTGTATTCGGGGAAGACGTTGGCGTAAACGGCGGTGTATTCCGTGCGACTGAAGGCCTTCAAAATGAATTTGGTGAAGATCGTGTATTCGATACACCACTGGCGGAATCCGGTATCGGCGGATTGGCGATTGGTCTTGCGCTTCAAGGTTATCGTCCAGTTCCTGAAATCCAGTTCTTTGGTTTCGTTTTTGAAGTAATGGACTCCATTGCAGGGCAAATGGCTCGTATGCGTTACCGCTCTGGCGGCCGCTACAGCTCACCAGTGACGATCCGTTCACCATTCGGAGGAGGCGTACATACTCCAGAGATGCACGCTGACAGCCTTGAAGGAATGGTCGCACAACAGCCTGGCCTAAAAGTTGTCATTCCTTCAACTCCTTATGACGCAAAAGGATTATTGATTTCTGCGATCCGCGATAATGATCCTGTCATTTTCCTTGAGCACATGAAGCTTTATCGCTCATTCCGTCAAGAAGTTCCTGAAGAAGAGTACACAATTCCTCTTGGAAAAGCAGAAGTTAAGCGTGAAGGTAAAGACCTTTCCATCATCACTTACGGAGCAATGGTCCATGAATCACTGAAGGCAGCAGAAGAACTTGAAAAAGAAGGTCATTCTGTAGAAGTAATCGACTTAAGGACTGTAATGCCTTTCGATATCGAAACAATTGTCGCTTCAGTTGAAAAAACAGGAAGAGCGATTGTTGTGCAGGAAGCACAGAAACAAGCTGGTATGGCTGGACAGATCGTTGCCGAAATCAACGATCGCGCAATCCTTAGCCTTGAAGCTCCGGTATTGCGTGTAGCAGCTCCGGATACAGTATTTGCATTCTCTCAAGCAGAATCTGTTTGGCTCCCTAACTATAAAGATGTAATCGAAACAGCTAAGAAAGTACTTGAATTTTAATTAAGCAAACATGATCGAATAAACTTAGGAGGGTGAATTCCATTGGCATTCCAATTTAAGCTGCCAGATATCGGCGAAGGTATTCACGAAGGTGAAATCGTCAAATGGTTCGTAAAACCTGGCGATAAAGTTCAGGAAGACGATGTACTATGCGAAGTGCAGAATGATAAAGCGGTAGTTGAAATTCCTTCACCTGTCGCTGGTACAGTTGAAGAAGTTTTAGTTGAAGAAGGAACAGTTGCAACAGTAGGACAAGTCCTTGTGACATTCGATGCACCAGGATACGAGCATCTTAAATTCAAAGGTGAAGACGAAGATGCACCAGCTGAGCAGCCTAAACAAGAAAAGACAGAAGCTCAGGTACAGTCTACATTAGAGTCTGGCCAGGAAGTTAAAAAAGAAGCAGCAGAAGCTCCTGCACCTGCTGGCGGAACTGGCGCTGGCGCAGCAGCTGCACCACAGTCGGAAGTAGACCCTGACCGCCGAATCGTGGCAATGCCATCTGTCCGTAAATATGCACGTGAAAAAGGTGTTGATATTCGCCAGGTTGCTGGATCAGGCAAGAATGGCCGCATTATCAAAGCTGATGTCGACAACTTCCTAAGCGGAGGGGCTCCGGCAGCTGCACCACAAGCAGATCAAGCGCAGGCAGCTCATGCTGAAGAAGCACCTAAAGCTGCAGCGGCTCAGGCTATCCCAGAAGGACAATATCCTGAAACTCGTGAAAAGATGAGCGGTATCAGAAAAGCGATTGCCAAGGCAATGGTTAACTCTAAGCATACAGCTCCGCACGTTACATTAATGGACGAAGTGGATGTAACGGGGCTTGTTGCACACCGCAAGAAGTTCAAAGAAGTTGCTGCCGGAAAAGGAATCAAGCTTACATTCCTTCCATATGTGGTAAAAGCATTAACAAGTGCGCTTCGTGAATATCCAGCATTGAACACATCATTGGATGATGCTACAAGCGAAATCGTTCACAAGCACTATTACAACATCGGTATCGCTGCGGATACAGACAAAGGATTGCTTGTACCGGTCGTTAAAGATGCTGACCGTAAGTCTGTCTTCTCAATCTCTAATGAGATCAACGAACTTGCAGGAAAAGCTCGCGATGGCAAACTAGCACCAGATGAAATGAAAGGTGCATCTTGCACAATCACAAATATCGGTTCTGCCGGCGGACAATGGTTCACTCCGGTCATCAACCATCCGGAGGTTGCAATCCTTGGAATTGGCCGCATCGCAGAAAAGCCTGTAGTTAAAGATGGAGAAATCGTTGCTGCTCCTGTACTTGCACTTTCTCTAAGCTTCGATCACCGCATGATCGACGGTGCAACTGCACAGCATGCATTGAATCACATCAAGCGCCTGTTGAACGATCCAGAACTATTGTTAATGGAGGGGTAATAAATGGTAGTAGGAGATTTTCCAATCGAAACTGATACTCTTGTCATTGGTGCCGGACCTGGCGGATATGTGGCAGCGATTCGCGCTGCCCAGCTGGGCCAGAAAGTAACAATCGTAGAAAAAGCGACTTTGGGCGGTGTCTGCCTGAACGTCGGCTGTATTCCTTCTAAAGCTTTGATTTCTGCTGGACACAGATTTGAAAATGCAAAGCACTCAGAAGATATGGGCGTTATAGCTGAAAACGTTACGCTTGATTTTTCAAAAGTACAAGAGTTCAAAGCTGGAGTAGTCAAGAAATTGACTGGCGGTGTTGAAGGCTTATTGAAAGGCAACAAAATCGATATCGTTAAAGGCGAAGCGTACTTTGTGGATGCCAACACGATTCGTGTTATGGATGAAAATTCAGCACAGACATATACTTTCAAGAACGCTATCCTTGCTACTGGATCACGTCCAATCGAGATCCCGGCTTTCAAATTCTCTAAGCGTGTGCTTGATTCCACTGGTGCATTGAATCTTCAGGAACTTCCTGAGAGCATCGTTGTCATCGGCGGCGGATATATCGGCACAGAGCTTGGCGGTGCGTACGCAAGCTTCGGCACGAAGGTTACGATCCTTGAAGGCGCAGACGAAATCCTCAATGGTTTCGAGAAGCAAATGTCATCACTTGTGAAAAAGAACCTTAAGAAAAAGGGTGCTGAAGTGATCACGAAGGCACTTGCTAAAGGTGTTGAAGAAACTGACACTGGCGTAACTGTGACTTATGAAGTTAAAGGTGAAGTACAAAAAGTCGAAGCAGATTACGTATTTGTCATGGTAGGCAGAAAGCCTAACACTGACGAGTTGGGTCTTGAGCAAGTCGGAATTGAAATGACAGAACGTGGTGTCATCAAAATCGACAAGCAATGCCGTACCAATGTCAGCAACATCTACGCTATCGGAGACATCGTTGAAGGACCGCCGCTTGCTCATAAAGCATCTTACGAAGGTAAAATCGCTGCTGAGGCAATTGCTGGACATCCTTCAGAGATCGATTACCTTGCAATCCCGGCAGTCGTTTTCTCTGATCCGGAATTAGCTTCTGTTGGTTACTCAGAAAAAGAAGCAAAAGATGCTGGCTTAGACGTGAAAGCAGCGAAGTTCCCATTTGCAGCGAACGGCCGTGCACTTTCACTTAACCAGACAGATGGCTTCCTGAAGCTGATTACACGCAAAGAAGATGATATTGTAGTTGGTGCACAAATCGCTGGCCCTAATGCTTCCGATATGATTGCTGAACTTGGTTTGGCAATTGAAGCAGGCATGACAGCTGAAGACCTTGCAATGACCATCCACGCTCACCCAACATTAGGTGAAATTACGATGGAAGCTGCAGAAGTTGCGCTAGGAAATCCAATTCATATCGTAAAATAAAACAAAAAAATCCTTCCCAATCTGGGAAGGATTTTTTTAATCATTATTCAAAACAGCAGAGATGGGTTCTATGATCTGTTCTTTGGTGACACTTCCATTTACATTCGCGAGGACCTGGTCACGATGGACAATCAGGATGGCGGGGAACTTTTTCTCTTTAAGAAGATCATGGTACTGGTTAGCATTTGAAGCTGGAATGACAACAATGTTATTAAATTCTGCCGGGTATTCCTTCTTTAACTCTATGATTGCGTCATAGTAGGAAGATTCCTGCTTGTAATTCTTTTCATCTGAAAAGAAGACAACCTGCTTTATATCCTCATTCAGCACCAGTTTGTCTGAATTGTTGACTGGATTGCATGAAGCCGTGAGAAAAAGGAACGTAGCGACAAAAACAAAAGATAAGCCTTTCATTTATCTTTGCCTCACTTTTTTCTTATTATTTTTCCTCTGGGATAACTAGTTGTCCATATTCTATCACAGCAATTTCCAAAAGAATGGAATGTTATTGAATTGTTACATAAATGAAAAATATCCTTCCAAACAGTACATATACTAGTAAAAAGAATGGATGTTTAGCAGTTTGCAGGTCGGGAAAGATAAATTAGACATGGTGGTGGAGGGTTTGAAGGTGTATACGGTTTTATTGCTTCAATCACTCATATGGAGTGGGTATACCTTGACGGAATGGCTATCCAAACATGACCATCCGATTTATAATGGTATTATGTTCATTGTATTTTTTTATCTGGCAATAATAATCGGCAATTTTTTTATGAAGTCGGCAAGAAAAACTTTCTTGGTCACCATATTAAGTCTTGCTCTTTATGTGTCTTTCCATTTCACAATGTCTCTCATTGCATAATATTGTCCAGAGGGAATGCCATATAACCATCATTGTCAGCAAGGAAATTCCAACAGGAGGGGACAGTTTTGAATCGAACGTTTACACTGATGCTTACGGCATCTTTATTGCTAGCTGGCTGCAGTGCGGCTGAAAATGCCGCAAAACCAAAAGAGACTGATGAAGTAAACAAAGAACAAATCGACGCAGAGGAAGGCGCTGAGAGCGCAACGGAAAGCAGCGAAGCAGAGGAGGCAGAAGAAGCAACAGAAGAACAAGTTCCCGAGAGCACCGAAGTGGAACAAAGCACACCGAAGTATCGGATGAAAACGGATTTTTCGATAGAGAATATTGAAAATCCTGATGAAAAGATTGTTTTGTTGACGATTGACGACGCTCCTGATAAAAATGCTCTCGAAATGGCAAAGACGTTGAAGGAATTAGGAGTGAAAGCAATATTTTTCGTGAATGGGCATTTTCTTGATACGCCTGAAGAAGGAGAAGTCTTAAAGGAAATCCATCAGATGGGTTTCATGATTGGCAACCATACATATAATCACAAGTCATTGAAGGATTTATCAGAAGAACAGCAAAGAAAGGAAATCGTAGACCTGAATGATCGGGTGGAAGAGCTGATCGGCGAAAGACCGCAATTTTTCAGGGCGCCATTTGGGATGAATACGGATTACAGCAAGAAGCTCGCTGCTGACGAAAAAATGCTGGTGATGAACTGGACCTACGGATATGATTGGGAAAAAGACTATCAATCCAAGGAAGCATTGACTGATATCATGGTGAATTCACCATATCTGCGAAATGGCGGGAATTTGCTGATGCATGACAGGAAATGGACAAGCGAGGCATTGGGGGATATCGTGAAGGGGCTTCAAGACAAAGGCTATACTATTGTCGATCCTTCACTGATTGAAACTCCTGCAAATAGCGAAACGGCTGCTCAATAGCAGCCGTTTCGTTTTGGATTTCAGGAATTATTTACGAGGGTAAAAGTACATGATTCTTCCATTGAATAAATGCAGTTCACCCTGAAGTTTCTTCCCGATGAATTTGCTGAATTCATTTGCTTTTCCCTTATCGCCAGCAGTTGCAGTTGGAGGAAGGGTGATTTGTATGTATGATTGTTCGCGTTCCGAACCATCCTCATTGACAACGTTTTCTTTGTCGACACCAATCAGGATTGCATGATAACGGTCCTGGGAGGATTCAAGGTAAAACCAAGCACCTTTGCCATCTGCTTTTTCCTTCAGTTCATATGGGAAGGCTGAGTTTTCATAATTCCAGTCCACCTGATCGCCTGTTTTCGAGGTGATTTCTTTGTAGTAATTAAATAAATCTTTCAGTTCTTCTGTGGAAATGGCTTGCTGAGATGATGATGGAACAAGTTTTATATAAGCATTACTAGACATCGTCCAATCCCCTTTTCCTATCTATTCCTTCCCATTTTATCACTCCTGAAAAAGTGTTGACAATAGAATAAAAGCTTTTTAGCTTTACATGCACTTGCCTTTTTGTCAAAATTGAATTATAATAATATTCTAAATATTTAATTTTAAGGAGGAGGCATATGGAACTATTCGAAAAGCTTTATGATGAGCACGAAAAGGTTCATGTCAGGTTTGTGGGGTTCACCACGTATGACACCCGTTATGACTTTGGGATCGTGTATACCAATATGTTTTTCGGAAAACCGCTTGTAGTCTGCATGCAGACAGGGCGTTCAGCACTCCTCGACCCAAAGGACATAGAAGACGTAGAATATTTACAGAAAGCATTCCATATTACAGAAGTCCGGCAGGCTGAGGACCTAGCGCTGTTTTTTAATGAAGAATTGCCGACAGCCCCTTTCCAGACTCAATACGAATAAGAGTGTGAAGCGAACAGGCCTGCAGCAGGTCTGTTTTAATTTTGGGCAAAAATATTTTATAAAGAACCCCCCCTTTGGCGATTTTAATCAAGGATTCCTGCACGCTTATTAGCATAATTAGAAAAAATAGTACTGAAGATTAAAAGTGTCATACTAATTGCCCTGAATACATAAAAATAGTTTGAGTGCAGCAAAAAATACCTTTAAATAATAAAAGTGTTATACAATTTAGGCTTGAAATCTTAATAGTGTTATATTATTATATATTTAGAAGTTAATGAAGCGCTTTCAAAATTCAAAATGAAAAGGGGTTTGAAAAGATGGGCACGATCGTTTGTCAAACTTGCAATTCTACAATTGACCATTTCGAAGATGAGAAAGTAACAGTATTATATTCAAAAAAATGCAACTGCTGCGACCATGAAGGTGCAGAGGAAAGATAAGAATAGACAAAAGGGCATGCGCGATGGCATGCCCTTCTTTTTTGGTTAGGAAATTATAAAAGTATTTTGTGTGAATAACTACATATGGGAGTCTTAATCCAGATCCAGCGCCTAGCCCCTCGAGACGCTTGGCTAGCTGCGGCTCCTAACTCCTCGAGACGTTTCGGTCCTGCCAATGAAGTCAAAGAACGACTTCACTGTCAGGCCCTCCAGCGCTTGTCGGGGCTGAACAAGGCGCTTGCGCTTTTTTTGTTCTTATCTGATCGCTTTGTGTTCCTTGATCACTCGGAATGATTTAAGTTCATCATCCTCAGGTCCTTGTACAGGAAGCCCGGCTTCCATATTGGTCTTGATATATACAAGGTTTTCTTTGGTGATGATTTCGCCCGGTATGAATATTGGGATTCCTGGAGGATACACCATAACGAATTCAGCAATGATCCGTCCTTCTGATTCCTCGACAGGAACAACCTCTGTATCAGCATAAAATGCGTCTCTAGGCGTCAAAGCCAATAGTGGAATATCAGGAAGCATAACTTCGGCATGGACTTTTTCAGCCAGGTGGTGGAATTCCTTAGAAAGCTCACGCAATGCCTGAACAAGAATCTCTGCTTCTTTCTGCGTGTCACCAGGTGTGATGATGCACAGGATATTATATAAATCTGAAAGTTCAACTTCGATATTATATTTTTCACGAAGCCAGTTTTCAACCTCGTACCCAGTGATATTCAAATCTTTGATGCTGATGAGTACTTTTGTAGGATCAAAATCAAAGGTGGCATTTGTTCCAAGCAGGTCTTCACCAGGACAGTAGAGATGTTCAATTTCATTTACTTGTCCCCGGATCCATTGCGCCAATTTAATCGTCCTGCCGATGATTTCTCTTCCTTCAATGGCAAGCCTTCTCCGCGCTGTATCCAACGATGCAAGCAGCAGATAGGAAGTGGATGTGGTCGTCAGCATGCTGATAATGGATTGGACACGCTTGGCCGAAACCAGGCCTTCTTTTACATTCAGGATAGAGCTTTGGGTCATCGAACCGCCAAGCTTGTGCACGCTGGTGGCAGCCATATCGGCACCTGCCTGCATTGCTGACAGCGGGAGATCCTCATGGAAATGGATATGGACCCCATGAGCCTCATCCACCAATACCGGTACATCATAAGAATGAGCAATCTCAACAATCTTCTTTAAATCGGCTGCAAAACCGAAATAGGTTGGATTGATCACCAGCAAACCTTTTGCATCCGGATGCTGTTCAAGAGCCTTTTCAACGGAATCTGTTGAGATGCCGTGGGAAATACCCAACTTCTTATCGATCTCTGGGTGAATGAAGATCGGAATGGCGCCGGAAAAAACGATGGCAGACATGATTGATTTGTGCACGTTACGCGGAACGATGATTTTATCCCCAGGTCCGCAGACCGTCATGATCATCGTCATGATCGCGCCGCTTGTGCCCTGTACTGAAAAGAAAGTGTGGTCCGCGCCGAAAGCTTCAGCCGCCAGCTCCTGTGCCTGCTTGATGATTCCTTTAGGTGAATGGAGATCGTCAAGCGGTCCGATATTGATCAAGTCGATGGACAGGGCATTATCGCCGATGAATTCACGGAACTCAGGATCAATCCCGCTGCCTTTCTTATGGCCGGGTATATGAAATTGGATCGGATTCTTTTCTGCGTGTTTCAACAGGCTAGTAAATAGTGGTGTTTCGTTTTGTGACAATTGATGATCACACCTCTTTAATGTATTGGATTCCCTTTTTATAGGTTAATATAATTTTTCAGCTTTTAAAAAAATAAAACACATGCATTATAGCACTAAACAGGGTGTTTGCAAAGAATTTCATAATAACCAGAAAAACGGCATTCCTTCTACAAGAAAACAGGAAATAGAGCTTCTATTAGAGAAGTATTAATGATTCAACATGTGAAGGAGAGGTACTATGAACTGGAAAACAGATGTAACGAGCCTATTAGGAATACAATACCCGATTATCCAGGGAGGACTCGCTTATCTTGCATATTCTGAGCTTGCTGCTGCGGTATCGAATGCAGGAGGATTGGGCCAGATCACCGCGATGTCACTTCCTGACCCGGATGCATTGAGAAGGGAGATACATAAGGTAAGGGAGCTGACTGATCAGCCATTTGGAGTCAACTTTGCCATCGGCCAGCATGGAAGGCCTTTTTCGCATTACCTGGATGTCGCGATTGAAGAAGATGTTCCGGTTATTTCCATGACAGGAGGCAACCCGGCGCCAATCTTTGAACAGTTGAAAGGAACTTCTATAAAAAAATTGGTTCTGGTGGCAGCGAAGCGGCAGGCACAAAAAGCGGAAGAGCTGGGAGCAGACGCAGTTATGGTTGTCGGACAGGAAGGGGGCGGCCATCTTGGGAAGAGCGATATTGGAACGATGGTGCTGATTCCAGCTGTAGTCGATGCAGTCAGCATCCCGGTCATCGCTTCTGGTGGAATTGGAGATGGACGCGGCCTGATGGCAGCATTAAGCCTAGGGGCAGAGGGAATTGAGATGGGTACCCGCTTCATCGCTACAAAAGAATGCGTCCATGCGAATGAACTGTACAAGCAAAAGCTGGTGGAAGGAAGCGAAAATGATACGACTGTAATAAAAAAAACGCTTGGCATGCCGGCAAGAGCGATTGCCAATCCATTGACTGAAAGAATCCTTGAGATAGAGAAGCAAGGCGGTGGCTATGACGATCTAAAGGAATTGATAAGCGGGACTGCAAACCGAAAATATATCTATAATGGTGATGATGAAAATGGTTTTGGCTGGGCTGGACAGGTGATGGGATTGATCAAGGACTCGCCTACAGTCGCAGAGCTGTTTGATAGGATCATCAAAGAAGCAGAAGCTATCAGGACAACATGGAGGAGTTAAGGGGCTGCGGTGCTTGCGCTACCAGATAAATAACGGTACAATCGATTAACATAATAAAGGTGGCAGGGGCAGGCAGTTCCCTGGCACAGGAAAAAAGCAGGTGAGCACACATGGAATACCAGTATCCAATCGACCACACATGGTCGACTGATGAAATTGTCGATGTCATCCATTTTTACGAATGCATTGAAAAAGCATATGAAAAAGGAATTGAGCGCGACACTCTGCTTCTGGCATACAGACGATTTAAAGAAATCGTCCCGGGAAAAGCCCAGGAAAAGACACTTTTCAATGAATTTGAAGAAGTCAGCGGTTATGTCTCTTACCAGGCAGTTAAAGAAATCAAGCAAACCGGAACAGGCGAGAAGATCAATGTCGCCCCTAAAAAGACCAAAAGATGATTTGTTGAAACCAAAGAAAGAGCCCATGCTAAATGGGCTCTTTCTTATTGTCCAGCTCCGTCTGCCAATTCTTTGGAAAACTTGTCGAAAATGGGCGGTCGCCTGCGCATTTCATGGTTTATGCGATTCTATATAGGGGTAATGTTTCTTTAAATACAAACTCAATTTTTGAAAGCATTTCATCACCGCTTAACTTAATGGCTTCCTCGCGAGGAATGTTCAATCCGCAAAGGATTTCAGCCTTTTTTACAGTTTGGAGTCGCTGGAACATTGCCAGAAGATCTTCATTGGAAAGCTCGCCATGCATCGTGGCTTCCGGCTTCATATGATCGCCTGACCAATAGAAGTTCTTAGGAGTGCGGGCAAAAATAGAATGAAGATCCTTTTCAAGCTTTTTCCCGATTGCTTCCTTTTCAGGTGCTTCGTAGATCACGGCGAACCAGATGAAGACATGGGTTTCCCAGAGGCCAATTTGGAAATGAGGAAGCATTTTATATCCTCTTGGATTGCTTGCGAAAGCGACCCAAGTATCCTTAGGCGGGTTCTTTGTCCTTCTGGCATGTTTGGCGACATGATAATGCATTTCTTCGCCGGCAATATTTGAAAGCGTCGGGGCGAAGTGCTGGCCCAGTTGCTCCAGTTTAGGGCGGATCTGGGATTTTAAAGCCTCCATTCGTTCATCGAGACCGTCAATTTCAAAAACATCAAAATCTGCTTTTTCGAATCCTTGGAATGACAAAATAAAAACCTCCTAGTACTTTGTCAAATATTGTAGCAAAAGCTTATGAAAAATAGAAGCGGCAGGACTTTTCGGAGACCTGGGTAAACGCACATATTTGTACCACAGGCAGTTGGAGCTTCATACAATGAATAAAAAACTAGAAATTAATAGAGGAGTGTAAATAATGAAACAACTCATAAATTCAACGAGAAAAAGAAATGGTGAGCTGCAGAGAACAGCTGTACTTCGACTGGAAATGGATTATGAATTAGCGACACTTTTTGATGCAATGACTGAATCAGATAAACCGAAAATGAAAGAATGTAAACAGAAACTAGAAAGAATCAGACAAGAATTATTGCGTTTAAAGGCTTTGTAAGCAATAAACGCAAGGTGAAAGAAGAAGTTGGCAAATGCTTATTCAAACGGAATACTGCGGCAATCCAGACACTTGACGAACTCCTGTAATGCAGACGGAGTTCGTTTCTTATGTTTCTGAACTTGATCTGCTTGCATGTAATACACATGACAAGGGAAACCCTAATACTTGATGGAAATAGCGAAAATCCGATAAGCTAAAATAGATTCCTCATATAGTAAAAAATATTGGAACGGGGGAAAACTGAATGGGATATAACCTGAAAGAAATTGATACATATGCGAAAAACTGGATAAAAGAGGCTGGAGAGAACATCAGGGCTTCGTTTCCCAAAACATTGAATGTGACGTCCAAGTCGAATCCGAATGATCTTGTGACGGATATAGATCAAGCAACAGAGCAATATTTCATCAATAAAATCAAAGGGACATACCCTGACCACAAAATCTTAGGTGAAGAAGGGTATGGTGATGAGATCACCAGTTTATCTGGGGTGGTCTGGATAATAGACCCAATCGATGGAACAATGAATTTCATCCATCAGCAGCGGAACTTTGCAATCTCCATTGGCATTTACATCGATGGTGAAGGAATGATCGGTCTCATCTATGATGTCGTCCATGATGAACTTTACCATTGCATAAAGGGAAATGGCGTTTATCTAAACGAAAAGCCGATTCCTCAACTTACAGAAGCGAAAGTCAGTGAATCCATCCTTGCACTCAATGCAACCTGGGTCGCTCCAAATAAACGGATCGATCATCAATTGCTGATCCCTCTTGTCAAAGATGTAAGAGGGACCCGTTCCTATGGTTCAGCGGCGATGGAAATGGTCTATGTTGCTACTGGCAGGATTGATGCCTATATGACCCCAAGGCTTGCACCATGGGATATTGCTGCAGGGATCATCATGATCAAGGAGCTTGGCGGAGAGGCCACAGACCTCAGGGGAGAAGAGCTGGATATGCTGAAGCAGAATTCCTTGTTTGTGTCGAAACCTGGCCTGCATGGAGATATTTTGCGTAACTACCTGAAGGATGGAAAATGGTGAACCTGGCTTGGCGTCCATATTCAAGTTCTTATTCAGTTTTTTTACAGGAACTTGCGGAATCCAGCCGGAAATGGATGGAAAATGAGTTGAAAGGTCTGGATCTGCCTGATTATTTAATGCAGTATGAGGAACTGTCAGGTGAATGGAGGGTCTGGGAAAAAAGAGGCATCCCTGTTTCAGTCACTTTCCATGTGGAATCTGCTCCCTCCAATCAAAAGCCGTGGCTGGGTACGATCCTGGTAAAAGCAGATGAACGGAGAAGTGGAATCGCATCGACGATCCTGGACGAGCTTTCGGCTGAATTGAAAGCAAGCGGACATAAAGCTCTCTTCGCTGCAATTTTGATCGATGAATATGAATGGTCCAATTTTTTGACTGATTGCGGGTTTGAACAATTCAAAACAGAAGAAAATGAGGGCGAGACCTTTTTGATCATGGTCCGCCCTCTCGGTTGACCGGCTGCCAAACCAGCCGGTTTTATTTTTATCCTAAAGCTCTCCTGCTTCTCTCATCTGCTTTTTTTTCTTAAAACCGAAGCCCATTACAAACACAAGGGCGATGACACAGAAGATAGCACCGGCAATGCTTCGTTCACCGATGGCGATTCCTATCCCAATCATGCATGAAGCAGCTGCAAATGCGAAAAATAATAATGGCCATTTTATCTGTTTCAAAGGTGATTCCCCCATTCGACAATTAGTGCAATTAATAATATATTTAATTGTACAATAAAATGCTTTTAGGTTTCTACACTTATTGTGTTATAATATGTAAGTTGTGTAAAAAGCCAAAAGATAAATTATGATATTAAAGGCAGGGTGACTTTTTTGAAATTAAGAGAAGATATTAGAAATATAGCGATCATTGCCCACGTTGACCATGGTAAAACGACATTGGTCGACCAGCTTCTGAAGCAATCAGGTACTTTCCGTACAAATGAGCATGTCGAAGAGCGCGCAATGGATTCAAATGATTTGGAAAGAGAACGGGGAATCACGATCCTCGCGAAAAATACAGCAATTTCCTATAAAGATACACGTATTAACATTCTTGATACTCCTGGACACGCTGACTTTGGCGGCGAGGTTGAGCGTATCATGAAAATGGTTGACGGCGTCTTGCTTGTTGTCGATGCATACGAAGGCTGCATGCCGCAAACACGCTTTGTTTTGAAGAAGGCACTTGAACAGCATTTGACACCAATCGTGGTCGTGAACAAGATTGACCGTGATTTTGCTCGTCCTGCTGAGGTTGTTGATGAAGTCATTGACTTGTTTATCGAACTAGGTGCAGATGAGGATCAGCTTGAATTCCCAGTTGTTTATGCTTCTGCAATCAACGGAACAGCAAGCATGGACCCTGAAAAACAGGATGAAAATATGCAGTCATTATACGAGTCAATCATTGACCACATCCCTGCACCTGTTGATAACCGTGAAGAGCCTCTACAATTCCAGGTTGCCCTTCTTGACTATAATGACTATGTAGGTAGAATCGGTATCGGCCGTGTTTTCCGCGGTACAATGAAGGTTGGCCAGCAGGTAGCATTGATGAAGCTTGACGGTTCAGTTAAGCAATTCAGGGTTACAAAGATTTTTGGTTTCTTCGGACTGAAGCGCCAGGAAATCCAGGAAGCAAATGCTGGTGATCTAATTGCGGTTTCCGGAATGGAAGACATCAATGTTGGTGAAACGGTATGTCCATTCGACAATCAGGATCCACTTCCGGTTTTACGAATCGATGAGCCTACGCTGCAAATGACATTCCTAGTCAACAACAGTCCTTTCGCAGGACGCGAGGGTAAATACCTTACTGCGAGGAAAATCGAAGAAAGACTTCGCGCTCAGCTGCAAACGGACGTTAGTCTTAGAGTAGACAATACGGACTCACCTGATGAATGGATCGTTTCAGGCCGTGGTGAATTGCACCTGTCTATCCTGATCGAAAACATGCGCCGTGAAGGTTATGAACTTCAAGTATCAAAGCCTGAAGTTATCGTACGAGTAATTGATGGAGTAAGAAGTGAACCGGTAGAACGCGTTCAAATCGATGTTCCTGAAGAACACACTGGTTCCATTATGGAATCAATCGGTGCACGTAAAGGCGAAATGCTCGATATGATCAACAATGGAAGCGGCCAGGTTCGATTGATCTTCAACGTGCCGGCACGCGGACTGATCGGTTACACAACAGAATTTTTAACATTGACTCGCGGATATGGTATCATTAACCATACATTCGACAGCTATCAGCCAATGCTTCAGGGCCAGGTAGGCGGACGCCGCCAGGGTGTTCTCGTATCAATGGAATCCGGAAAATCATCTACTTATGGTATCATGCAGGTAGAAGACCGCGGAACGATTTTCGTTGAGCCAGGTACTGAAATTTATGAGGGCATGATTGTCGGTGAACACACTCGTGAAAATGACATCACAGTCAATATCACGAAGGTTAAGGCAGCAACAAATATCCGTTCTGCAAATAAAGACCAGACTTCTGTCATCAAGAAGCCAAGAATCATGACACTAGAAGAATCATTAGAGTACTTGAACGATGACGAGTATTGCGAAGTAACACCAGAATCAATCAGACTCCGCAAAAAGATTCTTGATAAGAATGAGCGCGAAAGACAGGCTAAAAAGAAGAAATTTGCTGAGGCTTAATTAAGTAGGGGGAAGAAGTATGGATGTAAGCCAAAGATTGTCATTTTTTGCAGCATTATTCAGGGTAGATGAAAATCCGACGGTTGGAATGTGGATGCTGTATCTCACAATTGCCGCTCTGAGCATCCTCGTTTATAAACTTGGATTTGCACAGAAGCTGCCAGTCCTGAAGAGTGTCATCATCTACGCATTTCTATTGCTGGGCTCTACAGTCCTGACCTTCCTCGCTATTTTCCTTCCCATTGCGGAAGGACTTGTGGTCGCTGCGCTCATCCTGATCATTTACAAGCTCAGGCTGCGCCAGCATAAAAAAGCAGAAGCAAACGTCAAATAGGAGTTGGGGAAATGAAATCACTCCAGGATGCAATATACAATTGGCTGACCATCAAAATCGTCAGCGACGCCCGGCCAGAAGATACAGCAGCAGCAGACACGACTCAACTGTTCGAGCAAATCCTTGCCGAAGAACATAAAGTCGAATCAAAAGAACTAAAACGGGACGCACTGATGTATTATGTCACAGTCGTGCAGGAAGGGAACTCCAAAGAGTACCGCTTCCCACGCGACCTGATCGAAGTCATGCTTGATCAAATCAGGCAGGAACCAGACAAATATGCGAACTACCCGGAAGAAGAATAGTGAAAAATCCGCCCAGAAATGGGCGGATTTTTTGCTGTTGAATAGAATTATGTGGGTTTGGATTTACTGATATAGCTGGGGCAGCGGCTAAGAATATAAAATAAAGACAGGTTGGTGGCTCAAAGCGGAAAAGTTGTCAAATAAGCATCGGATTCAGACAGGTTTGTGGCGCAAAGCAGAAAAGCTGTCAAAATAACGCGCTGATTCAGACAGGTTTGAGGTTCAAAGCAGAAAAGCTGTCTAAATAAGCACCGGATTCAGACAGGTTTGAGGTTCAAAGCAGAAAAGCTGTCAAAATAACGCGCTGATTCAGACAGGTTTGAGGAGAAAAGCCGAAAAGCTGTCTAAATAAGCACCGGATTCGGACAGGTTTGAGGTTCAAAGCAGAAAAGCTGTCAAAATAACGCCTAGATTCAGACAGGTTGGAGGCTAGAAGCGACAAAGCTGTCAAAAATACACCCGGCTTCGGACAGGTTCACAGTGCAAAGCAGAAAAGCTGTCAAAACACCACCAGGATTCAGACAGATTCCAGGCTACAACCCCAAAAGCTGTCTGAATCACCTTCAACAGATCTCGCCCCTACTATTATCAAGGGGTGCAAATCATCAAATATTGATCACCAGTCATCTTTCTCAACACGGCTGCGATACAGTTTGAAATTTCCGGTCGCAATCCGGTTGTTCGTTTTCTCGGCAATCCTTTTACTGCAGGGTTCACACATATATGTATGGATCGGGCGGTTACGTAGTCTTTTCGCCTGAAGGGTATCGCTGTTGATATTTTCGATTTTGTCGCATAATACACATTTGACTCTCATACTGGCACCTCTTATCAATAATTAGCTTACATAGCCTATTTGAGTTTGGATTATATTATAGTATATCATTGTTTAAAGCCGGAAAAAGGGGAATCGTTTGATTTGCCCCAAAATAACGGTTCGTAGTACTATTATGATAGTTTAAGGAGGGTGAATATGGCAAATCAAGTAGAACCAAAGTTAATTAAACCATTGTTCGATGAACTTCAAAAAGAGCGTTTTGTCACCTTGGCAACAGTGGACCATGAAACAGGCGGCCCTAATGTCAGCGCGATTTCATGGGTGCTTGCAAAGGACGAGGCAACTCTATATTTCGCAGTGGATAACCGCTCTCGAATCATCGAGAACATTAAAAGCAATGATAAGGCAGTCATCAACCTGATTGCAAATGAATCTACATATTCAATCAGCGGCACAGCGAGTGTCAAGCAGGAAAAGCTTGAAGGAGTACCGTTAAAGCTGGCTCTGGTAGAAATCAGTATCAGTGAAGTCAGGGACGTTATGTTTTACGGTTCGAAAATCGTTGCAGAACCTCAATACGATAAGACATACGATAAGGATGCAGCAGCGCGTCTTGACAATCAAGTAATGGATGCCATGAGAAAAGCTTAGTCAATAGACTAAGCTTTTTTTGTACCTTATTTATGATAGTTCGACTGTTTCTGCTGATCTTTTTCCAGCTGTTTCTTTTCGCCCTGATCAAGTTTCTTCTTCGGATCCTCTGTTGGACTATTCGTTTGCGGTTCAATCATGTCGGCAGGCACCTCTGGCATGACCCTGCCGGTGATATCCGCCAGTTCATTTAGTATTCCGATGATAGGCTTGCCATTCTTAATATCCTGTCCGATTTCCTTCAATCTTGCAGTGATGTCCGGGTCTGCCACGACAACTGCACTGGCACCGTGCGGGTCTTTCCTTAAAGCCTCAGCCACTGTATATTTGACTGTGTCCACTTCTGACCGCTCCATATTATCATTCACATCGATTCCGACGATCGCATACCGTCCTATCACTACCGCCGCGGCATCATCTACATCCGGAACATTTGTAGTCAAATCGACCAGATGGCGTGAGATCTTCTGACCGGATTGGCGGTCGACTCCTTCAATCGCACTATTCTGCACCTTGACCTTATGATTTCGATCGTTATCATTTGCGCTGTTCTGTCCATTGCATGCAGTCAATAGAAAAATTAGCGAGATAGCAGCAATCCATCTTATCATCATCAAATCCCTCCGGATATTTATTCTAAAAATAACACTAAACAATCTGCATCGTTATATAAAAAAAGAAATGCTCAAAGGTTATTGTGCAAAATATCTTCTATCTTTATTCAGAAAGTCATATATTTTACCAAAGTCCCGGCCAAGGCTGCCAAGTTGGCCTGAGCCGAGATCAAGAAGGCGGGAGGCATCAATTTGAGTAAAATATACGTACTGGATACAAACGTCTTATTACAGGATCCGCATGCAATCTTTTCCTTTCAAGACAATGAAGTTGTCATACCTGCTGTAGTTCTGGAGGAAGTGGATTCAAAGAAAAGATATATGGATGAAATCGGGCGCAATGCACGCCAGGTTTCGAGGCTTATAGACGGAATGAGGGAGACAGGGAAGCTTCACGAAAAAATCAATCTGGAAGGCGGAGGGACGCTCAGGATTGAGTTAAATCATCGTTCGTTCCATCAGCTTCAGGAAATATTTGTTGAAAAAACCAATGACAACCGGATACTGGCAGTGGCAAAAAACCTGAGTCTGGAAGAAGAAACAAAAGAAGATGGACGCCCGGTCATCCTGGTCAGCAAAGACGCGCTTGTAAGGGTAAAAGCAGATGCGATCGGCCTGATAGCAGAGGATTTCTTAAGCGACAGAGTTGTGGAACTGAACCATCTATATTCCGGCTATGCAGAGATATATCTGGAAATTGAAGTGCTTAACCGTTTTTATACAAAAGGAGAACTTGATTTCTCAGAACTAAAGGGACAAAACTTTTTTTATCCAAATCAGTTTGTGATCATGAAGGATATTCTTGGGAGTTCCGCATCGGCAATTGGGATGGTCGATACGAAGAATAAAAAAGTCAAAAAGCTTGTGTTCGATCAAGAGGGGAAACATTCATGGGGAATCAGGCCGAGAAATGTTCAGCAAATCATGGCAATGGAATTGCTTTTGCGGCAAGACATCCCTCTGATCACCCTGATTGGCCGGGCGGGAACGGGCAAAACTTTGCTCGCTTTAGCGACAGGTTTGCTCCAGACTGAAGATTTGAACATATTTAAGAAGTTGCTTGTCGCACGGCCGATTGTGCCTGTTGGCAAGGATCTTGGTTTTTTGCCAGGTGAAAAACAGGAGAAACTCAGGCCATGGATGCAGCCTATCTACGATAACTTGGAGTTCCTTTTCAATACGAAAAAACCGGGAGAGCTGGATGCAATCCTCGCAGGTATGGGTTCAATCGAGGTAGAAGCATTGACTTATATAAGGGGAAGAAGTATCCCTGACCAGTTCATCATCATTGATGAAGCACAGAACTTAACAAAGCATGAGATCAAGACGATCCTCACAAGGGTAGGGGAGCGGAGCAAGATCGTCCTGATGGGCGACCCTGACCAAATCGACCATCCATATCTGGATGCCTATAATAACGGATTAACGTATGTGGTTGAGAAATTCAAGGATCAGCAGATTTCCGGGCATGTCCAGCTTGTCAAAGGTGAAAGGTCGCCGCTTGCCCAGCTGGCTGCTGATATCTTAAAGTAGCATGAAGCTGAACAAATCATCGTGCAGCAAGATACAGCATAAGCAAAAATAAAAAACGGGCACCCTGCTGGATGCCCGTTCGTGTACCATACATATCATTGGACAGTAAAACCGGTTACATTCTTGATCGGGTGGTCTTGATTGGAGCCATCCCTGAAGTAAATATGCAATGGTCCGTCTTCCCTTAATGGCTTGCCGTCTTTTGAAAAACCGAGTATGATATCGGCTGCTTCTTCAAGAGGAATCACTGCCTGTTCGTTTTCACCGTATTCAATGACAATCTGCTTTGCCTCCTGCTCTGGTTCTGCGTTATCAAGAAATGGTTTCAAAGGAATCCCGAAAGTGCCTGTCAGGACTTTTTCTTTTTCGAATTTCACTTCAGTCTTGAGTGTCGGCGGATAAACGGCACCTTCCATGATTTCACGGTCCCAATGCCTGGAAACAGACTTTGTGTACTCCTCAAGATGATCTTCGCTTGCCTTCTCATCAATGAAATATGTATTCAAATCCACTTTTCTATCATCAAAAATCCATACACCAGAGTCCAAGGTGATTTTATATTTAACTTTTCCTTTGATAGGGATGATGGTTTCCATAATTTCCTCCTGCCTTTGTTCTGCTTGTTATTCTTTAAGTATAGCGATATTTGTCAGGGATGTCATTTTAGCTATACCGAATAGAAAAACCAATTAATTCTGTGTCCCTAATATTCTTGCATTTTTGTCCGCTTAAGGGTAAAATTTATAGATAGGATTGGGTAATCGCTCGGAAACGGGGGGATCAAGTTGGCGTCTGATATGATTATTAACCATCAGGAAAAAGCCCATGCCTTGTTAAAGGCTGACGCTGATAAAATATTAAAGCTGATCAAAGTGCAAATGGATAACCTCACAATGCCTCAATGCCCTCTTTATGAAGAGGTTTTGGATACGCAAATGTTTGGATTATCAAGAGAGATAGACTTTGCAGTAAGGCTCGGCTTAATCGAAGAATCAGATGGTAAAGTTATTCTTGACCAATTGGAAAGAGAACTTTCCATTTTGCATGAAGCTTCGTTAAAAAAATAAACCCTAAAAACTCAAACTTATCCTGAGGTGGATGTTTGGGTTTTTTTGTTTAAAGCTGTTTTCGTAAAGATTGTTGTTAAAATCCTAAAGCCGATTTTAACGTGATAATAGTCATTTTGTAGGTCGGTACTAAGTTTGCAAGCTCTTTTCTTATAATAAGCGTTAATTGTGTGACTAATCTTAGGTAAATCAATCCTATTTTGTAGGCAATAGCAACAAAGTTTGAGAAAAGAGTCTTGTTTAAAGTGAATAAGGAAACCCGTCGGAAATTTCCTTAGAAAATAACAGAGGCATGACTTTATTACATTTCGTTATAACTTTTCCTTAAACAAAGGCAGGATATTTCAACTTATAGTAGAATAGATTAAACAACTTAGAAGATGGGGAAGAGAGAATGTTAAAAAAAATACTGAAATCCTATGACTATTCATTGATCATTGTTGTGGTGCTCTTATGCTTGTTCGGACTTGTCATGGTTTACAGTGCCAGCATGGTCACCGCCATTCAAAGGTATGACTATCCAAGTGATTTTTTCTTTCAAAAACAAAAATTTAATTTGTTAGTTGCTTCTGTGTTGTTCATCACTACGGCATTATTCCCCTATAAGGCGATGAAAAGCACTAAATTATTGCTCCCGATGGTCGTGTTCATCCTGGGAGGACTAAGTGCATTGTTTTTATTTGGGAAGGTGACGAACAATGCTCTCAGTTGGTTTGAACTTGGTGCAAGAAGCCTTCAGCCATCAGAGTTTGCTAAATTGAGCGTGATTATTTACTTATCTGCGGTATATGCAAAAAAGCAGGCCTACATAAACCAGTTCAATAAAGGAGTAGTTCCGCCCCTTGTTTATTTGCTTCTGGTTTGCATGCTGGTTGCCATCCAGCCAGACTTCGGTACGGCAGCGATTATTTTTGGGATTGCTGCCACAATCATTATCTCTTCTGGAATGAGTTTAAGAAACATTACCAAGCTGATCGTATTCGGGCTGGCATTTCTGACGCCTTTTGTTATTTTCCTTCAGGATGAGATCTTCTCGGAAACAAGGCTGGGCAGAATTACTGCGTACAGCAATCCGTTCACAGACGAACAAAATACAGGGTACCATCTTGCCAATTCCTATTATGCAATTGGTTCAGGAGGACTTAAAGGACTAGGCCTTGGCGAAAGCGTGCAGAAGCTTGGATACCTTCCAGAGCCGCACACAGACTTCATCATCGCTGTCATCTCCGAGGAGTTAGGAATCTTTGGGGTAGGATTCGTGTTGCTGAGCCTGGGGTTCATCGTGTTGAAGGGTATCCATATCGGACTGAAGTGTAAAGATCCATTTGGAAGCTTGCTGGCAATAGGGATTTCGAGCATGATCGGGATCCAGTCGTTTGTCAACCTCGGTGGAGCTTCCGGCGTCATTCCGCTGACCGGGGTGCCGCTGCCATTTGTGAGCTATGGTGGTTCCTCTTTACTCCAGCTGGCCATAGCAACGGGAATTCTCGTCAATGTTTCGATGTTTGTTAATTACGAAGAGAAATACAAAAAGGACAAGACGTCCCAGCCAAAACCCGCTCCAGCGATGGTAAACCAGAACACATTCAAGTTCAGGTCGTAAATATAGGCTGTTTTCGTAAAGATTGTTGTTAAAATCCTAAAGCCGATTTTAACGTGATAATAACCCATTTTGTAGTTCGGAATTAAGTGTGCAGGCTCTTTTCTTCTTAATTAGCTCTAATTTTGTGAAGATATATATGTCTTTCAATTCAATTTTGTAGCCAAAAACAACAAAGTTTGAGAAAAGAGCCTAAATATAAAACAAAGAAGCTGCAGCGATCATTCGCTGCAGCTTCTTATTTTACAGTAGCCGTAGATAAGTCGGCGGCTGATTTATTCTGGACTCTTGCGGCATTTTTCTTGCTTCTCGATACAAGAAGGATGAAGTAACTGAAGACTCCAAACAATACTGAAATAAAGAAAGCATGTGCCAGTGCGATATACAAATTAAGTCTTGTATAAATGATCAGCGCTCCGGCTGTAACCTGAAGTGAAACGAGCACCATGGAGATGATCCAGCCCCAATATAATACCCTCTCGTGTTTGTAATGCTTTACGGTAATATATGTTACATAGGCGATCCAGATAAAAATGAATCCCGCTGCTGCCCGGTGACCCATCTGCACCCATTCATACAGGTTGGTCGGCAGGACGGAGCCGCCATTCGTACATAATGGCCAATCCTTGCAAACGAGGCTTGCATTCGTGTGTCTTACAAGTGCTCCGGTATAGACAACAATATAACTGTATACTGAAAGCCCGATAATATGGAACCTCATTCTCTTATCAATCACCAATTTTTCAGCCTCGAACTTCTTATCTACCTCAAAAATGAGCATAGTCAGCAGAAGGACGGCTGCGAAAGAAATAAGAGATATGCCGAAGTGAAGCGCGAGAACAAAATCGGATTGTCCCCAAACGACAGCTGCGGCGCCAATCAATGCCTGCAGAACAAGAAAGAAAAATGATAAAACAGCCAGGAACTTTGTTTCTCGTATATGGCCGATAGCCTTCCATGTCCAAATAGATAAGATAAGTACCATGAAACCGACGCTGCCCGACACCAATCTGTGGGCAAGTTCAATTACCAGTTCGGGAGTAATATCAGTAGGAACGAATTCACCGTTACATAACGGCCAGGACCTGCCACAGCCCATCCCGGATCCTGTTTTGGTAACCAGTGCTCCCCCGAGTAAAACAAAAAGCATCCCAATCGTGGTTAAAACAGCAAGCCACTTTAGGGAACGATTCATAATCATCACCTGCTCATTCAAAGTTCGATAAGTTGTCAAATTATAAACTTGACATGTATAATGAAAGAAACTTGTACAAAATAAAAAATTCTATTCCTATAATAACGAAGTTTGGCGAAAAAGAATAGAAAACAATACTTAAGATACTACACAATATATGTGTTTTTTTCAATACCAACTGTACGGGATGGACAATGAGATGTTTTACCGGTAAAATTCTCATGGCAACATCATCCCTGACAGAATGACAGACTACATACCAGCTTTATTGCATTCAAGAAAATATTATCCAAGAATATGTAAAACCACGTCTCCGACGGTCCTTTTAATAAACATCCAATTCTAATGAAAATTCCTTGCAATAAAAATGATCTTTATGGATAATGGCGGTAAGACACAAATTAGTCAAATTTTGTTCAAAAAAAATTCACAAAAAAGTTGTGAAGTGTGATTTAATATACAACGTAGGCTTTATTTTTCTACACAAACATTTAACAGCCTTTACACGTTGAGAATAGTGAAAACTATCTGGGATATAAATTTGAAAATACTCTTCTTTTTTTTGTAAAAATTCGTGTCAGGAATTTGGAAGAAAAGGAGATGGAGGAGGATATGGATGTCTAATTCAAAAGCTTTATCAGAAGCTGTATTGGAAAATGGACAGCCTGCAGTTGCGGAGAAGACGATGATGAAAGATTTTCTTGCACTAATCAAAGTAGGGATAGTAAATTCCAATGCGATGACAACTTTTACCGGGTTATGGCTCGCACTTCATTTTAGCGGTGCTCGATTCTTGGATAATATTGATTTAATCCTTGCGACGCTGATTGGTTCATCCTTGATCGTTGCCGGTTCATGCAGCCTGAATAATTATATCGACCGGGATATCGACCATTTGATGGAGCGGACAAAAGACCGCCCAACAGTCACCGGGAAAGTCCAGCCGGGAAAAGTGGCGTTGTTGAGCTTTTTGCTGATTGGCATCGGCACAGGCTTCTTGCTTACTACAACCATTACAGCTGCTGTAATCGGGCTGTTTGGAGTTTTTAGTTATGTTGTTCTATATACATTGTGGTCAAAAAGGCAATTTGTTTCCAACACTATTGTCGGCAGTATTTCAGGGGCTGTTCCGCCTTTAATTGGCTGGGCTGCAGTTGACGCAAACCTTGATATCATGGCCTGGATGCTTTTTGCCATCGTTTTTGTATGGCAGCCTCCGCATTTCTATGCCTTGGCCATGAGGAGAGCGGAAGAATACCGCGCAGCTGGGATTCCAATGCTTCCTGTCGTTAAAGGCTTCAAGGCGACGAAGAAATCGATTTACCTTTGGATTACGGCTTTATTGCCGCTTCCATTCTTCCTTCCTGAGCTTGGTATCTCATTCATGGTTCTGGCAACCGTCCTGAATATTGGTTGGATTGTATTGGGAATCTATCTAGAAAAGCTTAAAGATGATATTAAATGGGCAAAACTGATGTTTGTATATTCATTACAATACTTAACTGTCATGTTTGTCGCTATGGTAATTGTCACACTTATCTAACCTTCGTTAGGAGATTCACTCTTTGTTGAGAGAGGATTTTTCCATATATTTTAAAACCAAATTAATAAGATTTTTTACGAAAGAGGGGTTTAATTAAGCTATGAAGATGCTTGCTAAATGGCGTCTGCTATCATTGATCACATTGATGGCATTAGTCTTGTCAGGCTGTGGTGAGCCTTACTTGTCTGCTTTAAAACCTGCAGGTCAAGTTGCTCAATCCCAGTATGAACTCATGTTGTTGAGCACGGCGATTATGGTGGGAGTAATTGCTGTCGTCACAGTCATTTTTATTTATGTTGTCATGAAGTTCCGCAGGAAAAACGACAACGAAATTCCAAAGCAGGTTGAAGGAAGCCACAAGCTGGAGATCCTTTGGACTGTTATTCCGATCTTATTGCTTCTAATTCTAGCTGTCCCAACAGTTGCTGCAACATTCAAGTTTGCAGATGTGTCACCAATGGAAAAGAAAAATGCTGATGGAAAGACGGATGCTCTAGTAGTAAATGTCCGTGCAAATCTTTATTGGTGGGAATTCGAATATCCAAACGAAGAAATCATCACTAGCCAGGAATTGGTAGTGCCGACAGATGAAAAGGTTTACTTTAACCTGAAAGCATCTGATGTCAAGCACTCTTTCTGGATTCCTTCTGCCGGAGGAAAGATGGATACGAATACCGACAACGTCAATAAGTTCTGGCTTGAGTTTGATGGTAAAAAAGCTGATGAAGTGGGCGGACTTTTCTTCGGAAAATGTGCTGAACTTTGCGGCCCTTCACACGCATTGATGGACTTCAAAGTAAAGGCTATGCCTCGTGCTGAATTCGATCAATGGGTAGCAAGCATGAAAGCAGTAGAAGAACCTGCTAAGGCTGAAACAGCAACTGCTCAGCAAGGACAGGAAATCTTCAATAACAGCTGTATTGGTTGCCATGCAGTAACTCCTGCAAACACGGCTCCTGAAGCAGCACGCGTTGGTCCTAACCTGTCTAACTTCGGTGAACGTTCCCGTGTAGCTGGTGTTCTTGACCATTCTAAAGAAAATGTGAAGAAATGGCTTGAAGACCCAGAGGCTTATAAGCCAGCAAATAAGATGACTGGAAAGTATCCTGAACTCTCTCCAGAAGAGCTAGACGCATTGGCAGAGTATCTGATGGGCTTGAAAGTCCAGAAATAAAAGGGGATATGTTTGAAAGGGAGGTAAAACTGTGAGTACCTATACTCAGAAAAAAGGATTCGGCGCAACGTTATGGGACTTCCTGACAACGGTTGACCATAAGAAAATTGCCATCCTTTATCTAATCGCTGGCGGATTCTTCTTCCTTCTCGGAGGGCTTGAAGCGTTATTTATCCGTATCCAGCTTGCTGTACCAAATAACGATTTTGTTAGCGCGGGATTCTATAACGAAATCCTGACGATGCACGGAACGACGATGATCTTCCTTGCAGCGATGCCGCTTGTTTTTGCATTCATGAATGCCGTAATGCCACTCCAGATTGGTGCGCGTGACGTTGCGTTCCCATTCTTGAACTCTTTAGGATTCTGGTTATTCTTCTTTGGTGGAGTATTCCTTAACCTTTCATGGTTCCTTGGAGGAGCTCCAGATGCTGGTTGGACTTCTTACGCTTCATTATCGATCGCGTCTGAAACACATGGTATCGACTTTTACGCACTTGGTTTGCAGATTTCAGGTGCGGGTACACTAATCGGGGGGATTAACTTCCTCGTAACGATTGTTAACATGCGTGCACCGGGAATGACATATATGAGAATGCCGATGTTCACATGGACAACATTTGTAACATCTGCTTTGATCCTGTTCGCATTCCCTCCATTGACTGTTGGTCTTTTCTTATTGATTTTCGACCGTATGTTCGGTTCGAATTTCTTCCATGTAGCTAATGGCGGTAATACGATCATCTGGGAACACCTTTTCTGGATCTTTGGTCATCCGGAAGTTTATATCTTGATTTTGCCGGCTTTCGGTATTTTCTCTGAGATTTTCGCAATCTTCTCTAGAAAACGTCTATTTGGTTACTCATCCATGG
Organism: Mesobacillus thioparans; assembly: GCF_965138835.1. Lineage (NCBI taxonomy): Bacteria > Bacillati > Bacillota > Bacilli > Caryophanales > Bacillaceae > Mesobacillus > Mesobacillus thioparans. The sequence goes on along the minus strand of NZ_CBCSFH010000001.1, from coordinate 387,599 downwards.
TATTCGCGACTGTATTGATCGGTTTCCTTGGATTCATGGTTTGGGCTCACCATATGTTTACAACGGGTCTCGGACCAATTGCAAATGCGATTTTCGCTGTTGCAACAATGGCAATTGGTGTCCCAACAGGTATTAAAATTTTCAACTGGCTGTTCACGATGTGGGGAGGAAGCATTAAGTTCACAACTCCAATGCTTTGGGCAGTAGCCTTCATTCCTTCGTTTGTTGCTGGTGGTGTAACTGGTGTCATGCTTGCTTCTGCTGCTGCTGACTATCAGTATCACGACACGTATTTCGTTGTCGCTCACTTCCACTACGTAATCGTCGGTGGTGTTGTATTCGCGCTATTTGCAGGTGCTCACCTGTACTGGCCAAAAATGTTCGGAACAATGCTAAACGAAACTCTTGGAAAAATCACTTTCTGGTTATTCCTGATTGGTTTCCATTTAACATTCTTCATCCAGCACTTCCTTGGATTGATGGGGATGCCACGTCGTATCTTCACATTCCTTCCAGGACAGGGTCTTGAAACTGGAAACTTGATCAGTTCAATCGGTGCTGCATTCATGGCAGTAGCTGTTATCGTACTTTTGATCAATGTAGTGATTACAACTGTTAAAAACGAAAAGGTTGGGAATGACCCTTGGGGAGATGGCCGTACACTTGAGTGGGCTATCGCTTCACCGCCGCCATTCTACAACTTCAAACAGCTTCCGCTTGTACGCGGTCTTGATGCATACTGGCTTGAGAAAATGGAAGGCAAAAAGGCTATGACGCCTGCTGAACCACTTGGCGATATCCATATGCCGAATAATTCTTTCATTCCATTCGTAATCGCACTTGGCCTATTCATCGCAGCGTTCGGTGCAATGTACCGCGCTGAGACTAGCTGGGGCTTACTGGTACTGATTCTCGGAATGGCTGTAACATTAGGAGCAATGTTCGTACGCTCCATTAAAGATGATCATGGTTTCCATATTCATAAAGAAGACTTGATGGATGATGAAGATGATAAGGGGGTAAAGGCATAATGCAAGCTGAAGAAAAATTCACATATGAAACATGGCCTGCCGAGCCTGAAAAAGCAACCCTCGAAGCAAAGAACAAATTTTTGGGCTTTTGGTTCTTCCTTGGTGGAGAAACCGTTTTGTTCGCAACATTATTCGCGACTTACCTTGCATTGAAGGATAAAGTTCCGAGCGCTGACCATGCACTCGCAAAAGATATTTTCGAAATACCACTTGCTTTTGCAGCGACAATGCTGCTTTTAACAAGTTCTTTGACAAGTGTATATGCTATGTATCATATGAAGAATTTCAATTTCAAAAAGATGCAGCTTTGGCTTGGATTGACTGTTCTGCTTGGAGCAGCTTTCCTTGGACTTGAAATTTATGAGTTCAATCACTATGTACACGAATTTGGGCATACTTTTACTAGCAGTGCTTTCGGTTCTGCCTTCTATACTCTAGTAGGCTTCCACGGAGGTCACGTAGCATTTGGTTTGCTGTGGATCACGACTTTGATGGTCCGTAACTCCAAGCGTGGACTGAATCTCTATAACGCTCCTAAGTTTTATGTGGCCAGCCTTTACTGGCACTTCATCGACGTTGTATGGGTATTCATCTTCACGGTTGTATATCTAATGGGAATGGTGGGATAAACTGATGGCTAATCAACAACCAAGTTCAGGGAACCCAAGAGTGGACGTCGAATATCGCCGCAAAAAAAGCGCCGAAGAGATGAGATACCAAATCGTTTCCTTTGCATTGATGATTTTCTTGACACTTGTTGCCTTTGCTGCAGTTGGATATGAAGGATTCTCAGGCTGGTTCACAGTTCCGTTCATCCTGTTGCTTGCTGTAGTTCAAGTGATTTTCCAACTTTACTATTTCATGCACATGAGTCATAAAGGACATGAAGCTCCATCATTATTCCTGTATTCAGGAGTGCTTGTGGGTGCAGTAACGATCCTTGCTTTCAGTACAATCATCTGGTGGTAAACAAAAATATGACTTGAGGAGAAAATCGGCTGACTCAGCCGATTTTTTCTATGATAGTCGCTAGATTTGCATTTAATGGAAGTGCCGTTTCATTGATGTTGCATACCAATGGAAGTATAATGAGAGTAAAGTTCTAAAACATGACGGGGTGAAAAAAGATGCTTACTCTAGATATATTCGGATTCAGAGCCCTGTGGAGCCCGGTATTTTTGCTTGTGCTGGCTGCTCTATTAGCTGCTTATTATCTAATTGTGTTTAAATACTATGGTCGTTTTAAGGAAGGTACACGTGCAACACGAAAACAGGCTGTCTACTTTACCTCAGCGATAATTGTGCTGTATATCATCAAAGGCTCACCTGTTGATTTGATGGCCCATATCATGTTTTATATGCACATGATTCAAATGGCAATCCTTTACTTAGTCGTGCCGCCTCTATTGATTTTCGGCCTGCCTGATTGGCTGTGGAGGTCATTTCTTTCCCTTAAGGCTGTCGATCCGTTGTTCCGCTTTTTCACCAAGCCGCTGATTGCCTTGATCTTGTTTAATGGGATATTCTCGATTTACCATATTCCATTGATCTTTGACTTTGTCAAAACGGATATGTGGCTGCATGCAGGTTACACGGCAATACTATTTATACTTGCAATGTTCATGTGGTGGCCTTTAGTCAACAAATTGGAAGAGTACCAAACATTATCAGGCGTAAAAAAGATGGGATATATCTTTGCAGACGGTATATTGATCACCCCGGCATGCGCTCTTATCATTTTTGCGGATACACCAATGTATGCAACTTTTTCAGATCCGAATGCCTGGGGAGAAGCCCTGAAACTATGCGTACCGCCTTCAACGCTTTCTACCTTGAACCTGAGTGGTCCCGAAACCTTCAGTTCCATTTCGCTTTTGCATGACCAGCAGCTAGGCGGAGTAATTATGAAGGTCATTCAGGAAATTGTATATGGCATTTTCCTTGGATATGCGTTCTTCCAATGGTTCAGGAATGAAGAGGAACATCAGGCCGAACAGGATGCAATCAATCTTGCCAGCGCACCACAGCCAGTAAAATGAAATGATTTGTAAAAGCTTCCTTTTTTATGGAAGCTTTTATTTTTCACTTGATTTTTCACATTAATAAGCCAATCAAAGATTGAAAAATAGAGGCTTGTAACCTACAATTAACCTTATGGAGAAATAATGATTGAGAGGGAAAGTGAAATGTCGAATTTACCGATTCTGCCTACGATCAGCACGACGTTTATCGTGCTTAGTGCAATTACAGTGGCAATTGGCTGGGCCCAGATAAAACAAAGGAAGATTGAAAAGCACCGCAAGACAATGACTCTTGCCGGCATATTTGCGATCATCTTTTTTGTGATTTATGCTACAAGGACAATTTTCATTGGCAACACATCTTTTGGAGGGCCTGATGATATCAAAATCTATTACACAGTTTTTTTGATCTTCCATATCACACTTGCAACAATTGGTGCAGTGCTAGGAATCATCTCTCTCTATACAGGCTACAAGAACAAACTTGAACGCCATCGCAAGCTTGGGCCAGTCACAAGCATTGTCTGGTTTTTCACAGGAATAACAGGTGTCGCTGTTTATCTGCTTCTATATGTCTTTTATAAGGGCGGAGACACTACTTCAGTAATCAAAGCAATACTAGGGACATAATCACCAAAAACATTGCGTACAGCAATGTTTTTTCTTTTGCAGGTATTTCCTTTTCTGAAGGCGAATTTATTAAGTTGTATAAAGGGGGATTTAGCTGCATGGAAATAAGAGTGTTAACATCAGAAGATTATTTGAAGTCAATGAAATTATCAGAATATGCTTTTCAATATAAAGTGCCGGAAACTGATATACCTAAAAGACTGGAAACATTGAAAAAACATCGTTTGTTAGGAATTTTTGAAGGCGATGAGCTGGCTTCAAAGCTGCACATCCTATCGCTGAAAGTATTGCTTGGGGAAACAGAATGGAAAATGGGCGGAATCGCCGGAGTAGCAACATATCCTGAGCACCGGCGCAAAGGATATGTGAATGCCTTGATGAGAAAAGCGCTTGCTGATATGAATCAAGATGATTGTATTGTTTCTTTCCTTCATCCGTTCCAAATAGATTTCTACAGAAGGTTTGGCTGGGAAATCATTACAGATAACAGGAAAGTGACAGTGGAAAAAATCAATTTGCATCCAGTGGATCCTCAACCAGGAAAGATTGAGCGACATACAGAGAAGGGCCACACCGGAGAGATCGAAAAGGTGTACCGCCAATATGCTGCCATGCATAACGGGATGTTGGCAAGGGATGCTGAATGGTGGAAATCCAGTGTATACGGATCACAATTCGCCGCTGTTTATTACGATTCAGGAAATGTGGCAGCTGGATATCTCTTATATGAGGTTAAGGATAATATCATGAAGGTGGAGGAATACGTATCATTGACAAATGAAGCGAGAAAAGGACTCTGGAACTTCATTTGCCAGCATGATTCGATGGTGGACAAGGTGGAAGTGATGTTGTCCGTTCATGATCCGTTTCCGTATTTTTTAAAAGAGCCAAAACTGAAAACAGAAGTCTCGCCATATTTCATGGGAAGGATCGTCAATGCTGAAAAAGCTCTGTCCAGCTATCCATTCTTGCACAGCGACACTGACAGGAAAGTGTTCATTCACCTAGATGACCCCACTGCTCCCTGGAATACAGGCTCCTATTTAATCAGCCGTGAAGGAATCAAATTCTATCCTGTGAAAGAAGGCAGTTCCTGCGTTACTGAACCAAAACGAGGACTGCATATGAGCATCAATTCATTGACAGCTATATTGTTTGGTTACAAGCGGCCTCAGGAACTTTATGACCTCGAACTATTAAAAGGGGACATCGATGAAGTTAAACAGCTTGAGCAAATCACTCCCGCATTCAAGCCATTCTTTTATGACTTCTTTTAATTGTATTAACATAAAGCAGCAAAAACCCGGGTATTGACCCGGGTTTTTTGTGGTTAAATTTTGAATTTTAATTTGATGATGCCTGCTTCTTTCGCCGAGTTGAAAGCGATTAGCAGCAACGGCCCGATGATAAAGCCCATGAACCCAAAAAGCTTCAAGCCGAGATACATGGCTATCAATGTTGATAGCGGAGAAAGTCCAATCTGGCTGCCCATCACCTTTGGTTCGACTGTTCGCCTGATGATCAGCAAGATGACAGCCAGAACTGCAAGCTGGGTACCCAGGCCAATGTTTCCGGTGGCAAGGTGGAAAATAGACCACGGAGCAAGGATGACGATTGAACCGATCAGCGGGATGAAATCAATCATCCAGATGACTGCTGACATGACAATCGCGTATTCTGGCGTGATGAAAAGCAAACCGATCAATGCAACAATGAATATAATCACGCTGACCAGAAATTGGGCTTTTAGAAACCCGAACACTACATATGACAGGCGGGAAGTCATGAAGTGAACCTTGTCCGCCGTCCTTTCGGTTAAGTGACTATAAACACTTTTTCTTAAAGATGGAAGTTCCAGTAAGAAAAGGAATAGTGATATCAAATAGACAAGGAAGCTGATCAGGAAATTCGGAATATATGTCAACAATGCCTTTAAATTATCTATATTGATGAAAGCGATCATATCATTCTTGAGTTTATTCAAAAAGTCCTCAGCTCGGTTGCTGATTTCAGTGACTACCTCTCTGGGCAGGTCATTCGCGGCTTCTACAAACCTGTTTTCAGCCTTATACCAGGCATTGGTGATTTCATTTATATAGACAGGTGTATTATCAATAAGGTCGATTGCTTCTGTGACTGCGGTCGTTGTGAGGAAATAACCTGCAACCACGATCAGCAGGACAAATAGAAGGAAAATGACAAGAACAGCCAGCCTCCTGCCGCTCTTCAGCCTTTTTTGGAAATATACGACTGCCGGCTCAAGGAAAAGGGCAGTGATCAGTGCAGCGATCAATGGAATTGACACCGGAAGGATAATATACAGGATCGCTGCCACCAAAATGGTGATTAATGCAATAATAATCGTTCGTTTCGTGAAAATACCGGACAATTGGAACTCCTTTCTATACTCTTGAGGAGTATCTAGCTCTAAAAACAGTCAGTTATAGTCAAATCTGCAAAAAAACCTAAAAATTCCTTAACAATTAAATTATAGTACGCATTTAATATAAGAAACAACAAAAATCAGTTGTGCCAATTCGATTTTATTAAACTTTGCATTCCCGGACGGCCTGCTATTGCTGTAATGAGATGGGCAGTTAGTCATTCCCTGTCTATATGCCAGAAAATCATGTTTGATAACCAAAACCACTAGGGGTGAGGCAATGGAGAATTCTGGTAACATCATTCCTGCTCAATTTCAAGAGTTGTGCCGTGCCATTTGTGCGATTGTCCATGCCAATATCGATGAAGACGGATTTTTTTATCAATCTGTTATTAAAACAAGAATGCCCGCATTCCGGAGATCTGCTTTTAGCGATAATGGGGTGAAGTGTGAACTGAATCAGGGAAATGTGAATATAAAGGTATTTGTCAATGCTATGCTTGGGGAGCACTCGATCTATCATAATGCAAAGGAGCTTCAGCGCCGCATAGCAGAAGAAATCATCCTGTATACTTCTTTTTTGCCGAAAAAAATTGATGTGATCATCACTGGAGTAAAAGGAAAAAAGACGCAATGAAAGCGTCTTTTTTCCTTTTAAACTTAGATAGCAAATTTCTCGACTTCAGCTTTCACTTCATTCAGAAGCTTTTCACACTGGCTAACCAATGATTTAGGGAAGTGTTCACCTTCACCGTATTCAACACCATGTGGATAATAATGTTTGCCCAGCAGTGGAGTCATCAATTGAATGATGGCTTTGTGTGCTCCAACATCACCCTCGTGGATATGGCCCTGGACACGCAGATAATATGTACCTTCTTTGACAACCAGCTTTTTGTCATAAGTTACTCGCTCGTAATCCCATTGACCTTCACGTACAAGACCGTGCTCAAGCATAACCTCATCTAGACGGTTTAAATCGGCCTTCAGACTTTCGATACCTGTATTTTCGAATTTCATCCTTTTCCCTCCTAAAAACACACTGCAAAATTTACGCTTATAATAGAGTATATCTCAAATTTAATAATAGTAAAAATATGATTAAGTTGCAATGAATATAAAAGCGTTTTTAAGTGTTTTCATGAATTATTCACTTAAGCACACGGCAAGAATGCGAAATTCGTGTTTTTGGCATAATTAGCAAAATCCCGGCAACCATAATATCGAGAAGGTTAAGCATTGATCCATAAGGAGGAAAATAGTAGTGCGAAAAATCCGTGATATTATGACAACCGATGTAGAGGCATGTACCCTGCTGGATAATGTGTACGAAGTAGCAGTTAAAATGAAGGAACTGAATGTAGGAGCCATTCCCATTGTTGACTACGATAAACTTGTAGGCATGATCACCGATCGTGATATTGTCATCAGAGGAATCGCTGAAAAACACCCGCCTTCTTCAAAAGTTGAAAGTGTCATGAGTGACCATCTTGTTACCGCTACACCTGATATGTCCTCAAAAGAAGCAACGGCCCTGATGGCGGAACACCAGATCAGAAGGCTGCCTGTAGTCGAAGGGGACAAATTGGTAGGGATAGTAGCACTTGGTGATTTTGCTGTCGATGAACTGACTGATGAGCAGGCACACCAGGCTCTAACACAAATCTCTGAACCGGAAAATCACATGCAATAATTGTGGAAAGGCACTCACTTGGGTGCCTTTTTGCCTTAGCCAGAGCCGCAGAAGAATTATGGTGGATTCAATGTTGATAGACAGATTCTGGAGTGGAGAAAGAAAAGTGACCAACCTGTTAAAATGGCATGATTTTTATGGTGCGGATGGAACAGTTCTATTAAAAAGATCAGTATAAATGGTATAATAAAATCTAAAACGCTCATATAGTATAGAGAGATGAGCGTTTGCTGCTGGCAAGCTAAACGCTCAAAAAGGGGGGATCCATCTGCGAACAATTGGAAGAATATTAATTTTTGCCGCAATATTTCTATTTATAGGTTTATACATGGGTTATAACAAGGAAGAGAATGATGGATTGGTCATCGAACAGAACTCGACTCCCAAAGTGGATGAATCTCTTAAAAAGGATTCTGTGGAACAAAATATCAGTGAAGGAATTGAACAGCCCGGGCAAGGTGTAGCTGCTCTATTAGGGAAAGATATTGATGAACTTAAAAAGATGCTAGGCAATCCTTCGAGAGTTGACTTATCGGCTTATGGTTTTCACTGGTGGATATTCAACACCGACCCTGATCAATATATACAGGCTGGTGTCCTGAATGGCAAGGTTGTGACCGCCTATGGGATAGGCCCTAAGGTTGATGTACTGCCATTTAAAATTGGCCAGCCGATTGAAGAAGTTTTTTCAATGAATGTGATTGTACCAGAAGTGACATTCGAATATAATGGAAGCTCCTATAAATTCGAGCTATCGGAACAGGATATGAACACAAGGCCAGTCATCAAGATGGGCGACTATTTCGTACAGCTTTATATCGATAAATTCACAAGCTCTGTTTCCAGCATCCGGTATATGGACAAGGAAACGATCATCAAACAGCGGCCGTATGAAATGGTCTACAGGGGAACGCTGATCGAACCTCCTGTGTTATCCGAAGGGGACTGGGTCAGGATTGAAGCAGGGCTGGAGAAACAAATACTCGACATCACCAATGCCATCAGATCGAGACATGAACTTCAGCTACTGGAGTGGGACGAAAAAACGGCCGAGGTCGCCTATGCCCATAGCAAAGACATGGCTATCGAAGACTATTTTTCTCATGAGTCGGAAAAATACGGAGATCTGTCAGAAAGACTAAAAGCCGCAGATATATTATATGAAGTCGCCGGGGAAAACATCGCAGCAAACTATACAGATGCCCCAGCAGTAGTAGAAGGCTGGCTGAATAGTGAATCCCACCGTGAGGCACTGTTGAATGACGAATTCTCCCATCTTGGAGTAGGAGTATATCAAAAGCATTATACCCAGAACTTTTTGAAAATGTGGAATCAACAGTAATGGCAATCTTAATTATTCATATAATCATTAAAAGAAGGAGCATGCCATGGACGTCATGCCCCTTCCAGCAGGGTTCGGAATGGAATCATTCCGGGCTCTTTTTTTATTTTGTCTTAGGAGAAAAGCAGTTCTAACTCTGTGCGACTTCGGACAACTTTTGTGCTCTCAGGAGAAAAGCTGTCCGAACTAGAGGTGACTTCGGACAACTTAGGTGTTCGCAGGAGAAAAGCTGTCCGAACTAGAGGTGACTTCGGACAACTTATGAGCTCTCAGGAGAAAAGCTGTCCGAACTAGAGGTGACTTCAGACAGCTTTAGTGCTCCCAGAGGAAAAGCTGTCCGAACTACGGTCAACTTCAGACAGCTTTAGTGCTCCCAGAGGAAAAGCTGTCCGAACTACGGTCAACTTCAGACAGCTTTAATGCTCCCAGAGGAAAAGCTGTCCGAACTACGGTCAACTTCAGACAGCTTTAGTGCTCTCAGATGAAAAACTGTCCGAACTAGGGTCAACTTCGGACAGCTTTAGTGCTCCCAGAGGAAAAGCTGTCCGAACTACGGTCAACTTCAGACAGCTTTAGTGCTCCCAGAGGAAAAGCTGTCTGAACTAGGGGCAACTTCAGACAACTTTTGTGCTCTCAGACGAAAAGCTGTCCGAACAAGAGGTGACTTCGGACAACTTTGGTGTTCTCAGGAGAAAAGTTGTCCGAACAAGAGGTGACTTCGGACAACTTTGGTGATCTCAGGAGAAAAGCTGTCCGAACTGGAGGTGACTTCGGACAACTTTTGTGTTCTCAGGAGAAAAGCTGTCGGAACTGGAGGTGACTTCGGACAACTTTTGTGTTCTCAGGAGAAAAGCTGTCCGAACAAGAGGTGACTTCAGACAGCTTTAGTGCTCCCAGAGGAAAAGCTGTCCGAACTACGGTCAACTTCAGACAGCTTTAGTGCTCCCAGAGGAAAAGCTGTCCGAACTACGGTCAACTTCGGACAACTTTTGTGCTCTCAGACGAAAAGCTGTCCGAACCAATTAAGCTGCTTTTGCCAGTTCTTGAGCCGGTCCTGTGAAAAGTGTCAGCGACTGGAACCGAAAGCAAAAACTCGGATGAAAAACAAAAAAACTGCAGCTAACTCGGTTATCCTCGAGTTAATCTACAGTTTGAAAGCCCCACTAGTCTTTCCTGACCACCCGGTTGATGGAAAAGTAGCCATGCTTCCAGTTTCCATACAGATGCACGTTTTCTCCTTCCCTGAAGGTGGGAGGGATTGCCCCTTTTCTAAGAGGTGTTACTTTTTTTACCGTCAATTCTTTTAATCCGGTGTTGATTTTCAAAACGGCCACATGGTTGAATCGGTGATAGTAAAAACGTTCTTTGTGTTCAGTGACTTCATTGATTTTTCCGCTGACGACTGCTTCTTCTGGAATTTCCTCCAAAGCAATCCATTCCTGCTCATTTCGCTGCATTTCTTTTTTGGTCAGCCAATAAAAATAGGCAAGGATCAATGGAATCGCGATTGCTGTAACCATATATTAACCCCTTATTTATGCTGTTTCTCGATTACGAAAAAGCTTCCTGAAGAATGGGCTATTCTTTTGCCATCAGACCGGAATACGTCAGCTTCAAGGACGACGGTGCTCCGGCCTTTATGGATCAGCGAGGCCTTGCAATGGAGCTTGTCGCCGATTCCCGGTGCAAGGAAATGGATGTTAAGCTGTGATGTCACTGCTGCGTAGCCTTCCGGCAGCAGTCGGTTCGCCAGTGTCCCCATCGCTGTATCCAGTACAGTGGCGGTAAATCCGCCATGGACGATCCCTAGTGTATTGTCGAGCACGCTTGTAATCGGAATATCAATTTCGCACGTCTGGTCATCAAGTCTCCTGTCCATATGCAGCAGGCCATCGATATACGTACTGTTCTTGCCGCTTAATTTATTTTTGACTCCGGCCAGCACCGTTTTAAGTGCCTCTAATTCCTGTTCGCCCGATAGCGAGATGCATTCGTCCAAAAGTTGGTGCAAATCTTTTTCCACTATATTTATACCTCTTTCTAAATGGCTCTGTTTCTCGAATTCTTGCTCTGAATCATTATTTTAGCAAAGCCTTTTATTATGTTCTCTATTTTAACAATTTTGTTTTCATTTTGGAACTATTCAACGTTATCCTTCACCTTTCTTGGCGGATTTCATATGCTATTATAGGCATTTGTTACACTGTGAGGTGAAAGGCATGGCCAAAAAGAAACTCCACCCCTCTGTTGAAAAGTTCAAGGAATTTGTCAAAGCACACCCGGAACTGGCGCAGGAAGTACGTAAGGGTGAAACGACCTGGCAGGAAATGTTCGAGGATTGGTACTTGCTTGGTGAAGACGATCCACGATGGAATACAAAATCGGACAATAAAAAGGACAAGAAAAATGATGAGAAGGATCAGAAAACGGACTGGCTCGGTACCATCATGGGAGCAGTGAAGAATATGGACCCTGCGCAGGTACAAGGACAGATTAGCAATATCAGCCAGGCACTTGGGGCAATCCAGGGGGTGCTTTCCCAGTTCCAGGGGAAATCAGGCGGATCTTCAGGGGCAAGTAACTCAGGTCCAGCCCACCCCTTTTCATTCAGGAAAGATTAGAATGGAGGCGTAAGCATGCGAAAAGATGTCATGGACCAATTGCGATCAAATAAGGAATTGATTGAGTTCGTCCGAGCCCAGCCCCACTGGTACAGGAAGCTGAGCAGGGATCCAAGGGATTTGCATTCAGCCCAAATTGCTTCGCTGCATCATTTCGAAAAAACGATCCCTCATAAGGTCCAGAAGTTCTCCAACAATGTACAGATGGCGTCAATGATGATGCATATGTTCTCGAGCATGAATTCAAAATCATGATTAAGCTTCCTTCTCCAAGAAGGGAGCTTTGTTTTTCCAAACTGTAAAAGCCTTCGGACCAGATTCTTTCGCTTTTCTGGCAGTTTCATGGTAAAATGAGGTTCGGAGGTGATTCAGCATTGCTTGCTGTTACATCAGAAAGAGTACTATTATTGGAAGAAGCTGAACAATTGGTCAGCATGATTTTACAGTCTGATATTGCCGAATATTATCGGGAATGTTTATATAATGTTAAAAACAATGCGGAGACAAAAAGGAAGGTCCGTGAATTTGTGGATATGAAGGAACGCTATGAAGAGGTTCAGCGTTTCGGAAAATACCATCCTGATTATAAGGAAGTCATGGGCAAGATTCGCCTTGTTAAAAGAGAGCTCGATATGGATGAGGTAGTTGCCGAATTCAAGAAAGCGGAGAATGATTTACAAAGCCTTCTGGATGAGGTGAGCGTAATCATCGGCCGATCCGTTTCCGACAGCGTGAAGGTGCCGACCGGAAACCCGTTCTTTGAGAGCTCATGTAGCGGCGGCTGCGGCAGCGGTGGAAGCTGTGGATGCTCCGCATAAGATGAAAAGCATGGGTTTTTCCCATGCTTTTTGCTTAACTTAAAACTAGTATATGGGAAAAAATGATTGATGATTGAAAAAACTGGTTTTTGTATGCTAGACTAGTACAAAGCAAACGTTTACCGAAGGGGAAAAGAATATGATAGGACAGAGGCAGGGAATCATCGTCTGGCTGTATTCACTGAAACAGGCGAAGATGCTCAGAAGATTTGGCAATGTTCATTTTGTCTCAAAAAAGTTGAAATATGCCGTGATTTATTGCAATCTCGACGAGGCAGAGGGGCTTATGGAAAAGATCAAGTCATATTCATTCGTTAAAAAGGTGGAGCCTTCTTATAAACCATTCTTAAAGATGGAGTTTGAAAATTCTTCCCCTGACAAGGCAAAAGAATATGATTATAAGATGGGAATATAGTATTCATTTTAAAAAAGGCGGGGAATTCCCCGCCTTTTTTTTGCATGTCATGCTATTGTAGCGGCGGAATGTAATGGTTAAGTCTTAAGATGCCAATCAGATGCTGATAGTATAATTCCTTTTCGGCAAACATCGTGGATGGTTTGGCATCGAATTGAATGATTGTCTTGTCCAGTTCATCAGCCAGCTCATTGAACATGTCAAACCGCTTGTTCTTTAAGGTATGCGGGTTGGGTATGCCCTCCCTGCAGATATATAATGCCTGGAAATCCCCTGGGTTTGTGGGCTTAAGTACTACAATGAGGGAACTTACATCTTTATCATTTATTTTTGTATGGATTGCCATCAAGTGCATCAACCGATGTCGGTTTGCCCTGGCGGTTTCCATCAACTCGTATAGATCTGAATATCCTTCTCCAAGCTCGATAAAACGCTGAATCACTTTTTATATCCCCTTCCAACTTATCATTCCATCATACTTTACCATTTGCAGAGATGAATTTGAAGCAGTTCTGTTCATGGAGAATATAAAAATTCCCCTTACTCTCAGTCTTCGTTTTTGCTATTTTAATAGTAGGAGAAGATTGGAGAGTTATGAAAATGAAAAAACTAATGATCCTGATGACCACAGGATTTTTCTTCATGATTTGTGCAGCACTGTTGTGGCAGTGGAAAACTTTCTCAGAGAGTAAGCCTGTGAGCGTCGGATCCCCTGAAGGAATCACTCATGTTGCTGCCGTGAAACTGGATGCTGATGGATTTAGTATAGAGCAGACATATAGTAATCTGGATTCAGAACTGAAATATCATGCCATACTTCCGGCAAAGGCTATAGGCGTAACGTGCAGCAATGATAAAGGAAAACCTTGTGGCAATGAATGGACGAAAACAAATAAACTGGTTTTTGAGTACAGTATAGACTCTCCGCGAGGCAGTTCGATCCTCTTAAAGGATTGGCTGGTTGTTCTGGAGAAAACAGAGATTAAAAATACCAGAGTTGAAGTGGTCGATCAGTTTTTCAAAAAAGGGACCTGGGCCGCTGGACTTCCTCAGAGAGGCTATAAGCAGTTGGAACTTCTGCATTACTATGTATTTGAAGGCGTGAATCCTGCTCCCGCGTTGTATTGGCAGGAAAAGCCGCTATCAAAACGTTCTCTTCAAAACGGAATTGATTATTATTCTTCCCGGGCTGACCAGCTCATTTACCAGTTTGACAGTCTGGAGAAAATCGGCAGGAATCAGCATTTGACTGTAATCTTGCAAAATAACCAAGAAGCTCAGCAAGGGAATGGCCTGCTTATAGCAGGGAACCAGCACACTGAAAAGGAAATCGAACAGCTGGCGGCGGAGGCCCTTTTATCAGCAAAATTCAGGCCGGATGAGCCGGCATCAGCTTCGATTATCGATGTAATGGCTTCATTGGTGATAAAGCAGGAGCCTGGTGATCCTAAAAGCAAAAGATTGATGGAGGAACTGAACAACAACCTTGATGCAAAAGAATTGGCCGATTTTATTTCCTATTTTTCGCTGGCCGGAGCATTGGATATGGAAACCCTTGATGGGTATTTGTCTAAGCTGAAAGGGCTGGAGACCAACTTTTTCACATTGATTAGCCGAACGGATAAAGAGGTGCCATCTCTATATTTTACTGACCCAAGGAGAGTCGTCGTTAATGGAGTTGAAAAACCGGGTCTGGATGTGGTCATTAAAAATGGAAGGTCATTGTATCCATTAGCGGAAACGATGGACGCGCTTGGATACGTAACCAAAGCAGGTCCAGGCCTTGTGCCGCTTGAAATATCCTCCGCAGAGAGGACCTATGCTTTCAACTTGAACAATAATACGTTCACGATAGATGGCGAGAGCTTCGGGCTCCTAAAGAAACCTTTCCAGCAGCTGAATGGAGAATGGTATTTGGAGAAAGAATGGCTGAAGGCGATTTTTAAAATAGGAATTATCGAAAAGCAGGGAAGAATTCTGCTTGAACAATCGCACTAAATTCATCACTGGCATCCCTCCATTTCATGGAAGGGAGTACTCTTTTTCCTTTAGAACAGTGAACAAAAACAAAGCCTTGAGCCATTCAGGCTCAAGGCTTCCTTCTATGCACTGCAAGAGTGCTGAAGGCAAAGGGAGAGGAGAAACCGGAGGAAGAACTTATGGGGAAACGTAAGTCTTCTCCGCGGTTGGCAACAACATCCTCAAATTGATGTTGTTAAGCAACATTATTTCCATAATAGGAAGGGATATACACTCATTTGGTTAATTTTTTGAATGTGTGGTAGGATAAGGGAGTAATTTATACGTACATAGTAAAAAGCTTACATATTTGAGGAGTAATGAAATGAGAGTTGTATCAGGTGATTTGAAGGGCCGGGTCCTGAAAGCGGTACCCGGGACGTCTACAAGGCCTACTACTGATAAAGTGAAGGAAGCCTTGTTTAATATGATCGGTCCTTATTTTGCAGGAGGTCTGGGCCTTGACTTATTTGCCGGCAGTGGCGGTCTTGGAATTGAGGCACTCAGCAGAGGACTGGATCAGGTCATTTTTATCGATCGTGAAGGAAAGGCAATTCAGGTGATTAATGAGAACCTTAAATCCTGCGATCTGGAAGATAAGGCAGAAGTTTACCGTAATGACGCTGTCAGGGCCTTGAAAGCCATCCAGAAAAGAGAGCTGGTTTTCGATTATATTTTCCTGGACCCTCCTTACAAAAAACAACAGCTGGTCAAGCTCCTGGAAATGATTGAACAACAGGGACTTATCCATACGGAAGGTTTGATTGTCTGTGAGCATGCTTCAGAGATCAGGCTGCCTGAAAGAATAGGGAAACTGGTCCAAACCAGAAATGAGAAATATGGTATTATCGGAATAACTCTTTATAACGTTCATGAAGATGAGGGGGAAGTATAAGTGGCAAGAGTTGCTGTTTGTCCGGGCAGTTTCGACCCGATCACATACGGGCACTTGGATATCATCACAAGAGCTGCGAAGGTATTCGATGAACTGTATGTGGTCGTTTTGAATAATTCTTCCAAGAAACCGCTTTTTTCAGTAGAAGAAAGAATTGAGCTGATCGATCAGGTCACAAAGAATATCCCGAATGTAAAAGTGGATTCATTCCAGGGCCTGCTTGTCGAATATGCAGAGAGCGTCAATGCAAATGCCATTATCAGGGGTTTGCGCGCTGTTTCTGATTTTGAATATGAAATGCAAATCACTTCGATGAACAGGGTTTTGAATGACAAAATTGAGACCTTTTTCATCATGACGAATAACCAGTACTCCTTCCTGAGCTCAAGCATCGTTAAAGAGGTTGCGAAATATGACGGAAAAATCTCCGAATTGGTTCCTGCTGAGGTAGAGGAAGCGCTGCTGAAAAAATTCAATGAAGACAAAAAATAACGGGCAGAGATGCCCGTTATTTTTCTTGCAGGATACGGTTTCCGAGAATCCAAATGTAAATGAGCAAGCTGCCGATCGTAATCAGCGGCCCGGCCGTCGCCAGGAGGCTGTATGCGTCGGCCAGGCGGCTTCCCTCTGAAGCGAGATACTCCATTACCGGCAGGGCATTTGATGGCTGGCCATCCTGGAAAAAGCGTTCATAAACCGGTTTCCAAAGGATGAATGCATAAAAAGCAGCAAAGAATCCATGGATGATCCGGGCGAAAAAGAAAGGCTGGAAGCGGATGTCTGTCTGGGCGAGGATGCTTGCCACCTGTGCCTGAACGCTAAAACCGCTGAATGCAAGTATGAAGCTTGTTATGACGGCCTGATGCATCAAAGTTGCATCCTGGACCTGGCTGGTCATCTGGCTGCCCAGGGTGATCTCGAACAGGCCAGAGATAAATGGAAGGCTAAGCATGTCTGTCATCCCCATCATTCCGAGCATGATTTCAAGGAATTTGGCAAGGAAACCAGTAATGTGAATGTGGAATAACAGTTTATTGATAACCGAAAACAAGATGATGAAGCCGCCGATCATCAGCAGGGTCTGGATGGAAGACGTCACTGCATCACCGAGAAGTTTGCCAATCGGGCGGTTGTCCTTGATCCTTGTTCTGTGCAACGCTGCAAAGGCATCCCTGATGGACAAATTCCGTTCCTTATCCTTAGTAGTGCTTTCTTCGCTCCTCCCGTAGAACCTCATAATCAAACCTACGCTGATATTCCCAAGATAATGAGCCAGAGCGAGTATGACCCCAAGCTGGACATTGTAAAAGAAACCAACTGATACAGCACCGAATATGAAGAGGGGATTGGATGAATTTGTGAATGAAACTAATCTTTCTGCTTCAATTTTCGTCAGCTGCCCTTCCTGACGCATCCTTGCCGTCAGCTTGGCTCCTGCTGGAAAGCCCGAAGCCATTCCCATCGCCCAGACAAACCCGCCGACACCAGGTACCTTGAATAGAGGCCTCATCAAAGGTTCGAGAAGGACACCGATAAAACGGACGACACCAAACCCGATCAGCATTTCGGAAACGATGAAAAAAGGAAGGAGCGAAGGGAAGACAATTTCCCACCACATATTCAATCCCCTGATGGATGCGTCAAAGGATTCCTGGGGAAAGGCAATGAGCGAAACAGCCAGAAAGGTGACGGAGGCTGCAAGGAAAAGGGTTTTTAATCTTGATTTTAGCACTTAAAATTCTCCTTCCTGCGGTCGTGCTGTGAAACTTTTTTAAACAGTGGTAAAATAGAGGGAAACTCACCAGTGGGGTAATTTTCCATCCATCCCCTTATATGTACCTGGTCACTTAAGTGAAAAGCCCTGAGACTGGGCCAGTTTTTAATTATATTTTTTAACTGGAACATGATTAGTTGTCAGCCTTGTCCTCATATAAATCAATATACTCGCTGAACTTCAAATTAGACCAAGTTTAGCAGGTATCGATAAAAACATGGTTTTAAGGGAGGAAAAAGCTTTGGCAGGACCAAAGATCGGTTTAGCCCTGGGTTCAGGAGGGGCAAGAGGTTTTGCCCACCTGGGTGTTATAAAAGTTCTTCGGGATGAAGACATTCCCATTGATTTGATAGCCGGCAGCAGCATGGGGGCGCTTGTGGCATCATTCTACGGAGCAGGACTCGATGTTGAACGGCTCTATAAACTTTCCCGTGTATTCAAACGGAAATACTATCTCGATTTCACAGTGCCAAAGATGGGGTTTATCGCTGGGAAAAGAGTGAAGGAACTCATCAGGATCTTTACTCATGGCAAAATGATTGAGGAGCTGGATATTCCGATTGGAATTGTTGCAACAGATCTCATGTCGGGGGAAAAGGTGGTATTCAAGGAAGGCCCTGTGGCTGAAGCTGTAAGGGCAAGTATTGCAATCCCGGGAATTTTTGTGCCCGAGAAACTTGGGGGCAGATTATTCGTCGATGGAGGCGTTGTCGACCGGATCCCTGTTTCTGTCGCCAAGGAGATGGGAGCAGATATCGTCATCGCCGTTGATGTCTCAAGCGTGAAAATCAATGAGGATGTTACCTCTATTTTTGACGTCATCATGCAAAGTATCGATATCATGCAGATGGAGCTGGTCGCGAATCGGGAGGTTGCTTCCGATGTGATGCTCCGCCCGCCAGTTGAAATGTTCAATTCAAAAGCATTCACCAATATAGAAGAAATCATTGAGATTGGCGAAGAAGAAGCGAGGAAACATATAGATAAGATCAAACAATGCATTGGTCAATGGAAGGAGCCGCAAACAGAATGAGCAGAAAAAGGTCCATAGGGATTTCTATATTGGCAGCGATTTTAATCATGATCAGTGCTCTTTTTTACCTGCCATACTATGTAACAAAACCCGGAATGGCAAAAGAGCTGGAACCGATTGTCGAGGTAGAAGGCGGGTATAATGGCGAGGAAGGTGATTTCATGCTAACAACCGTCAGGATGGGCAGAGCCAATATATATGCCTACCTCATCGCCAAGTTAAGCAAATACCAGGAAATTTACCCAGTTGAAGATATAAGGGCCGAGGATGAAACGGATGAAGAGTACAATATCCGCCAGCTTCACATGATGGATAACTCTAAGACGTCAGCGATCGAAGTTGCTTATAAAAAGGCTGGGAAACCAGTGGAATATACTTATAAAGGAGTCTATGTACTAAGGACGATGGAGGGGATGCCGGCTCATGGCAAACTAAAGCCTGGCGACCTTGTATTCAAGGTGGACGGCAATCCCTTTTTATCATCCGAGGAATTTATTAAATATATCAGTTCGAAAAAACCGGGAGATACCGTCCAGCTTTCTTATAAGCGCAACGGAAAGTCCAATCAGGTGAAGATTCCACTGAAGGCACTTGATGATGGAAGTAATCGTCCAGTAGTAGGAATCCAGCTTGTGGATGACAAGGAAATTGATGTGGAACCGGATGTAACCGTGGAATCAGAGGAAATCGGCGGGCCGTCTGCAGGGCTGATGTTCTCCCTGGAGATTTACAATCAATTGGTTGAGGAAGATTTGACAAAAGGATATGAAATAGCTGGCACGGGGACAATGAGTACCGATGGAACCGTTGGAAGGATCGGCGGAATCCAGCAAAAAGTAGTAGCAGCTGATAAGGCGGATGCTGAAATCTTCTTTGCGCCATTTGAAAAAGGTGCAAAAGGCTCCAATTATGAAGAAGCACTTATTGCTGCAAAAGATATCAAAACAAAAATGAAAATCGTTCCAGTCGATACGTTTGAAGAAGCCGTATCCTATCTGGAGAATCTAAAAGAAAAATCACGCTGAGGCAGCGTGATTTTTTCTTAGCTTTTTAACATGATAGGCGGCTGGGCGAATTCTTCTGCCAGCAATTTTTCCTGGCCGCTGCCGTTTTGGCTAAGCGCATAGATTCTGGCGGCTCTCGTATCCAGTGTAAGATCAGGGTGTGAAAATGCTGAAAGCTTAGACACGAGAGGCAGGCTGAGATCCTTTTTCCTGATGTTCAAGTAGGCTCGCCCTTTTTCGGAAGCCCCTAATAACCTCAGGTAATCTACTTTGTATTTGGCGGTTTTCATTTGATCTTTTCTTGTATTGGTTAAAATGTGGAGACAGACTCTTTGCAGCCTTGTCCATGTATAACGCTTGGTCTTAATGGATTCCATGAATTGCTGGAAGCTGTTTGCGGCTGCCGCAGCCGCAAGCAATCTATTTTCCAGACCTTCTTCCACCTCATAGAACTCGTTCAATTCCTCAGGGGTGCTTTGCAGCAGCCTGTATTTTAAGAAAGGCCAGTAATTTTCCCAGGAATGGAATCCTCCAAACTCTTCCTTATAGCTGATCAGCTGTCTGTATGTCGAGTCTGGGACATATTGGCGGATGGCTTCCATTTCGCCTGAAGCCCCGAATAACGCCCTGCGAATGCTGGTCGCACTGGAAATCGTCGCTGAAGCAAAATGCTCATCATGGTAGCCAGCGCTTTTTCTGGTGATTGTCTGTGCCGTCATCTGGCTTTCCTGCCTGAGCATAGCTTGGATATAATGCATCCCCAAAATGTTATTCGGCTTTGATATATCAATGAAGCTTTCTGAAGGAGCGAGTGATTGAAATGCCAGTGCTATTGACTTTGGATAGCTATTTCCTTCAGCAGCATAAAATCTGATCTTTTCCTGAAAAAGATCATTGTTTGCCTCGAGGAATCTGACCGTCTGCCTGAAGGCTTCGAGATCTCCTGATTCACTTCCGAAGCACAATGTGTCACAGCCTGCTTCAGTCAGGATTGAGACAGCTCCTTCTGCGAAGATTTCAGCATGCTGAGTCGCAAACCGGTAGGGAAGTTCAAATACAATATCTACACCAGCATCGAGAGCCATTTTCGTCCTTGCCCACTTTGAAACAAGTGCAGGTTCACCGCGCTGAAGGAAATTCCCGCTCATGGCGGCGATGGCAATATCAGCTCCCGACTGTTCTTTAGCTTGCTGTAAATGGAATAGATGGCCATTATGGAAAGGATTATATTCAACGACGACACCAACAGCTTTCATTCTAGTACTCCTTCGTGTTATGATGGGTATTGCATTGTTTTGAAGTTTAGATTAATGTATTTATGTAAATTATAGTGTAAAGAAAAAATATTGACAAATGATTATGCGAAGGGCTATAATTACCTTTGTTGCCTTGGGGTGATTCTATGAAATGGACAATAAGTCAGATACAAAAACATCGAAATAAGGACTTTCTGATTGACGAGTATGTTCGGATGGACTCAATTAAGGAAACAGAACCGACGATCCGTGAGGTATCTCCCATCCATTTAACTGGAAGGGCGGATATCAGTGCCACGAGAGTGACATTCCATATCCGGATTGATGGTCATCTGATTCTGCCTTGTTCCCGGACACTGGTTGATGTAAAATATCCAATTGATGTGGAAACAATTGAAACTTTCATGCTAAACAGCTACGACTATGAAGCTGAAGAGGAAGTTCATCAAGTAACAGGCGATGTCATTGATCTTGAACCCATCATCAGGGAAATCTTGCTGGTCGAAGTGCCGATGCAAGTATTCTGTGATGATAGCGCTGGTCAAGAAGGCGCACCCCAGTCAGGTAAGGATTGGGAAGTAATCGAGGAACAGGAGAAATCCGAAAAACTTGATCCCCGGCTTGCCGGACTTGCAAAATTCTTTGAGGATTCTGAGGATTCCTCTGACTAATGAATTAAAAAAGAGCGTGGAGGTCCAGAAAAGGACTGGCCTTCATAAACTTTCTTATTCCTTTTAAGGAGGTGGGAAGAATGGCTGTACCATTTAGAAGAACGTCTAAAACTGCGAAAAGAAAACGCCGTACTCATTTTAAATTACAAGTTCCGGGTATGGTAGCATGCCCTAACTGCGGTGAAATGAAACTTGCTCACCGTGTGTGCAAAGCTTGCGGAACATACAAAGGAAAAGAAGTTGTAAACGACTAATTTTCACTCAGAAAAAGCACAGGATGCCGATGCATCTCTGTGCTTTTTTGTCTTAATTTGCTCCTTTATACAGAAAATTGATACAATTTAAAGGACTAGTTTTTTAGGAGGAGCAGGATGGATTCATGCATAATTTCAAAAGAAAAAGACGGGGTGCTGCTTTTTACGATCAACAGGCCCCGCATGAGGAATGCGATTAATTTTGACGTAATGGCAGGGCTGGAGTCAGCGATCGAAATGGCTGCAGATCAGGATGTTAAAATATTCGCCATCACAGGGGCCGGTGAGCAGGCCTTCTGTTCCGGAGGGGATTTAACTGCCTTCCATCAATTGAAGACAGAGGAGCAGGCGTACGGGATGCTTTCGAGGATGTCGGGAGTTTTATATAAGCTGCTGACACTGCCAAAACCAACTATTGCGATCGTTAATGGCTCTGCAGTAGGAGGAGGATGTGAAATAGCATCTGCCTGCGATTTCCGGATTGGAAAAGAGGGGATGAAAGCTGGATTCGTCCAGGCGAACCTGGCAATCACTACCGGATGGGGAGGGGGCACGATCCTCCTGGAAAGGCTTCCTAAAACTGCGTTTAGGATGCTGCTGGATGCAAGGGTCCACGATGCGGAAGAACTGATGGGACTTGGTTTCCTGGATCATATCTATAAAGAAGATCCTATCGATGCATGTCTTTCATTCATGAAAGGAAGCCTGAGTAAAGAGACAACAGTTTTAGAAGCCTATAAATCGTTAGTGAATAAAAAATGGGAGCAATTATCAATGAGAGAAAGGATGGAAGCGGAAGCCGCAAAATGTGCCGTGCTATGGGGAGAAGAAGCCCATCATAAGAAGGTGGACGAATTCATGAGCAAAAAAAATAAAAATAATTGATTGCTATTGGATGATATCAGTCTATCTTTCCTATTAGATGCATAAGAATGAATAAAAAACAATAGGAGGGATTTTCTGATGCCACTAACCCGTCAGGATGCCTGGTCACAGGACGAAGACTTATTGCTTGCTGAAGTAGTATTGCGAAATATCCGCGAAGGCGGCACGCAATTAAAAGCTTTTGAGGAAGTAGGGAAGCAGCTGTCAAGAACGGCTGCGGCCTGCGGTTTCCGTTGGAATTCCTATGTGAGAAAGCAATATAAATCAGGTATTGAACTAGCTAAGAAACAGCGAAAAGAAGCAAAAAAACAGGCGAAATCACAATCTCCTGCTGAAGAGATACAGGCTCCAGCAAGCGAAACGCCAAGCGCGGCCGAGGACAAACAGGTAAAACAATCGTCTCTCAGCATTGAAGCAGTAAAACAGTATCTTGACGACCTCTATGAAAAAGCGGGAGCTTTCAACAGTCAGGATGATCAGAAAGAAAAGATCCGCGGCCTGGAAAAGCAAATCTATTACTTGTCTGCTGAAAATGAAAAATTAGAGACAAAGCTCCGGTCGATGGAAGAAGATTATCGAGCCCTGATCGATATCATGGACCGGGCAAAAAAAAGAGTAGGCCCTAAAGGCGATGAAAAACAGCAGAAAATGAACTTTCAGGTAGAGGGAAAAGGAAACCTGGAGAAGGTTGAAAAGTAAAGAATGAGAAGCGCCTGCCATGTCTGGCAGGCGCTATTTTCATATTATTACTGCCCTTGTTCAGTTACACCGGCAGGATACCAGACAAGTGGATTTTCCCCACGGTCCCGCTCGACATCATAATGAACAGGCGTGAAGCCCATCTTTTCCCAGAAGTCCTGGGACTTGACTCTAGGGTTCGTCTTGATTGGCAAACCAAAACTTTTAGCAAATTCCACGAGCGCTTTTCCATAACCTTTGCCCTGGTAATCCGGAAGCACTTCAAGCTTCCAAAGTTCCAGATAATCCTGCGAAGGTTCAAAGTAGCGGTCAAATTGTTTCTTGACTTGATATAGGCTCATGCGTGCGACAAGCTTGTCGCCGAAATAAATGCCGTAGAACGGAGAATCACTATCATTTTCCACAATATTCGCTTCCAGATCCTCCAGCATTGAAAGCTCCTGGTGCCCGTACTCCTTGAATTTCTTGAATTCTTCCAGTGTTTTATAATTGATTTTAAGTTTCTCCACTTTTTTCACCATAATGCACTCCCCTTATCAAGCCGCCAATCAATGATTGAACATGCGCTTTTCCTAATTCTGAAAAAGGCAGCTGAAATTATTGTTTTTTAAGTTCTGTTTTTATTATATTATAAAAACATGAAAAATTCTGCATTTGAATTTTAGAAAGCGGTTCCAATTTTTGCAGGAAAAACACAGAATATTGTAGAATTTTATATAGTGAGCGTATTTTTTTACGGGAAAGGGGAAAAAGCGTGCAAAAAATATTGATTGCAAACAGAGGGGAAATAGCGCTTCGCATAATCCGTACTTGCCGTGAGCTTGGGGTGAAAACAGTGGCTGTCTATTCTGATGCTGATCAGGAGCTGCCATTTGTTAAAGAAGCTGATAGCGCTTTCCGGATTGGTGAGCCGCCTGTTCAGAAGTCTTATCTCAATTCAGATGAAATTTTGAGGATTGCAAAAGAAGAAAAAGTGGATGGCATCCATCCTGGTTATGGCTTTTTATCGGAAAACGCAGAGTTTGCCCGAAAAGTGAAAGAGGCAGGTTTGACCTTCATCGGTCCTGCTCCTGATACGATTGAAAAAATGGGCGATAAAATCGTCGCCAGATCTACGATGGAAGCTGCTGGTGTACCGGTAGTGCCCGGCAGTGACCAGGGAGTGAAAACGCTTGAGGACGCTGTCGCACTTGCAGAAGGAATTGGCTACCCTGTCATGCTGAAGGCAAGCGGCGGCGGAGGCGGGATCGGCATGGTGCTCTGTGAAAATGAGCAAGCGCTCGCTAAGAATTACGAGTCTACTAAAGGCAGGGCCAAGGCATACTTTGGCTCAGATGAAGTATTCATTGAAAAATACATCAAGAATGCCCGCCATGTTGAGGTGCAGATTTTTGGCGACAGCCACGGCAATCATGTACATATGTTCGAACGTGATTGCTCCATCCAGCGCCGTCACCAAAAAGTGATTGAAGAGGCACCTTCACCATTCTTACGGGAAGAAACGCGGCAAAAGATGTATGAAACAGCAGTGACAGCTGCCAGGGCCGTGGATTATGTGAACGCCGGCACGGTTGAATTCATTGTAGATGAAAATGAGAATTTCTACTTCCTCGAAATGAATACAAGATTGCAGGTAGAGCATCCGGTTACCGAAACAATAACCGGCCTCGACCTTGTGAAGTGGCAAATCCTCGTTGCTCGAGGGGAAAAATTGCCTCTGCTGCAGGATGAAATCGAGAAGAATGGGTCAGCGATTGAATTTCGTCTTTATGCGGAAGACCCAGTCAGGTTCTTGCCATCACCAGGTAAAATCACTGAGTTTTCATGGGAGGATCGCGAAGGAGTTCGAGTCGATGCCGGTTATGAATCAGGTTCGACAGTAACACCTTATTATGATCCAATGGTGGCGAAATGCATCGCTGCGGGAGCGACCCGCGAAGAAGCGATCCAGATTGCCCAGGAATTTTTTGCAAAAATGAAGCTCGAAGGAATTAAATCGAACGCTCCATTGTTTGTGGAAATCTTAGGTGAAGAAGGCTTTAAATCAGGAGAATACACAACAGCATACTTAACAGAAAGAAAATTGGCATCTAAATAGAGGAGGAAATGGATTATGAAAGAAATTACAGCAACGATGGCAGGTACAGTATTGAATGTAATGGTGACAGCGGGTGATTCTGTTGCGGAAGGCCAGGAAGTATTGATGCTCGAATCAATGAAAATGGAAATTCCTGTTGAAAGCCAGGCTGCAGGTACAGTGGCAGAAGTCAAGGTGAACATCGGCGATTTTGTCAATGAAGGCGATGTCTTGCTTGTAATGGAATAATTGGATTGTTAACGATGGAATTAAGGCCCCCTTATGAAGAAGGGATAAGGCTTCAAACGGGGGCAAATAACGTTCAAATGGACTTATGGAGTGAGAAAGCTCCATCACATAAGGTTTAGGAGGGGAACAATGACGACTGCAAAGACTTTAACGGATACATTACAGGAGAAAGTCCAGCAAATTGAAGCTGGCGGCCATCAGAAATACCATGACAAGCTGGCTGAGCAAAATAAGATGTTTGTAAGAGATCGCCTGAATCTATTATTTGATGAAGGAGTTTATGAGGAGGATGGCAAATTCGCCAATTTCCAGGCTGGCGATCTTCCTGCGGATGGAGTCGTGACTGCTATTGGCAAGATCGGCGGTCAGACTGTCTGTGTCATGGCGAATGATTCAACAGTAAAAGCAGGTTCATGGGGTGCCAGGACGGTTGAGAAAATCATCAGGATCCAGGAAACTGCAGAAAAGCTGAACGTGCCTTTATTGTATCTTGTCGACTCGGCAGGAGCCCGTATTACTGATCAGCTAGATATGTTCCCGAATAGAAGGGGAGCAGGAAAGATTTTTTATAATCAGGTGAAATTGTCCGGTGTGATCCCGCAAATCTGCCTTCTATTCGGGCCATCAGCAGCTGGCGGCGCCTATATTCCTGCGTTCTGTGACATCGTGATCATGGTCGACCAGAATGCTTCGATGTATCTTGGTTCTCCAAGGATGGCGGAAAAAGTCATTGGCGAAAAGGTCACATTGGAAGAAATGGGCGGCGCCCGCATGCACTGCTCTGTGAGCGGAGTAGGCGATATGCTTGTCTACAGTGAGCAGGAAGCCATTGAAGCGGCGAAGCGATATTTGAGTTACTTCCCTGCAAACTTCCAATCCAAAACAGAATTGGTTGAAGGAGTGGCTCCAAAGGCAGGAAGAAGCCTTGAAGAGATTGTCCCTTTGAATCAGAATGCTCCTTTCGACATGTATGAAGGAATCGAGGCGTTGATCGATGAGGGCAGTTTCTTCGAAATCAAAAAGCTGTTCGCCCCTGAAATCATAACCGGCCTTGCCCGCATCGACGGACGTGCAGTAGGAATCATTGCGAACCAGCCAAAGGTGAAAGGTGGAGTTTTATTCGTTGATTCGGCCGATAAGGCAGCAAAATTCATTACACTATGCGATGCCTTCCATATTCCATTGCTGTTCCTTGCCGATGTGCCAGGCTTCATGATTGGAACAAAGGTTGAAAGAGCGGGAATCATCCGCCACGGTGCGAAGCTGATTGCGGCGATGAGTTCGGCTACAGTACCAAAAATTTCTGTAGTTGTCCGAAAAGCATACGGTGCAGGCTTGTATGCGATGGCTGGGCCAGCATTCGAACCGGATTGCTGTATCGCGCTGCCGACTGCGCAAATTGCGGTCATGGGCCCTGAAGCAGCAGTGAACGCGGTATATTCGAATAAAATCAATCAAATACAAGACCCGAAAGAAAAAATCGCTTTTGTCCAGGAAAAGCACCAGGAATACAAAGAGAGCATTGACATCTATAAGCTTGCTTCCGAACTGATCGTGGACGATATCGTCGCTGCGAACGATTTGAGGAACGCGCTGATCGATCGCTTCAAATTATATGAAACAAAGGACATGGAGTTCAGCGTCAGGAAACATCCTGTCTATCCTGTCTAACAAAATGAAACGGAGATCCTAGAGGGTCTCCGTTTCATTTTGTTGGCATCTATCAAATTAAATGAAAAATCCTTAATCCTTTCTTCCTAAGCAGCAAATGTTTCTGCTAAAATATGACTTAAGATCTTTTATTGCTCAATAACAAGTGATAGATTTTCAGGAGATTCGCAAGCTGTTGCTGCGATGTTTCCTTCAATGAGGGGTTTTTATGAAGATAGCGGTAATTGGCGGCGGTTCATTAGGTTTATTATTCTCCTATTACATGAGTAAAAAGAACGATGTTTGTATCTATACAAGGACAAAGGAGCAAGCAGACCTGATCAAAAAAAATGGACTGCATCTTATAAATGGCGGCATAGCACAGCCGCCGCTTAAAGTTTCGGCTGCTCCTGTACAGGATTGGAAAGGCAATGAAGAACTTGCGATTGTAGCACTGAAGCAATATCAGCTCCCTGGGCTAATGGCTGTGCTAAAGGCGAATGCAAGAAGCAGCGTCCTTTTCCTTCAAAACGGCTACGGACATATTAAGTTGCTTTCGGAGATTTCAGCGCCTGATGTATTTGTGGGATCGGTCGAACACGGAGCAGTAAGAGCAAATGATTACACCGTTCATCATAATGGCATCGGAGTCACCAGAACGGCAGTATTCCGGGGGGATGCCAATCTTCTTCAAGAAATATCGTCGGTGGTGCCTGCCGATTTTCCAGTTCTTCTTGAACCAGACTATAAAGAAATGCTTATCAAGAAGCTGGTAGTCAATGCTGTGATCAACCCATTGACTGCGGTCCTGAAAGTCAGGAATGGTGAGCTGATAACTAATTCATTCTACTTTGAAATTTTCAAGCAGATGTTTGAGGAGTGTGCCCTTGTCCTTGGGCTGGAACATCACGAAGAGTACCTTCAGAACCTGATGTCGGTATGCGAAAAAACGGCAAATAACCATTCGTCCATGTATAAGGATGTTGAAAATGGCAGACAAACAGAAATTGATGCCATCCTTGGCTACTTGCTCGAATTATCAATAAGCAAAAATATCAAAGCTCCATTAATACATAACTATTATCATTGCATCAAGGGGAAGGAGCAAGAAAGGGAGGGAGCATGATGCCTGGATTCTTCTCCGCACTTGTTGCCGCATTGATCACAGTACCGATAATCGGGTACCTGGCTGTGTTCATCATCACAAAACAAATCACAGGGAACCACCGTCGTTCCGTCAATCTGGCCATTGACTTCAGCACTTTTTTGCTTGTCTTGTCTGTCCATTTTTTGATTCTTACCATATGGGGAAAATCCTTTTTGTGGCTTATTCTGATCATTTTGTTCGGCTTGGCGGCAATTTTCGTCTGGATTCATTGGCATTATAAAGAAGAAATCGTCCTGCCTAAAGTTTTCAAGGGTTTTTGGCGATTTAATTTTCTGCTTTTCAGTTCGGCCTATATCATTCTTGTGCTATTCGGATTGTATAAGCGGTTAATGTTCCTGTTTGCTTGACCCGATGTTGGACCCGGCTTTGCGGAGGTCCAGCATTTTTTTGATTTCTTCATGCCAAAATGGAGAGCAGAAACCATCTGCATAGCATGCTGACTAATCCCGGCTGATGGTTCGGTTCCTCCTAATCTAAAAAAAACCTTGATTTTAGAAATTTCGAAAGGCAAAGTTTTTTTCTTTTCATTTCAAACAATGCTATACTCATTACAGTAAAAATTGTTAACGAGAAAGGAAGTACAAGTTAATGGAGATGTTGAATCTCTCTCTTCCGGCTGCGAACCGGTTTGCGACAGATTACCTTGCTGGAAGCCCTGAACTTCAGCGCTTCTTTCATTATAATTTTACAGATAATCATTCATATGTTCATCGCCTGGATGAATTGAAAAATAGAAGTTTCATGAGACATGAACTTGCAGATCATATTCAGTCATTCATGTCCAGATATGCAGAATCCGACCGAATTGCCGAAAATATCGAGAAACTCAGGAAAGAAAACAGCGTTGCCGTCATTGGAGGCCAGCAGGCTGGTATCCTTACAGGGCCGCTGTATACGATTCATAAAGTGATATCGATTATCAAGCTTGCAGAACAAAAAGAGCAGGAGCTTGGTGTACCGGTCGTCCCGGTTTTCTGGATTGCAGGCGAAGATCACGACTACCAGGAAGTCAATCATGTATACGTCATGAAGGGCAACAGGCAGGAGAAATGGGTTTATCCCGAAAAGAATCTCGAGAAAAAGATGATTTCCGAAGTTTGTATCAACCGTGACCTGTGTTATTCCTGGGTTGAGGAAATCATTGAAACCTACGGCGAAACAAAATACACAAAAGATATATTATCCTTTGCCCTTGAATCATTGAAGAAGGCAGAATCCTTCGTGGACTTTTTCGCTACGATCATCATGGAGCTTTTCAAGGATTCAGGCTTGCTGATTGTTGATTCAGGTAATAAAGACCTGCGCAAGCTGGAAAAAGAATATTTTATCGATCAAATCAAAAACCACCGTGAAATCACTTCCGCAGTCCTAGGCCAGCAGGAAAAGACCAAAGCGGCAGGCTTTTCAAATATGATTGATATCAATGAAAATACAGCCAACCTGTTCTTTTATGATGAACATGTAAATGAACGGATCCTGCTCCAATTCGACCCACAAAGTGGAGGGTTTGCAGGTAAAAATGGCGAAGTCAGCTTCACATATGATGAACTGTTGGAGATTGCGAATGAATTCCCGGAAAAACTCAGCAATAATGTCGTGACCCGTCCATTAATGCAGGAATGGCTTTTCCCGACGCTTGCCTTCATTGGCGGCCCTGGTGAGATTGCCTACTGGGCTGAGCTGAAACTTGTCTTCGAACATTTCGGTGTCCAGATGCCTCCGCTCGTTCCGAGATT
Organism: Mesobacillus thioparans; assembly: GCF_965138835.1. NCBI lineage: Bacteria > Bacillati > Bacillota > Bacilli > Caryophanales > Bacillaceae > Mesobacillus > Mesobacillus thioparans. The sequence continues at coordinate 357,275 of NZ_CBCSFH010000001.1, read as the reverse complement.
GAACATCACCTTCCTGGAAGGGTCGATTGAATCCGACCTGGATGAATTGAAACTGGATTTGAAAGAAGTCCTCATTTCAGGCACAAGCGGACATGAGTTAAAATTCATCGATTCATTGAAGGATCGCGAAGTAGAAGAATTATTCGGTCAGGTTAAAGGGATGCTGGCAGATCAATATCAAGTCATCCGTGAAAAATCCAATGGAATTGATCCGGTATTATTGCCGATGCTGCAGAAGAATGAATCCATCCTGCTGAATCAGATCAAATTCATGGAGGATAAAATTGTTGAGGCGATCTGCCGCAAGAATGATCATATCCTGCGAAAATTCTCGAGAGTGGAGAATGCACTCAGACCAGGCGGTGCACCGCAGGAAAGGGTATGGAATCCTTTCTATTACCTGAATAAATACGGTTTGGATCTCGTTCCGGAATTATTGAAATTGCAGTATAGCTTCGACGGTACCCATAAAATCATAAAATTGTAAGATGCAGCTCCATCCTTTTTGGATGGGGCTTATTTTTATTCCTGGTTGATTTCTTAAAATGCGGAAGAATGTGCGATTTTCGCAGGGGCTGGTGCAATTAATGTTGATGAGTATGCAATTAATAGAAGTCATCGCGCAATAATCGGCCTTGACTGTGCAATCAGCATGAATTTCACTGCAATTAATTAATGCATGTCCAGTAACTGGAAGTGAAAAAAACAAAAAAAGTATGAATTGACGAAGGAATTTAGGGTGGTGGGGAGAATATTTAAAATATGGTGGTGAAAAGTGGGGGAATGTGGTACATTGTATTTAGAAAGTGGGGGTAGTGGCATGTTCATGGGTGAATACCATCATAATGTTGATAGCAAAGGCCGATTGATCATCCCTGCCAAGGTCCGTGAAAACCTGGGAGAAATGTTCATTCTTACCCGTGGGCTTGACCAGTGTTTATTTGGCTACCCAGTTTCTGAATGGTCAGTGATTGAAGAAAAGCTAAAAGGACTTCCGCTGACTAAAAAAGATGCACGTGCATTTACCCGTTTTTTCTTTTCGGGTGCTACCGAGAGTGAAATTGACAAACAGGGGAGAGTCAATATCCCTTCCCCGCTGATGCAATACGCCAAGCTTGAGAAAGAATGTGTGATTTTAGGTGTTTCCAATCGAATTGAAATTTGGAGCAAAGCCATCTGGGAAGAATATTTCGCAGAATCTGAGGAATCTTTTGCTGAAATTGCGGAAAATATGATTGGATTTGATATTTAAGGGTAACATTATTCTGATATAATATTACCTGCTCCTCGATTGGAAAGGTGGATCATGATGTTCAAACATACAACAGTTTTACTGGAAGAAACAGTAGACGGGCTCAAAATCAAGCCTGACGGTACATACGTGGATTGCACTCTCGGTGGCGCAGGCCACAGTGAATTAATTTTGTCCAGGCTTTCGGAAAACGGAAAGCTGTACGCTTTCGACCAGGACGATGTCGCGATTGCGAATGCGAAAGAAAAGCTTGCTGCCTATGGCGACAGGCTGACAATCATTAAGAGCAATTTCCTTTACTTGCAGGAAGAGCTTGAAAAATTGGGTGTAACAGAAGTGGACGGAATTCTTTACGATTTGGGAGTTTCCTCACCTCAGTTAGATACTCCGGAACGCGGCTTCAGCTATCACCACGACGCTCCGCTTGATATGCGGATGGATCAGGATGCAGCATTGTCCGCTTATGATGTCATTAACGAATGGCCATATGAAAAATTGGTCAAAATCTTTTTCCAATACGGAGAAGAGAAGTTCTCAAAGCAGATTGCCCGCAAGATTGAGGCTGCAAGGGAAAACAAGCACATTGAAACCACCGGTGAACTTGTCGAGTTGATCAAGGATACAATTCCCGCACCTGCAAGGAGAAAAGGCGGACATCCCGCCAAAAGAATTTTCCAGGCAGTCAGGATCGCGGTCAATGATGAACTTGGCGTATTTGAAAAGTCACTGGAGCAGGCCATCGAGCTTCTATCCATAGGAGGAAGGATCAGTGTGATTACCTTCCACTCACTCGAAGACAGGATCTGTAAGGTGACCTTGAAAAAAGCGAGTGAAACACCACCGCTCCCGCACGGGCTGCCAATCATCCCTGAGGAATTCCAGCCTAAATTGAAATTGATTACAAGAAAACCAATCCTTCCGTCCGAGGAAGAGCTCGAGTTCAACAACCGGGCAAGATCGGCAAAATTGCGGATCGCTGAAAAAGTAAAAAAGTAATAAAAATATAAAAATTTCAGGAGGGAAAATGATGAGCAATCTGGCTACAAAATTGCAGCAGGAACAGCAGCATCGTACAGTCCAGGCACCAGCACAAGCACCGGCGAAAGCACCTGCGAGACGAAATTCGATTTTAACGCCCGGTGAAAAATTCCTGATGTTCGTCTTCGGAGCAATTGTCTGCTTCGGTGCAACATTCATGGTATCAAAACAGGCAGCCATTTATGAAGTCAACAAAGAAATCCAGATTATTGAAGGCGATATTCAGGAGCAGCAAAAGACAAATAGTGACCTTGAAGTCCAGATTAGCGAATTAAGTACCTATGAAAGAATCAAACAAGTGACAGAAAAACTTGGCCTAACATTGAATGAAAACAATGTTAAAGGTGTGGAAAACTAATGATCAAGAAACAGCCAAATATGAATGCAGGAGCAGCGGTATTATTCGTAATATTCAGCCTGCTCTTTTTTATCTTGATTTTCAGGTTTGTCTCCATCCAGGTCACAGGTGAAGTTCATGGACAGGCACTGGCAGCAAGAGCTCAGCAAAAATACTCGAATGAAAAGACAATCGAAGCGGTGAGAGGGACGATTTTTGACCGCAAAGGTGAAGTGGTTGCAGAGGATACCACTTCCTATACCATGGTCGCCATCCTTGATAAATCGGTGACAACGAATAAAAAGAAGCCGAAACATGTGAACGATCCTGCAAAAACAGCTGCTGTGCTGGCGAAATATATTGATATGAGTGAGTCAGACATATACAAAAGACTGACAAAAGAAAAAGCATGGCAGGTTGAATTCGGCAAGGCTGGACGGGATATTTCCCACCAGACGAAGCGGGAAATCGAAGAGGAGAAGCTTCCTGGAATTACTTTTTTAAGAGATTCAAAGAGATTTTACCCAAATGGGATGTTTTCATCGCATTTAGTCGGCTTTGTCGAAAAGGAAGAAACAGATGATAAAAAGACGGTGACTAAAGGAAAACTCGGCATCGAAAAAACCTGGAATGATGAATTGACTGGTGAAAATGGGTCCATCAGCTTCAAAAGTGATTTGTGGGGGTTCCTGCTTCCGGATGATAAAGAGAAAGTGACCCCGGCAAAAGATGGCCATGATATTTATTTGACGATTGACAAAAAAATCCAGACGTTTGTTGAAGATGCTGTCGATCGGGTTGATAAAGAATATAAGCCGAAGAAAATCCTGGTGGTGGTTGCAGACCCGAAATCTGGTGACATTCTCGCGATGGCGCAGCGGCCAAGCTTCCACCCGACAACCAGGGAAGGGTTGGATAAGAGCTGGCATAACGAGATTGTTGAAACTCCGATTGAGCCAGGATCGACAATGAAGATTTTTACTCTTGCGGCGGCGATTCAAGAGAAGAAGTGGAATCCGAATGAACGCTATAAATCGGGTTCCTATAAAGTTACTGAGAACTCGGTGGCGATTGGAGATCATAACAACCGGCAGGGGTGGGGAGCGATTTCTTATCTCGAAGGCATACAACGATCTTCAAATGTTGCCGTTGCAAAGCTTGTTAATGAAAAAATCGGCACGGATAAATTCCGGGAATACTTGACTGAATTTGGTTTTGATCAGCCGACTGGCATTGACCTCCCAAATGAAGCAGTTGGTAAAATTCAGTATAAATGGCCGGTTGAAAAAGTAACAGTCGCTTATGGCCAGGGTTCGACGTTTACACCTATTCAACTAATCCAGGCTGCAACCGCAGTAGCGAATGATGGGAAGATGATGAAGCCGCGGGTGATCGACAAGATTGTTGATCCAAATACAGGAGAGGTCATCAAAAAAGATGAGCCCAAATCTGTTGGCCAGCCTATCTCCGCTGCGACAGCGAAGGAAGTAAGAGAAGTATTGGGTACTGTTATAACAGGTGAACATGGTACAGGAAAGTCCTATGCAATCGATGGATATGAGGTTGCCGGAAAAACCGGAACCGCCAATCTTACCGAAAATGGGAAGTATCTGGGCGGCGCAAGTGATTACCTGTTTTCATTCCTGGGGATGGCTCCAAAGGACGATCCTAAGCTGATTGTCTATGTTGCAGTCCAGCAGCCGGAAATCGACCATTATTTCAAAGGCTCAATCCCGACTTCCATGATCTTTAAGCCTGTTATGCAGAGCAGCCTGCAGTACTTGAATATCAAGCCGGCGTCCATGGACAAGGCATATTCAAGCCCAGTTCCCGATGTTACAGGAATGGAACCGGGTGAAGCGAAGAAGCTGCTTGACTCCAAGGGGTTTGAGACCGTAGTGATTGGTGACGGAAATCAAGTACAGGAGCAATTGCCAAAAGGGGACATTGTCGCCCTTGAAGGGGAAAAGATCCTCCTAAAAGCATCCGGGGTGATGACATATCCTGACCTGACAGAATGGTCGCTAAGGGATGTCATGAAGCTTACCCAGATAACAGGGATTAAGCTGAATAAAGCCGGAAGTGGATACGTGACAAAACAGAGCATGAAACCAGGCTTGCCAATCAATGAAGGTGAAAACCTCATTGTCGAGCTCGAAACACCGCTCCAGCAATTCGAGAACTCCCTGAAAAAAGAAGAAGATAGCGAAGAAACAGAGGAAGTTGGCGGCTGAGCCCTTCCTCTGTTTTTTTTGTAAAAATAATCGACCGAAGTAGGTGCAGGTTCAGGTTCGACCAGCTTTTCGCCGGCAAGTAAGTAAGTAGTCCGAAGTTACGCCAGGTTCAGACAGCTTTACGCCGGTAAGCGCAAAAGTTGTCCGAAGTAGCCTCAGGTTCGGACAGCTTTACGCCGGTAAGCGCGAAAGCTGTCCGAAGTAGCCTCAGGTTCGGACAGCTTTACGCACGTAAGCACAAAAGTTGTCAGAAGTAGCCTCAGGTTCGGACAGCTTTACGCCGGTAAGCACGAAAGCTGTCCGAAGTAGCCTCAGGTTCGGNCAGCTTTTCGCACGTAAGCACAAAAGTTGTCNGAAGTAGCCTCAGGTTCGGACAGCTTTTCGCNNGTAAGCACAAAAGTTGTCTGAAGTAGCCTCTAGTTCGGACAGCTTTTCAACGGTAGGCACAAAAGTTGTCCGAAGTAGCCTCGAGTTCGGCCAGCTTTTCGCCGGTAAGCCCGAAAGTTGTCCGAAGTAGCCTCAGGTTCGGACAGCTTTTCAACGGTAAGCAACAAAGTTGTCTGAAGTTACGCAGGTTAAGCCCAACCCCCGCCTTCTATCTCAAAATCCATTCAAAGCACCTCCTGATGCCGCATCCGCGCAAGCTTGTCTCGACTTCTTGTTATATTCAAAATCGTACAAGCATATATTTGAACGAGTGTCATGGTTTTCATTGGAACAATTAAAGGGGAGGTTCGTTCAATATATGCGTGTATCAAATGTGACGGTCAGAAAAAGGCTGGCTCTCGTTCTGCTGATCGGGATTTTGGTGTTTTTCATCATAGATGTCCGGCTTGGCTATGTACAGTTCATGCTTGGTGATTTTTTGACAGGTAAGGCTAAGGACTCCTGGAGCAGGAATGTTCCGTTCGAACCTCAACGCGGGGAAATCACGGACAGGAATGGTGTGGCGCTTGCAACGAATATCAGTGCCCCGACTGTGTATGTGGTACCTCGCCAGGTGAAGGATCCTGAGGCGGCTGCGGAAATATTGGCGAAGGTGCTGGATATGCCGAAGGAAAAGGCCTACCAGCATATCACAAAAAAAGCCATGATCGAGAGAATACCAGAGGGCAGGAAAATATCGCACGAAAAAGCAAAAGAAATCAGGGCACTAGATATAAAAGGCGTGTATATAGGTGATGATTCCAAACGTCATTACCCATATGGAAGCTACCTGTCCCATGTGCTTGGTTTTGCGGGGGTAGATAACCAGGGGTTGATGGGGCTGGAACTCTACTATGACAAGGAGTTAAAAGGGAAAAAGGGATCTGTGCAGTTCTATGCAGATGCAAAACAGCAGCGGATGCACAATATGGCTGATGATTACGAGCCGCCGGTGGACGGGCTTGACCTGAAGCTGACGATCGACAGCCGGGTCCAGACAATTGTTGAGAGGGAATTGGATATCGCCCAGGCTAAATACAATCCGGATGGAATCATTGCGATTGCGATGAACCCTAAAAACGGGGAAATCCTTGCGATGTCCAGCAGACCGGATTTTGATCCTGCGAATTTCCGCAATGTCGCGCCTGAAGTCTATAACAGGAACTTGCCGATTTGGAGTACCTATGAACCTGGGTCGACATTCAAGATCGTGACCCTCGCGGCTGCTCTCCAGGAAGGAAAGGTCGACCTGGAAAAGGATCACTTCCATGATTCTGGTTCCGTCGAGGTGGCAGGCGCAAGGATTCGCTGCTGGAAAAAGGGTGGCCACGGAAGCCAATCCTTCCTTGAAGTTGTTGAGAATTCATGCAACCCAGGATTCGTCGAGCTAGGTGACAGGCTGGGGAAGGAAAAACTGTTCAAATATGTTAAGGATTTTGGGTTTGGTGAGAAAACAGGAATCGATCTCCAGGGAGAGGGGAAGGGGATTCTTTTTAACCTGGATAGAGTCGGACCGATTGAACAGGCAACAACGGCGTTCGGTCAGGGTGTGTCTGTGACACCGATTCAGCAGGTTGCTGCAGTTTCAGCCGCGGTTAATGGCGGTATACTTTATACACCGTATATTGCCAAAGAATTGATTGACCCAATTACTGGGGAGGTCGTCATGAAAAAGACACCGCAGGCAAAAAGAAGAGTCATTTCGGAAGAAACGTCGAAGGAAATCAGGCATGCGCTTGAAAGTGTCGTTGCCAAGGGTTCGGGCAAAAACGCCTATGTAGACTCTTACAGGGTTGGCGGCAAGACAGGAACAGCGCAGAAAGCAAAAGATGGACGTTACCTTGAAAATAACCATATCGTTTCCTTCATAGGATTTGCGCCTGCGGACGATCCGCAAATTGTGATTTATGTCGCCGTTGACAATCCAAAGGGGACTGTCCAGTTCGGCGGAGTTGTTGCCGCTCCGATTGTCGGGGATATCATGGAAGACAGCCTGAGAGCGATGGAGGTACCACCGAGGAAGGAACAGATCGAGAAAGAACTCACATGGCTGGATACACCTATGGTGGAAGTTCCTGACCTGATCGGCTTATCCAAGACCGAACTGAGGCAGCAGTTGATCAATTTGAAACTTGATATCGCAGGGGATGGGGAAAAGGTAGTCAAACAGCTCCCTTCTCCAGGAGTGAAAATCAAGGAAGGGTCCACGATAAGGGTATATATGAATGATTGACCTGAATCCGTTGATTTAGGGAATAGACGCTAGCAGGCGGCGGCAGGATCGAGATCCGCCGCTGCTTTTGTATGCAGAACATCTTCAAACTCCTAGATTTGCATTCTGCTCAGTATCCTGCTGTAAGGAACCTCCTTGCTAAAAATTGCAGACCACCCTTCCTGTTTTTGGCTTATTTGCTTTTTCAAGAGAGGATAGAAAGAAGTACTGCTCTCGGGAAGCTTTCAGGTGATGTTCCTAGATCGGATAAACAAAATATTCTAAAAAACCAGATACATTTTCTTCCCTTTTGGTGTGAAGAGCGTTCAATAAAAAGGGCTTGTACTTTTCACCTCAACAATGGCTAATTTTAGCCTAATCATGTAAAATAGGAGTCGCCATGTTGTTTGAGAGGATTTGATATTTATGAAATTACACGAATTGATCGGTTATTTGCACCCGTTCGTGGATTACAAGGGAGAAAATCCCGAAATTACTTCGATTGAAAATGATAACCGCCGAGTGACGCCTGGAAGTTTATTCATTTGCATAAAAGGCTATACAGTTGATGGCCATGATTTTGCAGCCGCGGCTGTGAAAAATGGAGCTGCAGCTGTTCTTGCTGAGCGTGAGCTTCCTGTCAATGTACCGGTGATTGTTGTAAAGGACACGATGAGGGCGATGGCAGTGCTTGCCGATGCTTTTTACGGTCAGCCGAGCCAGAAGCTGCATATGGTTGGGATTACAGGGACGAACGGAAAAACGACAACGAGCCATATTATTGAAAAGATTTTTAAGGATGCCGGGCAAATAACCGGTTTAATCGGCACGATGTATACAAAAATCGGCGAACAGACCTTTGAAGTGAAGAACACCACGCCAGAAAGTCTGACACTTCAGAAGACGTTCAAGAAAATGGTAGACGAACAAGTCGATACCGCTGTGATGGAGGTATCCTCACACGCACTCGTATACGGCCGTGTCCATGGTACAGATTATAATGTTGCTGTGTTTACGAATTTGACCCAGGACCATCTCGATTACCATAAGACCATGGATGAATATAAGAAGGCAAAAGGCCTGCTGTTTTCGCAGCTTGGCAATGCTTTTAACCATGAAAACCCGAAATTCGCGGTCTTGAATGCAGATGATCCGGCAAGTGAGGAATTCGCGATGCTGACCACTGCCCATTTATTGACCTATGGTATTGATAATCATGCGGATCTGCAGGCAACCAATATCTCAATGACTGCCAGCGGCACATCATTTGATTTAGTCAGTCCATTTGGTGTAAGAAAAGTGAACATTCAGCTGATCGGCAAATTCAGCATCTACAATGTTCTTGCAAGTATTGGCGCTGCTCTTGTATCCGGAATTTCCCTTGAGGTCATCATTGACTCTGTTGAAAGTGTCAAAGGAGTTTCCGGAAGGTTCGAAGTAGTTGATGCAGGACAGGATTTCTCTGTCATTGTAGACTATGCCCACACTCCGGACAGTCTGGAAAATGTCCTCAAGACCGTGCAGCAGTTTGCTCAAAAGAAGATTTATTGTGTAGTTGGCTGCGGCGGTGATCGCGACCGCACGAAACGGCCGCTCATGGCGAAAATCGCCTGTGAGTATTCAACAGATGCCATTTTCACCTCTGATAACCCCCGCAGCGAGGATCCGGAGGAAATCATCAAGGATATGGAAGAAGGAGTCAAGGGAGAAGTTTATACTTCGATCATCGACAGAAAAGAAGCGATCCACCATGCCATAAAAAATGCCGGTGCTGGAGATGTAATCCTGATTGCGGGTAAGGGACATGAAACGTATCAGCAAATAGGAGACAGAACGTTTGAATTTGATGACAGGATTGTAGCGCGTGAGGCGATAGAGGAGAGGTAATATGCTGACATACCAGGAAGTTTCGAGACTGTTTTCCAAGGCGACTGGAATTAAAGAGGATATGATCCGCTTTCACACTGTAAGCAGCCTGGCGGAGGCTGAACAGCCAAAGGGACTGTTTGTTCCGGTATCAGAACAATCCGGAACACTGCAGGAAGCAATTTCGAACGGTGCCGTGGCAGCGCTATGGCCTGAGGGAGTAAAAGTGCCGGCATATGCTCCAAATCACTTCCCGATTTTTTATACACAAGATAATTTGAAAGGCTTAGAGGAAATCATGAATTCATATTATAACTATTTATCACAACACGAAGAAACCAGGGAAAGAACGAAATTCATTTTCCCTGACAAAGGACTTCTTAATGAAGCGGATGAAACATATGATATAGCTGTGATGGCCGAAAAGATCAATGGATACGGCAGCAATCAGAGTAAGGCAGGTGAGGAATAAAATGCTGGAGCAAGTTATCTTTTTCACAATCTTGATGGGTTTTCTAATAACGGTCCTGCTATCGCCAGTATTCATTCCTTTCCTGAGAAGGCTTAAATTCGGCCAGAGCATCAGAGAGGAAGGACCGAAATCACACCAGAAAAAGACAGGAACACCGACAATGGGCGGTGTCATGATTTTAATTTCGATTTCGATCACGACACTTGTTATGACTGGGAAGTTCTCACAGCCATCTGTGGAAACCTACCTCTTGCTATTTGTCACTCTGGGATTCGGGCTCCTCGGTTTCATGGATGATTTTATCAAGGTCGTCATGAAACGTAATCTTGGTTTGACGTCCAAGCAAAAATTGCTTGGCCAAATCATTATTTCCGTCATATTTTTCTTCATATTCAACCAAAGTGATTTTTCAACAGTAGTCAGCATCCCTTTAACCAATCTTTCCTTCGATCTCGGGTGGGGATATGCACTGTTCATCATTTTTTGGATGGTCGGCTTTTCAAATGCTGTTAACCTGACGGACGGGCTTGACGGGCTGGTTTCCGGTACAGCAGCAATCGCATTTGGCGCATTTGCTGTCCTGGCCTGGAACCAATCGCAATATGAGCTGTCGATTTTTTCCGTTGCGGTTGTAGGCGCAGTTCTTGGATTCCTTGTCTTTAACGCCCATCCAGCGAAAGTGTTCATGGGAGATACCGGTTCTCTTGCTTTGGGCGGTGCGATTGCAACTGTTGCCATCCTGGCGAAGCTTGAAATCATCCTGATCATCATTGGCGGTATCTTCGTCATCGAAACATTATCCGTGATCCTTCAGGTTATTTCATTCAAGACAACAGGAAAAAGGATTTTCAGGATGAGTCCGCTGCATCACCACTATGAATTGATTGGGTGGTCGGAATGGCGGGTGGTCGTGACCTTCTGGACGGTCGGCCTTCTTTTTGCGATCCTAGGAATTTATATTGAGGTGTGGATCTAGATGAAACATATTAAAACCTATCAACATAAAAAAATTCTTGTACTTGGCCTTGCCAAGAGCGGAGTCAGCGCTGCTGCTTTGCTACATAAACTGGGCGCTTTCGTTACAGTCAATGACAGCAAGCCATTATCTGAAAACCCGGAAGCGCAGGGATTGCTTGAACAGGGAATCAAGGTTGTCTGCGGAAGTCACCCGATTGAATTGATGGACGAAGGGTTCGAACTGGTCGTCAAGAATCCGGGAATCCCGTATTATAATCCAATGATCCAAAAGGCAGAAGAAAACGGGATACCGATCATTACTGAAGTTGAACTTGCTTATCAGATATCCGAGGCACCACTTGTAGGCATCACTGGTACAAACGGTAAAACCACGACAACGACACTGATTTTTGAAATGCTTGAAGCCGGCAACAAAAAGCCGCTGATCGCAGGTAATATCGGCACGGTTGCTTCGGGTGTTGCCCAGGATGCAACTGAGGAAAATACAATCGTCATCGAACTTTCCTCTTTTCAGCTTATGGGAGTCGATCATTTCAGGCCGAAGATTGCCGTGATAACCAATTTGTACGATGCGCATCTTGATTATCATGGTACAAGGGATGAATATATTGCAGCGAAAGCGCTGATCACGAAGAACCAGACCGAGGAAGACTATTTGATCGTGAACGCAGATCAGGAAGAAGTCATGAACATCGCTCGTACTTCGAAAGCTCAGATTGTGCCTTTTTCGACGAAAAAAGTCCTGGACAGCGGAGCTTATGTTAAGGATGGCTGGATTTGCTTCAACGGTGAACAAATCATGGAAACGAAGGATATTGTATTACCGGGTAAGCATAATCTCGAGAATATCCTGTCTGCTGTAGCGGCGACATTGCTCTCTGGTGCTGATCAAGATGGAATCTATAAGGTGCTTACATCCTTTGCTGGTGTCCGCCACCGGCTTCAATATGTCGACAATATCGCCGGCCGGAAATTTTATAATGACTCAAAGGCAACGAATATCCTGGCAACTGAAAATGCCCTTGCGGCTTTTGCGGATCCAATTGTGCTGCTTGCCGGCGGACTGGACAGAGGGAATACATTTGATGAACTGATCCCCTCTTTGAAAAACGTCAAGGCGCTGATCACTTTTGGACAGACTGCAGAAAAAGTAGGACAGGCTGGGCGTGAGGCAGGAATAAAAACAATCCTCACCGTCGATAATGTGGAAAAGGCCGTTCCCGTGGCATTTGAACATTCAGTACCTGGAGATGTCATCCTGCTCTCACCGGCATGTGCCAGCTGGGACCAATATAAAACTTTTGAAGTCAGGGGAGACATGTTTATAGAGGCCGTGCATAAGCTTAAGTAAGGGCTTGTCTTGAACAACATGACTCAGGTGCCTGGCCACATGCAGGCTGGATGGGAAGCGGCATATGAGCCCTAAATCATACAGCCGAGGTGTATTGCTTTGCCAACGAAAAAAACGACTCCAGACATATTCCTGATGATTGTTACCTTTGCGCTTTTGACTGTGGGACTGATCATGGTATACAGCGCAAGTGCTGTCTGGGCAGACTATAAGTTTAATGACTCTTTCTTTTTTGCGAAACGGCAAATGCTGTTTGCGGGAGTTGGAATCATTGCGATGTTTTTTATCATGAATATTGACTACTGGACGTGGCGGACATGGTCAAAGGTCATCCTGATTGTCTGTTTTGTCCTGTTGATCCTGGTATTGATCCCCGGTATCGGGAATGTGCGGAATGGATCAAGGAGCTGGATTGGCGTAGGCGCCTTTTCGGTACAGCCCTCAGAGTTCATGAAAATTGCGATGATCGCTTATCTCGCTAAATTTTTGTCAGAGAACCAGAAAGCGATCACTTCGTTCAAAAAGGGGCTCGTCCCTTCATTAGGACTCGTCTTTTTGGCATTCGGCCTGATCATGCTGCAGCCGGACCTCGGTACGGGAACAGTCATGGTCGGCACTTCAGTTGTCATCATTTTTATCGCTGGAGCAAGGATCAGTCATTTCGTGGGTCTGGGACTCCTCGGTGTTGCAGGTTTTGTTGGCTTGATTGCGTCTGCGCCTTACAGGATCAAACGGATCACTTCCTTCCTTGACCCGTGGCAGGATCCGCTTGGGAGCGGATTTCAAATGATTCAATCACTCTATGCCATAGGGCCTGGAGGATTGTTCGGACTGGGGCTGGGCCAGAGCCGGCAGAAGTTCTTTTATCTTCCGGAGCCTCAGACAGATTTTATCTTCGCGATTCTTGCAGAAGAACTTGGATTCATTGGAGGTTCATTGATTCTTCTTTTATTCTCACTGCTGCTCTGGAGGGGAATCAGGATTGCGCTCGGGGCACCGGATTTGTTCGGTACATTTCTTGCGACTGGGATCATTGCGATGATTGCGATCCAGGTCATGATCAATATTGGAGTTGTTACGGGCCTCATGCCTGTAACGGGCATCACGCTCCCTTTCCTCAGCTACGGGGGCTCTTCCCTGACATTGATGCTGATGGCGGTTGGAGTGCTGCTGAATATCAGCCGCCACTCCAGGTATTAAGCTATTCACAAACAAAAGACCCTGCATCAGGGTCTTTTGTTTGTGGTAGAGTATTTTTGAGATCAATACATGATTTTACCGTCAACGATCATGACCTGATATGGTTTGCATTAATTAAGACATAATCGCTGAATATGTTAGGAATATAGATATGTTCATGCTATATTACATTTAAATAACAATATCTTTAAAAACTGTACTGGAGTTTAGAATATAGTAGAATAGGGTAAAACCGGGGAGTGCCTTTTAAAGGACAGTTTTTGACGATTATTTCTGCCATTACCCATGAATGTGAAGTGTGTCAGTATGCCAAACACATGGCTGGAAGGAATAAAAAAAAGAGATAAGTTGCTGAGGTGTGGAAAATGAAGATTGCAGTTAGCGGCGGCGGTACAGGAGGACACATTTATCCTGCGCTTGCACTGATCAGGGAGATTCAAAAAAAGGATGAAAAAGTCGAGTTTCTCTACATAGGAACAGAAAAGGGACTTGAAAGCAAGCTCGTGCCGAGGGAGAATGTTCCTTTTAAATCAATACATATTACAGGCTTTAAACGAAAAATATCTTTTGAAAATGTAAAAACAGTAATGCGATTCCTGAAGGGCGTCAGGGATAGTAAAAAGATGCTGAAGGAATTCAACCCAGATGTTGTCATCGGGACAGGCGGATATGTGTGTGGCCCGGTTGTCTATGCTGCCGCAAAAATGGGCATACCAACCATTATCCATGAACAAAACAGCATTCCGGGATTGACCAATAAATTCCTTAGCCGCTACGTTGATAAGATCGCAATCTGCTTCGAGGATGCTCGTCAGTTCTTCCCGGAACAAAAGGTCGAATTGACAGGCAATCCCCGGGCATCTGAAGTATTGGGACAGGACGGGATCAAGGGAAGGCTATCAGCAGGACTTAAGCTGAAGGTTCCAACAGTGCTTATCTTCGGTGGAAGCAGAGGTGCAAGGCCGATTAATGAAGCAGTCGTTAAAAGCCTTACAGAATTAAGCAGTAAGCCATACCAAGTATTATATGTGACAGGTGATGTGCATTTCGAAGAAGTCCAGAAAGAAGTGGAATTGGTCGGGAATCCAGAAAATGTGATCATCAAGCCATTCATCCACAATATGCCCGAAGTGCTGGCCGGTGTTGATTTAACCGTAGCAAGGGCAGGAGCGACTACACTTGCTGAACTGACATCTCTGGGAATACCAAGCGTACTGATTCCAAGCCCATATGTAACAGACAATCACCAGGAAAAGAATGCTCGCGCACTGAGTGAGAACGGAGCTGCACGGCTTTTGCTTGAAAAGGACCTGACTGGGCCGAAGCTGGTAGAGAGTATTGATCAGATACTTGGACAGGAACTGAAACTGGCAGATATGAAAAAAGCAGCGAAGAAACTTGGTATACCCGATGCAGCCCAAAGGCTCTATCGTTTGATGGAGGAACTGGCGGCAAAGTAGCCTATAGGCATGGAGCTGCATAAACTGGTTGATAAAAGGCTGTATCGTGAAAGGAAGGTAATTAATTTGAAGGATCTAGCTATCAAACTTAGAGAAATGAATGTCGGATCGTTAAAGGAAAACGAGCCGCTCGCAAACCATACATCCATGAAAATTGGCGGTCCCGCAGACTTACTTATTGAGCCTTCGTCAATAGAAAATCTGAAAAAGGCAGTGGAAGCCATCAAGGAATCAGGAGTCAAATTGACAGTGATCGGCAGAGGGTCCAATCTCCTTGTTTCAGACAAAGGAATTGAGGGAGCAGTTATTAAACTTGGTTCCGGGCTTGATGATCTGGAGATTGAAGGTACAAAAGTGACCGTTGGAGGCGGCCTTTCACTTGTGAACTTTGCGATTACCATCAGCCGCAAAGGTCTGTCAGGACTTGAATTCGCCGGAGGAATTCCTGGATCAATCGGCGGCGCTGTATATATGAATGCAGGGGCCCACGGGTCAGATATCTCACAAATCCTCGAAAAAGCATATGTTTTATTTGAGGATGGTTCCCTCGAATGGCTTTCAAAGGAAGAAATGAGATTTTCCTACCGGACCTCAGTCCTTCAAAAGGAAAGACCTGGAATCGTGGTTGCTGCGGTATTCCAGCTGAAGGAAGGGAATAAGGAGGAAATCGTGGCAGAGCTGCAGAAAAACAAGGATTATCGCAAAGAGACCCAGCCATACAATTTTCCAAGCTGCGGCAGTGTTTTTAGGAATCCCCTTCCTGACCATGCGGGTAATTTAATTGAAAAATCTGGCTTGAAGGGTCATCAGATCGGCGGTGCACAAATCTCTGAACTTCATGCGAATTTCATTGTGAATAAAGGAAATGCCAAAGCTGAGGATGTACTCGGCCTGATTCAGCATGTCAAGGATACAGTCCTTGATTTGCACGGTGTGAAAATGGAGACAGAGGTAGAAATTATCGGCCGGAAATAGCGGAAAATGATTCAGGGCTGTCAAATTTTGTGATATAATATTTCATTAGATTAGGATGCAAAGACGGCATGAAACTACCTCGTGCCGTTGGTCTTTCTAACGATATTAATGGACAAGGCACAATCCTGATGAAATACGATAAATGATGGCTTTAACCTGCGAGACTGTAATCATAGATGTTTTCCTTTAAGGAATGGGTTCAGCCGATAAAGAGGGGATCGATAATGGATAAGGGGAAAATCGTCTCAATTGAAGACCGGATTCCTAAGCTGAAACATCAGAGGCGGAAGAAGGCCAATCGCAGGCTGATCATGCTGCTTGCTTTATTTTTCATTTTGATTGCAGGTATTATTTATTTCCAGTCACCATTGAGTAAGGTGAAGGAGATCACTGTTTCAGGAAATCATTCCTATACTTCAAAGCAAATCATCGGAAAAAGCGGGTTGTCACTGGAGTCGAATATCTGGAAGGTCGATAGGGGAGAGATTGAAAAGAAGCTCGAGAAAATCGAGGAAGTCGAGAAAGCGACTGTCAATGTCAAATTGCCCAATAGAGTGACTATCAAGGTTAAGGAATACGACAGGCTTGCTTACATATCGGAAGGGAAAGGTTTCTACCCAGTCCTTGAAAATGGACATATACTCGGTAAAAAACAAATCGAGGAAATTCCTGTGAATGCACCAATCCTGATAGGTTTTAAAGAAGGAAAGGTACTGGATGAAATGCTTGCTTCCCTTAAAGAATTACCTGAGGTAGTCATCAATTCAATTTCTGAGATCCACTCAAACCCGGTGAAAACGGACAAATACCTTGTTAAGCTGTATATGAACGATGGCTTTGAAGTGAATGCGACACTCAGGACTTTTTCGGAAAAAATGGCGCATTATCCTTCAATAGTCAGCCAGCTAGACCCTGATAAAAAGGGAGTGATTGATCTCGAAGTTGGCTCTTATTTTAAAGCATATGAAGCAGAGGAAGCTGAAGAAGTTGAAATTGAACAAGAAAATGAACAGTAACCGTGTAGTTCTTTCAATCGTTTTCCTGGTCCTGGGCTTCATGGTCGCTTTTTCATTCCGCGTCACCCAGGATGACGGGGACAATGGCAAGAGATTGACGGACAGGCAGTGGAAGCAGCACCTGAGCCTGAGGAACCAGTTGATTGAAGAAGAAGAAAAGAACCGTGAACTTCAAAAAGAATTGAACGCCAAGCAGGAAAAGGTAAGGGAAATTGAAACCAGCCTGTCAAAGGAAGCACAAGTGTTTTTCAACATGGCGGAAGACGCTGAAAAATACCGGATGTTCCTCGGCAAAGTAAAGGTCCAAGGAAAAGGTGTGAAAGTGACTCTCGCTGATGGAGAGTATGATCCAGACGAAGAGAATATCAATAATTATCTTGTCCACGAACATCATGTTTTCAAGGTGATTAATGAGCTCTATATCTCAGGAGCAGCGGCAATCTCTGTGAACGGTCAAAGAATCGCGCACAATTCTTATATTTTATGTACTGGCCCTGTGATCACGGTTGATGGCTACCAGCATCCTGCCCCTTTTGAAATCACTGCGATTGGTGACCCCGATGTCCTATCCTCCGCGCTAAATATTACCGGTGGGGTTAAAGACCAGCTGGTTAATGACCAGATTGTTTTTTCAATGGAAAAAATGACGGATATTACGATGGAGCCAATACTGGGAAAATGACGTTGGCCGTCTTTTCAATTGGTGAGAAGAAAATGCCTTTTGTGGCATCTTGAAAGAAAGAAATAAGAAGGCCTTAAAGAAAGCAAGGTGAAATACAATGGGCCGACCTAAGAATCTCAGCTTCAGCTTGATCGCTGCTATTATCGGTTTAATGGTCGCCATTCAGTTCCAAACTGTCAGGGAACCCAAAGTCAGGGATACACGTGACACGTGGCAGCTTCGGGAAGATTTAATGAAAGAGAAGGCAATGCAGTCCAGGCTGCTCCTCGAAATCAGATCGAACGAAGAAAAAATTGCCAAATACGAAACTGAACGGCAGCAAAGCAAAGAAGAAGTGCTGCGTGAAACACTCGCCGAATTGAAGGATGAAGCAGGCCTTGCTGAGGTTAAAGGTCCTGGACTCTCCTTGTCGATTGAACCAGCTTTCAACCTGATTGTCGAAGGGGACAAAGCCCCTTCTGTTTCTCCCGACCTGCTGAAGCGGCTCTTGAATGAGTTGAATATGTATGGCGCAAAGCATGTTTCAGTCGATGGGGAGAGAGTCATCAATACTACTGTCATTCGGGATATCAACAGGGTGACGAAAATAAACAACCATCCCCTGAACCGTTTTCCTATTGAAGTGAAAGTCGTTGTGGAGAATGGGGATGCAGCTGAAAAATTATACAACCGTATGAAGGTTTCAACAGTGGCCGAGGATTTTTTCATTGATAATCTGGAAGTTAAAGTGAACAGGCCTGTGGGAGACATGGTCGTGCCTGCTTATCAGGATACAATCAGGATCAGGTACATGGAGTCCGCCAAAACAGATAAAGGGGGAGACAACGGATAATGTGGCTTCCAATAATGGGGTTGATCATCGGTGCCATCATAGGCTTGCTGACCGATATCCGCATCCCTGAAGAATACTCGAATTATTTATCGATTGCGATCCTTGCAGCCCTCGATACATTGTTTGGCGGGATCCGTGCCCAGCTTCAAAATATTTATGATGAAAAAGTTTTTGTATCTGGTTTCTTTTTTAATATAGTATTGGCAGCAAGTTTAGCTTTTCTAGGTGTTCATCTTGGTGTAGACTTGTATTTAGCAGCAGTTTTTGCCTTCGGGGTTAGGCTGTTTCAGAATATAGCGGTCATCAGAAGAATAATATTGACAAAATGGTCAACGACAAGTGAAAAGTAGAAAAAAAAATGGTATTTTAAAAGGGAAATATTTAATTGTGACGAATAAAGTAATGTAATTAAAAAAGAAACGCAATTAGATAACAAAGTGGAAATTGTTGTTCAAACATTAGGAATTGTTGAAGGAGGTGCCACAGAATGAACAGCAATGATATATACGTCAGTCTTGACATCGGTACATCCAGTGTTAAGGTTATCATTGGGGAAATGGTCAATGACACATTGAATATAATTGGTGTTGGCAATGTGAAGTCCGAAGGGTTAAGGAAGGGCTCCATTGTTGATATAGATGAAACCGTTCATTCTATTAAAAGGGCAATTGAACAGGCTGAAAGAATGATAGGTTTGAAGATTAACCAGGTGATTGTAGGTGTCACCGGAAATCATGTTTCACTTTTGCCATGCCATGGTGTGGTTGCGGTTTCCAGCGACAATCGCGAAATTACAAATGAGGATGTTGCGAGAGTCATTGATGCTGCACAGGTGGTTTCAATCCCGCCTGAGCGAGAGATAATAGACGTGATTCCAAAGCAATTTATCGTTGACGGTCTTGATGAGATCAATGATCCAAGAGGCATGATCGGTGTCAGGCTTGAAATGGAAGGAACGATCATTACCGGTTCAAAGACAATCTTACATAATACTCTTCGTTGTGTTGAGCGTGCTGGACTTGAAATTGTTGATATCGGCCTTCAGCCGCTTGCTGCAGGTGCATTCGCACTTTCAAAGGATGAAAAGAATATGGGTGTCGCGATGATTGATATCGGCGGCGGTTCTACGACAGTCGCTGTGTTCGAAAACGGACACTTAAGAGGTACATCTGTCATACCGGTTGGAGGGGACCATATTACAAAGGACCTTTCAATTGGTTTGCGCACAACGACCGAAGAAGCGGATCAATTGAAATTAAAGCATGGACATGCTTTTTATGACCATGCTTCTGAAGAAGAGGTATTCGAAGTATCCATCATCGGCAGTGACCAGCAGCAGCAGTTCAACCAGCTGGAAGTGGCCGACATCATTGAAGCGAGAATGGAAGAAATCTTTTCCCTTGTCCAGGATGAGTTGAAAAACATGAACATCAGGGACCTGCCTGGCGGGTTTGTCCTTACAGGGGGAACAGCCAATATGCAGGGAGTCCTGGAGCTTGCCCAGGATATTTTCCAGAGCAGGGTAAGAATCGCTATTCCGGACTATATTGGCGTCAGGGAACCTCAATATACGACTGCTGTAGGCTTGATCCAATTTGCTTATAGAAACGCAAAATTAAAAGGGAAGAAAATGGAAGCTGCTTTTAGTGAATTAGAACCGAAAGAAAAAAGAGCTCAAAAACAGCCGCATCCAAAATCGAAGCCTGAGAAACAGCCTGAAGAAAAAGTCACCTCAAGAATGAAAAAATTTCTTGGCTACTTTTTTGAATAATCAGAGCTAACAGGAAATCGACGAATTAGGAGGATTTGTCATGTTGGAATTTGATACAAATTTAGATTCACTTGCTACTATAAAAGTTATCGGTGTTGGCGGCGGCGGAAATAATGCGGTTAACCGAATGATCGAACACGGTGTTCAGGGTGTGGAATTCATTGCGGTTAATACAGACGCACAGGCGTTGAACCTTTCCAAAGCTGAAATCAGAATGCAAATCGGTGCAAAGCTTACCCGCGGTCTTGGCGCTGGTGCCAATCCTGAAGTAGGGAAGAAGGCTGCCGAAGAAAGCAAAGAACAAATTGAAGAAGTGCTAAAAGGCGCTGACATGGTGTTCGTTACTGCCGGCATGGGTGGAGGAACAGGAACAGGTGCTGCACCGGTAATTGCACAGATCGCTAAGGATCTTGGAGCGTTAACGGTAGGTGTTGTTACACGCCCATTCACTTTTGAAGGCCGCAAGCGTGCTGGACAAGCTGGCGGTGGAATAGGTGCAATGAAGGAAGCGGTAGACACACTGATCGTCATTCCAAACGACCGCTTGCTTGAGATTGTCGACAAAAGTACACCTATGCTTGAAGCGTTCCGTGAAGCGGATAACGTTCTTCGCCAGGGTGTTCAGGGTATTTCTGACCTAATTGCTACTCCTGGTTTGATCAACCTTGACTTTGCTGACGTAAAAACAATCATGTCCAATAAAGGTTCAGCCCTAATGGGTATTGGGGTTGCTGCAGGTGAAAACCGTGCTACTGAAGCAGCCAAAAAAGCAATTTCATCTCCATTGCTTGAAACATCACTTGATGGAGCCCAGGGCGTGCTGATGAACATTACAGGCGGCACTAATCTGAGCCTTTATGAAGTTCAGGAAGCGGCTGATATTGTTGCTACTGCTTCTGACCAGGATGTAAACATGATCTTCGGTTCCGTCATTAATGAAACATTGAAAGATGAAATCATTGTCACTGTGATCGCTACAGGCTTCAATGAGGAAGTCGTCCAGCCAAAACCGACAAGACCTGGTTTTGGGGGCCAGCAGAAGCCAGGCCTGGGCGCCCTCAAGCGCGAACAGCCAAAACGCGAAGAAATTCAGCAGGAAACACCACGAAGCAATCAATCTTCACAGGGTGATGATGCTCTGGATATTCCAACATTCCTGCGCAACCGCAACAGAAGAAGTTAATTATACGACACAAGACATATGGGGCATAGCCGTAACGGCTATGCCTTTTTTATTTGCAGCAAATCTACCATGGGATTTTAAAATTGTTGTTAGCACAACAAATAAGAATGTGAAGAAGTAGTCATACATACTATCAAATCAAGGTTCTTTAAACGTGTGGCACGAAAAATCAGAAAATTGACAAAATCCGAACGGATAAGTGAAAATCTCTGTTGTTTTGGTGCCAGAATGTGACAGACTTCATATCTCAATGACGATATACTTTTTCGTAACGGAATGATAGAGCAAGAGGCAATCTTGTATCATTTGCAGCGATCTTGCTCGGTGCCTATCGTATTGCCATTAGAAAATCCCGGGTCATGGGAATTCAGCAAGAATCTGCGCAGCTGATCCTTGTGGCTGGAGAAAATGTGTCGAAGGGGCATAAAGGCGCCTGCTATTCTGTACAGGGGGATGAGAGGTGAAGGTCTATCTGGATGTAATCTGGGCGTTGAATCTTTTATTTGATACGTTCCTTCTATATTTGACTGCCATCATCCTGAAGAGGCAGATCAAGCTCTGGCGTTTGGCGGCAGGAGGAGCTATTGGTTCATTGCTCATTATATTATCGATAACGCCATTTCATGCGGCAGCCGGACATCCGGCCGGGAAATTGCTCTTTTCGATTTTGATGGTACTAGCAGCTTTTGGCTATAAAAGAATGCGTTTTTTCATTAAAGCACTTATGACATTTTATGTCGCGACTTTCCTGCTTGGCGGTACTTTGACAGGTGTCCATTATTTCATCCAATTTGATATGGATTTGGCTTCAAATGTCGCTATGAACCATATTAAAGGATTTGGCGACCCTGTCAGCTGGCTGTTTGTGTTATTGGGTTTTCCGCTGGCCTGGCATTTTTCCAGACGGAATATAGAACAGTTTGAAATGACTAAGATTCAATATGATTCACTTGCTGATGTGGAAGTGGAATTCATGGAGATGCATTTTAAGGTGAGGGGATTGATTGACAGCGGTAACCAGCTGTATGACCCGATTTCTAAATTACCGGTCATGATTTTATCCATCAACCACTGTTTGGACAGCATACCAGAAGAAATTAAAAAGATAGCCGAGAACCCTGATTGTGTCTTGTCAGGGGATGGACAATTTTCACAGAAGTTAGAGAATCGGATGAGAATCATTCCATGCAAAGTCGTCGGACAAGAGCACCAGTTAATCATCGCCTTTCAGCCTGAACAAATCAGCATCAACACGGACGAGGGCATTTACAGGGCAGAAAAGAGCCTGATATCCTTCACTATCCAGGAATTATCGGGAGATGGAAGCTTCCAGTCCATTATCCATCCTAAAATGCTTGCGGGTATGGCAAGGTCAGCGCAGTCGGTGAAGGTAAGCTAATATTACTATACTCAGAAATACATAATTTAGAAGGAGGACAATCAATGAAAAATTTACGGCTGCGATTATCCTATTACTGGTATAAGTTATTAATTAAACTAGGCTTGAAAACAGATGAAATATATTATATCGGCGGTAGCGAAGCGTTGCCCCCTCCTTTAACGAAAGAAGAGGAAGAAGTGCTGTTGAACAAACTTCCAAACGGGGATAAAGCAGCGAGGTCGATTCTGATCGAGAGAAATCTGCGGCTGGTCGTTTACATTGCCCGTAAATTCGAGAACACTGGAATAAACATTGAAGACCTGATCAGTATCGGCACAATCGGGCTGATCAAGGCGGTCAATACATTCAACCCTGAGAAGAAAATCAAGCTGGCTACCTATGCCTCCAGGTGCATCGAAAATGAAATCCTTATGTATCTGCGGAGGAATAATAAACTTCGTTCGGAGGTTTCTTTCGATGAACCGCTGAATATCGATTGGGATGGAAATGAACTGCTTTTGTCCGATGTTCTTGGTACGGATGATGATATCATAACGAAGGATCTTGAATCGAATGTCGATAAAAAGTTGCTGGTAAAAGCACTGCAGCAGCTTTCCGACCGTGAAAAGCAGATCATGGAATTGCGTTTTGGCCTTGGCAGCGGCGAGGAAAAGACACAAAAGGATGTAGCCGATATGCTGGGTATTTCGCAGTCTTATATTTCCCGTCTGGAAAAGAGAATCATTAAACGCTTAAGAAAAGAATTCAATAAAATGGTATAGCAGAAAAATTTTCTCAACAAAAATTTTCACTTTAAAATATTGATAACTAAGCGGTTTGTCTGGCAGATTCTGTCTTTTTAAGTACCAGCCTCACGGTAATCAGTGCATATTTTTCCTTCCTGCGGAGATACTGAATTTTGACAGCAGCTCCTGTGAGGAGGGAAAAGATTGACACGAAACAAAGTTGAAATTTGCGGTGTTGATACATCAAAGCTTCCCGTTCTGAAAAACGAGGAAATGAGAAAACTTTTTAGAGAGATGCAAAGCGGTGACATCACAGCAAGAGAAAAACTAGTGAATGGGAACCTAAGGCTTGTTTTGAGTGTGATCCAGCGTTTTAACAACCGGGGCGAGTTTGTCGACGATCTGTTTCAGGTCGGGTGTATAGGCCTTATGAAGTCCATTGATAATTTTGATCTGGGACAGAATGTAAAGTTTTCAACCTATGCCGTCCCGATGATCATCGGTGAAATCAGACGGTATTTAAGAGATAATAATCCAATCAGAGTCTCTCGATCACTCAGGGATATAGCGTACAAAGCACTTCAAGTACGCGAAAGGCTGATGAGTGAGGCTTCCAGGGAGCCGACTGCTGAAGAAATTGCAAAGGTCCTTGAAGTACCGCATGAAGAGATTGTTTTCGCCCTCGATGCAATCCAGGACCCCGTTTCATTATTCGAGCCGATCTATAATGACGGCGGAGATCCAATCTTTGTGATGGACCAATTAAGTGATGAACGGAACAAGGATACGAACTGGATTGAGGAGATTGCCCTGAAAGAAGGGATGAGACGCCTAAATGAAAGGGAAAAATTGATTTTAAGGAAAAGGTTCTTCCAGGGCAAGACACAAATGGAGGTTGCCGATGAAATCGGTATTTCTCAGGCACAAGTATCCCGCCTTGAAAAAGCAGCCATCAAACAAATGAATAAGAATATCCAGAGCTAAGCTGCCTTAAAGGGCAGCTTTTTCAATTTTTGGAGGCTCTCCGGCAATCATAGATCTTTTCCTGATTCATATAATGCTATAAGGGGCAGAAAACGCCACAGTGAAATCCGGAGGGATCTGAATGGTAAAGGTTACCGAGTTTCAAGTGAAAGACGTCGTGAATGTATCGGATGGTAAAAGACTAGGGAGCATTGAGGATTTTGAAATCAATCTGAATACCGGGAAAATCGAGGCGGTCGTCATCGGGAGTTCCGGCAAGGTGCTGGGTTTCTTCGGGAAGGAAGATGAAGTTGTCATTCCATGGAGGAATATCCTGAAAATAGGTGAAGATGTCATTTTGGTCCGCTATAAGGACAGTGGGGAATATCTCCAGCAGGGTGATGGTGACGAGTAGCACCGTAATACTGTTGTATTGCGGGTTGTATGTGATAAACTAGACAAAAACGTGTGAGGTAGAAAGTTATGGAGCCATTCATCTTAGGAAGTCAGGAATTTTTTAGAATAAAAGAGTGGATGGAGCGATTTCCTGGACTTGAGGCTGGGTTCACGACAAAGAATGGCGGAGTGAGCCAGCTTCAGGCTTTTTCAGGGTTGAACTTCGGCTTCCATGTCGGTGATGAGCATTCATCTGTCTGCGAAAATCGTCTCCTTCTGGCTGAAAAAATCGATTTTCCGCTTTCGAGCTGGGTCGGCGCGGAACAGACACATGACATCCGGATTGGAAAAATCGACAAAGCCGATCAGGGAAAAGGCTCAAGCGATTATGAATCTTCTTTTGCCGGGACGGATGGTTTTCTGACATCAGAGCAGGGCATCCTGTTGACGCTTTGTTATGCAGACTGTGTACCGCTTTACTTTATCGATCCAGAAACCAGGTTGATCGGCGTCGCGCATGCTGGGTGGAAAGGCACGGTGCAGGGAATTGCAGCTGAAATGATCAGCAAATTTAAGCAAAATGGTGCGAAAGAAGAAAAAATTTCTGCCATTATAGGCCCATCAATATGCAAAAAATGTTATATTGTTGATGAGAGAGTCGTCAACTTAGTGAAAAATATACTAGATGGTGTCGAGAACATGCCATATAATCAAGTTAGTGAAGGTCAATATTCTCTCGATTTGAAAGAATTAAACCGCCAGATTTTGATGAAAGCCGGATTGAAAGCGGGAAACATAGAAGTAACCGATTATTGTACAAGCTGCCATGGTGAGCACTTTTATTCCCATAGAAGGGATGAAGGGAATGCTGGCCGAATGATGGCGTACATTGGCTGGAAGGAGGATAGCCGTCCATAATGAATGTTGCAGAGAATCTGGAGGTTATCCAGAGGGAAATAGTAAATGCCTGTAAAGACGCGGGCCGGAACGCAGATGAGGTGAAAATCATCGCCGTGACGAAATATGTCTCCCCGAAGAGGGCGCAGGAAGCGATCGACGCAGGTGTGCTCCATCTCGGTGAAAACAGGAACGAGGGATTGCTCGATAAAATCAGCCATCTGCAGGACAAGCCTGTTTGGCATTTCATCGGAACATTGCAGACTAGAAAAGTAAAAAACATTATAGATCATGTTACATATATACATTCACTGGACAGGCTGTCACTGGCAAAAGAAATTAACAAGCGTGCTGGTTCAAAGGTGAACTGCCTCATCCAGGTCAACGCATCTGGGGAAGAGAGCAAGCATGGCCTCGATCCAGAGGATGTTATCGCCTTTGTTCAGGACTTGAAGCAGTACACCAATATCGAAGTAAGCGGATTGATGACGATGGCACCATTGACTGAAGACGAACAAGTAATAAGGGATTCCTTCAGGAAACTGAAAATCCTGCAGTCTGAGATACAGAAGCTTGAACTGAAGTATGCTCCATGCCATGAACTGTCGATGGGAATGTCGAATGATTTTAAAATAGCGGTTGAGGAAGGTTCCACTATGGTGCGAATCGGAACAGCCCTGGTAGGCAATGAATCGGAGGTGCAATAATATGAGCTTAAAATCAAAAATTAAGACATTTTTTTTCCTTGAAGATGAATATGACTATAATGATGAGGAAATGCTCGAAGAAGAAATTGAACCGCTCAAGTCTAACAAACAGCCAGTCCAGCAAAAACAGAATGTGGTAAGCCTTCAGAGTGTGCAAAAATCGTCAAAGGTAATCCTGATGGAACCAAGGATGTATGCCGAAGCCCAGGAAATTGCAGACCATCTGAAGAACCGCCGGGCTGTGGTCGTGAATTTGCAGCGAATCGAGCAGGACCAGGCAAGGAGGATTGTCGATTTCCTCAGCGGAACCGTTTATGCAATCAGCGGTGATATCCAGCGGATCGGCATGAATATCTTTTTATGTACCCCGGATAATGTGGAAGTGACAGGGAATATTTCTGAGCTGATGCAGGAGCGGGATTACCAAGAGTCGAGGTGGTAGGTTAATGGATATAGTGATTGGATTAATAGCTCAATTAGTGGGGATTTATCAGTGGGCATTGATAATTTATATTTTCATGTCCTGGTTCCCAAATGCAAGGGAAACAGCAATCGGACAATTTTTGGCCCGGATTTGCGAGCCGTTTTTGGAGCCGTTCCGCAGGATCGTGCCTTCCATTGGCATGATTGACATTTCGCCAATCGTGGCGTTCCTGGTATTGCGATTTGCCGTAAGCGGCTTATACCAGTTGGCCGCATGGTTTTAATAGGGTCAATTTCCTGCAGGGTCTGATACAGGCCCTGCTTATTTTCTATCAAGGTCTTAAAGGAGTACAGTATGAGTATCTACCAGCATTTCCGTCCTGAGGAACGGGAATTTATCGACCAGGTGATTAACTGGAAAGAATATGTAGAACAAAATTATGCCCCAAAGCTGACGGACTTTTTGGACCCAAGGGAGCAGCAAATACTTGGGACTGTCATCGGTAAACATCCTGATGTGAAATGGGAATTGTTTGGAGGCGCTGCGGCAACTGAGAGAAAACGGGCATTTCTATTTCCGGAGTATTTGGAGGCGAAACAAGAGGATTTCCAGGTAAAGCTCTTTGGCATTGATTATGCTAAGAAGTTTGTGAACATCGAACATCGTCAAGTACTCGGAAGCCTGATGTCCCTCGGTTTAAAGAGGGGGAAGTTCGGAGACATACTGATTGATGGCGACAAGGTCCAGTTTTTTGCAGCTGCCGAAATAGCCGACTATATCAGGCTGCAGCTTGAATCTGTCGGCAGGGCATCCATCAGCCTCACAGAGCTTCCACTCGAAGTGGCAGCATCAATTGATGATGAATGGAATGAAATGAATACCACAGTCTCATCATTGCGACTGGATACCGTAATGTCGGCGCTATTCAATCTTTCCAGGCAAAAATCCCAGCTGTTGATCCAGCATGGACATGTGAAAGTCAATTGGACAGCTGTCGAGAATACCGCATTCGAGTGTGGGGAGGCTGACGTCATCTCTGCACGTGGCTATGGTCGCGCGAAAATCATCACGATAGAAGGAAAAACAAAAAAAGATAAATATCGAGTTATTGCCGGGAGAAAAAAATAATTATATAGTAAAGAAGAAGGATTTTTAGTGTTTTTGTCGAATCATAGCTTTAAGTACATAAAGGATGAAACTAAATGGGAGGTGGCGTAATGCCTTTAACGCCGTTAGATATACACAACAAAGAATTCAATAAGGGATTTCGCGGGTATGATGAAGATGAAGTGAATGAGTTCCTTGATCAGGTCATCAAGGACTACGAACTAATAATCCGTGAAAAAAAGGAAATGGAAGAAAAGCTGAATGAAATGAATTCCAGGCTTGGCCATTTTACAAATATAGAAGAAACCTTGAATAAATCAATCGTTATTGCCCAGGAAGCTGGGGAAGAAGTCCGCCGCAATGCTCAAAAAGAGGCAAAGCTGATCGTTAAGGAAGCGGAAAAGAACGCAGACAGGATCATCAATGAATCATTGTCAAAGGCACGTAAAATTGCTTTGGAAATCGAAGAATTGAAGAAGCAGTCCAAAGTATTCAGGACAAGATTCAAGATGCTGATCGAAGCACAGCTTGATATGCTTAACACTGATGACTGGGATCACCTGCTTGAATATGAATTGGATTCAACAGAATTAAAAGCGACAGCGAGAGAAGAAGAAGACTCACTGGCTTGACGCAGGCACGCTGTTTCGCATATAATTTCATAACAAAGTGCAATAGATGAAAGAAACGATGACAGGGACAGTATGGCGTTCCAGTTGCTTGCTTTTTCAGCGAAATGGGGAAGGTGGAAGCCCATTGCAAGCGGATAGCCAGAAGATCACCCGGTAGTTCCGAGCTGAACATCCTGACAGGATCAGTAAGTGCAGGCGTGACATTCGCGTTAAGGATGCTAAGAGGATAGGACGGTTCAAGTCTTATCTATTTAGGGTGGTACCGCGGGAATACAAACCTTCTCGTCCCTTTTTAGGGATGAGGAGGTTTTTTATTTTTTCTGGATCATTTTTTTCATGAATTTGCAACGGTAATAATAGGAGGATCATAAAATGGAGTACAAAGACACTTTACTCATGCCAAAGACCGAGTTTCCAATGCGCGGAAACCTTCCGAACAGGGAACCTGAAATCCAGGCAAAATGGGAAGAAATGAATATTTATGAAAAGGTTCAAAAACACACGGCAGATCGCCCGCTGTTCATCCTGCATGATGGACCTCCATACGCAAACGGTGATATCCATATGGGCCACGCACTGAATAAAATCCTCAAAGATTTTATCGTCCGTTATAAATCAATGAGCGGTTTTTGCTCGCCATACGTACCTGGCTGGGACACTCATGGATTGCCGATCGAGCAGGCATTGACAAACAAAGGTGTAAAGCGCAAGGAAATGACAGTAGCGGAGTTCAGGAAGCTTTGTGAAGAGTATGCTTACCAGCAGATTGACAACCAGCGTGAACAGTTCAAGCGTTTGGGTGTTCGTGGTGACTGGGATAACCCATATATCACTTTGAAGCCAGAATACGAGGCACAACAAATCAAAGTATTCGGCGAAATGGCGAAAAAGGGATACATCTATAAAGGCAAGAAGCCGGTTTACTGGTCTCCATCAAGTGAATCTGCACTTGCAGAAGCTGAAATCGAGTATCAGGATAAGCGTTCTGCTTCCATCTACGTTGGCTTCCCTGTAAAAGACGGAAAGGGAGTTCTTGACCAGGATGTTGAAATCATCATCTGGACGACTACTCCATGGACGATCCCAGCAAACCTTGGAATCTCAGTACATCCTGAGTTGACATACGTTGTCGTAGAAGCTGATGGAAGGAAATTCCTCGTAGCTGAAGAATTGCTTGAGGCTGTTACGAACGAAATCGGGTGGGAAAATGCTGTGACACTTAAGAAAGTTGCTGGTAAAGAACTAGAAGGTGTTCTTGCGAAGCATCCATTGTACGGTCGCGATTCCCTTGTCATGCTAGGTGACCATGTAACGACCGATGCTGGTACAGGATGTGTCCACACTGCACCTGGACACGGGGAAGATGATTTCCATGTCGGCCAGAAGTATGGTCTTGAAGTTTTATGCCCGGTTGATGACAAAGGAGTCATGACAGCTGAAGCTGAAGGTTTTGAAGGTTTATTCTACGATCAGGCAAACAAGCCAATAACAGAAAAGCTTGAAGAAGCAGGCGCATTACTGAAGCTGAGCTTCATCACTCACTCTTATCCGCATGACTGGAGAACAAAGAAACCTGTCATCTTCCGTGCAACAGCACAGTGGTTCGCATCCATCAAGGACTTCCGCGGAGAATTGCTAAAAGCTGTTGAAGAAACGAAATGGGTTCCGGCATGGGGCGAGACTAGACTATTCAATATGGTGCGTGACCGCGGTGACTGGTGTATTTCCCGTCAGCGTGCATGGGGCGTTCCGATTCCGGTATTCTACGCTGAGAACGGCCAGGAAATCATCACGGATGAAACAATCGAGCATGTATCAAACCTCTTCCGTGAACACGGTTCAAACATCTGGTTCAAAAAAGAAGCGAAGGAATTGCTGCCTGAAGGCTTCAACCATCCTGGCAGCCCGAATGGCCAGTTTACGAAAGAAACTGACATCATGGATGTTTGGTTCGATTCGGGATCATCCCACCAGGCAGTGCTTGTCGAGCGTGATGACCTGCAGCGTCCTGCAGACCTTTACCTTGAAGGTTCTGACCAGTACCGCGGCTGGTTCAACTCATCTCTATCAACTGGAGTAGCTGTCACAGGCAAAGCACCATACAAAGGCGTATTGAGCCATGGTTTTGCTCTTGATGGCGAAGGCCGCAAGATGAGTAAATCAATCGGTAACGTCGTTGTTCCTGCCAAGGTCATGAATCAGCTTGGAGCAGACATCCTCCGTCTATGGGTTGCATCCGTCGATTATCAATCCGATGTACGTGTTTCTGATCCGATCCTTAAACAGGTTGCTGAAGTATACCGTAAAATCCGCAATACGTTCAGATTCCTGCTTGGAAACCTGTCAGACTTCAACCCAGAAACTGATGCGGTGCCATTCGAACAGCTGCGTGAAGTTGACCAGTTCATGCTTGTGAAACTTAATAAATTGATCAAATATGTGCGGAATGCCTATGACAATTATGAATTCGCGGGTGTATACCATGCGGTAAACAACTTCTGTACGTTAGACTTGAGTGCATTC
The DNA here is from genome assembly GCF_965138835.1 of Mesobacillus thioparans. Lineage (NCBI taxonomy): Bacteria > Bacillati > Bacillota > Bacilli > Caryophanales > Bacillaceae > Mesobacillus > Mesobacillus thioparans. The sequence goes on along the minus strand of NZ_CBCSFH010000001.1, from coordinate 326,214 downwards.
TATCTTGATTTTGCGAAAGATGTCCTTTACATCGAGGCAGCTGATAACCAGGAGCGCCGCGCAATCCAGACCGTATTGCACGAAAGCTTGCTTGCATTGGTGAAGCTGACTGCTCCAATCCTGTCTCATACTGCTGACGAAGTTTGGGCTTTCATACCTTCTGCCAAGGAAGACAGCGTCCAGCTGACAGATATGCCTGAAGCAAAAGAAGTCGCAAACGCTGAAGCACTTGAGAAGAAGTGGAATGCATTCATGAAACTTCGTGATGATGTCCTGAAAGCTCTGGAAGAAGCAAGAAATGGAAAAGTAATCGGAAAGTCACTGACTGCCAAAGTATCTTTATATGTCAATGACAGCACGAAAGAACTTCTTGACTCCATTTCGGAAAACTTAAGCCAGCTGTTCATCGTTTCAGATTTCGAGGTTGCCGGAAGCTACGACCAGGCGCCTGAAAATGCGATCAAGCTTGAGAATGCAGCGATTGTTGTCACAAAAGCGGAAGGCGAAACATGCGAAAGATGCTGGGTTGTCACTCCGGAAGTTGGCAAGGTGGAAGGACATCCAACACTTTGCGAACGCTGTGCAACGGTTGTAAAAGAAAATTACTAATTAATATATTTAAAACTCCGGGTTTTCGAACCCGGAGTTTTTTTATCCATGCCAAATATCTTCCTTCTCCGGTAAAACTTTAACTGAGTCAGCAAAAGGCAACGGGAAATAATAGCTGTAAACAGGAACGGGGGCAGATATATGAAAGGTAATCTTGATTACATTTACAGCGAGCTCCGCGAAACAAGAACAGAATTGTTGACGTACCTGAATTATGGCCAGAAGGATGAAAGGATTTTACAATTTATTAAAGATGAACTTCGCGATATCGAATCAGCACTGGAGAAAATGGATAATGGCGAGTATGGAAAATGTGAAATATCGGGAGAATACCTGCCATATGAGTTTTTGCAGACAATCCCAACAGCAAGGTCTGCAGGTGAATTGGAGCAAATAGAACAATACTGCAGGAAACCGATCTATTCGTGATTGATTTTTGTCTATCAGCACTGAAATGTGCATGGTTAAAGCTGGGAACTGCGAAAAATCATTGAAAATTTCCAAGTCGCCAATAAAAATCGATTATCGCCAATAAACCGGGCAATATCGCCAATAAAATAAAATTTTCGCAAAAAAAACAATTAAAATCGCCAATAAAAAAAAGCAGTTCAAATACCGTAAAGATCGGCAGAACATACAGCTGCTTTTAACTGAATATTTCCGTAACAGGTGTTTTACCAGCTAAGAATCCCAGCAACTATACTAAAACTGATAATATCTGTCGTTTTAATTCTATATGTGCTAAAATGCAAAGGTAATGTATGAATTGCTTTTGATGTGGAGGGTACCTTTGTGTTTTATTACATACTTGCGCTGTTTGTAATTTTGCTTGATCAGTTCACTAAGTGGTTAATTGTTAAAAACATGGAGCTTGGAGATAGCATAAAGGTTATTGAGAATTTCTTGTATATCACTTCTCACCGCAACCGTGGTGCTGCATGGGGGATCCTGCAAGGGCAAATGTGGTTCTTTTATGTCATTACCATTGCAGTGGTGCTTGGCCTTGTCATTTATATTCAAAAGGCAGCTAAGGGTAAGCTGCTGCTGGGAGTTTCGCTTGGTTTCATGCTAGGCGGGGCGATTGGGAATTTTATCGACAGGGTATACCGGAAAGAAGTCGTTGATTTTGTCAACACTTATATTTTTGGATACGATTTCCCTATTTTCAATATCGCAGACTCCGCACTTGTCATTGGAGTGGGTCTGTTGATGATTGATATGATCAGGGAAGAGAGAGAGGCGAAAAAGAAAGCTTATGGAGAAAATGGAACACACCATCAGTGAGGAACAAGCTGGTGACAGGATAGATAAAGTCGTATCAACATTGGACCCCGAGTGGTCAAGAAGCCAGGTCCAGCAATGGATCAAGGAAGGCAATGTTCTGGTAAACGGAGCGCAAGTAAAAACAAACTATAAGTGCAGCCTGGATGACAATCTTGAAATCAGCATTCCGGAACCTGAAATCCTGGATGTCATTCCTGAAGAGATGGATCTTGAAATTTATTACGAGGACCATGATGTCCTTGTAGTAAACAAGCCTAAAGGGATGGTTGTCCACCCTGCACCAGGCCATATGACCGGCACGCTTGTGAATGGCCTTATGGCGCATTGCAAGGATCTGTCAGGAATCAATGGTGTATTGCGCCCAGGTATCGTCCACAGGATCGATAAGGATACATCAGGCCTGCTGATGGTCGCAAAAAATGACATGGCACATGAGAGCCTGGTTAACCAGCTTGTCGCTAAATCGGTTACCCGAAAATATAAAGCTCTTGTCCATGGAAATATCCAGCATGACCATGGTACCATCGACGCTCCGCTTGGACGTGACACGAAGGACCGCCAGAGCATGACAGTTGTCGATAATGGAAAACATGCTGTGACGCATTTCAATGTGCTCGAGCGTTTCCAAGACTTCACTTTGGTTGAGTGCCAGCTGGAAACAGGCAGGACTCACCAGATTCGTGTCCATATGAAATACATCGGTTATCCTCTTGCAGGAGATCCGAAATATGGCCCTAAAAAGACACTTGATCTTGGCGGACAGGCACTGCATGCCGGAATACTTGGATTTGATCACCCGAGAACAGCTGAGTATCTTGAATTTGAAGCGCCGATTCCTGAATATTTCACAGAGCTTTTGAATGAATTAAGAGAAAATCGTTGACAAAGTTCAACAAGTATCTTAAGATGACTATAGTTTAATAAGTCCTTTAAAGACAGTCCCGTGAGGCTGAGAAGGAAACGGATCTGCAACAGGCATAATTGTATGCCTTGCTGCAAATGACTCTACACGTTTACCCTCTTGCTGGAACTGGCAGGAGGGTTTTTTACTTAAATCCGTTTTCAAACCATAGAAAGAGAAGGAGTGAAAACAAATGTCTGAAAAAGCGGTTGTCCTGGACAACCAGGGAATTCGCCGGGCGTTGACAAGGATTGCCCATGAAATTATTGAAAGAAACAAAGGGATCGAACATTGTGTCCTGGTTGGCATCCGTACTAGGGGGATTTACATCGCCAACAGGCTCGCAGAGAGGATCCGCGAGATCGAAGGGGCGGAAATGCCGGTGGGGGAACTTGATATCACCCTGTACCGCGATGACCTGACTACGAAAACGATCGACCAAGAGCCTGAAGTAAAAGGCTCGGATATTCCGGTCGACATATCGAACAAAAAAGTCATCCTTGTGGACGATGTACTCTACACAGGCAGGACAGTCCGCGCCGCGATGGATGCGTTGATTGACATTGGCCGTCCCGCGACCATCCAGCTTGCAGTGCTGGTTGACAGAGGACACAGGGAGCTGCCGATCCGGGCAGACTTTGTAGGCAAAAACATCCCGACCTCAAGTTCGGAAAAAATTGTGGTTGAACTGCAGGAAGTGGATGAAGAAGATCGCGTAACCATTTTTGAAAAATAAATAGTGCCCTTTTAATAACAGTCCAGAGAGGCTGGAAAGGGGGAGCATATCGCCGATGGCTTTGTGCGGGCTTTTTTACCCACCCTCTTTGCATCCACTCACTGGCAAAGAGGGTTTTCTTTTAACTAAAAGAGAGGGGACAATAAAGATGAATGACAAACCAATCCTGGACATTAAAGACGTTCCATCACCCTTCCAATGGGTGACCTTAAGCCTACAGCACTTATTCGCCATGTTCGGCGCAACGATCCTTGTACCATATCTGGTCGGGTTAAGCCCGGCAATCGCCTTGATCTCAAGCGGACTTGGGACGATCGCCTTCCTGATCATCACCAAATTCCAGGTACCAGCTTACCTGGGATCCTCCTTCGCTTTTATCACACCCGTAATCGCGGCCAAAGCAGGCGGCGGACCGGGAGCAGCCATGGTCGGGACATTCCTTGCAGGCCTTGTATATGGAATTGTCGCCTTGATCATCAAGAAAGCCGGCTACCGCTGGATCATGCGCCTGCTTCCTCCAGTAGTAGTTGGACCGGTCATCATTGTAATTGGTCTCTCACTGGCAGGTGTCGCAGTTGATATGGCGATGAATCAGCCTGGTACCAGCAATTACAGCCTGATCCATTTTTCAGCAGCTTTGGTGACACTGGCAGCAACGATCATCTTCACGATTTATGGTAAAGGAATGCTGAGCATGATTCCGATACTGGGCGGGATTGTCGTCGGATACCTATACTCCATGGCAATCGGAATCGTCGACTTAAGCGGGGTAAAAGCTGCAAAAATCTTTGAAATGCCCGATTTCATCTTCCCGTTTGTCAATTACGATGTCAGCATCAGCGGCAAACTCGTCATGCTGATGGTTCCAGTAGCAATCGTAACAATATCAGAGCATATCGGCCACCAGCTTGTACTGAGCAAGGTTGTCGGAAAAGATTATATTAAAGATCCTGGCCTGCACCGCTCCATCCTTGGGGACGGAATGGCAACGATGATTTCCGGACTGATCGGCGGCCCGCCAAAGACAACTTACGGCGAAAATATCGGTGTACTGGCAATCACAAGAGTATACAGTGTCTATGTCCTGCTTGGAGCAGCCGTCATCGCGACAGTCTTCGGTTTCATCGGTAAAATCACTGCACTGATCAGCTCGATTCCTACACCAGTAATGGGCGGCGTGTCCATCCTGCTGTTCGGAATCATCGCCTCATCAGGTTTGAGAATGCTGGTAGACAGCAAAATTGACTTTGGCAATACCCGCAATCTAGTCGTCTCATCGGTCATCCTTGTGATCGGAATCGGCGGAGCTTTCATCAAGGTAAATGAAAACTTCGAAATCCACGGTATGGCATTAGCTGCATTGATTGGTGTCATCCTGAACATTGTCCTGCCTGGACGCCCAGAAATCCAGGAAGATATGTTTGAACTTGAATCTGAAAAAAAAACTGAGTTAAAGAACGATGTAGCATAGTTCCACCTTTTAAAAAGGTCCAGAGAGGCCTGAAAGGGTGTTATGAGCGAACCGGCTTATTCAGCGTACACATAAACTCGCGATCTTGCGGATTTATGCCGGATAGTTCATGTTAAAGCACCCTGTTGAACAGACAGGGTGCTTTTTTTATACATAAGGAGGCGGGATGGTTATGAAATGGGATCTGCTGACAACATCGAAGCTGAGCACAACTGAAATACAGGAAATCCTCAAAAGTGCATCGGGTTTTGCCAGGGGGGAAAGCTGGCAGCCAAAGAACAGGCTTTTTATCAGTAATTTGTTTTTTGAACCGAGCACACGGACAAAAACAAGTTTCGAGATCGCGGAACGAAAGTTGGGGCTCGAGGTGATTCCATTCGAGGTACAGACGTCAAGCGTCTTAAAAGGCGAGACATTGTACGATACCGTCAGGACACTTGAAGCGATCGGAACGGACGCCGTCGTGATCAGGCACAGTGCTGACAACTATTTCGCTGAGCTGGAAAAAGGCATCTCAATCCCGATCATCAATGGCGGCGATGGCAGGGGGCATCATCCTACTCAATCCTTGCTTGACCTGATGACTATTCAGCAGGAATTCGGAAGCTTCACAGGTCTGAAAGTAGCCATCATCGGGGATATCCTTCACAGCCGGGTCGCAAGATCCAATGCCGATGCCCTGGTGAGACTCGGAGCCAGCGTCATTTTTTCAGGACCTGAAGATTGGGTGGACATTCAAGGTCTCCCTCAAGGCTGTGAGTATATGGAAGTGGATGATGCAATCCGGGAGGCAGATGTTGTCATGCTGCTCCGTGTCCAGCATGAACGGCATGACGGAAAGCTCCTTTTTGAAAAAAATGATTACCATAATCGCTTCGGCTTAACGGTCGAACGAGAAAAGCAGATGAAAAAAGAAAGTATCATACTACATCCCGCACCGGTAAATCGCGGAGTGGAAATAGCAGATGGATTGGTGGAGTGTTCCAGATCAAGGATCTTCAAGCAGATGGAAAATGGTGTATACATCAGAATGGCTGTATTGAAAAGGGCACTTGAAAACAGGAATGGGGGAAGGGAAGATGTCAATGCTAATCAAAAATGGCAAGCTACTTACTGAAAACGGGTTTGAAAAAGTTGATATTTTAATAGAAAATGGAAAAATTTCAAAAGTAGAACCACAAATTTCCACTGATGCAGAAGAAATGATCGATGCAGCCGGAAAGCTTGTCGCACCAGGGCTGATTGACCTGCATATCCACCTTCGTGAGCCAGGCGGCGAAAAGAAAGAAACAATTGCGACCGGAACACTTGCAGCGGCGAAAGGCGGATTTACAACCGTGGCTGCCATGCCGAACACTAGGCCCGTACCGGACAATAAAACCCAGATGGAATGGCTGCAGGAAAGGATCCATGAAACTGCTTCTGTAAGGGTGTTGCCATATGCTTCGATCACTGTTCGCCAACTGGGCCAGGAGCTCACCAATTTCGCTGAACTGAAAGAAGTAGGTGCCTTCGCACTGACTGATGACGGAGTAGGAGTCCAGTCAGCAGGAATGATGCTTGAAGCGATGAAAAGAGCTGCAAAGCTTGATATGGCTGTCGTCGCTCACTGTGAGGACAATACACTGATCAACAAAGGCTCGCTTCATGAGGGGAAAAAAGCTGCAGAACTGGGAATCAACGGAATCCCTTCAGTATGCGAGTCGGTACATATCGCCAGGGATATCCTGCTTGCTGAAGAAGCTGGCTGCCATTACCATGTCTGCCATATCAGCACGAAGGAATCCGTCAGGACGGTGCGTGATGCGAAACGATATGGCATCAAAGTCACCGCAGAAGTTACACCGCACCATTTGCTGTTAAGTGAAGAGGATATACCTGGAAATGATGCCAATTTTAAAATGAATCCTCCGCTAAGGAGCAAAGCAGATCAGGATGCTTTAGTCGAAGGATTGCTCGATGGCACGATCGATTTTATCGCTACAGACCACGCGCCGCATACCAGCGGGGAAAAGGCGGAGGGAATCGAACTTGCGCCATTCGGGATTGTCGGGCTGGAAACGGCATTCCCGCTTCTATATACACATCTTGTTGAAAAAAATGTCCTCACACTAAAGGAACTGGTTGACTTTTTGACCGTCAAGCCTGCAAAAGCATTCGGGCTGCCATATGGGGAATTGAAGCCTGGTAGTGCTGCAGACGTCGTATTGATTGACCTGGAACAGGAAAAAGAAATCAATCCAGATGAATTTTTATCAAAAGGAAAGAATACACCGTTCGGCGGCTGGAACTGTAAGGGATGGCCTGTGCTGACGATCGCTGAAGGAAAGATAGTCTGGGAAAAGGGAGTTGTTAAGGCATGAAGAAGCAGCTGATATTGGAAGATGGAACAGTTTTTGTGGGAAAAGGCTTTGGAAGTGAAACAGAGACGACAGGTGAGGTTGTTTTCAATACCGGTATGACCGGCTATCAGGAAATCCTGTCAGATCCATCCTACTGCGGCCAAATCGTGACCTTGACCTATCCCTTGATTGGAAATTACGGAATCAACAGGGATGATTTTGAGTCGATCAACCCGGCAGTTCAAGGATTAATCGTCAAGGAAAATGCTGAGTTCCCTTCTAACTGGCGTACTGAACTGTCTTTGCACGATTACCTCAAAATGAAAAAAATTCCCGGGATTGCCGGAATCGACACTAGGAAACTGACAAAAATCATTCGCCAGCATGGCACATTGAAGGGCATGATTTGCGGTATCGAGGAGGATGCCGAAGAGATTGTCGCAAAACTGAGAATGAAAGACCTGCCTAATGATCAGGTGAAGCAAGTTTCGACGAAAACTCCATATCCAAGTCCTGGACGCGGCCACCGGATCGTCCTGGTCGATTTTGGGCTGAAACACGGAATCTTAAGGGAGCTGAATAACCGTGACTGCGATGTGATTGTCGTTCCATACAATACGACTGCCGAAGAGATTCTCAGCCTTAGCCCGGATGGCATCATGCTGTCAAATGGACCTGGGGATCCAAAGGACGTCCCGGAGGCAATCGAAATGATCCAGGGCTTGCTAGGCAAGGTGCCGCTGTTTGGGATCTGCCTTGGGCATCAGCTGTTCGCGCTTGCATGCGGGGCCAATACCGAAAAAATGAAATTCGGCCATCGAGGTTCAAACCATCCAGTTAAGGATCTGCGGATAGGAAAAGTGGCACTAACATCGCAGAATCATGGATACACGGTAAAAGCAGATTCAGTAACGGGAACAGACTTGGAGGTCACACATATTGCCCTTAATGATGGCACCATCGAAGGCCTCGCACATAAAAATGTCGCGGCATTCACAGTCCAGTATCATCCCGAGGCATCACCAGGACCGGAGGATGCAAATGGCTTGTTCAATCAATTCATGGAGTTAGTTGAAGCAGAAAAAAAGGAGGCTGTCGCACATGCCAAAGCGTAAAGATGTACAGACAATTTTAGTCATAGGTTCAGGGCCGATCATCATCGGCCAGGCGGCGGAATTCGATTATGCAGGCACACAGGCCTGTATCGCATTGAGGGAGGAAGGCTACAAGGTCATCCTTGTCAATTCCAATCCGGCGACCATCATGACGGATACGGAAATCGCCGATGTCGTTTATATAGAACCCCTTACCCTGGAGTTTGTATCAAGAATTATCCGTAAGGAGCGCCCGGATGCACTCCTTCCTACCCTTGGCGGCCAGACCGGCTTGAACCTGGCTGTCGAACTGGCCAATGCCGGAGTATTGGAAGAATGCGGCGTACAAATCCTCGGAACCAAGCTTGAAGCGATCAACCAGGCTGAGGACAGGGAGCTGTTCAGGAGTCTGATGCACGAGCTGGGACAGCCGGTTCCAGACAGCGAAATCATCCACAGCCTTGAAGAGGCGTATGCATTCGTTGAACAGATCGGTTATCCGGTGATTGTCCGACCTGCTTTTACAATGGGAGGAACTGGCGGCGGAATCTGCAGCAATGAAAAAGAATTGATTGAAATCGTGACAAGCGGTATTAAAAACAGCCCGGTAGGACAATGCCTGCTGGAGAAAAGCATAGCCGGATACAAGGAAATTGAGTATGAAGTGATGCGTGACAGCAATGATAATGCCATTGTAGTGTGCAATATGGAGAATTTCGATCCAGTTGGCGTCCACACAGGGGATTCAATCGTCGTCGCACCAAGCCAGACATTAAGTGACCGTGAATACCAGCTGCTCAGGAACGCAAGCCTGAAAATCATCAGGGCACTCAAAATCGAGGGCGGCTGCAATGTGCAGCTGGCACTTGACCCAGACAGCTTCAATTACTATGTAATCGAGGTGAACCCACGTGTCAGCCGGTCGTCTGCACTGGCTTCCAAGGCGACAGGATACCCGATTGCCAAGCTGGCTGCAAAGATCGCGATAGGGTTGACACTCGATGAAATGCTGAATCCGGTCACAGGCAAAACATATGCCTGCTTTGAACCGGCACTGGATTATGTCGTGACCAAAATCCCGCGTTGGCCATTCGATAAGTTCGAATCTGCCAACCGTACACTCGGAACGCAAATGAAAGCTACCGGAGAAGTCATGGCAATTGGCAGGAATTTTGAAGAATCCTTGCTAAAGGCGATTCGTTCGCTTGAAGCGGATGTCACTCACCTTTCGTTGAACAATAAAGATGAAATCGATGATGCCTTGCTTGAAAAAAGGATCCGCAAGGCCGGGGATGAGCGGCTATTTTATCTGGCGGAAGCGATCAGGAGAGGAATTACAATCGAAACTCTGCATAGCTGGAGCAAAATCGACTTATTCTTCCTATATAAATTAGAGAAATTAATAGCTTTCGAAGAGGAACTGGCAGCACAGCCATTCGAGCTCGAAACAGCCAAGACTGCAAAACAAAAAGGTTTTGCCGATAAGGTCATCGCCAACTTGTGGAAGGTGACAGAAAAAGAAGTATACCATTGGCGCTTAGATAATAAGCTGATTCCCGTCTTCAAGATGGTCGACACTTGTGCAGCTGAATTCGAATCTGGCACTCCATATTTCTATGGCACATATGAAGAAGAGAATGAATCGATTGTGACGGAAAAGCCAAGCGTCATCGTACTGGGGTCTGGTCCAATCAGGATCGGCCAGGGAATCGAATTCGACTATGCAACCGTCCACTCTGTCAAAGCCATCAAAGAGGCAGGTTATGAGGCGATCATAGTCAATAACAACCCGGAAACGGTGTCTACCGATTTCAGCATCTCTGATAAATTGTACTTTGAACCACTTACAATTGAAGATGTCATGAACATCGTGAACCTGGAGAAGCCGATTGGCGCGGTTGTCCAATTCGGGGGACAGACAGCTATCAATCTAGCATCGAAGCTGGTGGACAGAGGCGTGAAAATCCTAGGCACAAGCCTTGAGGACCTCGATCGTGCCGAAGACAGAGACAAATTTGAACATGCGCTTTCAGACCTGGACATTCCACTGCCAAAAGGAAGCACGGCAAAATCAGTCGAAGAAGCAGCCGCAATCGCTGCAAAAATCGGGTATCCAGTTCTCGTCCGCCCATCCTATGTACTCGGCGGCAGAGCCATGGAAATCGTCTATAAGGAAGAAGAGCTTCTCCATTATATGAAAAATGCTGTCAAAGTGAATCCGGAGTATCCTGTCCTGATCGACCGCTACTTGACTGGTAAAGAAGTTGAGGTTGATGCGATTTCCGATGGCAAAAATGTATTGATTCCTGGGATCATGGAGCACATCGAAAGAGCCGGCGTCCACTCAGGCGATTCAATCGGCGTCTATCCGCCGCAAAGTCTGAGTGAAGAAATTAAGCAAAAGCTGGTATCTTACACGATCGATCTTGCAAGGGGACTTAACATCATCGGCTTGCTGAACATCCAGTATGTAATCGCGAATGAAGAGGTTTTTGTCCTGGAAGTCAATCCGCGTTCAAGCAGGACGGTTCCATTCCTGAGCAAGATCACGAATGTGCCAATGGCCAAAATCGCGACAAAAGTGATCCTTGGACAGAGCATCGAAGACCAGGGCTACCAGACAGGACTTGTACCAGAGCAAGAGGGAGTGTTTGTCAAAGTACCGGTGTTTTCCTTTGAGAAACTGCGCCGAGTCGACATCACGCTTGGACCAGAAATGAAATCGACAGGGGAAGTAATGGGCAAGGATACAACACTTGAAAAAGCTCTGTATAAAGGTATGATCGCTGCCGGAATGAAATTCAAGGAGTTCGGAACTGTGCTGCTGACAGTGGCGGATAAAGATAAAGAAGAGGCACTGGTTTTAGCCAGAAGGTTCTCGAGTATCGGCTATCAGCTGATGGCTACCGAGGGCACGGCAAAATACCTTCAAGATAACGGAATCAAAGTCAAAACAGTCGGCAAGATTGGCTCTCAAGGCCAGAACCTGATTGATGTCATCCGTAAAGGCGAAGCCCAGATGGTCATCAATACGCTGACAAAAGGAAAACAGCCTGAACGCGATGGCTTCAGGATCCGCCGTGAATCAGTTGAAAATGGTGTACCTTGCCTGACTTCACTGGATACAGCAAAAGCGATATTAAGAGTCATTGAATCAATGACCTTCTCTGCGGATGCCCTAAAACCGATGGAGGCAGCCAAAGAAGGTGTCCTCTCATGATCAGGCAGGAAATCTGCAAAGTGGTCAGCAACAGACAAATTGCCGACAATATCTTTGAACTAGTGCTGAGAGGTAATCTATCCGCAGAGATGAACCAGCCTGGACAATTTGTCCATGTAAAGACTGCTGAAGGATTCGATCCACTCCTGCGCCGTCCGATCAGCATTGCTTCAATCAATGATGGAACATTCACAATCATATACAGAAGGCAGGGAAGAGGCACTTCCCTGCTTGCCGAAAAATACGCCGGAATGCCGGTCGATGTCCTCGGCCCGCTGGGAAATGGGTTCCCGGTGGGGGAGGCAATGCCCGGGCAAACCGCAATCCTGGTTGGGGGCGGAGTTGGAGTACCTCCTATGTACGAGCTGGCTAAACAGCTTGCCAAAAACGGGGTGAAGGTGATCAGCATTATCGGGTTCCAATCAGCAGATGCTGTTTTTTATGAAAAAGAGCTTGGCGATTTTGGCGAAGTGTATGTCGCGACCGTTGATGGGTCTCACGGGAGGAAAGGGTTTGTGACAGATATTCTTGAAGGCCTCAACGCGGATATTATTTACGCTTGCGGTCCGACTCCTATGCTTAGAGCAATCGAGAATGGAAATTATGCGGCGAAAACCTACCTGTCGCTCGAAGAACGGATGGGCTGCGGCATCGGCGCGTGCTTCGCCTGTGTTTGCCATACGCAAGACGATCCAAAAGGATTCTCATATAAAAAGGTTTGCAGCGACGGACCGGTATTTAAAGCAGGGGAGGTTGTCATATGAGTTCACTATCAATCGAGCTGCCTGGACTTCATCTGAAGAATCCAGTCATGCCTGCATCGGGCTGTTTCGGCTTTGGCAGGGAGTTCAGCCAGCTGTACGACCTGAGTCTGCTTGGGGCCATCATGATCAAAGCAACTACTCCCGAACCACGCTTTGGAAATCCTACCCCAAGGGTCGCGGAAACACCAGGCGGGATGCTGAATGCCATCGGCCTGCAAAACCCTGGTCTTGAAAAGGTGTTCAATGAGGAACTGCCTTGGCTCGATCAATTTCATGTTCCGATCATTGCAAACATAGCCGGTTCTACGGAAGATGATTACGTCGCTGTCGCTGAACAGCTGTCAAAGGCACCGAATGTAAGCGCGCTTGAACTGAACATCTCCTGTCCGAATGTCAAAACTGGCGGAATCGCTTTTGGTACTGATCCTGAAATGGCAAAGGCGCTGACAAAAAAGGTAAAAGAAGTATCCGAAGTGCCTGTATATGTGAAGCTTTCCCCTAATGTTACTGACATCGTCAGCATAGCGAAGGCCGTTGAGAATGGCGGGGCTGACGGAATCACAATGATCAATACATTGCTTGGAATGAGACTCGACCTGGCTACAGGTCAGCCGATCCTTGCGAATAAGACGGGAGGGTTATCCGGCCCATCTGTAAAACCAGTAGCCATCAGGATGATTTATGAAGTCAGCCAGCACGTATCCATCCCGGTCATCGGCATGGGCGGCATCCAGTCAGCTGAGGACGTGGTTGAATTTTTCCTTGCGGGAGCAAGTGCGGCCGCAGTAGGAACCCAGAATTTCGTTGATCCATTCATTTGCCCGAAAATCATTGAAGAATTGCCTGAACTACTGACCAGGCTGGGTGCAGAACATATTTCCGAGTTGACGGGAAGGAGCTGGAAGAAGAATGAAAGACTCGCTTATTATCGCCCTTGATTTTCCAGACAAGGGACAGGTGCTGGATTTTCTTGTGCCATTCGGAACTGAACAGCTTTTTGTCAAAGTTGGAATGGAACTCTTTTATTCCGAGGGACCATCCATCATTGAGGAGTTAAAAAAGCAGAACCATAAAATTTTCCTCGATTTGAAGCTTCATGACATTCCCAATACAGTGAAAAGTGCGATGAAGGTCCTGGCGGGTTTAGGCTGTGACCTTGTCAATGTCCACGCTGCTGGCGGTTCGGAAATGATGGCAGCGGCTCTCGAAGGTCTGGATGCAGGCACGCCATCGGGTCTTAAGCGCCCTGAATGTATTGCTGTAACACAGCTGACAAGTACATCCGCAGTCCAGGTCAATGAGGAACAGCTAATCGGTGTTTCCTTGCAGGAATCCGTGCTGAATTACGCGGAATTAGCGAAAAAGGCAGGTTTGGATGGAGTTGTCTGTTCACCACATGAAGCCGGCATGATTCATGGCCGCTTAGGAACGAAATTCCTTACCGTCACACCGGGAATCCGTCCAGTGGAAAGCGGGCAGCAGGACCAGAAGCGGACAGCAACCCCTGGGTTCGCCAGAGAACAAGGAATCTCGGCAATCGTCGTTGGCAGGCCGATCACCCTTGCTGTGGACCCTCTTGAGAGCTACCTTAAGATTAAAAATGACTGGAAGGGTGTAAGAATATGAAAAAAGAAATCGCAGAATCGTTGCTTGAAATTGAGGCGGTAAGCTTGCAGCCAGATCATCCATTCACATGGTCGTCAGGACTGAAATCACCTATCTACTGTGACAATAGACTGACACTCTCTTATCCTGAAGTCCGGAGAAAAGTGGCCGAGGGATTGAAGGATCTCATCGAGCTGCATTTCCCGGAGACAGACATGGTTGCGGGAACAGCTACTGCCGGAATCCCTCACGCTGCCTGGGTTAGTGAACTGCTGGATCTTCCAATGTGTTATGTCCGTTCTAAAGCAAAGGGACATGGAAAAGGCAATCAGATTGAAGGCAAGGTGACAGAAGGGCAGAAGGTTGTGGTCGTAGAGGATTTGATTTCAACTGGAGGCAGTGTGATCGAAGCCGTACAGGCGTTGCGGAACGCCGGCTGTCAGGTGCTTGGAGTAGTCTCGATTTTTACATACCAACTGGAAAAAGGAGAACAGCAGCTGAAATCGGACAATATTGAAGCCTACTCCTTGACCGATTTCAGTACACTGGCAAAAATCGCAGAACAAAAAGGATTGATCACGCAGGAGAACCTAATCAGTCTGGAAGAATGGAAACAGGATCCAGCTGAATGGGGAACAGCTAAAAACTCCTGATCCACGCCAAAACAGAAGAGAACCTGCCGGGCTTGCCGGCAGGTTCTTCTATCTCTACATTAAATTATAAAACCATTTTTGTGTGGATAACTACATAAGGGAGTCTTAATCCAGCTCCAGCGCCTAGCCCCTCGAGACGCTTGTCTAGTGTCGCCTCCTAGAAACTCCGAAACTTCAACTCCGCCCGCAGAAGCAAAAAGCGCTTCTTTGTCGGAGTCTCCAGTTTCTGCGTTTCTGGGCAGTCGGCTATACTTTTCGATTTCGGTCCTGCCAATGAAGTCAAAGAACGACTTCACTGGCAGGCCCTCCAGCGCTTGTCGGGGCTGAACAAGGCGCTTGCGCTTTTTGTTCTTCATTGCTTCAATTTCAAAATCACATCTTCATCCGGTGTGACATAAACGGTCTGCTGCTGTTCATAAATGACGAATCCAGGTTTTGCACCGGCCGGCTTCTTAACATGGCGGACCCTGGTGAAATCGACTGGAACGGAGCTTGAATTCCTTGCTTTGCTGAAATAAGCAGCAATCTGGGCAGCCTCAAGGATGACATCTTCAGCCGGCTCTTTGCTTCGGATCACGACATGTGATCCGGGAATGTCTTTTGTGTGCAGCCAGATTTCATCCCGGGCTGCAACTTTATTCGTCAAATAATCATTTTGCTTATTATTTTTCCCGACGAGGATGTCTGTTCCGTCAGTGGAACGATATTTTTCAAGGACAGGTTTCATGTTCTGTTTATTTTTACTGCCTTTATTCTGTCTCGCCCGGATATATCCGCCTTCGACCAATTCCTCCCTGATCTCTTCAATATCCTTTGGCGAAGCTGCTTCAACCTGCTGCAGCAGGGAATCGAAATAGGCAACTTCGTCCTGTGCCAGGCGAATTTGCTCTTTTACGATATTTACGGAGTTCTTGGCCTTTTGATACTTCGTAAAATATTTTTGTGCATTTTCCGATGGCGTTTTCCGCGGATCCAAAGGAATGGTGATGGAAGCTCCGTCCTCATCATAATAATTAACGACCGAAATCTCTTTCATTCCCTTTTGTGCCATAAAGATATTCGCGGTCAGTAATTCTCCGAAAAGCTGGAACTGCTCTGCCTTTTTCGCATCCTCCAGGGTTGCTTCAAGCTTCTTGATTTTCTTCTCGTTCTTTTCTTTTTCATTCGCCAGCAGACGTTCAAGGTCATTTCCCTGTTGCTTGACACGGTCGCGCTCAGCTTTTCCAAAATAATAGCGGTCAAGCAGCTGGCTCAGCGTTTCGAAGGATTTTGTCTCTCCCTGCAAATGTTCAAGCGGGAGCAGGTAAAAGGCCTCCTTGTTGCTTCCATAGGTTACAGCCGGCTTGTAATGATGATTTTTCATCTCTTCCATCATGGCGACAAAAGCTTTTGGAAGGGTTGTCCGGTTGACGAGCCCTGCCTTGAAGGTGATTTCTCTTGCAAGAACCGGCGATACCCCCGCAAAATTTGCAACCAGCTGCTTATCGATTTTACCCGCGTTGAAATCAACCACGCGAAGAACATCTTCTTCCACAGCTTCAAGCGGGTTCAGTTTTTCCTGTTGAGGAGGCATAATGTATTCCTGGCCAGGCATGATCGCCCGGTGTGAATTCACAGCGAAAGAAATATGCTTGATGCTGTCAAGAATGACATTCCTGTTCTTATCCACAATGATGATGTTGCTGTGGCGCCCCATGATCTCGACAATCAGCTGTTTGTATGAAATATCGCCGATTTCATTCCGGCCTTTCACTTCGAAAATGATCATCCGGTCAAGTCCTGCCTGCTTGATATCTTCGATGATGAAGCCCTCAAGATGTTTTCGCAACAGCATGCAGAACATTGGAGGCTCATTGGGATTATCATATTGCTCATTGGTGATCTGGACCCTGGCATAGCTCGGATGAGCAGACAGCAGCAGCTTGTGGTTGACACCGTTCGCTCTCACCGCAAGGATGATTTCGTTTTTAAATGGCTGGTGTATTTTATTGATCCTTCCCCCTTTAAGCATCGAGGAAAGTTCGTGTGTGATCGCTCTAGTAAATAATCCGTCAAATGACATTTGAATTACATCCTTTTCTATTATCTGGCATGTCGTGGTAAAAGCAGGTTATTTGTTTGGTTCAGGTTTTATATTGTCCAGCTCCAGCGCCTAGCCCCTCAAGACGTTTCGGTCCCAATGAAGTCAAAGAGCGACTTCAATGGTCGGCGCTCCAACGCTTGTCGGGGCTGACCAAGGCGCTTCCGCTTTTATATTGTCCAGCTCCAGCGCCTAGCCCCTCGAGACGTTTCGGTCCGCCCAATGAAGTCAAAGAGCGACTTCAATGGTCGGCCCTCCAACGCTTGTCGGGGCTGACCAAGGCGCTTCCGCTTTTATATTGTCCAGCTGCGGCTCCTAACTCCTCGAGTCGCTTCGGTCCTGCCAATGAAGTCAAAGAACGACTTCACTGGCAGGCCCTCCAGCGCTTGTCGGAGTTAAGCAGTCACCTCCGCTTTTATATCTATTAAACATCTTATCATTTTTTTGGACAGGGCTGAATAAGCTTTCTTTAGAGTAGGACAAACAAGGAGGAAGTGTGATGGCCCCATGAAGTTCCATGAGATGAATGAACAGGAAATTGCTAGTGCCTTAAGAACAGATTTTACAGAAGGATTGGATGAAAAGGAAGTAAAACGCAGACGCGAACAGCATGGGTATAATGCTCTGGCGGAAGGCGAAAAGCAATCCGCTTTGTTGTTATTCTTCAGCCAGTTCAAGGATTTTATGGTGCTAGTCCTTTTGGCGGCAACGTTAATATCAGGCCTTCTAGGTGAAATGGTCGATGCAATCGCGATCATCGCCATCGTTCTGGTAAATGGAATATTGGGATTTTTCCAGGAAAGGAAGGCGGAGAAATCACTTGATGCCTTGAAGGAACTTTCTGCACCACAGGTCCATGTGTTAAGGGATCGTGAGTGGATCAAGATTCCATCCAAGGAAGTCGTACCAGGAGATATCCTGAAATTTACAAGCGGCGACAGGATCGGCGCGGATATCCGTCTGATTGAATCCTGGAGTCTTGAGATTGAGGAATCAGCACTGACTGGGGAATCAGTTCCAGTCCAAAAAAGCACTACGCCATTAAGGATTCCGAACCCGGGGCTTGGCGATATGGAGAATATGGGTTTCATGGGTACGATGGTCACAAGGGGAAGTGGTACCGGTGTGGTCGTTGCTACCGGAATGAAAACGGCAATGGGCCAAATCGCCGACTTGCTGCAAACCGCTGAAGCCCAGGAAACACCTCTTCAGCGAAGACTGGAGCAATTGGGGAAAATCCTGATTACAGCTGCACTATTCCTGACATTGCTCGTTGTAGGGATCGGTGTTCTTCAAGGGCATGATCTGTATACCATGTTCCTGGCAGGAGTCAGCCTTGCTGTGGCAGCGATTCCGGAAGGGCTGCCGGCCATCGTCACTGTTGCATTGTCACTGGGTGTCCAGAGGATGATCAGAAAGAATGCAATCGTCCGGAAATTGCCTGCAGTGGAGACGCTCGGCTGTGCATCTGTCATCTGCTCGGATAAGACAGGAACGATGACGCAAAACAAAATGACCGTTACCCATTTATGGAGCGGCAGCAAAACCTGGAGAGTGGATGGGGGCGGTTATTCCCCGACAGGCTTGTTTTTCCACCAAGACAAAAGTATCGATCCACAAAGCGAAAAATCACTTCAACAGCTGCTGACCTTCGGGATGCTGTGCAATCATGCCGAGATGGTTGAAAAAGAAGGCGAGTACACAATCGATGGCGACCCGACCGAAGGAGCGCTGCTGGTTGCCGCTATGAAGGCAGGATTCAATAAGAAAAGTCTTCTAGAGCAATTTGAAATCGTCAATGAGTTCCCATTCGATTCGAAGCGGAAAATGATGAGTATGATTGTCAAGGATAAAACAGGAAGAAAGTTTGCTGTCGTCAAGGGAGCACCGGATGTCTTGATCGGATTGAGTGACAGCATTCTCTGGGAAGAAAGACAGCAGCGGTTAACGAAGGAATTGACTGCAAAAGTCCAGGGAGCGATCGACGAACTGGCAGGGAACGCATTAAGGACCATTGCAATTGCGTTCAAGCCAATTCCACAGGGAACTGTGATCCTCCATGAAAACGAAGCTGAAAAGGAATTGACTTTCATCGGTCTGCAAGGCATGATCGATCCGCCTCGCCCTGAAGTGAAGACGGCTGTGAAAGAATGCCGTGATGCAGGTATCAAAACTGTCATGATCACAGGAGATCATGTCATCACGGCAAAGGCAATCGCCAAGCAGTTGGGGATTTTAACAAAAGACAGCAAGGTTATCGAAGGCAAGGCTTTAACGGAAATGTCTGTTTCTGAGCTTGAGGATATTGTTGACGATGTTTCGGTTTTTGCCCGAGTATCGCCGGAGCATAAATTGAAAATCGTAAAGGCACTGCAAAACAGAGGGCATATCGTAGCGATGACAGGTGACGGGGTGAACGATGCACCGGCCATCAAAGCGGCAGATATTGGTGTGGCGATGGGAATTACGGGTACAGATGTCGCGAAGGAAGCTTCATCACTTGTACTCCTGGACGATAACTTTGCCACCATCAAAGCTGCAATCAAAGAAGGCCGAAATATCTATGAAAACATCCGGAAGTTCATCCGCTATCTTCTTGCCTCGAATGTAGGCGAGATTTTGGTCATGCTCTTCGCGATGATTCTTGGGTTGCCACTCCCGCTCGTTCCGATTCAAATCCTCTGGGTGAACCTGGTGACAGACGGACTGCCAGCAATGGCTCTGGGGCTTGATCAGCCGGAGGACGATGTGATGAAGAGAAATCCACGTCATCCCAAGGAAGGCGTGTTCTCACGCGGATTAGGGTGGAAGGTTGTTTCGAGGGGATTCCTGATTGGTCTTGTAACGTTGATCGCCTTCATGGTTGTATATAAAAGGAATCCTGATGAGCTTATTTACGCCCAGACGATTGCCTTCACAACCCTAGTCATGGCCCAGCTCATCCATGTGTTTGACTGCCGGAGTGAAAAATCGATCTTTGCACGCAATCCATTCGGGAACAAATATCTAGTCTGGGCAGTGATCTCCTCGCTGGTTTTGGTCCTTGGCGTCATTTATTCACCTGTCTTGCAGCCGATTTTCCATACTGTGCCGATCTTGCCGACTGACTGGCTGCTGATTATAGGCTTATCAGCCGTTCCAACATTTTTGCTCGCCGGGACATTTTTTGCAAGAAAAACAAAGAGAAATATGATATAATCCGTTAGGTAATAGAGAAGGCTCTATTGCCTTTCTTTTTTTTTACATATATTACCCGTTCCATGGGTCAACAGGAAACTCGACTTTTTGGAGAGATTGGATGTGTCTGGAATGGTCGTCAGTATGACTGGGTTTGGCAGGAGCAAGGCAGAATCTGAACGTTGCAGTGTCACGGTCGAGGTGAAGACGGTCAATCACCGTTTTTGTGAATTTCATATTCGGATGCCGCGGCAACTGCTGAAAACAGAAGAAAAAATCAAGAAGAAACTTGGCGAACATATAAAAAGAGGGAGAGTCGAAGTATTTGTCACTTTGGAAGGCGAAGGGGTCGTCAGCCGGAGTGTACATATTGACTGGGAAGCCCTTGACGAATTTGTCGATAACATATCCGAGATTAAAAACAGGTACAGTTTAACTGGAGACTTAGAAATCCGTGATATTGTCAGCAGGGATGACATCATCCATATTGAAGAAAAGGAAGCCGAGAATGACGAGCTGGATATGCTGGTCCTCTCTGCGGTTGATGAGGCCGGCCATAAGCTGCTAGAAATGCGCAGGCATGAAGGTGCAGCTCTTCAAAAGGATGTCTTGAAATATATAAGTCTGATGTCAAATCATATTTTGCGTGTAAAGCAGTTTGCTCCTGATGTTGTGGAGCAGTATCGTGAGAGGCTGAGAAAGAAGATGGCTGACTTCCTTGCAGGCGATGCAGCTGATGACAGGATCATGACTGAAGCAGCTTTTTTTGCTGATAAAGCGGATATAAGCGAAGAGATTGCCAGGCTGGAAAGTCATCTGAGCCAATTCAATGAAATCCTTAAGGTGGATGAGCCCCTGGGAAGGAAGCTTGATTTCCTGCTCCAGGAAATGAATCGAGAAGTCAACACGATTGGATCCAAAGCGAATGATTCAAAGATTGCCAGGGAAGTTGTCGAGATGAAAAGTCTCCTTGAAAAGGTTAAGGAACAAGTGCAAAATATAGAGTAGCGTTTAGAAAAGGCCGTGAAGGGCCAAAATAATTAACTGATGATTGGGGGACCATCATGGCAATTAAGCTTATCAACATAGGCTTCGGCAATATTGTTTCAGCTAACAGGATCATTTCAATCGTAAGTCCTGAATCGGCTCCGATCAAACGGATCATCCAGGATGCGCGTGACCGGGGATCTCTAATAGATGCTACATATGGAAGAAGGACAAGGGCTGTCATCGTCATGGACAGCGACCATGTCATTCTCTCTGCGGTACAGCCGGAAACGGTGGCACACCGCTTGAATGACCGGGATGATATTATTGATGAAGGGTAGGACGTCTTAATGCAGGAAAAAGGATTGTTGATTGTGCTTTCAGGACCATCCGGGGTAGGAAAAGGTACGGTGCGGAAAGAGTTATTTTCCCAGCCGGATACTGCTTTTGAATATTCCGTGTCCGCGACAACGCGGCTTCCGCGTGAAGGAGAACGGAATGGAGTCGATTATTTCTTTAAAACTAGGGAAGAATTTGAAGGGATGATCAGGGAGGACCAATTGCTTGAGTATGCAGAGTTTGTAGGTAATTACTACGGTACTCCTGTTGAATACGTCCGTGAAACTCTTGATGCGGGGAAGGATGTTTTTCTTGAAATAGAAGTTCAGGGAGCGAGCCAGGTAAGGAAGAAATTCCCTGAGGGCCTGTTCATCTTCCTTGCGCCGCCTAGCCTTTCAGAACTGGAAAGCCGAATCGTTACAAGGGGAACTGAGACGGAAGATATCATCAGAGGCAGAATGAAAGCTGCAAGAGAAGAACTGGAAATGATGGAATTATATGACTATGTTGTTGAAAACGACCAGGTCGAGAGAGCAGCCGCGCGTGTCAAGTCGATTGTCGTTGCTGAACACTGCCGCCGGGAACGAGTTCAACACCGTTATAAAAAAATGCTGGAGGTAGAATAAATGCTTTATCCTTCTATTGATTCTTTAATGACTAAAATTGACTCAAAGTATTCGCTAGTATCGGTTGCGGCCAAACGTGCACGCAGCATGCAGGTTCATATGGACCCAAAAATTGAAAAGTATGTTTCCAACAAATTCGTCGGAAAAGCACTTGAAGAAATCAACGCAGAAAAGCTTCACTTCAAGACAGCCGGAAGCCACGAAGAGCTCAATATCAACGAATAACACCGCGATAACAACCTATTTATTGGGTTGTTATTTTTTTGTTTAGCGGATTTATGTTGTGGCCGAATCTTGCCTATTTCATGCGTATTCTGTGAAAAAATGTTATAGTTCTATCATAATGATAGATTGTTATAAAATGGGGGTTCTCTGACATGCTGAACGGTAAAAAGATTCTATTGGGCGTAACCGGCGGGATTGCTGTATATAAAGGCGCTGCGCTGACTAGCAAATTGACCCAGGCTGGTGCAGAGGTAAAAGTAATCCTGAGTGAATCAGCAGCGAAATTTGTCACTCCG
Organism: Mesobacillus thioparans; assembly: GCF_965138835.1. NCBI lineage: Bacteria > Bacillati > Bacillota > Bacilli > Caryophanales > Bacillaceae > Mesobacillus > Mesobacillus thioparans. The sequence continues at coordinate 303,805 of NZ_CBCSFH010000001.1, read as the reverse complement.
CTCACCTTCCAGGCTTTGTCCAGAAGTGAGGTTTATACAGATACTTTCGATGAAAAAAAACCTGAAAATATCGCTCATATCCATTTGGCGGATTGGGCTGACCTGATCATCGTTGCGCCTGCTACAGCCAATATCATCGGCAAGCTGGCCAACGGAATCGCTGACAATATGATTTCGACGACATTGCTGGCAGCGACTGCTCCTGTATGGATTGCCCCTGCCATGAATGTCCATATGTACCAGCATCCAGCTGTTACAAAAAATATGGACACGCTCAGGAGCTTCGGCTATGAATTCATTGAACCAGGCGAAGGCTATCTGGCATGTGGATACACAGGGAAAGGCCGCCTGGAGGAACCGGAGACGATTGTGGAGCGAGCCAGCCAGTTTTTTAAAACTGAAAGTAGGGATCTTTCTGGAAAGACTGTTTTGATCACTGCCGGTCCTACAAGGGAAAAAATCGATCCCGTCAGGTTCCTGACCAATCATTCAACCGGCAAAATGGGTTATGCCATTGCCGGGGAAGCAGTAAGGATGGGAGCGAAAGTCATCCTCGTTTCCGGTCCGGTTTCACTTGCTCCGCCAAAAGGAGCAGAAGTCATCAAAGTTGAAAGCGCCGAGGAAATGTATCAGACAGCACTCGCACACTTTGCGGAAGCGGATGTCCTGATTGGAACCGCGGCTGTAGCAGATTACCGGCCTAAATATATATTTGATGAAAAGATGAAGAAAAAAGAAGGCGACCAGGCTCTTGAACTTGAACGGACGAAGGACATCCTTTTTGAACTGGGACAAAGAAAAGAGGCGCAGGTCATCGTTGGATTTGCAGCGGAAACCAATGATGTCGAAAAGCATGCTATGGGCAAACTCACGAGGAAAAATGCTGACATGATCGTGGCAAATGATGTCAAGCAGGCAGGGGCCGGTTTCGGAGCCGATACGAATATTGTCACCATTTATAAGAAAGATGGCAGTAAGGACGAGCTGCCCCTGATGGCTAAAACGGAGGTTGCCCGCCGGCTCCTCTCAGAAGTCGTCCTGCTTTTAAAAAAGGATGAAAGCAAATGAATATAGCAAGTGTTATCGTCGATGTACCTGCAAAGCAGACAGACAAAACGTTTGACTATAAAATCCCTGATCATCTCCTGGATGTCATAAAGCCTGGAACAAGGGTCATCGTGCCCTTTGGACCGCGTAAAATCCAGGGATTTGTTACAGAACTCAAAGATCAGTCCAGTTTTTCGAAGCTGCGGTCCATCGTTGAACCGCTGGATTTGACTCCGGTATTGAATGAGGAGCTTCTGCAGTTGGGGGAATGGCTGACAGAACACACATTAAGCTATAAAATTTCCTCTTACCAGGTAATGCTGCCAGCTGCCCTTAAAGCAAAATATGAAAAAAAAATCATGCTGGCTAAAGGTACTGTTGTAAGCGAACTGCCAGGGAATCTTGCGGAGTCCTTCAAAGAAAAAAGTGAACTCAAATGGGACGATGCCGTTGCTAAGGGGCTTGTCCAGCAGCTGCAAAAGGAAGCAGCTGCCGGCAGGATTGATGTTGTCTATCAAGTAAAGGACAGGGTGCGCAAGAAACGGCTCAAACATGTCTATCCTGCAATTGTTCCAGAAGAACTGAAAGAAGCAAGAAACAAGCTTTCATCACAGGCTTCAGGACAGCAGGCTGTGATTGATTTCTTTCTGGAGCATCCTGAACCTGTGGAACAGAGGCTGCTCCTCTCCACTCTTGGAATCTCCCAGGCATCGATTACATCGCTCGCCAAAAAGGAGATTGTGAAAGTCGAAGAGCTGGAGGTTTACAGAGATCCTTATGCAGAGCGGAAATTCGAACGTAAAACAGCCCTTGAATTGACTGCTGAGCAAGAAAATGCTATCATTCCAATTCTTTCTTCGATTGAAAAGGAGCTTCATGAAGTCTTCCTTTTATATGGAGTCACAGGGAGCGGCAAGACGGAAATCTATTTGCAGTCGATCCAGGAGGTCTTGCGCAAGGGCAAAGAAGCAATCGTGCTTGTGCCAGAAATCTCATTGACTCCCCAAATGGTCACCCGTTTCAAGGAGCGGTTCGGCGACCTGGTTGCTGTCATGCACAGCGGACTTTCTGCAGGTGAGAAATATGATGAGTGGCGGAAAATCCAGCGCAAGGAAGTCAAGGTTGTCGTAGGGGCAAGGTCAGCTATTTTTGCTCCATTCGAGAACCTGGGTATCATCATCATTGATGAAGAGCATGAAACAAGCTACAAGCAGGAAGAAAATCCGCGCTACCATGCCAGGGATGTTGCGATTCAGCGTGCTAAAACGTATGCATGTCCGGTCGTTCTCGGAAGCGCAACGCCATCACTCGAATCCTTTGCCAGGGCGCAAAAAGGCCGATACACTTTGCTGTCTCTGCCGAAAAGGATGAACAACCAGGCCCTGCCTGCGGTTGAGATCGTTGATATGCGGGAGGAGCTGCGAACTGGCAATCGCTCGATGTTTTCGGTTAAGCTATTCGAAAAAATTAAAGACCGGATTGAGAGAAAGGAACAGACTGTCCTGTTCCTTAATAAACGAGGACATTCCTCTTTTGTGATGTGCCGTGATTGCGGCTACGTGATGAATTGTCCACATTGCGATATCACGCTGACTTATCACCGATACAATGAACAGATGAAATGCCATTACTGCGGGTATGAAGACAGGGTGCCGACAATTTGCCCTGAATGTAATAGTGAACATATCCGCTATTTCGGGACCGGCACCCAAAAAGTCGAGGAAGAACTGCTCAAGCTGATTCCTGAAGCGAGGATCATCAGGATGGATGTCGATACGACGGGACGCAAGGGGTCTCACGAGAAGCTCTTGACTGCTTTCCAGGAAGGGCAGGCAGATATATTATTAGGAACCCAGATGATTGCAAAGGGCCTTGATTTTCCCAATATTACGCTTGTAGGCGTGCTTTCGGCAGACACGATGCTGAACCTGCCTGATTTCCGATCTTCGGAAAAAACATTCCAGCTTCTGACCCAGGTCAGCGGTCGTGCTGGAAGGCACAAGCTTCCGGGTGAGGTGGTCATTCAGACTTATACACCTGAGCACTATAGTGTTGAGCTGGCAGGGACCCAGGATTACGACCGATTTTACCAGCAGGAAATGCTGATGCGGAAGGTACATCAATACCCGCCGTTTTATTATCTTTCCCTTGTGACGGTCAGTCATGAAGAGTTGATGAAAGTGGTATCGGTCACCGAGAAAATTGCTAAATTCATCACTTCCAGACTGTCAAAGGATGCAGTGGTACTCGGTCCGGTTGCATCACCGATCCCTCGCATCAACGATAGATATCGTTATCAATGTCTGATAAAATACAAAAAGGAACCAGAACTTAGCACAGCGCTAAAAACCATACTGGATCAATACCAGCAGGAAATGGGATCAGGCGGGCTGCAGATTTCCGTCGACCTGAACCCTTACATCCTGATGTAATGATTCATTTTTTGGAAGACTGTTTTCGTAAAGGTTGTTGTTAAAATCTTAAAGCCGATTTTAACGTGATAATAGCTATTTTGAATGTCTTACTACTAAGTTTGCAAGCTCTATTCTCATAATAGTTGTTAATTAGGTGAATAATCTTAGGTAATTATCCTATTTTGCAGGCAATAGCAACAAAGTTTGAGAATAGAGCCCTATGGAAATATGAAAGTTTACGGTAAAAGCTGATTGAACAAGCTAATACTATATTTAAATGGAATTATTGGAGGATTTATTTTGGCAGTTAGGAAAATAGTTACCTACCCGGCAGAAATTTTGGAGCAGGAGTGCGAAACAGTCACCGTATTTGATAAAAAGCTGGCCAAACTGCTGGATGATATGTACGAAACAATGATTGAGTTTGATGGAGTCGGCCTCGCCGCCCCTCAGATTGATATAAAGAAACAAATTGCGATTGTCGATATCGATGATGAGCATGGGACGATTGAGATGATCAACCCGGTGGTCCTTGAAACCAGTGGCGAGCAGACCGGTCCGGAAGGATGCTTGAGTTTTCCAGGCTTATACGGTGAAGTAACCAGGCCGAATCAGGTGAAAGTGAGAGCCCAAAACCGTAAGGGGAAGACCTTTGAAATCGAAGCAGAAGAGTTTTTAGCAAGGGCGATCCTGCATGAAATCGACCATCTGCACGGTGTGTTATTTACCACGAAAGTGTCTAAATATATGGAAGAAGCTGATCTAGAGGAGTTGAACCAGGAATGACAAGAATCGTATTTATGGGAACTCCAGACTTTTCAGTACCGGTTTTGCGAAGACTGGTAGAGGAAGGTTACGAGGTGGTCGGTGTCGTCACGCAGCCTGATCGCCCTGTTGGCAGGAAACGGGTCCTGACTCCGCCTCCTGTCAAAGCGGAAGCAGTGAAACATGGCATCCCGGTCTACCAGCCGGAAAAAATCCGCCAGAAGGAAGAATTGGATAAAATCTTAGCACTTGAACCAGATTTAATTGTCACGGCGGCATTTGGGCAGATTTTGCCAAACCAGCTGCTGGAAGCACCAAAGTATGGCTGTATCAATGTCCATGCCTCTCTGTTGCCGGAACTGCGCGGAGGTGCACCAATCCATTACGCAATCATCGAGGGAAAAGAGAAAACGGGAATCACGATTATGTATATGGTTGAAAAGCTTGACGCAGGCGACATCCTGACACAAGTCGAAGTTCCGATCACGGAAACTGATACAGTTGGTTCATTGCACGATAAAATGAGCCCTGCCGGGGCAGACCTTTTATCTGAGACGGTTCCCAAGCTTTTAAATGGGGAGATCAATTCAGTTCCGCAAAATGATGCCGAAGCGACTTTTGCTTGGAATATCAAGCGTGAACAGGAGAAAATCGACTGGACCAAACCGGGACGCCAAATCTATAACCATATCCGCGGCATGAATCCCTGGCCTGTTGCCTATACGACAATGGATGGTGCGGTGATGAAGATCTGGAGTTCGGTGAAGACGGACTATAAAGGAAGCGGACAAGCCGGGACTATCGTCAAGATTGAAGATGACGGCTTTATCGTAGCAACCGGAGATGAAACAGCCATTAAGATTACAGAGCTTCAGCCCGCTGGCAAGAAAAAGATGGACGCTAAACAATTCCTGCTTGGGGCAGGGTCGAACTTTGAGCCCGGCGTCAGGTTAGGAGACTGGAATGAGTAAAAAGAAAAATGTCAGGGATACTGCAGTGCAGCTCCTGGAAACAATCGAAAAGAACCAGGCATACAGCAATTTGCTTCTGAACAATGCGATTGAAAAAAATGAAATCAATCCTATCGATGTTGGCTTGTTGACTGAGTTGGTGTACGGGACTTTACAACGAAAGATGACTCTCGATTTCTACCTTAAGCCATTCATCGAGAAAAACAAGAAGTTGCAAACATGGGTGGTCAATCTGTTGCGGATGACTGTTTATCAGATGGTGTATTTAGATAAAATACCAGACAGGGCAGCAATTTTCGAAGCAGTTGAAATTTCCAAGCGTCGGGGACATAAAGGAATTGCGAGTCTGGTGAACGGCGTCCTTAGGAGCATTCAGCGGAATGGACTTCCGTCTCTTGATTCGATTACCGATCCTGCGGAAAGAATATCTATTGAGACAAGCCACCCGATATGGTTAGTCAGAAGGTGGGTCGGCCAGTTCGGAATTGAAAAGACCAAGGAAATGTGTGAAGTGAACCTGACTGCCCCGCTGCAGACAGGAAGAGTCAATTTGACAAGGATTTCCCGTGAGGAATGCCTGGAATTGCTGGCGGAAGAAGGCTTTGAAGTGGAACCCAGCCCGATACTGCCGGAAGCAATCAAATGCCTCCGAGGCAATCTCGCCTCTTCAAAGGCATTTAAATATGGTTTGTTGACAATTCAGGATGAGAGTTCTATGCTGGTTGCCCACGCACTCGGCATTGAGGAAGAGGAAGTGATCCTCGATGCATGTGCGGCACCAGGGGGGAAATCCTCTCATATTGCAGAGAAGCTTGGCAACAGCGGTAAAGTGATCTCACTGGACCTTCACGAGCATAAGGTCAAGCTGATTTCCCAGAATGCCGAACGTCTCGGCCTCGAAAATATTGAAGCACAAAAAATGGACAGCCGAGAGGCATCGCAAAGATTCGAGCATGAATCGATTGACCGTGTTTTGCTTGATGCTCCCTGCTCAGGATTGGGCGTAATGAGACGGAAGCCTGATATGAAATATACGAAGAAAGAACAGGATCTCAGCCAGTTGAAAACAATCCAGCTGAGCCTTCTGGAATCAGTCGCGCCATTGCTTAAAGATGGCGGTACGCTTGTCTATAGCACTTGCACAGTAGATCGGGAAGAAAACCAGGAAGTAATAGAAATATTTTTACGCGAGCACCCTGAATTCTCAGGAGATCCAACACTTGCAGAAAGAATGCCAGAGGCAATCAGGCCATTGATCAACGGCTTCGATGTCCAGATTCTTCCTCAGGATTTTGGCTCTGATGGGTTTTATATTGCTTGTTTGAGAAAGAAGGTAGAATAACATGGAACAGGAAAAATCAACTAGAACATCAGCAGCACAAGAATCAGTCAAGAAATCCATTTATTCACTTCAGCTTCACGAACTGAAAGACTGGCTGAAGGAACAAGGAGATAAGCCATTCAGGGCAGAACAAATCTTTGACTGGCTGTACAAGAAGAGAGCTGCCTCATTCGAGGATATGTCCAATCTGTCAAAGGCTTTACGGGACAAGCTGGAACAGCATTTTGTGCTGACAACCCTGAGTACGATCATCCAGCAGACATCATCAGACGGAACCATCAAGTTCCTGTTTGAACTGCATGACGGCGTATCAATTGAAACAGTGCTTATGAGGCATGAATATGGAAATTCCGTATGTGTGACAACACAGGTTGGCTGCCGAATTGGCTGTACGTTCTGTGCTTCGACACTTGGCGGCTTGAAAAGGAATCTGGAAGCAGGAGAAATCGTTGCCCAGGTCGTAAAGGTACAACAGGCTCTTGATGAAACAGACGAGAGAGTAAGCTCGATCGTCATCATGGGAATCGGTGAACCGTTCGATAACTACGACAATATGCTTTCATTCCTGAAAATCATGAACCATGAAAAAGGCATGAACATCGGAGCCCGACATATTACCGTATCAACCAGCGGGATCATTCCGAAGATTTATGAATTTGCGGATGAAAACATGCAAATCAATTTTGCGATCTCACTGCATGCACCAAATACCGAGCTTCGCAGCAGATTGATGCCGATCAACCGTGCATACAAGCTTCCTGACCTAATGGATGCGGTCCGTTATTATGTCAACAAAACAGGGCGCAGGATCAGCTTCGAATATGGTCTTTTTGGCGGCGTGAATGATCAGGTGGAGCACGCCGAAGAGCTTGCGAATCTGGTAAAAGGCTTAAAGTGCCATATCAATTTAATTCCGGTCAACTATGTACCTGAACGCGATTACGTAAGAACACCTAAGAGCCAGATCTTCAAATTCGAGCGCACTCTTCGCGACCGCGGAGTGAATGTAACAATAAGAAGAGAACAAGGGCATGACATTGAAGCAGCTTGCGGACAACTTCGGGCAAAAGAAAGAAAAGAAGAGACGAGGTGACAAGATGAAGGCTGTTTTCATGACAGACAGGGGAAAGGTCCGGCTGCATAATGAAGACAATGGCGGCATCTTTATGAACTCTCACGGACAGCGCCTTGCCATCGTAGCAGATGGCATGGGCGGCCACCGTGCGGGAGATGTAGCCAGTGAAATGACAATCCAGCATCTGAAGGTTCTCTGGGAAAAGTCAACGAAGATACATACAGCAGAACAAGCAGAACAGTGGCTGCAGCAATCTGTTTCACAAGTGAATCAAGAAATTTATCAGCATTCATTAAATCATACGGAATGTGAAGGCATGGGCACGACCATAGTTGCTGCCATTTGCACCAACCTGTTTGCAACCGTCGTGAATATCGGTGACAGCCGCTGTTATTTACAGAATGAAACAGGGTTCAAACAATTGACGGAGGATCATTCCCTTGTCAATGAACTAGTACGTTCCGGACAGATTTCGAAAGAAGATGCAGAGCATCATCCTCGTAAAAATGTTCTATTAAGGGCCCTTGGAACAGAAGAATCCGTGGAGATGGACATTAAGACCATCATCTTTGAAGAGGAAGACATGCTATTGCTTTGTTCGGATGGGCTATCCAATAAAGTGACCGAGGAAGAAATGGAAAGCATCATCAACGACAAGAGCATGTCCATGGAAGAGAAAGCGGCAGAATACATCAAAAGGGCCAATCAGTATGGCGGCGAAGATAATATAACTCTTGCTATCGTCGAATACCAGGAATTCAACGAGGGCAGGTGAATAATATGATCATCGGAAAAAGAATCAGCGGTCGTTATAAAATCAAGGATATGATCGGCGGCGGTGGCATGGCGAATGTCTACCTTGCACATGACATGATCCTTGACAGGGATGTTGCGGTCAAGATGCTCCGTCTTGATTTTGCCAATGATGATGAATTCATCCGCAGGTTCCATAGAGAGGCACAATCTGCAACGAGCCTTACCCAACAGAACATCGTCAGTATATATGATGTCGGGGAAGAGGACGGACTATACTATATCGTGATGGAATATGTCGATGGCCAGACACTGAAGCAATACATACAGCAGCATGCACCAGTTCCTGTTGAGGAAGCACTGGACATCATGAAACAGCTGACATCCGCGATTTCACATGCCCATCACAATCATATTGTCCATCGTGATATCAAGCCGCATAATATTTTGATCGACAGCAGCGGTACTGTGAAAATCACCGATTTTGGGATTGCAATGGCATTGAGTGCTACAAGCATCACGCAAACAAATTCGGTGCTCGGATCGGTGCATTATCTGTCACCTGAACAAGCGAGAGGCGGCATGGCAAACAAGAAATCGGATATCTACTCAATCGGGATCGTCATGTTCGAATTGCTGACGGGGAGACTGCCGTTTTCTGGTGAATCTGCTGTTTCCATCGCATTGAAGCATCTTCAGTCGGAAACACCTTCTTTAAAAAGATGGAATCCGCAAATTCCACAGAGTGTTGAGAATATCGTGCTCAAGGCCACTGCGAAGGATCCATTCCATCGATACGACGATGTAGATGAAATGGAAGAGGATTTAAGGACAGCGCTTGACAGCAACCGTCTGAATGAGAGCAAGTTTGTCATACCGGAGGACGATGAAGCGACCAAAGCGATTCCTATTATAACGAATGACCGGCCTTATCATAATCTTGATGAAACGATTATCCGCAAAGATGCGCTAAATAACAATGAACAGCAAACTAAAGACAAACCTGTGAAAAAGAAGAAAAAGAAATGGCCAATCATTTTAACTGTTTTGTTTTTGCTCATTCTTTCTGCGGGTATTGTCATGGTGACCATAGGGCCAGACCTTTTTGGGCCAAAAGAGAAGGACGTCCCGGACGTTACCGGAATGGAAGTCGATGAAGCAGTTGCCGAATTGATGTCTGCCGGATTCATCATTGGTGACAAAAAAGAAATCAGTGATCAGGAAATCGAAAAAGATCATGTCATACGGACCAATCCAAAGGCCGGTAAGATGATGAAAGAGGGCAATAAAATTGATCTTTATATCAGTACCGGCAAGGAAGAAATTGAGTTATCGGATTATACAGGCAGAATGTACGATGATGTGGTGAGGCTGCTCGAAGCAAAGAACTTTGGAAAACCTGTAAAAAATGAAATCCATGATGACAGTGAACCTGGCACGATCTTAAAACAATTTCCTCCGGGCGGGGAGTTTGTCATCCCTGATGAAACGGAAATGGAATTCACCGTCAGTATTGGACCAGAATTGATAAAACTTGAAGACCTGAGCGGTTACAATGAAAAAGCGCTCAATAATTATATCCAGATGTATGGTTTTGACAAAGAGAGCACGGAAGATTTCCATGAAAGTGTTCCTGAGGGGGCAGTCATTTCCCAAGAACCAGCACCTGGAACTGAGCTGAAAAAAGGAAGTAAAGTTAAAGTTGTCATTTCTAAAGGTCCTGAGCAGATACCACCTAAGGTCGTCAAGGAAAAGATCAATATTCAATATGAGCCTGCAGAGCCGGACCAAGAGCAATCCATTCAGATTTATGTCGATGATTTGGAGCACAGCATTTCAGTTCCCTATGACTCATTTGTAATAACAGAAAACAGGGAATATGAAATCGAACTCAGGATTCCGGCAGGCGGAAAAGCATCCTATATGGTAATGCGGGATAACAATATGATCCTTAGTGATGAGGTCCCATATCCAGAAGACTAACAGACAGGGAGTGTTGCTATGCCTGAGGGCAAAATTATCAAGGCGCTGAGCGGGTTTTATTATGTTGCCAATGAGGATGGTGTAGTGCAATGCCGCGGCAGAGGGATCTTTCGCAAGAATAAGGTTACACCCCTTGTTGGTGACGAGGTGGTTTTTCAGGCTGAGAATGACACGGAAGGTTATATCCTGGAAGTCAAGGGGCGCAAAAATGAACTGGTCCGTCCGCCGATTGCGAATGTTGACCAGGCCATCCTTGTTTTTTCAGCTGTTGAACCCGGCTTCAGTACAGCCTTGCTAGACCGTTTTTTGGTTCTCGTGGAATATAACCAGATTGAACCCCTAATCTGCATTACGAAAATGGATTTGACCAGTGAAGAGGAGAAAACCCGTCTCGAAGAATATGCAGGAGATTATCGGAACGCTGGCTATGAAGTTATTTTTACTTCCTCTGAAACTTCTGAGGGTCTGGAAAAATTAAGACCCCATATTGAAGGGAAGATTTCTGTATTTGCCGGTCAATCTGGAGTTGGGAAGTCATCGCTGCTTAATGCCATCCGACCAGACCTGGAGTTGAAAACCGATGATATTTCTTCCCATCTAGGACGGGGGAAACATACAACAAGGCATGTTGAATTGATTACCGTCAACAATGGTCTCGTAGCGGACACACCGGGCTTCAGTTCACTGGAGTTTACTGATATTGAGGCAGAGGAGCTGAATTCATGCTTCCCGGACATCGCTGAGATCAGCGAGGATTGCAAGTTCCGCGGCTGTCTTCACATGGCAGAGCCCAAATGTGCAGTCAAAGCAGCAGTCGAGTCAGGAACTCTGCCTGAATACAGGTATGAGCATTATAGAGACTTTTTGTTAGAAATCAAAGATAGAAAGCCGAGGTATTGATTAATGGTTAAGATCGCACCTTCAATCTTATCAGCCGACTTTGCCCGTCTTGGCGAAGAAATAAAGGATGTCGAGCGTGGCGGAGCCGATTATATCCATGTGGATGTAATGGATGGGCATTTCGTGCCGAATATCACGATCGGACCCCTGATTGTCGAGGCAATCAGGCCGGTTACAAAGCTTCCCCTTGACGTTCACCTGATGATCGAGAACCCGGACCAATATATCGAAGCATTTGCCAAGGCAGGTGCCAATTATATCACCGTCCATGTGGAAGCATGCAGGCATCTGCACAGGACCATCCAATTGATTAAATCAACAGGGGTCAAGGCAGGCGTCGTCTTAAATCCTGCTACACCAGTAGAAAGCCTGAAGCATATTATCGAGGATATTGACATGGTTCTGCTTATGTCAGTCAATCCTGGGTTTGGCGGGCAGAAGTTCATCTCTTCAATTCTTCCAAAAATCAGGCACGTCAAAGAACTGGCTGATTCACTGAATCCAGGCCTGGAAATCGAGGTCGACGGCGGAGTGAACGAGGAGACAGCGAAGCTTGTGATTGAAGCAGGGGCGAATGTTCTGGTAGCGGGTTCGGCAATCTTCAATAAAGAAGACAGAGAAGCCGCGATCTCAAGCTTGAGACCATAAAGAAAAGCCAGCCTTACAGAGGCTGGCTTTTCTTCAATAAAGGGAATCTGTAACCTGAAATAAAGGAGATCTTTAAATGAAAATTAACCTGGTAGCTGGCGGACCGCGGAAGCTGATACCTGATTTCCATCTTTACGAAGAGGAAAATGTGATTTGGGTAGGGATCGATAGGGGTGTATTCTATTTATTAGAAGCAGGGGTCCATCCCACGGCAGCATTTGGGGATTTTGATTCCGTTTCCGAACAAGAAATGGCAAGCATTGAAAAGGCGGTTGCTGACCTGAAAAAATTCAAGCCTGAAAAAGATGAAACGGATTTGGAGCTGGCACTAAACTGGGCTATTGGCCAGAACCCGGAGTCGATTGCAATATTTGGCGCGACAGGGGGCCGCATTGACCATTTCATGGCCAATGTCCAGCTGCTTGTCAGGCCTCTTGAGGAGGGTGCTCCTGCCCTTATCCAGATCATCGATACACAAAATATTTTATATATAAAAAAACCAGGCAACTACACAGTTGAGCCGATTGATGAGTTTAAGTATATTTCCTTCCTTCCAGTCACACCGTCAGTCTCCGGACTTTCGCTTGAAAATTTCAAATACCCATTAAATGATTGTCATATTCCGATGGGCTCCACACTATGTATTAGTAATGAACTTATTAGAGGTCATGGTACTTTTTCTTTTTCCGAAGGCATATTATTAGTAGTAAGGAGCAGGGATTGAAATGTCTTCATTAGCTCAGCGTTCTTTTCGGGTTTGTGATTTCTTCTCCTGAAAGGAGCAAATTTTGTATACCCGGGAATATACTATAGGGATACAGAAAGAAGACTGGTTTGTGAGAGATGGTGAGGAGGGACGGTATGAGATTCTATACAATCAAACTGCCTAGATTTTTGGGTGGCCTCGTACGGGCGATGTTAGGTGCATTTAAAAAGGATTAAAAACCATTTTAGCGTGAAGGATAATCAAAGATTGAAAACCGATATGCAAGCATTTGGCACCCTGGTGACGGGGTGCTGTTATTTTTTCATGAAATGGGCAGAATGAACAGAAGGATGGACGTACTGGATTCCGGTAATAAAAAAAAGGCACCCTTTAAGGATGCCGTGCAGTTTCCTTCCGGCTGATTGAGCCAGGCAGTACATCTGCGGTTTTTAATTATACGCGTTCAACTTTACCTGATCTTAAAGCTCTTGCAGATACCCAAACACGCTTAGGCTTACCGTCTACAAGAATACGTACTTTTTGAAGGTTAGCACCCCATGTACGCTTGTTAGCGTTCATTGCGTGGGAGCGTGCGTTACCAGAACGAGTTGATTTACCAGTTACTACACATTTACGTGGCATATGATTTCCCTCCTAACTGACAAAAGCGGTTACTATTTTTTACTGCAATTATTTGCATATCGTCAGAATTGCGAATGAAACATGATAACCTCTTCTCTGACATACTTTAATAATTTATCATAGAAATTTCCCATTTGCAATACTTCCGGCAAAAGCTATAAAGAAAAAAACCTTGACATATAGTTAAGATTCTTGCTGAATAATAAAGGGAAGGGCAGAATAACTTTAAAAATTGATTAGCTTATAGTAAAATAACTGTAGCATAATGCTATTTTTTCCAAAGGGGGAACGAGTCATGTCCATCGAGCTAAAAACGAAGTACGGACAAATTGATATATCAAATGATGTCATTGCAACAATTGCAGGCGGTGCAGCAGTTGATTGTTATGGTATTGTCGGGATGGCTTCAAAGAATCAGATCAAGGACGGATTAACAGATATCCTGCGCAGGGAGAATTTCACACGCGGAGTCATCGTTCGCCAGGAAAACGAAGAAGTACATATCGATATGTATATTATTGTGAGCTATGGGACGAAAATTTCCGAGGTTGCCCACAATGTCCAATCAAAGGTTAAGTACACTCTTGATAAAACTGTAGGGCTGGCAGTTGACTCGGTCAATATTTACGTTCAGGGAGTTCGTGTAACGAACCCGTAAGAGGAGGAAAGATTTGTGTCTATTAATGTTCTAGACGGAAAACGTTTTGCGGAGATGGTGATTCAGGGTGCCAACCATTTGGCGGCGAATGCCAAGTATGTCGACGCGTTGAACGTCTTCCCTGTTCCTGATGGTGATACGGGAACAAATATGAATTTATCCATGACTTCCGGTGCCAAGGAAGTAAAGAACAATGTACAGGAACATATCGGGAAGGTAGGTTCCGCGCTTGCCAAAGGTTTGCTTATGGGAGCAAGGGGCAACTCAGGAGTCATCCTTTCCCAACTGTTCCGCGGATTTGCGAAAGCCATTGAAACAAAGCCGACCGTTACATCTGTTGAATTTGCAGCTGCTTTAAACGCGGGTGTGGAGACTGCCTATAAGGCAGTCATGAAACCGGTTGAGGGTACGATCTTAACAGTGGCCAAAGATGCTGCAAGGCATGCTGTTGCAGCAGCACCAAACCACGACAGCATTGATGGACTTATGGAAGAGGTTCTTAAAGAAGCAAAGGCTTCATTGAATCGCACACCAGATTTGCTGCCGGTCCTGAAGGAAGTTGGAGTAGTGGACAGTGGCGGACAAGGACTTGTCTTCGTTTATGAAGGCTTCCTTGCAGAATTGAAGGGTGAGAAGCTTCCTGATTCCCCATCTGCCATGCCTAACATGAATGATCTTGTCAGCGCTGAACATCATAAGAGCGTGCAGAGCCACATGAATACAGAGGACATCGAATTTGGCTATTGTACTGAATTCATGGTCAGGCTTGAAGGGAAAGAAGCATTCTCTGAAGAGGATTTCCGTCAGGATTTGAGCAAATATGGAGACTCTCTTCTTGTCATTTCCGATGAAGAGGTCGTAAAAGTACATATCCACTCAGAACAGCCTGGCGATGTTCTGTCATATGGACAAAAGTATGGAAGCCTCATCAATATGAAAATCGAAAATATGCGCCAGCAGCATACGGATATTATCGGTGAACCGACAACACCTTTGCGTACACAGACGACTGCGTCAAAGAAAGAAAAGCAGGAATACGGAATCGTCGCTGTCTCGATGGGATCCGGCATTGCTGAGCTTTTCCGCAGCATTGGTGCAAACGCCGTGATCGAAGGCGGCCAGACGATGAACCCGAGCACCGAGGACATCATCAAAGCTGTCAAAGAGGTCAATGCACGAAAGGTCATCATCCTGCCGAACAATAAAAACATCATCATGGCTGCAGAACAGGCTGCTGAGGTAGCAGAGGAAGAAGTGGTGGTCATCCCTTCAAAAACTGTGCCGCAGGGAATGACAGCATTGCTCTCATTCAATCCATCAGCCGATCCGGCAGCAAATAAAGATGTGATGTCAGAAGCGATGCAGCATGTGAAGACGGGCCAGCTGACTTATGCAGTCCGTGACACGAGCATCGATGGACTTGAGATCTCAACTGGAGATTTCATGGGCCTTGCCGATGGAAAGATTGTCTTGAAAGATCAGGATAAAGTCAAAGCAGCGAAAGAATTGCTGGACCAGATGATCGATGAAGACACGGAAATCCTGACCATCCTTAAAGGGGAAGACGCATCAGATGATGATGTCAATTCCATTGTTGAGTTTGTTGAAGGAAAATATGGCGACGTAGAAATTGAAGTCCATAACGGCGAACAGCCATTATACGCCTTCATCTTCGCAATCGAATAAATAATTCCGGTATGTGAGACTCTCAGGCTGGACAAATAAAATTGCTATATGATACTAAGAAATAGAAGGGGATTCCCCTTCTATTTCGTTTTGTTTATAACAGGATTGTCTCCAGTAACATATATGAAAAGAGAAACGTAAGAGCAGCTGAAGGATCAGATGTATATGGTGGCCAGGTAAAAGTGGAAAAAGCAGAGGAATTGCCTGGCCTTGTCTGACCTCCGGGCAAATTGATACAAAAATAGCACTCCAGAAACAGCGTAAGGAGGGGGAGCGGCAGCACCGATTGGCCGGAAGCTGGAGGCCAAGGGTTTCGGCACACCGCTTGAACAATGTGAATGAACAATTAAAGCAACCAGTAACAGCAATCAAGGGAATCGGCAGTGAAATGGCGGAGACTCTGGCGGATATGCACATCAGGACTGTCGGTGATTTGCTCGAATACTTCCCGTATCGGTATGAAGATTATCGGCTTAAGGATCTGGCGGAAGTAAAGCATGACGAAAGAGTCACGGTAGAGGGCAAAGTTCACAGTGAGCCGGCACTCGTTTATTACGGACGCAAAAAGAATCGGCTTACTGTCAGGCTGCTAGTGGGCCGTTACTTAATCATTGTTACTTTCTTCAACCAGCCTTATTTAAAACAAAAAATCACCATCGGAGAGACGATTACAGTCACGGGGAAATGGGACCAGCACAGACAGACGATCACTGCAAGCCAAATGTCTGTGGGAGAGAGAGCTCAAAGCCAGGATTTCGAACCGGTTTATGCAGTAAAAGGAAAAATGACCGTTAAAACGATCAGGAGGCTGATCAAGCAGGCTTTTTCCCAGTTCGGGCATGAGATAGAGGAGGTTTTGCCTTCTGAGCTCCTGCAAAAATATAAGCTGCTGAACCGCAGGGATGCCTTAAGAATCATGCACCTTCCTTCTGGTTCTGATGAGATGAAGCAGGCGAGAAGGCGATTTGTTTATGAGGAGTTCCTTTTATTCCAGCTTAAGATGCAGTCTTTGCGGAAACTGGAACGGGAGCAGAGTCCGGGGATTGTCTTTTCCTATCAATTGGACAAGCTGAAAGAATTCATTAGCGGGCTGCCATTCCCGTTAACAGGAGCCCAAAAACGGGTAGTCAATGAGATCCTCGGGGACATGAAATCGCCTTACCGTATGAACCGTCTTCTTCAAGGTGATGTTGGTTCAGGTAAAACGGTAGTCGCAGCGATTGCCCTGTATGCAGCAAAAACAGCTGGCTATCAAGGTGCCTTGATGGTCCCGACGGAAATATTGGCTGAACAACACTCCCAGTCCCTGACCCAGTTGCTTGAGCCGTTCGGTGTAAAAGCGGCCCTGCTGACAAGCTCGGTAAAGGGAAAGCGCAGGAGAGAAATGCTTGAGCAATTGAAGAACGGGGAAATTGATGTCCTGATTGGCACGCATGCCTTGATTCAGGACGAAGTCGACTTTAAAAGCCTCGGACTCGTAATCACAGATGAGCAGCATCGGTTTGGAGTTGAACAAAGGCGAGTTCTTAGGGAGAAAGGTGAAAATCCGGATGTCCTGTTCATGACCGCGACACCAATCCCGAGGACATTGGCAATCACGGTCTTTGGTGAAATGGATGTCTCGGTGATCGATGAAATGCCGGCTGGCCGCAAGACAATCGAAACGTATTGGGCTAAGCATGAGATGCTTGAGCGGGTGCTATCCTTCATGGAAAAGGAACTGGCTAAAGGGAGACAGGCATATGTGATCTGTCCATTGATTGAGGAGTCAGATAAGCTTGATGTCCAGAATGCCATCGATGTCCACAGCACCCTGAGCTTCTATTTTAAGGACCGTTATCAAGTCGGATTGATGCATGGCCGTCTTCATTCAGATGAAAAAGACCAGGTAATGAAGGCGTTCAGTGAAAATGAAGTCCAAGTGCTCGTCTCCACGACCGTCGTCGAAGTGGGTGTGAATGTCCCAAATGCCACGGTGATGCTCATATATGATGCAGAAAGATTTGGCCTGTCCCAGCTCCACCAGCTTAGAGGCAGGGTTGGCCGCGGCAGTGACCAATCATATTGCATTTTGCTCGCCGACCCGAAAAGTGAAGTCGGGAAAGAACGCATGAAAATCATGTCTGAAACCAATGATGGTTTTGTTCTAAGTGAAAAGGACCTTGAGCTGCGCGGCCCTGGAGATTTCTTTGGGAAAAAACAAAGCGGCCTGCCTGAATTCAAAGTGGCGGACATGGTCCATGATTACCGCGCTTTGGAAACAGCTAGGAATGATGCCTCCTTGCTGGTGCAGTCAGAAGCGTTCTGGCAAAGCGAAAATTATCGGGCATTGCGCGAGTATCTTACAGAGTCTGGTGCCCTGGCAAATGAAAAACTGGATTGATTCAACCCAATCTATTTATTTTTAGAAGAATGATAGAGCGGAAGCAGTCATCTGCTTCCGTTTTTTAATAGTTAAGAAAGTATAAAATTCACTTCGAAGATTGTTCAGTTCCAACACTTGTCGGGGCTGACCAAGGCGCTTGCGCTTTTCTGATATAAATATTTCTTCTTGCAATCTTTTTTTATAATATATATACTACTATTAGTACCTAGTCTTAATAGCTCGGGCGGTGTTTTTTAGATGAAACGCAACAAAAAAGAACGGCAGTCACTGCTGACTGATACGATAAAAGATAATCCATTCATTACAGATGAAGAGCTGGCTGAAAAATTTGCTGTCAGCATTCAGACGATAAGGCTGGACAGACTCGAATTGTCTATTCCTGAACTTAGGGAGAGGATCAAGAACGTTGCTGAAAAACGTTTTGAAGATGAAGTCCGTTCATTACCACTCGAAGAAGTGATTGGAGAAATAATAGATATTGAGCTTGATCAAAATGCGATTTCCATACTTGATATAAAAAGAGAACATGTTTTCAAACGGAATAAAATCGCCAGAGGCCACCATTTATTTGCCCAGGCGAATTCTTTGGCTGTTGCTGTGATCAATGATGAATTGGCGCTGACAGCAAAATCGAACATCCAGTTTACCAGATCGGTTAAAGAAGGTGAACGGGTCATCGCCAAAGCGAGGGTCACAAAAATCGATAGTGATAATGGGCGGACAATCGTAGAAGTGATGAGTTACGTCAATAATGAACTTGTCTTCAAAGGTGAATTTGAAATGTATAGATCAAATAATGATAAGTAAGGGATGAAAAGCAATGAGGCTTGCAGTAGATGCGATGGGCGGAGACAATGCACCAAAAGAAATCGTCCTTGGCGCAATGAAAGCAGTAGAAAACTTCAAAGACATACAGATCCTCCTTGTCGGTGACGAGAAAAAAATCAGGGAGCATTTGACGACCGAAGAGAGGGTTGAAATCCTGCATACCGAAGAGGTCATCCTTGGAACAGATGAACCTGTGCGGGCTGTTCGCCGTAAAAAAACAGCTTCTTTGGTTCTTGCAGCACAGCAGGTAGCAGACGGGAAGGCAGATGCCTGCATTTCAGCCGGAAACACGGGAGCATTGATGGCTGCCGGATTGTTTGTAGTCGGCCGGATCAATGGAATAGAGCGGCCGGCACTTGCTCCGACACTTCCGACGATTGGCGGCGAAGGCTTCCTGCTTCTCGATGTAGGGGCAAATGCTGATGCCAAGCCAGAGCATCTTGTCCAATATGCGATCATGGGTTCGATTTACAGTGAGAAAGCAAGGGGGATTGAACGCCCGCGGGTTGGACTTCTGAATATCGGCACAGAAGAAAAGAAGGGGAATGAACTGGTAAGAAGCACCTTCGATTTACTGAAACAGGCAGATATCAATTTCATCGGCAATGTGGAATCGAGAGACTTGCTCGATGGTGTGGCAGATGTGGTCGTTGCAGACGGATTCACTGGCAATATGGTGCTGAAGACAATTGAAGGAACGGCAATGTCAGTGTTTAAAATGCTGAAATCAGCCCTGACTTCAAGCTTCAAGAGTAAGATGGCTGCTGCAGTCCTGAAGCCTGACCTCGTTCAGTTGAAAAATAAGATGGATTATACCGAATATGGTGGTGCCGGATTGTTCGGATTAAAGGCTCCAGTCATTAAGGCACATGGATCTTCGGATGCGAATGCCGTTTTCAATTCCATCCGACAGGCTAGAGAAATGGTCGAAAAAGATGTTTCAGGTACGATCAGGGCGGCGGTTGAAAAGACCGGAGGCGTCATTCAGTAGGATCGATTGGATAAAATAAACGATAAAGGGGAATCTTTCATGGGGAAAATCGCGTTTTTATTTCCAGGACAAGGGTCACAGACAGTAGGCATGGGACAGGCACTTGCACAGTCGGAGCAGGAAGTGTCTGAAACATTTACAAAAGCGGATGAAGTCCTTGGGGAGTCTTTGAGTCATTTGATTTTTGAAGGCCCGCAGGAGAAGCTGACGCTCACGACAAATGCTCAGCCTGCATTGCTGACGACAAGCATCGCCATCTTGGAATATTTCAGCCAGTTTGGGATCAAACCGGATTTTACCGCAGGCCATAGCCTTGGGGAATATTCGGCACTTGTCGCATCGGGCGCCTTATCTTTTGAGGATGCTGTTCATGCTGTCCGCAAACGTGGTGAATTCATGGAAGAAGCGGTGCCAAATGGAGAAGGCACGATGGCAGCCGTTCTTGGCATGGACCGCGATAAGCTAATGGATGTGACCGAGACTGTTTCGGCGGGTGGGAATCCTGTTCAGCTGGCCAACTTGAATTGCCCGGGGCAAATTGTCATCTCGGGTTCCAAAGCTGGTGTGGAAGAAGCAGCTGTCAAAGCGAAGGAAGCCGGAGCCAAACGGGTCATTCCTTTGGATGTGAGCGGGCCGTTCCATTCCTCACTAATGAAACCGGCAGCTGAAAGATTTGAAGCTGTCCTCGACAGTATTTCACTGAAGGATGCCTCGATCCCGGTAATCGGCAATGTGACCGCCGAACCGATGACAGAAGCAGCCGAAATCAAAAAGAGACTGGTAGAACAGCTCTATTCTCCGGTACTTTGGGAGGATTCCGTCTCAAAGATGCTTGAACTCGGAGTTGATACTTTTATAGAAATCGGACCTGGAAAGGTATTATCCGGTCTAGTAAAAAAAGTGAACCGTTCTGCAAGGACATTTGCTATCTATGATGCAGAAACTTGTGGAGCTGCGGTGACAGCATTGAAGGAGGAGAAGGAATGAGACTAGAAGGTAAAATAGCGCTCGTAACAGGCGCTTCGCGTGGAATTGGCAGGGAAATCGCCTTTGAACTTGCCCGGGAAGGTGCCTCGGTTGCTGTCAATTATGCCGGCAGCGAAGCGAAAGCGCTGGAAGTGGTCGATGGCATCAAAGCGATGGGACGGGATGCTTTTGCGATTCAGGCCGATGTTTCCAGTTCCGACTCAGTCACTGAGATGGTAAAAGAAACAATCGAACATTTCGGGAAGCTTGACATACTCGTCAACAATGCGGGTATTACAAAAGATAACCTGTTGATGAGAATGAAAGAATCCGAATGGGATGATGTCATCAATATTAACCTTAAAGGGGTCTTCCTTTGCACGAAAGCCGTCACAAGGCAAATGATGAAGCAAAGAAGCGGCAGGATCATCAATATTTCATCGATTGTCGGTGTCAGCGGTAATCCTGGGCAGGCGAATTACGTTGCGGCAAAATCCGGAGTGATCGGACTGACGAAAACAACTGCGAAGGAATTATCGTCAAGAGGAATCACTGTCAACGCCATTGCGCCAGGCTTTATCACGACTGACATGACTGATAAGCTGAATGAAGAAGTCAAGTCGGAAATGCTGAAGCAGATTCCATTGGCGCGTTTTGGAGAGCCAAAGGATATTGCCCGGACTGTTATCTTCCTCGCATCTGAAGACGGTGCCTATATGACAGGCCAAACACTCCACGTCGATGGCGGCATGGTCATGTAGAGTTTGGAACAAAAATAAAGTTTTGGCAGCCATTTATTAATTAGATAAAATCATCTATAATGGCTTGAGGGGAGGTGAACGAGCATGGCAGACGTTTTAGAACGCGTAACAAAAATTATTGTTGACCGTTTGGGAGTTGATGAATCTCAAGTAACTTTAGAAGCATCTTTTAAAGATGATCTAGGTGCTGATTCCCTTGATGTTGTTGAATTGGTCATGGAATTGGAAGACGAATTCGACATGGAAATTTCCGATGATGACGCTGAGAAAATCGGTACAGTTGGTGACGCTGTGAACTACATAAATAGCCAAGTGTAATTGTTGAGTTTACTGAGAAGCTCCGTTTTTAAAAAACGGGGCTTTCTTCTGTAAATAAAGCTCTTGGCTCTCATTGATAAGGAATCTGCTGGAATCAAACCAAGTTTTTTTGCTTTATGGACAATATTTTTTGTAAACTGTTAGTAGTCTGTATAGAATTGCAAAATCGGCAATTCATGTAATGACAGCTTTAATTTATGAGCAAGGTGGAATAAATCATGCGCAATAATGGCAGAGAAAGAGAAAAAAAGAATATCCGCGCAAAGGACCTGAAATTCAAAGAATTCCAGGATAGAATCGGAATTCATTTTGAGAATGACAAGCTATTAAAACAGGCTTTTACCCATTCATCCTATGTGAATGAGCATCGCAGGAAACCCCATGAGGATAATGAAAGACTGGAATTTCTCGGGGACGCTGTGTTGGAACTGACTGTATCCCAATTTTTATTTAAAAAATACCCGATGATGAGCGAGGGTGAATTGACAAAGCTTCGGGCTGCTGTCGTTTGTGAACCGTCGCTTGTGGCCTTTGCCAATGAATTGGTCTTTGGTGAACTGGTGTTACTGGGCAAAGGTGAGGAGATGACAGGCGGAAGGACAAGGCCAGCACTTCTGGCTGATGTTTTCGAGGCATTCATCGGCGCTTTGTACCTTGATAAAGGAATCGATACAGTCACGACATTTCTGGAAGAAATCGTCTTTCCAAAAATCAATGCCGGTGCTTTTTCTCATGTGATGGATTTTAAGAGCCAGCTTCAGGAACTCGTCCAGCGCGATGCCGCAGGCTCGCTGGAATACAAAATCATGAAGGAGATTGGCCCAGCGCACAGCAGGGAGTTCGAATCCCGTGTTTACCTGAATGGCCAAGAGTTGGGTACTGGTACAGGCCGCTCCAAGAAGGAAGCGGAGCAGCATGCTGCCCAGATGGCTCTTGAAAAGCTGAAGTCCCACATAGAGGCTGCTCCGGAACAGGACGGAAAATAGGCCACAAGGCTTTTTAAAGCAATTTAACTGATTCCACTAGGAGAAAAGTCCAACTGCGTTTAGCCAGTTTCACCCACGAGCTGGCTCTAGGGAATGCTGCAAAAAACTTATGTTGGTGCAGCTCGAGTTGCTTTTCTAATGACATCTCAGAAAAAGTTTAACAGGAAAGGGAGAGCCATATTGTTTTTAAAAAGATTAGATGTGGTCGGCTTTAAATCGTTCGCCGAGAGAATCTCTGTGGAATTCGTTCCAGGCGTGACCGCTGTCGTGGGACCGAATGGAAGCGGTAAGAGCAATATCACCGATTCCATTCGCTGGGTCCTGGGGGAACAATCAGCCCGGTCACTCCGGGGCGCAAAAATGGAAGACATCATTTTTGCCGGCAGTGATTCACGGAAACCGCTGAATTTTGCAGAAGTTACATTAACCCTCGACAACGAGGACCAGTCATTACCGCTTGATTACAACGAAGTGAGCGTAACAAGGCGTGTATACCGTTCAGGAGACAGCGAATATTTAATCAATAAACAGAATTGCAGGCTGAAGGATATTGTCGATTTATTCATGGATTCCGGACTTGGCCGCGAAGCCTTCTCGATCATCAGCCAGGGAAGAGTTGAAGAAATCCTTAACAGCAAGCCTGAAGAACGACGGACGATCTTTGAGGAAGCGGCTGGTGTCCTAAAGTATAAGTCCCGGAAGAAAAAAGCGGAAAGCAAGCTATTTGAAACCCAGGAGAACTTGAACCGTGTAACCGACATCATCCATGAGCTGGAAGGCCAGGTCGAGCCATTAAAAATCCAGGCTTCGATTGCTAAGGATTATCTTCAGCAAAAGGAAGAACTGGAAAAGATCGAAGTAGCGCTGACAGCGTATGAAATCGAGGATTTGCATGCCAGGTGGGAACAGCTTTCCAGGCAGCTGGAGCAGCATAAAGAAGATGAGATCAAACAGTCGGCCGTTCTGCAGAAAAAAGAAGCGGAAATTGAAAAAATGAGAGATCAGTTAGCTGCACTGGATGAATCGGTCAGCGACCTTCAGAATGTCCTTCTGCATGCAAGCGAGGAGCTTGAAAAGCTGGAAGGCAGAAGGGAAGTCCTCAAGGAACGAAAAAAGAATGCATCACAAAATAAAGGCCAGCTTGAAAAGAATATTGAGGAACTGACATACTCGATTTCCAGACTTGAAGAACAGAAGGCAGAATATGAGCAATCTGTATCTGAGCTGGCGGCTGAGGCGGCTGCACTGCAGAAAGAGCTCAAGGAAAAGCAAGAGCAATTAACGCTCTATAGCGAAGATGTCGAGCTAAAGATCGATTCAATCAAAAGTGATTATATCGAGGTACTGAACGAGCAAGCCGGTGCCAAAAATGAAAAAATCTATATCGGGCAGCAGCTGCAGCAGCATGCAGCCAAGGGGTCTAGACTGGATCATGATAATGATCGGTTTGTATCGATCCGCGATGAAATCAACGATAAAAAAGCAGGGATCGAGAAGAAGGCTGCTTCTGCACAGCTAGAATTGGAAGAGCAGGCAAAGCTCTATTTTGAAGAACAAAGGAAACTTGAATCTCTGAGAAGCAATTATGAGAAGCAAGAAAAAACACTTTATCAAGCCTATCAGTTCCTCCAGCAGGCGAAATCAAAGAAAGAAATGCTCGAGGAAATGGAAGAAGACTATTCAGGCTTCTTCCAGGGAGTAAAAGAGGTGTTGAAAGCAAGAAATACCCGTCTTCATGGGGTAGAGGGAGCCATTGCTGAACTGATTCATGTGCCCAAGCAATATGAAACGGCAATTGAAACGGCTCTTGGCGGAGCAATGCAGCATATTGTCGTCCAGACGGAAGAAAATGCACGGACTGCGATCCAGTATCTTAAGCAAAAATCATTCGGGAGGGCAACCTTCCTGCCCCTCAGCATCATCAAGGGCAAGTATCTGGCGAGCTCACAGCTTTCGCTTCTTTCAGGACACAGCGCCTATATCGGAACTGCCGCTGATTTGATCCAGAATGATCAAAAATATGCCGAGGTCATCAAGAACCTCCTCGGTAATGTCGTGATTGCCAGGGATCTGAAAGGTGCAAACGAAATAGCGAAAATGCTGCAATACCGCAGCAGGATCGTCACCCTTGAAGGCGATGTAGTCAACCCTGGCGGATCAATGACCGGCGGTGCAGTGAAGCAAAAATCATCATCCTTATTAAGCCGTAAAGGTGAATTGGAGGATTTGACCACAAAGCTTGCTGACATGGAAGAGAAAACCAGAACGCTGGAATCACGGGTGAAAGCATTGAAGGCTGACACGCAATCAAGCGAAGCGAGGCTTGAAGAACTCAGGAAAACCGGAGAAGAGCTTCGCTTCAGACAGCAGGCCCTGAAAGGCGATCTCCGCGAGGTCGAGCTGGAACAGAAAAATATCAATGAGCGTCTGTCGGTCTATGATTCGGAAAAGACTCAGCTTGATACAGACAAGGAAAAGCTTGAATCAAGATTGGTCGAACTGGATGAGCTGCTGGCAAAGTATCAGCAGACACTGCTTCAATATGATAAAGAAATAGAAAGACTGACAGAGCTGAAAAACTCGAATTCTACCTCCAAGGATACGCTTGTTTCTGAGATAGGTGATTTGAAAATCAGCCTCGCTGCAAAGAAAGAACAGCTTTCGCATGTGAAGGAGAAACTGGATTCGGCAAGCTTACAGGCAGAAGAGCAATCAGAAAAATTGTCTGTGCTGAAAGAAGACCTGTCCCTTCTTTCTTCGGAGATGACTGATAGCTCCTCTGGTGAAACTCAGCTGGAGGAAGCAGCTAAGCGGAAGTTCCAGGATAAAAATGAAACACTGAAGCTGATTGCATCCAGAAGACATGAGCGACTGGAGCTGCAGAACAGACTTGAGGACGATGAATTGGAGTCGAAGGAGCTTAGAAGGCTGCAAAAAGGCATCAATGAAGTGCTCAAGGATGAGGAAGTGAAATTGAACAGGCTTGATGTTGAACTGGACAATAAGCTTGCCCATCTTCGCGAAGAGTACCTGCTTTCCTATGAGGGTGCCAAGGAGCAGTATCCGCTGACAATCCCGGCTGATGAAGCGAGAAGGAAAGTGAAGCTGATCAAACTGGCGATTGACGAGCTCGGGACTGTCAATCTTGGCGCCATTGAAGAATATGAGCGGGTATCTGAGCGTTATGAATTCCTGCTGGAGCAGAAGAATGACCTTCAGGAAGCTAAAGACACTCTATTCCTTGTCATCGAAGAAATGGACCATGAAATGAAAAAGCGTTTCGAGCAAACATTCACGGGAATCCGCTCACACTTCGAGCCGGTATTCCAGGCATTGTTCGGCGGCGGAAGAGCAGACCTGCGGCTGACCCAGCCTGATGATCTGTTGAACACAGGTGTTGAAATTGTCGCACAGCCACCGGGGAAAAAGCTTCAAAACCTCGGGCTGCTGTCTGGCGGTGAGCGCGCATTGACGGCAATTGCACTGCTGTTCTCAATCCTGAAGGTACGCCCAGTCCCATTCTGCATCCTCGATGAAGTGGAAGCGGCATTGGATGAAGCCAATGTGTACCGATTCGCTCAATACTTGAAAAAATACCGTGATGAAACGCAATTTATCGTCATCACCCACCGCAAGGGTACAATGGAGGAAGCGGATGTACTGTATGGTGTCACTATGCAGGAATCGGGTGTCTCCAAGCTTGTGTCCGTCCGGCTGGAAGATTCGAAAGAACTTGTGAAAATGTAATGAGAGAGGCGATGGACCGTGAGTTTTTTTAAGAAGTTAAAAGAAAAATTTACGACACAGACAGAGAGTGTCACAGAGAAATTCCGCGAAGGCTTGACGAAAACGAGAGATAATTTCTCGAATAAAGTGAATGACCTTGTATCCCGTTATCGCAAGGTCGATGAAGAATTTTTCGAAGAGCTTGAAGAAATCCTCATCCAGGCGGATGTTGGTTTTGAAACGGTGATGGAGTTAGTCGAAGAGCTGAAGAAAGAGGTTAAGCGCCGCAACATCCAGGACACGAAAGATGTGCAGGGTGTCATTTCCGAGAAGCTTGTTGAAATCTATGAAAACGGATCTGCCGATGAATCCTTCCAGCTGAATATCCAGGAAGATGGATTGACAGTTATCTTATTTGTTGGTGTCAATGGCGTCGGCAAAACAACGACCATCGGTAAACTGGCCCATAAATTCAAGAGTGAAGGAAAGAATGTCCTTCTTGCTGCAGGGGATACATTCCGTGCAGGAGCTATCGAGCAGCTTGAGGTCTGGGGAGAGCGTGTCGGAGTGGATGTCATCAAGCAGGCAGAAGGTTCCGACCCTGCGGCTGTCATGTATGATGCTGTCCAGTCAGCGAAATCACGTAAAGCTGATATCCTGATTTGTGATACGGCCGGACGTCTTCAAAACAAGGTCAACCTGATGAAGGAGCTTGAGAAGGTTAAGCGTGTCATTGAACGAGAAGTGACCGGCGCTCCTCATGAGGTATTGCTCGTATTGGATGCCACCACCGGCCAGAACGCACTGATCCAGGCCAAGACGTTCAAGGAAGCGACAGATGTCAGCGGCATCGTTCTGACCAAGCTTGACGGGACTGCGAAGGGTGGTATTGTCCTTGCCATCCGCAATGAACTGAATATCCCGGTGAAGTTTGTCGGTCTTGGCGAAAAGATGGATGACCTCCAGGAATTCGACCCTGAAAGATATGTTTATGGCCTGTTTGCTGACCTTGTCGAGGAAGATGAAATGGCGGAAGAATCTTGATTTACAGGCGAATTGCTGTAAAGAACTTATCTTGACAGGGAAGATGAACCTGTGTAAACTCTTAATGTAAAGGTTTTTCACTTAACATGGGGGAATTGAAATGCTTGAGAAAACGAACCGCATGAATTATTTGTATGATTTTTATCAGGCATTACTGACTCCAAAACAAAGCAGTTATATGGCTCTATACTATCTTGATGATTACTCTCTTGGAGAAATTGCCGAAGAGTATGATGTTAGCCGCCAGGCTGTATATGACAACATCAAACGTACCGAAGCGATGCTTGAGGAGTACGAAGAGAAGTTGTTGTTGTTCGAAAAATTCCAGAAACGAAGCGAGCTAATCACAAAAATGAAACAGCTTGCGAGCGATGGAGAGAACAGCGTTTTAGCTGAAATGATAGCCGAGCTTGAGAAATTAGACTAGGGAGGCACATGATATGGCATTTGAAGGATTGGCCGACCGACTGCAAAATACAATGCAAAAGATCCGCGGAAAAGGCAAGGTCACAGAAGCGGATGTAAAAGAAATGATGCGAGAGGTCCGTCTGGCACTTCTTGAAGCCGACGTTAACTTTAAGGTTGTCAAAGACTTCGTGAAGAAGGTCACTGAAAGGGCCATTGGCCAGGAGGTCGTAAAGAGCCTGACTCCGGGCCAGCAGGTCATCAAGGTTGTTAAAGAAGAACTAACCGAGTTGATGGGCGGAGAACAAAGCAAGATTGCTGCCTCCAATCGCCCGCCGACTGTGATCATGATGGTCGGGCTTCAAGGTGCAGGTAAAACGACAACAACCGGAAAGCTGGCAAATCTCCTTCGCAAAAAATATAACCGCAAGCCATTGCTTGTAGCGGCTGATATCTACCGCCCTGCTGCCATTAAGCAGCTAGAGACACTCGGCAAGCAATTGAGCATGCCGGTATTCTCGCTGGGAGACCAGGTCAGCCCGGTTGAAATTGCTAAGCAGGCAATTGCCAAAGCGAAGGAAGACCACAATGATTATGTCCTCATCGATACGGCAGGCCGTCTTCATGTGGATGAAAACCTGATGGATGAGCTTAAGCAAATCAAGGAGCTTACCAAACCAGACGAAATCTTCCTTGTCGTCGATGCGATGACAGGACAGGATGCCGTCAATGTTGCCCAGAGCTTCAATGAACAGCTCGGCCTGACTGGTGTCGTCCTGACGAAGCTGGACGGTGATACACGAGGCGGTGCTGCGCTTTCCATCCGCGCCGTCACCAATACGCCGATTAAATTTGTCGGTCTCGGTGAAAAGCTGGATGCCCTGGAAGCATTCCACCCTGAAAGGATGGCGTCCAGGATCCTGGGAATGGGTGACGTGCTGACTCTGATCGAGAAGGCACAGGCAAACGTCGATGAAGAAAAGGCGAAAGAACTTGAGAAGAAAATGCGTACTGCATCATTTACCCTCGATGACTTCCTGGATCAGCTTGGCCAGGTGAGGAAGATGGGACCATTGGATGAAATCCTGAAAATGATGCCTGGTGCGAATAAAATCAAGGGCATGAACAATCTTCAAATCGACGAGAAGCAAATCTCGCATGTCGAGGCGATCATCCAGTCGATGACCGCCAACGAAAAAACTCATCCGGAAATCATCAATGCCAACAGGCGCAAACGGATCGCGAAAGGAAGCGGGACCTCCATCCAGGAAGTGAACCGTCTTCTGAAGCAATTCGAAGATATGAAAAAGATGATGAAACAGATGACGAACATGCAGCAAAAAGGCAAGAAAAAAGGCGGTTTCAAGCTGCCGTTCAACCCTTTTTAACTTGTAAATTCAGGTATTTTCAGTCTGTAAAGAAAAAACCCTTTACAAGCTGTTTTCAATTTGGTATTATTCTATCTTGTGTGAAACTATTCGGAGGTGCTTATTTAAAATGGCAGTAAAAATTCGTTTAAAGCGTATGGGAGCTAAGAAGTCTCCTTTCTATCGTATTGTAGTAGCTGATTCCCGTTCACCACGTGACGGCCGTTTCATCGAGTCTGTAGGAACTTACAACCCTGTTGCTCAACCAGCTGTGGTTGAACTTAACGAAGAGTTGGTTCTTAAGTGGCTTAACGACGGAGCTAAACCATCTGATACAGTGCGTAACTTGTTCTCTAAGCAAGGTATCATGGAAAAATTCCACAACTCAAAGCTTAGCAAGTAATTGTGGACACGCCCATGAAAGAATTAATCGAGACGATCGTGAAGCCACTTGTTGATTTTCCTGAAGATGTCCATGTAAATGAACATGAAGAGGATCAGCGCGTTACCTATAAGCTTTCCGTCAACAAAAGTGATATGGGCAAAGTTATTGGGAAGCAGGGACGCGTTGCAAAGGCGATTCGAACAGTAGTCTATGCAGCAGGGTCATCACAGCAAAAGAAGATTTTCTTGGAAATCGTCGAATGACAATCAGCTGCGCAAGCAGAAGGTAGTTAACTCTATAATGATTGTTCTGAAGGGAGGGGTAACCCTCCTTTTTTCTATTTGCAGGAAATAAGGTATAATAGATAATTGATATTGCAGTGACCACTAGGTTGAATTGTTATCTGTGCAACATAATAGGCTGTGACCAGGTTGGCTTTAAGGAGGGAATGCTTTGAAGGTACTGCAAACAATCATTGTCAAACAGGTACTGACAGAAGAAAGCAAGGAAAAAATCCACCAAAAATACCACTCCAGAAAGCTTCAGCTGCAGAAGGAATGCGATCAACTGAGATTTGAACTGAAGAAGCTAGAAAAATCAAAGAAGTTTTCGCCTGAAACATTGAAAAAGCATTTTGAACAAGAAATAAAAGTCCATAAAGAGAAAATCAAGCTCCTGGATTTTCAAATAGAACAACTACATATTCTTCCGCTTGGGAGTGAAATTAAAGAGACGGAGCTTCAAGGGATTGTCGAAGTTAGTGTTGGCGATCAATGGGATGAGTTTCTTTCAGGAAAGACTATTATTGTGAAAGATGGCATCGTGGCCGAAATACGCGAGAGGTGATTGTGAAATGGAAAAGTATTTTAATGTCGGAAAGATCGTAAATACGCATGGCATTCGCGGCGAGGTTAGGGTGATTTCAAGGACCGACTTTCCAGAGGAACGCTATAAGATAGGGAATACATTATTGTTATTCATGCCGGGTTCCAAAGAGCCGGAGGAATTGATCGTTAAAAGCCACAGAACCCATAAAAATTTCAACCTGCTGACATTTGAAGGTTTCGACAATGTCAATCAGGTTGAAAGATTGAGGGACGGCATCCTTAAGGTTCCAGAAACACAGCGCGGCACACTTGAGGAAGGCGAGTTTTATTTCCAGGATATCATCGGCTGCACCATGTTTACAACTGAGGGTGAAGAGCTCGGCAAAGTCATCGAAATCCTCACTCCTGGTGCCAATGATGTCTGGGTTGTTAAGGGAAGCAAAGGCAAGGAACTTCTGATCCCTTATATTGAGGACATCGTGAAAAAAGTCGATGTCAAAGAAAAGATGATTGTGATTGAACCGATGGAAGGGCTCCTCTCATGATGAATATCGATGTTCTGTCCATTTTCCCGGAAATGTTCGAGGGCGTGTTGGGCCAGTCGATCTTAAAAAAGGCGGCTGAAAAGGGAGCGGCCAAGTATAATGTCGTCAACTTCCGTGATTATGCCGATAACAAGCATCAGACCGTCGATGATTATCCATATGGAGGGGGCGCCGGAATGGTCTTGAAGCCCCAGCCTATATTTGATGCCGTAGCTGGCTTAAAAGAACGTGCGAAAAGCACTTCGCCAAGAGTCATCCTCATGTGTCCCCAGGGAGAAAGGTATACCCAGAAGAAAGCGGAGGAGTTGGCGAAAGAAGAGCACTTGATTTTCATCTGCGGCCATTACGAGGGATATGACGAACGTATCCGTGAACATGTCATCACCGATGAGATTTCAATCGGAGATTACGTCCTGACCGGAGGAGAGCTTGGAGCGATGGTTGTCATCGACAGTGTCGTAAGGCTGCTTCCCGGTGTGCTCGGCAGTGAAGAGTCCCATATCCAGGATTCTTTCAGCACAGGCCTTCTCGAGCACCCACACTATACAAGACCGGCAGAATTCCGGGGCATGAAGGTTCCGGATGTGCTCGTCTCCGGCAACCATAAGCTGATTGAGGAGTGGCGGATGAAAGAAAGCTTGAGAAGGACGCTGAACCGGAGGCCTGATTTACTCGAGGATGCAGATTTGTCGGACCAGCAAAAAAAATGGCTGGATGAGCTGATAAAACTTAATGAATAATATTGCAGTGAGTGCCTGTTTATGTTAAGATACTTCTTGTGGCTAAAAGCAATCGTGCTATAGGTCACTTATAACAATGTTCCGCTGCAATGAAAGTGTGCAAGAGCATTCGTGGGAGGAGTTGAAAACGATGCAACAATTAATCGAAGAAATCACAAAAGCACAACTTCGCACTGATCTTCCATCTTTCCGTCCTGGTGACACAGTACGTGTACACGTTAAGGTTGTTGAAGGAACTCGCGAACGTATCCAGTTGTTTGAAGGTGTAGTGATTAAGCGTCGTGGTGGTGGAATCAGCGAAACTTTTACAGTTCGTAAGATCTCTTACGGAGTAGGCGTTGAGCGTACTTTCCCTGTTAACACACCTAAAATTGCGAAGCTTGAAGTTATCCGCCGCGGTAAAGTCCGCCGTGCGAAACTTTACTACCTGCGTAACCTGCGCGGTAAGAAAGCTCGTATCAAAGAAATTCGATAAGAATGAATGTCAAAAAGGAGCTTGCCTAGCCAAGCTCCTTTTTCATTACAAAATCCCGGAATTAAAATTTATTTAAAAAAATCATCGCCCATCGTGTTTATCTTGACTGACTTATGTAAAATAAAGTTATGTACTCAAACTACATTTATTTTGGAATGGTGGGAAAAGAATGGCCGAAAAAAAGAAGAATGAACTTTGGGAATGGACAAAAGCACTGCTGATTGCTGTCGTGCTGGCAGCCGTGATCCGCTACTTTTTATTTGCCCCGATCGTAGTGGACGGATTATCGATGATGCCGACTCTCCATGACCAGGACCGGATGATCGTGAATAAGTTGAGCTATAAGGTCGGTGAGCCTGAAAGATTCGATATCATTGTCTTTCATGCACCCGAAAACAAAGATTACATAAAAAGAGTCATCGGCCTTCCAGGCGATAAAATAGAATACAAAAATGACACGCTGTATGTGAATGGCAAAGCATATGAAGAACCATACTTGGAAGAATATAAAAAACAAGTCATCGATGGGCCACTCACAGACCCATTCACGCTGGAAGAGAAGATTGGCAGGGAAACGGTCCCTGAAGGCCATCTTTTCGTCATGGGCGATAACCGCCGTTTCAGCAAGGACAGCCGGCACATTGGCACAGTGCCATTCGAAAAAGTGCTCGGAAAAACTAACGTCATATACTGGCCAATCGAGGATTTACGCACAATAGACTAGTAAATCAACTGGCGCCGTATTGAAAGATGCAAACAGATAGGAGGTGGCTGCTATGACGATCCAATGGTTTCCAGGCCATATGGCCAAGGCTCGCAGAGAGGTCACGGAAAAATTAAAGCTTGTCGATGTCATATTTGAACTGGTGGATGCCAGGATACCTTACTCATCCCGGAATCCGATGATTGATGAAATCATCCAGCATAAACCCAGAATAGTTTTATTGAACAAAGCGGATATGGCCGACAAAGCTGTCACAGATAAGTGGCTTCGCTATTATCGCGAAAAAGGAATTACCGCACTTGCGATCAACTCACAAGCTGGGACGGGATTGAAGCAAATTGTCCAGGAATCAAAGGTCCTGCTGAAGGATAAATTTGACAGGCTGAAATCCAAAGGAGTCAAACCGAGAGCGATTCGGGCGATGATTGTCGGCATTCCGAACGCAGGGAAGTCAACATTGATCAATCGCCTTGCCGGGAAAAATATCGCACAGACCGGGAACAGACCGGGTGTGACGAAAGCCCAGCAGTGGATCAAGGTAGGAAAAGAACTTGAACTCCTTGATACGCCGGGAATCCTCTGGCCGAAGTTTGAGGATCAGGAAGTAGGGACCAAGCTCGCCGTAACAGGGGCGATCAAGGATACCATCCTGAATCTTCAGGACCTGGCTGTATATGCTTTGAGGTTCTTGGAAAAACATTATCCAGAACGTCTTCAGGAGAGGTACAAGCTGTCTGAACTTCCAGAGGAGATCGTGGAGCTATTTGATCAAATCGGTGATTTTCGAGGCTGCAGAATGCCTGGCGGCTACGTGGATTATGATAAAGTCGCCGAGCTTGTGATCAGGGAGATACGAACAGAAAAATTGGGTCCACTTTCCTTTGAACGCCCTGAGGATCTAAACAAAGTAGATGAGATAGAAAGTTAAACCTGAAAATAAAGGTCCTGAGCCCAGGGCCTTTATTTTTGGTTTAGACTGCCGATACATAATAAAGAAGCATTTTAGGAGAAATTTTTATGGAGAAATATACAGTTGGTGAAATTGAACAGCAGCTTTTCGGGAAAGAGAAAGTAAACAAAGAAACCGTGAAAGAGTTAAAAAAGGATGGCCGCAAAGGGGTGCAGCAGCTTATCCTGAAGTGGGAAAAGCAAGAAGAGCAAAAAAAGAAAATACACAGCCAGTTCATCGAGATGACTTCATTTGAAAGACAGTATCAGACCCAGGGTTACCAGTACATCGCAGGGATAGATGAAGCAGGACGCGGGCCGCTTGCTGGACCGGTTGTGGCTGGTGCTGTCATCCTGCCGAAGGACTTTTACCTTCCGGGCCTGAATGATTCTAAGAAACTGACAGAAGCGAAAAGGGAAGAATACTTCAAAATCATTCAGGACGAAGCCCTAGCTATCGGGGTCGGAATCATCGAAGCGGCAGAGATAGATGAAATCAACATACTTCAGGCCAGCAAAAAAGCGATGCTTCATGCAGTAGCCCAATTGGGAATCAATCCTGATTTTCTTTTAATTGATGCAGTCAAGCTGGATACGCCTTATCCTTATGAAGCACTGATCAAAGGGGATGCCAGAAGTATTTCAATAGCGGCAGCCTCAATCATTGCTAAAGTGACGCGTGACCGGCTGATGAGGGAGCTTGGAATACTATTCCCGCAATATGGCTTCCAGGCAAATATGGGTTATGGAACCGCAGAACATTTGAACGCCTTAAGGGAATACGGTGTAACAGACCATCACCGGAAAACATTCGCTCCCGTAAGAGAGTGTATCAAGTAGAACTTGGCAAAGCGGGTGAACCATGGAAACAGGAGCACTGAAAAGTTTATTTAACCAAAAAACAACGCAGCAGACAAAAATAGCCGAATTGCGACCAGGGCAGATTATCAATGGGAAAATCGTAAAGCTTTATCCTGATCAAGTAGCGGAGGTTCAAATCGGGAATCAGAAAATGGTAGCTCAGTTAGAAGTGCCGTTATCTGCAAACGAACGCTATTGGTTTCAGGTTCTGCCCGGTGAAGGAAAGGTCCACTTGAAGCTGATCAGTTCAAGCGCCGATGAGAAGGGCCAGCCAGGAAACCTGACCAGGATCCTATCTGAATTCGGCTTGCAGCCAACAAAGGAAAATCTGGATCTTGCCCATTTTTTCATCAAGGAACAACTTCCTGTCAATAGTGAGCTTCTTAAACTCGCATCAGAGTGGTTAAAGGCGGTCGATTCCCGGACTGCAGGACAGGATGCCATTAAGATGCTGCTGACAAGGGGCATGCCTGTAACCAGGGCTGCTTTTGAGGCACTTTATACAGCGACGAAGGAACAGTCCCTGGTCGTGCTTATGGAACAGCTCGGAACTTCCCTGGAGGCAGCAGATGAGACAGATACAGTTGCAAGCCTGAGAAAGCTATTGAATGAGATGCTGCCAGCAAACAGGGATAGATCCTCAGCAGCCGCGCTGAAACATCTCGCTGCAGTATGGCTCAGCGGCAATGGCAAGGTAAACGAAGCTGCACTTCAGCTGCTACAACAGTTTGAGGCGGTACCAGCGAAACTCGATGAACGCGCGGTTTTGCAAAAGCTGTTATCGAACCTTCAAAACCTTGATGCAGAAGAGAATCTGCCAGAAGGATTGAAGCTAATAAAAACGGTGTTGACGCTCATGGAGAAAGGTGACAATTTGTCCGCAAAACAAATGTTGGCAAGAATCATCACGGATAAAAGCTTTCCTGTTGACGATATCGCAGATTCGCTTCATTTCATTTTCAACAGGACAAATGGCAAAGAAACATCTGGGCAACCAGGACTGCTGTCCATTAAACAGTTATTATCACAATTGGATGTCAGCGGAAAACTGCCCCTACTGCTCAAGGAGGAGGCAGACTGGGGACAAGCAGGGTTGAAACTGCTAGAGGCTGCAGGAAGACAGCAGCAAGCAAGTAAAGGGGGCATACATGCCCAGCTGTTATCGGAAGCGGCTGGCAAAGCAGAGCCGGCACCTGCACTTCAGGAAAATGGATTAGTTCTTCTGTCGGATGCAAGGATAAAAGGGTTCCTTTCTGCCCTCGGGCTTTCTTACGAACACCATCTTAGTGAAGTCATGAAGGATGGCGAGGTGGGGAAAACGCAAGTCCCAGATACGCTTAAATCACTGACACTTCGATTGTTGGCTGAAAATCCTCCACAGGCTGTCAGAGATGCTGCAGAACCGCTGTTAAATAAACTGACCAGCTTCCAGCTGCTGTCACAGGAAGCAGGCCCCATTCAACAGCTTGTGGTCCAAGTCCCGTTATTACTGGGAGGGAAGACAAGTGAACTCTCGATGCAGTGGAGTGGAAAAAGGACTGAAGACGGCAAGATAGACGCTGATTTCTGTCGTGTCCTCTTTTACCTGAACCTACAGCACCTTGACGATACCATTATCGATATGCAGGTCCAGAATCGAGTCATGAGCATACAGATTTTCAATGATCAGCCTAATTTGAAGAAAATGGCCGAACAGCTGACGCCGCTATTGAAAAAGAAGTTATCTGAACTGGAATATAAATTATCGTCCGTTCACTTCCATGTCCCTGGAACTTCGAAGCCTGGCAGTAATCAGCGCAGTCTCACAGACTTATACGGCCAAAAAGAATATTACGGAGTGGATATTAAAATATGAAAACTCCAAAGCATACAAGAAAGACAGCAGTAGCACTCGGGTATAACGCAGGAAGCATGGAAGCACCGAAAGTGATGGCGAAGGGAAAGGGCCTAGTTGCTGAGCAAATCATCGAAAAAGCAAAGAATCATGACATCCCCATCCAGGAAGATCCTTCACTTGTGGAAGTTTTGTCGCAGCTGGAATTAAATGAAAGAATACCAGAAGAATTATACCAGGCAGTGGCCGAGGTTTTTTCCTTTATCTATCATCTTGACCAGCAGGCAGGAAAATAAATTAATATTTTCGATCAGAACAAAAATAGTTTTTTGGGTCGGGAATTTCAAGACTAAAAGCCGGGAAAGGTTATTCTCCCGGCTTTTTCGCATAGCATAAAATCACGATGATACTTTTTTACAATATTTAAAAAGGGCAAATATTTGAATCATAAAGGTAGACAATCAATATTTCATTATATAAAATGAAAGCGCAGTCTATTTTTTAAAAATTTAAATGAATTATATTTTCTACTTAGGGAATCATTTTCAGGCCGTCTGATGGCCATGAAACGAACTGATTTTCCTAATAGATAGGAGGATGGGAAATGAATGTCCATGAGTATCAAGGAAAAGAAATCCTCAGAAAATATGGGGTAAAAGTACCTAATGGGAAGGTTGCTTTTACAGTTGATGAAGCTGTTGAAGCAGCTAAAGAGCTTGGTTCGTCAGTAGTAGTCGTAAAAGCTCAGATCCATGCCGGCGGAAGGGGTAAAGCTGGCGGTGTCAAGGTTGCCAAGAACCTTGATGAAGTACGTACATATGCTTCTGAGATCTTAGGCAAGACACTGGTCACTCACCAGACTGGTCCAGAAGGCAAGGAAGTTAAGCGCCTGTTGATCGAAGAAGGCTGTGACATCAAGAAGGAGTACTATGTAGGACTTGTTCTTGACCGTGCTACTTCCCGTGTTGTACTAATGGCTTCAGAAGAAGGCGGAACGGAAATCGAAGAGGTTGCAGAAGCAACTCCTGAGAAAATCTTCAAAGAAGAGATCGATCCTGTTGTAGGCCTAATGCCATACCAGGCTCGCCGCATTGCGTTCAATATCAACATCCCTAAAGAGCTTGTCAACCAGGCTGTTAAGTTCATGATGGGTCTTTACAACGCTTATATTGAAAAAGATTGCTCAATTGCAGAGATCAACCCACTTGTTGTTACAGGCGACGGACAGGTTATGGCGCTTGATGCTAAATTGAATTTTGACGCGAATGCTCTATACCGCCAAAAAGATATTCTTGAATACCGTGACCTTGAGGAAGAAGATGCAAAGGAAATCGAGGCTTCAAAGTATGACCTAAGCTATATTTCCCTTGATGGAAACATCGGCTGCATGGTTAACGGTGCCGGACTTGCGATGGCAACGATGGACATCGTCAAGCATTACGGCGGCGACCCGGCCAACTTCCTTGATGTTGGGGGCGGTGCAACTGCAGAGAAAGTAACGGAAGCATTCAAAATCATCCTTTCAGATCCAAATGTTAAGGGTATCTTTGTTAATATCTTCGGCGGCATCATGAAATGTGACGTCATCGCTACGGGTGTCGTGGAAGCAGCCAAGCAGGTCGGCCTTGAAGTTCCGCTTGTAGTCCGCCTGGAAGGTACTAATGTTGATCTTGGAAAACAGATTCTGAACGAGTCTGGCTTGAATATCATTGCTGCTGAATCTATGGCAGACGGCGCTGAAAAAATCGTTTCATTAGTTAAGTAGGATCGAAAGGAGAGAATTTGACGTGAGCGTATTCATTAATAAAGATACAAAGGTCATTGTTCAAGGGATTACGGGTTCTACAGCCCTTTTCCATACAAAACAAATGCTTGAATATGGTACAAAAATTGTTGGGGGAACATCTCCGGGCAAGGGCGGTAAAGAAGTAGAAGGCGTTCCTGTATTCAACACTGTAAAAGAAGCTGTTGAATCTACCGGTGCTAACGCGTCTGTCATCTATGTACCAGCTCCTTTCGCAGCAGATGCGATCATCGAGGCTGTGGATGCTGAGCTTGATCTGGCAATCTGTATCACTGAACATATCCCGGTATTGGATATGGTCAAGGTAAAACGGTATATGGAAGGCAAGAAGACTCGCCTGGTAGGCCCTAACTGCCCTGGTGTCATCACTCCTGAAGAGTGCAAAATCGGCATCATGCCTGGTTATATCCATACTAAAGGACATGTCGGTGTTGTATCCCGTTCCGGAACATTGACGTATGAAGCTGTACATCAGTTGACACAGGCTGGAATCGGCCAGTCTACCGCTGTAGGTATCGGCGGAGACCCTGTCAACGGCACAAACTTCATCGATGTTTTAAAAGCATTCAATGAAGATCCAGAAACATACGCTGTCATCATGATTGGTGAAATCGGCGGAACTGCTGAAGAAGAAGCGGCTGAGTGGGTCAAGGCTAACATGACCAAACCAGTTGTCGGCTTCATCGGCGGAAGAACTGCACCTCCAGGAAAGCGCATGGGCCATGCTGGTGCAATCATTTCTGGCGGAAAAGGTACAGCAGACGAAAAGATCCGTGTCATGAACGAATGCGGTATCCAGGTTGCTGATACTCCTTCCGTAATGGGTGAAACGCTGATCGGCGTATTGAAGGAACAAGGTTTGTACGAAAAGTGCAAAACACACTAATATAATCAATCAGGCAGTCCCTCTGAACAGAGGGGCTGTTTATTAATCCGGGGGAGAAGAAAATGGACGAAGTTAAAAGGAAACTGATCCAGCTTGTCCACAGCAGACATGCCAGCTGGAAAGCGATCTACTCAATCCTGAAATACCATACATCCGGTAATATTAATGAAGAAACTTTCTATGACCTCGATCATCATCCTCGAATAAAACAACTCCAACGAGACCATCTGTTAATTTCTGCCGAACGACTTATTTACCAATACACCTCACAGAACATCCATCTGGTTACCATTCTTGATGATGAATATCCTGAAAGACTCAAGACAATCTATCAGCCACCCTGGGTACTTTTTGCAAAGGGGGACCTCTCACTGTTAAAAATGAACAAGACCCTGGCTGTCGTTGGCTCCAGGAATGCGACAGAATATGGATTTAAGTCAATTGATTACTTGTTTCCCTTATTGATAGAGAAGAACACCCTGATTGTCAGTGGACTTGCCAAAGGGATTGATGCGCATGCCCATAAGTCGGCGATCAAGCTTGGCGGAAACACAATCGGCGTCATTGCCGGAGGTTTTCATCATCTGTATCCGAAAGAAAATAGCAAGCTCGCAGAATATATGATGAAAGA
This sequence comes from Mesobacillus thioparans, assembly GCF_965138835.1. Classification (NCBI taxonomy): domain Bacteria; kingdom Bacillati; phylum Bacillota; class Bacilli; order Caryophanales; family Bacillaceae; genus Mesobacillus; species Mesobacillus thioparans. Next base: position 263,777 of record NZ_CBCSFH010000001.1, on the reverse strand, counting down.
GCAGCTGGTGTTATCGGAATATCCACCTGAGACTTACCCGGCGAAATGGCATTTTCCGATGCGCAACAGGATTATCAGCGGCCTGTCTGAGGGTACACTGGTTATTGAGGCAAGGAAGAAGAGCGGCTCATTAATCACCGCTGATTTTGCCTTGAATGATGGCCGAAATGTGTTTGCTGTTCCCGGAAGTATTCTGACACCAGATTCCGACGGAGTCCACTATTTGATTCAACAAGGTGCCAAATTGATCAAAAGTCCAGAAGACATCCTCGAGGAACTTGGAAACTAATGTGGAATGATAACAAAAGAATTGTATATAATGCTTAAAAAAAAGCAGGAAATATCGAGGGTGTAGAAGAATGTTTTGAGTAATAGAGGTGGCTGAAATTGGCCCTTTTTGGAAGAAGTTTGCGAATTTAGATCAGAAATTGCAACAAAAAGGTTGAAATAATTTTCAATCTGTTATACATTTTGCATCAGGTATTTTAAAATCCCCAAATTAGATGAAACCGTTTACTTTTAGGGTGAATTTGACAATTTTAAGATATGTATATAATAATTAATGATAATTTTATACCTCTAAGGAGGACAATTGGATGTCGGAATTTTTAGTAATCGTCGAATCGCCGGCAAAGGCTAAGACGATCGAGCGTTATCTAGGAAAAAAATATAAAGTGAAAGCTTCCATGGGCCACTTGATAGATTTGCCCAAAAGCCAAATGGGAATCGATACGGAAAATAACTATAACCCAAAATACATTACAATCAGGGGCAAGGGTCCTGTACTGAAAGAATTGAAAACTGCCGCAAAAAAGGCAAAGAAAGTCTATCTCGCGGCTGACCCCGACAGAGAAGGGGAAGCGATTGCCTGGCATCTAGCACAAAGCCTTGCCGTTGATGTTCATTCCGATTGCCGGGTAGTATTCAATGAGATTACCAAGGACGCCATCAAGGAATCTTTCAAACACCCAAGGGCGATCAATATGGACCTTGTAGACGCCCAGCAGGCACGACGTGCATTAGACAGGCTGGTGGGATACAATATCAGCCCGCTACTCTGGAAAAAAGTAAAGAAAGGGCTGAGCGCAGGGCGCGTTCAATCCGTCGCGCTAAGGATGATCATCGACCGTGAAAAAGAAATCGCGGCATTCGAGCCGGAGGAATATTGGACAATCGGTGCTGAATTCCTCAAAGGCAAAAATGCTTTCGAAGCTTCCTTCTATGGAATTGGCAAACAAAAAGCAGAATTGAAGTCTGAGGACGATGTGAAAAACATCCTCAAGCAAGTGAAGGGGAACAAATTCTCAGTAGATTCAGTGACGAAGAAGGAAAGAAAGAGAAACCCTGCACCACCATTCATCACTTCTTCATTGCAGCAAGAAGCAGCAAGAAAACTTAACTTCCGCGCCAAGAAGACTATGATGCTTGCCCAGCAGCTTTATGAAGGAATCGATCTCGGGAAAGAAGGAACAGTCGGTTTGATTACATATATGAGAACGGACTCTACGAGGATTTCCGAGCTTGCCCAGGGAGAGGCAAGAGAGTATATCATTGGCGAATATGGTGAAAAGTTCGTCCAAACCGAGCCAAGAAAAGAGAAGAAACAGTCAAACGCCCAAGATGCTCACGAAGCGATCAGGCCGACGAGCACTTTGAAAGTTCCAGAGAAGATAAAGGAATTTCTCTCAAGGGACCAGTACAGGCTTTACAAGCTGATCTGGGAACGCTTCGTGGCCAGCCAGATGGCTTCTGCGGTCATGGATACGATGAGCGTCGATTTAAGGAATGGGGAAATTACTTTCCGTGCGACAGGATCGAAGGTTAAATTCCCTGGTTTCATGAAGGTGTATGTTGAAGGATCGGATGACCAGGTTGAGGAAAAAGACAAATTCCTTCCTGACCTTAAGGAAGGAGACGAGGTCACCAAGAAAGATATCGAACCGAAGCAGCACTTTACCCAGCCGCCTCCAAGGTATACGGAAGCCAGGCTCGTCAGGACGCTTGAAGAAATGGGAATCGGCCGGCCGTCAACATATGCGCCAACACTCGATACCATCCAGAAAAGAGGATATGTATCCCTCGATAATAAGCGATTTGTGCCGACAGAACTTGGCGAGGTCATCCATGAATTGATGATTGAGTTCTTCCCGGAAATCTTGGATCTCGAGTTCACAGCCAAAATGGAGGAGAATCTTGACCATGTCGAGGAAGGTAAAATCAATTGGGTCAAGGTCATTGATGATTTCTATCGGGATTTTGAAAAGAGCCTTGAAGTAGCTGAGAAAGAAATGCAGGAAATCGAAATCAAGGATGAGCCTGCCGGCGAGGATTGTGACCAATGCGGTTCGCCGATGGTATTTAAGATGGGCCGGTACGGCAAGTTCATGGCCTGCAGCAATTTCCCGGAATGCCGGAACACGAAGGCAATTGTCAAAGATATCGGAGTCAAATGCCCGAAATGTGAAGAAGGAAACATCATCGAGCGAAAAAGCAAGAAACGCCGCATCTTCTTTGGCTGTGACCGCTATCCTGAATGCGACTTCCTATCCTGGGACAAACCGCTTGCAAGAAAATGCCCGAAATGCGAAAATATGCTTGTTGAGAAGAAGCTTAAAAAGGGTGTCCAGGTTCAGTGTACAGAATGTGATTACAAAGAAGAACCACAAAGCTAGAGTGAGCCATAGGCTCACTCTTTATGTTTGTAAAGAAGTTGTCGGGGCTGACCAAGGCGCTTCCGTTTTTATAAAATGAAACTTTTTTCTTTCTTTTTCGTAAATAAAGGTGCAAAATGATACAGGTGTCAGGGAAAAGTAAGTAAGATGGAGTATATAATAGAAGCTTTATGTTAAGGCAGATGGTATAATAAGCTTTTTGATCATGCTGTAATAGGAATCGGCCTGATCTTGAAGCATTACATACTGCAAAAAGCTGATTTTACACTAATCGATGACTTTTAATGCAATGGAGGAAATAGATATGACGGAAGCAACAGTAAATGTCATTGGTGCCGGTCTTGCCGGAAGTGAAGCTGCATGGCAGCTTGCCGAGAGAGGTATCAAAGTCAACTTGTATGAAATGAGGCCGGTAAAGCAGACACCTGCCCACCATACTGATAAATTTGCTGAGCTCGTGTGCAGTAATTCTTTGCGCGCGAATACTTTGACAAATGCGGTAGGAGTATTAAAGGAAGAAATGAGAATCCTAAACTCTGTCATCATCGGAGCAGCTGATGCATGTGCTGTACCAGCTGGAGGTGCTCTGGCAGTCGACCGTCATGAGTTTGCCGCTCACGTAACGAATTCTGTTAAAGAACATCCTAATGTAACGGTCTTTAATGAAGAAATCACTGAAATTCCGGAAGGGCCCACAGTCATTGCCACAGGACCATTGACCACAGCTGATTTGTCTGAACAATTGAAGCAGCTGACCGGAGAAGAATATCTATATTTTTATGATGCTGCTGCGCCGATCATTGAAAAGGATAGTATCGATATGGATAAAGTTTATCTGAAGTCCAGATATGATAAAGGGGAAGCTGCCTACCTTAATTGTCCGATGACGGAAGAGGAATTCGACAAATTTTACGAAGCCTTGATCTCCGCTGAAACGGTGCCTTTGAAGGAATTCGAAAAAGAGATCTTTTTTGAAGGGTGCATGCCTATCGAGGTAATGGCTCAACGTGGTCGAAAAACGATGTTGTTTGGTCCGTTGAAGCCAGTCGGTCTTGAGGATCCAAGAACAGGAAAAAGGCCATATGCTGTTATCCAGCTGCGCCAGGATGATGCTGCAGGCACCCTATACAATATAGTCGGCTTCCAGACACATTTGAAATGGGGTCCTCAAAAAGAGGTACTCAACTTGATACCTGGTCTGGAGAATGCTGAAATTGTCCGATATGGTGTCATGCACCGCAACACGTTCATCAACTCTCCAAAAGTCCTTAAAGCAACGTATCAATTCAGGAACAGAGAGGATTTGTTCTTTGCTGGACAAATGACCGGTGTTGAGGGTTATGTAGAATCTGCTGCCAGCGGGCTGATTGCAGGAATCAATGCGGCGCGCCTTGTCAAAGGAGAAGATCCGGTTGAGTTCCCTCATGAAACAGCGATGGGCAGCATGGCGAGATATATTACAACAACCAACGCGAAAAATTTCCAGCCGATGAACGCAAACTTTGGTCTTTTCCCTGATCTTCCGGAGAAAATAAGGGCCAAGCAGGAACGTAATGAAAAGCATGCTTCCAGAGCATTGGAAACAATTCAGAAATTTGTGAAAAATTTGTAATTTTTATTGCGAGGGCTATATAAATATGATACTATTTAGTAGCCCTTGTGAGGTGAAATGATGGAAGCAAATGTGAACAATTCTTTAAAGTTATTTATTGAATATTTACAAATCGAGAAAAACTACTCACAATATACAATTGAACATTATCAACATGATATTAGGGAATTTTTCTTGTTCATGTCTGAACAAGGGCTGACAAGTCTGGATGATGTAGAGTATGCTGACACAAGAATTTACCTTACAAAGTTATTTGACCAGCAGCTTTCCAGAAAATCGGTCGCACGGAAAATTTCCTGCATGCGCAGCTTTTATAAGTTTTTGCTCCGAGAGAAGATGGTCGGTGATAATCCATTTTCACTTGTATCCATCCCGAAACTGGAAAAGCGCCTGCCAGATTTTTTTTATGAAGAGGAACTATCGCAGCTATTCAATGCATGTGAATCCGAGACAGCATTAGGGAAAAGGAACAAGGCTCTGCTGGAATTGCTTTATGCGACCGGAATCCGTGTAGGTGAGTGCTGTAAAATCCAGGTGAAGGAAATGGATTTATCGCTTTCGACTGTTTTGATTCATGGAAAAAGGAAAAAGGATCGATATGTGCCCTTCGGGAGTTTTGCTCAGGATGCGATTGAAGACTACATAAAGAATGGAAGGCCGGATCTGCTCAAGGGAAAGGATGACCATGGCCATTTGTTCGTGAATTTCCGTGGTGGGCCACTTACAGACAGGGGAATCAGGGAAGTCCTGAATAAACTGATCGAAAAGTCTGCCCTTACAGGGAAGATCCATCCGCATAAATTGCGTCATACCTTTGCGACACATATGATGAGCAATGGAGCAGATATGAGGACTGTCCAGGAGCTGCTCGGCCATGCCTTCCTGTCTTCGACACAGGTATATACCCATGTTACAAAGGAACACTTACGCAGTATTTATATGTCACACCACCCGAGGGCATAAGCCAAAAGGAGGACGAAAAGATGTCGGAATTCCATTCCACAACGATATTTGCTGTTCAACATAAAGGGCAATGCGCCATGTCAGGCGATGGTCAGGTTACCATGGGCAATGCCGTAGTGATGAAACACACAGCGAAGAAGGTCCGGAAGTTGTTTAATGGTAAAGTAATCGCAGGTTTTGCCGGTTCGGTAGCGGATGCGTTCACCTTGTTTGAAAAGTTCGAAGGCAAGCTGGAGGAATATAACGGCAATCTTCAAAGGGCTGCCGTGGAACTCGCCAAACAGTGGAGGAGTGACAAAGTCCTCCGACAGCTTGAAGCCATGCTGATTGTCATGAATGAAAGTGATATGCTTCTCATTTCCGGAACTGGTGAAGTAATCGAACCGGATGACGGCATTCTTGCAATTGGTTCGGGCGGGAATTACGCTTTGTCTGCTGGCCGTGCATTAAAGCAATATGCTGGAGAACATTTGACAGCTAAAGAAATCGCGAAGTCTTCATTGGAAATTGCAGCTGATATTTGTGTCTACACAAACCACAATATCATTGTGGAAGAACTGTAATGAAAAAAGGAGTGATGAGTGTGAAACAAACAACAAATTTAACTCCAAGGCAGATCGTTGAAAAGCTGGACCAGTATATAATCGGGCAAAAGGATGCAAAAAAAGCGGTGGCAGTAGCCCTTAGGAACAGATACCGCCGTGGATTGCTCGCTGAGGATATCAGAGATGAAATCATTCCCAAGAACATCCTGATGATTGGACCTACAGGAGTAGGTAAAACGGAGATAGCCAGAAGGATGGCTAAATTGGTTGGCGCTCCTTTCGTTAAGGTTGAGGCGACTAAATTTACCGAAGTCGGCTATGTCGGACGTGATGTCGAGTCAATGGTCAGGGATCTGGTCGAAACTTCAATCAGACTTGTAAAAGAAGAAAAGATGGAGAAAGTCAAGGAACCGGCGGAAGAGAATGCAAACCGCCGCCTGGTAGAGTTGCTTGTCCCATCAGCGAAAAAATCAGTAAACTACAAAAATCCTCTGGAAATGCTCTTTGGCGGCAGCCAGCAGCAGCCTGAGCAAGAAACAAATCAGTCTGAGGATATGGGGTTATTTGAAAAACGGAAAGTCATCAAGCAAAGGCTCGAACAAGGAGAGCTTGAAGATGAGCTGGTAACAGTTGAAGTCGATGAGCAAGCGCCTTCGATGTTTGATATGCTTCAGGGTTCAGGAATGGAACAAATGGGCATGAACATGCAGGATGCCTTAAGTGGCCTGATGCCGAAGAAACGGAAGAAACGAAAGCTTCCAGTACGAGAGGCAAGGAAATTGCTGATCAATGAGGAAGCCCAAAAACTGATCGATATGGATGAAGTAACCCAGGAAGCAACATCCCGCGCTGAGCAGGCAGGTATCATTTTCATTGATGAAATTGACAAGATTGCCAGCAAGAATTCCGGCGGTTCTAGTGCTGATGTTTCCCGGGAAGGTGTGCAAAGGGACATCCTGCCGGTCGTGGAAGGGTCGACAGTCAATACGAAATATGGTCCGGTAAAAACAGACCACATCTTATTCGTAGCTGCAGGCGCTTTCCATATGGCAAAACCTTCCGATCTGATACCTGAACTGCAAGGCCGTTTCCCGATCAGGGTAGAGCTGACAAAACTGACCGTCGAGGATTTCTACAGAATCCTCGTTGAGCCAGACAATGCACTGACAAAGCAATATGAAGCTTTATTGGAAACTGAAGGTATACAAATTGAATTTTCTGACGATGCTATTCGTAAGATAGCTGAAGTCGCATACGAAGTGAACCAGAATACAGATAATATTGGAGCGAGAAGACTGCAGACGATCCTTGAGAAGCTTCTTGAAGATCTGAGCTTTGAAGCCCCGGATATCAATCTGGAAAAGGTAGCGATCACCCCGCAATATGTTGAAGAAAAATTGGGCGCAATCTCAAGAAATAAAGATTTGAGCCAGTTCATCTTATAAAGGTATTTCGTTTTAATGCATACGCAATAGGGTAGACAAATAAAGGCTGCCTATTATGCTGAAGCATTAAAACTAGCCAGTATTAAAATAAATGTTATTTGTTTGAAGCAAATAGGAGGAAGAAATAATGGACTTACTATCAAAAACTAGAAAAATTAATGCACTGCTCCAAAAAGCTGCGGGTAAACCGGTGAATTTCAAAGAAATGTCAGAGACACTAAGTGAAGTAATCGAGGCGAATATCTTTGTTGTAAGCCGCAGAGGGAAGCTGCTTGGCTTCGCCATCAACCAGCAAATCGAGAACGAGCGCATGGTTAAAATGCTTGAAGATCGTCAATTCCCTGAAGAGTATACAAAGAATCTTTTCAATATCCAGGAGACTTCTCCGAACTTGGACGTTGACAGTGAGTACACAGCATTCCCTGTCGAAAACAGAGAGCTTTTCAAGAATGGATTAACAACGATCGTGCCAATCATCGGTGGCGGTGAGCGACTCGGTACATTGATCCTTGCTCGTCTGCAAGAACAGTTCCATGATGATGATTTAATCCTGGCTGAATACGGTGCAACTGTTGTTGGGATGGAAATCCTCCGTGAAAAGGCAGAGGAAATCGAGGGTGAAGCACGCAGCAAGGCTGTCGTACAGATGGCAATCAGCTCACTATCCTACAGCGAACTTGAAGCAATAGAGCATATCTTTGAAGAGCTTAACGGCAAAGAAGGCTTGCTTGTTGCATCTAAAATCGCTGATCGAGTCGGCATCACTCGTTCAGTTATCGTAAACGCATTGCGCAAGCTTGAAAGCGCAGGCGTCATTGAATCACGTTCTTTAGGAATGAAAGGAACATACATTAAAGTACTGAACGATAAGTTCTTGTTTGAACTTGAAAAACTAAAGAATAACTAAAAAGAAAATCCGCTGATTCCAGCGGATTTTTTTTTTGCAGATTTGAACATTCATTCAAGAAAGATTCACGGCTGAATTATTACAAAAAGATTTCGATTTTTTTACACAGCGCAATTCATCAGCAGTTTATAAATGTTAAAAATAAAGAAAATAATGGAAGGAAATAAAATAAATGATAGTCATTTAATCCTAATGGTTTGAGATTTGAGTGATATTAACTAATCCTAAACTCCTGTTTCTATTTGAATTTTCTTTGAAAAATTGGTGAGTTTTTATAAAAATATCAATAAAAGTAAACGTATAGGCCTTTTGGCCTGTTTTGTAAAATGAGCATTATGCATGATAAAAATTAACGGAAAGTACATAGACAGATTATTTCAGATTCTTTACAATTAGGGATAGAATGACGGAATTCACCAAGGAATTACAAATTTCAGCAAAATATGCCTGTTTTGTAAATTGAGAGGTGCAAAAAATGAAATTGTTTTCTAATACTGTGTCAACGCTGGAACATGCGCTGAACTACTCTTCTGCAAAGCAGAAAGTTATTTCTCAAAATATTGCTAATGTTGATACGCCGAATTATAAAGCGAAGGATGTGTCTTTCAAAGCGGTATTCCAGGAAGCGATGGGGCAATCCTTTCAAGCACGTAAATCGGACTCCCGGCACTATGATTTCAGCAGCAGGCCAAGCCATAAGGCTGGAGTCATCAACAAATCGAACGTCAATTATAACGAAAATGGGAATAGCGTTGATTTGGATAAAGAAATGGCCGATATGGCAACGAATCAAATTTACTTCAATGCACTGACCGAGAGGATCAATGGGAAATTCAATACGCTTCAAACTGTGATCAGGGGAGGTAAATAGGGATGACAATCTTTCATAGCATGAACACGACAGCCTCTGCGTTAACGGCTCAGCGTCTGCGAATGGACGTCATTTCCTCCAATATGGCGAATGTCGATTCCACCAGAGGAGTCAATGGAGAACCTTACCGCAGGAAGATGGTCGTCATGCAGCCTAAGGAAGGAAGCTTCTCTTCATTCCTCAATAAAGCAATGGGAAGTCCAGACGGCTCTGGCGCAGGAGATGGAGTGAAAGTAACAAGAATCATAGAGGACAGGGAAAACCCGCTTAAAATGGTATATGATCCGGAGCATCCCGATGCTGATGCAGATGGTTATGTTGCATATCCCAATGTCGATCCATTAAGAGAGATGGTGGACTTGATAAGCGCGACCCGCTCATATGAAGCAAACGTCACGGTTTTCAACGCATCCAAGGGCATGATGATGAAAGCACTTGAAATCGGAAAGTAAGGAGATAACTAAATGAACTCAGCTGGGATCAATGCAATAACCCAAATGGTCAGACCATTTGAAACAAAAGGGTCTACTCCCACACCTACACCATACGAAGCACAGAAAAGTTTTTCGTCCGTACTTAAGCAATCAATTGAAAATTTAAATGAAACTCAGCTTCAATCCGATGCACTGACAGAAAAACTGGCCCGCGGAGAGAATGTTGACCTTCACCAGGTGATGATCGCAAGCCAGAAGGCAAGCATAACACTTCAGGCAACCATGGAAGTCAGAAACAAAGTGATCGAAGCATATCAAGAAATGATGAGAATGCAAGTTTAATATTATTGGCTAAAAACTAAGATTAGAGCGGTTATTAGCTGTATAAAAAGAAGAGACTTAATAACCGGGGGATTGAAATGAAAGAAACCGTTCAAAAGTATATACATACAATGAAGGATTTCTGGCAGGGGCGCACCAGAAAGCAGAAAATAACTATTGGCGCGTCAATCATCTTCGTGTTGACAGTTGCCGTGCTTACAGCATTTTTTGCAACAAGGACTTCCCTTGTCCCGCTTTATAGCAATCTTTCACCTGCGGAGACAGGAACAATCAAAGAAAGCCTGGATGCCAGGGGCATTAAATCAGAAATCACTGACGGCGGAAAAACCATCATGGTTCCCGAAGAGGCAGTCGACAGCCTGAAGGTTGAGCTGGCAGCAGAAGGGATTCCCAAATCAGGCAGCATTGATTACTCCTTCTTTAGCCAGAACGCAGGCATGGGCATGACAGATAATGAGTTCAATGTGCTGAAACTTGAAGCGATGCAAACGGAATTGGCCAATCTGATGAAAGGCATCGATGGAGTAAATGATGCCAAGGTAATGATCAACCTGCCCGAAAAAGGGATATTCGTCAGCGATAATGCGGAGCCAGCTTCGGCATCCATCGTCCTTAATACAAGTCCAGGCTATCAATTCAAGGACGAACAGATCACTGCCTTGTACCATCTGGTAGCCAAAAGTGTTCCGAATCTTCCTACTGATAATATCGTCATCATGAATCAGTTTTTTGAGTATTTTGATTTAAAAAATGAAAAAAATTCCAGTGGCGCTACCTTTGCATCACAACATGAAATTAAAAAGGAAATTGAAAGAGACGTGCAGAGGCAGGTCCAGAATATGCTCGGCACCCTTATGGGCCATGACAAGGTCGTGGTCTCAGTCACTGCCGATATAGACTTTACCCAGGAAAACAGGGAAGAAAACATCGTAGAGCCAGTTGATAAAGAAAATATGGAAGGGATTGCAATCAGCGCACAGCGGATTACAGAAACCTTCACCGGCAATGCTGACCAGGCCGGAGGGATTCCTGAGGGTGGCAATCCTGGGGAAACGACTGGTTCCCAATATCTCGAGGGAGCGACCGGGAACGGCGATTACGAACGAGTCGAAGAAACAATTAATAATGAGGTAAGCAGGATCCGTAAAGAGATAACCGAAAGTCCTTACAAGGTCCGCGACTTGGGAATTCAGGTTATGGTAGAACCGCCGACTCCTGATGATCCTAACTCATTGCCTCAGGAACGAAAAGAGGATATCACAAAAATCCTCGGTACGATTATCAGGACAACCATTGATAAAGATGCTCTTGGAACAGAGCTGACAGATCAGGCGATCGAGGACAAGGTTGTCGTTTCTGTCCAGCCGTTCAACGGAAAGGTCACCTTCGATAATAAGGTTGTCGAAAAACTCCCTTGGTGGGTTTACCTGATCGGCGGATTATTGCTCGCGGCAATCGTGATCCTGTTGCTGCTATTCATGAGATCCAGAAAGAATAGAGTGGAAGAAGAAGAGTATGTAATGGAAGAGAAGTATGAACCAATTCGTGTTCCTGATGTGAACAGGGAATTTGAAACAGAAGGCACAATGAAGAAGAAACAGCTGGAAAAAATGGCAAAAGAAAAACCAGAGGATTTCGCGAAGCTGTTGCGCACATGGATTTCTGAGGATTAGGAGGAGGACCAACCGTGAGGAAAGACCAAAAAGAATTAACCGGAAAACAAAAGGCAGCAATCCTCCTGATCTCACTTGGACCGGATGTTTCTGCTTCAGTTTATAAGCATTTAAGTGAAGAAGAAATCGAAAAACTGACCCTGGAAATATCCGGAGTTAAAAAAGTCGATTCCATTGCGAAGGAAGAGATCATGGAGGAATTCCATAATATCGCTTTGGCACAGGATTATATCACCCAGGGCGGGATTGGATATGCAAAGACGGTCCTTGAAAAGGCATTGGGAACAGACCAGGCGGCTGTGATCATAAACAGGCTGACGTCTTCTCTCCAGGTGAGGCCGTTTGATTTCGCCCGCAAAGCTGATGCCGGACAGATACTGAATTTCATTCAAAATGAGCATCCGCAAACAATCGCACTTATCCTTTCTTATTTGGACTCTGCCCAGGCTGGCCAGATTTTATCGGAACTGCCTCAGGAAGTGCAGGCTGATATCGCCCGCCGTATTGCGGTCATGGACAGTACCTCACCAGAAATCATCAATGAGGTGGAGCAAATCCTTGAAAGAAAACTGTCGGCTACCGTCACTCAGGACTATACACAAACCGGCGGCATCGAAGCTGTGGTCGATGTATTGAACGGTGTCGACCGTGCAACCGAGCGCACGATCCTTGATGCACTGGAAATCCAGGATCCTGAATTGGCAGAGGAAATCAAAAAGCGGATGTTTGTATTCGAAGATATCGTCACATTGGATAATCGCGCCATCCAGCGTGTCATCCGCGATTGTGAAAATGAGGATCTCATGCTTGCCCTTAAGGTTTCAAGTGATGAGGTTAAAGAAATTGTCTTCAAAAATATGTCCAAGCGAATGGTGGAAACCTTCCAGGATGAAATGGAATACATGGGCCCAGTGAGGCTGCGTGATGTGGAAGAGGCACAATCAAGGATTGTCGCCATCATCCGACGCTTGGAGGAAGCCGGTGAAATCGTCATCGCCCGCGGCGGAGGAGATGATATCATTGTCTAGGCTGATTAAGTCACAGTATACCAGTGCTATGCAAGCAGAAAAGAAAGTCATCTCGATCAGGATGCTGGAAACTTCTGCAGAAGCGGATGCTTCATCTCCCGTATTCACTCATACAGAGGAAGAGAGGAAGAAAATCCTCGACCATGCTGCGAAGGAAGCAGATTACATTGTGTCAAAGGCAAAGGAAGAAGCAGATTTTATCCGTCAGCAAATTGAGCTTGAGAAGCAGGAGTGGGAGCAGCAAAGGAACATGCTTGCTGATGAAGCCAGGCAATCCGGTCTTGAACAAGGGTATCAGGAAGGCAGACAGCAAGGCTACGAAGAATACCGTCAGACCATTATGTTCGCACAAGAAACGGTTGATGCAGCGAAACAGGACTACCAGAACCATATTGACTCATCGGAAAAAGTGATTCTCGATCTTGGGGTTAAAATCGCAGGGAAGATCATTGGAGAAAAGCTGGCTGCAGATGATGGGTTCCTTCCACTTGTGAAAAGAGCCTTGAAAAATGCAAGAGATTATAAGGATATTCAGCTTCATGTCCATCCAACCCATTACCAGGAATTGCTTGCCCACAAAGAGGAATTGATCGCTATTTTTCCAAAAGAGATTGTGTTCTACATCTTCCCAGATGATGAACTGGAAGAAACGGCATGCATGATCGAATCTGAAAATGGCAGGATTGATGCTAGTGTGGACAGCCAGTTGGAGGAAATCAAGAATAAACTGTTCGAGATTCTGGAGAGTGAACTATAGTGAAGGCTGAGGATTTATTGCATCATGTCGACTCGTTGGATAGCTTCAAGCGTTATGGCAGGGTCAAGCGGGTAGTTGGCTTGATGATCGAATCTCAAGGTCCGGAAAGTTCAATCGGAGATGTTTGTTTCATCCATGTAGGCACAAAGAAGAAACGGAAAATTCAGGCTGAGGTCGTCGGATTTAAAGATGAAAATGTTATTCTGATGCCTTATACATCTCTTCATGATATCTCGCCTGGAAGTCTTGTGGAAACTACAATGAAACCACTTGAAATAAAAGCTGGACCGGGTTTGATTGGGAAAGTCGTTGATTCTCTGGGAGTCCCATTGGATCAATCCAGTCTTCCTAAAGGACTTGCACCGGTTCCAACGGAGCAAGATCCACCCAACCCTTTGAGCAGGCCGCCAATCTCAGAACCAATCGAAGTTGGGGTCAGGATGATTGACAGTCTGCTGACAGTTGGCAATGGCCAGCGTGTTGGGATATTTGCGGGTAGTGGTGTTGGAAAAAGCACCTTGCTTGGCATGATTGCCAGGAACACAACAGCGGATTTGAATGTCATCGGGCTGATTGGGGAACGGGGAAGGGAAGTCAGGGAATTCATTGAACGCGATTTAGGTCCTGAAGGTTTAAAGCGTTCGATTGTAGTTGTCGCAACATCAGATCAGCCGGCGTTGATGCGGATCAAAGGGGCTTATACAGCAACAGCAATCGCAGAATATTTTCGCGATAAAGGCCTGAATGTCATGCTCATGATGGACTCTGTTACAAGGGTCGCGATGGCACAGCGTGAAGTTGGCCTTGCGGTCGGCGAACCTCCAACGACAAAAGGTTACACTCCATCGGTGTTCGCGATTCTCTCTAGGCTTCTTGAAAGGACTGGAACCAATGAATTAGGGTCAATCACCGGATTCTACACTGTACTTGTTGACGGAGATGACATGAATGAGCCGATTGCAGATACAGTACGGGGGATATTGGATGGCCATTTTGTTCTGGACAGGGACTTAGCCAATAAAGGCCAGTACCCTGCGGTGAATGTCCTAAAAAGCATCAGCAGGATCATGAACAATATTGTCAGCGATGAGCATGTAAAGGCAGCTGAGAGATTGAGGGAATTATTAAGCACCTATATTAACTCTGAAGATTTGATCAATATCGGTGCATATAAGAAAGGCACATCAGCGGAAATCGATGAAGCAATAATAAGACACCCTCAAATACTTAACTTCTTGAAGCAGAGTACGAATGAAAAGGTCTCAATCAATGAGAGTGTAGAGGCTCTATTGCAGCTAGTAAGGAAAGGTTGATCGTTCGATGCGTTATCAATACAAATTTGATAAAATCCTTTCTCTTAAGTCAAGAGAAATGGACGAGGCACAAGTCGTATATCAGGAATCAGTCAAAAAGTTCGAAGATGCGGCTGAAAGTCTTTATGAACTCTTGAAGAAAAAAGAGGATTTAGAAACTTTCCAGTCAGACAGGCTTCTCGGTGGTTTGCCTGTCCAGGAAATACGACATCATCAACAATTCATCGGCAATCTTGAAAAATCGATTGCCCATTATCAAAAAGTTGTGATGAACGCGAGAAATATGATGAACTTTCAGCAAATGCAACTGATGGAAAAAAACAGGGAAGTCAAAAAGTACGAAAAAATCAAAGAGAAAGACCATCTCCAGTTCATAGCGAATGAAAAGTATGCCGAGAGCCGGATGATGGACGAAGTCTCGATTCAGCAATACATGAACCGGGAAATTAGGTGATTAAATGGCAGAGAGTATGGAGGAAAAAGAAAACCAGCGTGAGAGTAAGTTCCAGGGATTTTTGCTCGTAGTAGCAATCCCGATTTTATTTGCGATTGTCGTTGCTTTGGTTACCCTTTCCTTTCTCGGAATCAATATTTTTGAAACAGCAAAGGATATTGGCGGAAAGGTCCCATTCCTATCAGAGATCGTGAAAGAGGAGAAGCAGCCATCCGTTGAGGAGTTCCAAAAGAATATCGTCAGTCTTGAAGCAGAGATAAAAGATCGTGAAGCAAAAGTTGAACAGCTTCAGTCCAAAATCGACAGCAGGGATACACAGCTTAAAAGGATTGAGCTCGAGAAAGCCCAGCTTCAGGCACAGATAGAGGAATTGACTGCAATCCAGGAAGAAAATAAACGAGCCTTCCGTGAAATTGTTAAGACGTATGAAACAATGTCAGCCAAGAGTGCGGCACCGATTATTTCCAAGATGAAAACAGAGGAAGCGGTAAAAATCCTGTCAAATATTAAACCCGAATCACTTGCTGCAATCATGGAGAAACTTCCAGCAGATGAAGCTGCTAAGTATACGGAATTATTGACGAACGAAACGGGAAGGAATTAATAGCCGCATTTTTGAAAGGAGGTGAAAATATGGAAATTGGAGGTCTTGGGTTCTTTAATAGTGTCGCGGCCGTGAAACAGCCTGCATCAGGCAACAATGAAAATGGCGGCGGTTTTGCCGGCATGATGGCAGCGGTCCTATCCGGAGCAAATGGCACAAAGACTGCTGACATATCAGGACAGGATTCGAAATCATTAGAGAGCCTGGCAGATTTGGCTGGATTTTTGAACACTGAGGACCTATTGGATTTGGAAGATGGACTGAAGCTGATGGAATCTCTAATGGCAGATTCAGAAAATCTATTAGGACAAGCTCTTTCCCATTTTGGAATCAGCGTGGATCAAGTTCAGCTTCTACTCGAGAAATGGTCTGGGATCAATGAGGGAAAAACAGAAAATGTTCCTGAAGATGAATTGCTGGCGTCTCTTGCAGCGATGCTCGCTGGTATCGCAAATTTGCCGAAAAATGAACTTGTCGCAAAGATTGATAGCAAAGATGTTGAGACCATCAAGGCTTTAAAGCTGTTTGAACTGATGTCGAAATATGCTGACGGCTATGAAACCAAGGAGGCTGCATCGCTGAAAGTATCAATGCAGAATCTTGGTGAAGGTTTGACCAGCCTTTTGAAAGCTGACAACGGAAGTGGCCGAACAGATTATCTGCAAAATCGATTTACCCAGTTAGCCAGAGAGTTAAACCTGTTGAGTGCAAAAAAGACTGCTTTTTCGGAAACGTATAGTTTTTCCGAGACGGGAACATCCATTAAGACCGATGGCCAAACAGGAGCTGTCACATTCCTCCCGCAAATGGCAAGAGCTGAACAGCTGACATTGATGATGAATAGTCCTGAAAGACCGGTTTCGGCAGAGCAATTGATGAAACAATTCGAGTCCATACTCTCCAGGTCCCAATTCATCAATAGCGGCGGAACACAAAAACTATTCATTAAATTGTTTCCGGAACACCTTGGCAGCATTCGGGTAGAGCTTTTCCAAAAGGACCAGACGATGATGGCAAGGATCATTACAACTTCTGGCACCGCTAAAGAAACGCTGGAGTCCCAGATCAACGGTCTTAAACAGGCTTTTGCTGCACAAAACCTTTCAGTCGATAGAATCGAAGTATCTCAGCAACAGGCGCAACAAGAACGTTTCCCTAATAGAGATTCCCAGCATCAGGAAAGACAGCAGGACAACAGGGAGCCGGAAAAATCAGAAGATCAAGGGAATTTTACCCTTTCCTTCGAGGAAGCACTGCTAAATACAGAAGCATAGGAGAAAGACAATGGTAAATTCAATTAATTCTTCTTATCTGCTATCAAATCTTCAAAAAAACAGGAAAGCCGGTTCGGATATTCTCGGAAAAGATGATTTTTTGAAGATCCTGATGACCCAGCTTCAGAACCAGGACCCAATGAATCCGATGCAGGATAAAGATTTCATAGCCCAAATGGCCACATTCTCTACTCTCGAGCAAATTACGAATATGGGGAAATCAATCGACCGGTTTGTACAGGCAGAACAGCAAAACAAAATGATTTCTTACAGCCAGTTTGTAGGCAAGGAAATCACATGGCATAAGATTGATGAAGCAGATGGCAAGGAGAGAATCCAGCAAGGAACTGGAAAGGTTGCCTCTGTCCAGTTCAAGGAAGATACCGTTTCATTTATTCTGGAGGATGGTACCGTCCTGGAGCCTTCCAACATTTCGCAAATCAATGAGCTATCAAGTGAAAACCATATGCTGCAGGCAAGCATGTTGATTGGCAAATCCATTACCTACCTGGATGAAAATAAACAAGAGAAAACAGCTAATGTCCTGTCTGTATCCTTCAAAAATGGAAAGACAGCCTATTTGCTCGATGATGAAAATCAAACAAGTATCATATCTTCACAAATCACTAAAATTCAATGACCTAAGGAAGTGGTGTAATGGATAAAACAAATTTTCGTCCACTTCATTCACTGCCTGTCAACAGGACAAACCAAAAACCTGTAAAAGCCAATAAGTTTACGCAAACACCTTTTTCCTTGCAATTGCAAAATGCCATCCAATCAAAGAATGGACTGACAATTAGCAAGCATGCAACTGAACGGCTGGAGCAGCGGGGAATCAGCATATCCCAGGAACGCTGGAACAGGATTGAGGAGAAAGTCAGTCAGGCAAAGGCCAAGGGCGTGAGTGATTCGCTTGTCCTGCTGAAAGACGCAGCGCTGATTGTCAGTGCGAAAAACAACACCGTCATCACCGCGATGGGAAGGCAGGAAGCGGCAGAACAAATCTTCACCAATATAAATGGAACAATCGTTATGGAAAATTAAAATACTGAATGGCTGGACCTTCATGGAGGCCTGGGCTGTGGACCGATTGAAGCAGCCCCTAAATCGAAAGGAGTTTTACTAGTTATGCTTCGTTCAATGTACTCAGGAATCAGCGGAATGAAAAACTTCCAGACAAAACTTGATGTCATCGGAAACAACATCGCCAATGTAAATACATTCGGCTTCAAAAAAGGCCGTGTCACATTTAAGGATACTATGAATCAAACCATCTCCGGAGCTAGTGCAGCGACGCAGAATAAAGGCGGAAAGAACCCGATGCAGGTAGGTCTGGGTTCAACAATCGCCAGCATCGATATGATCGATACTCAATCAAGCTTGCAAACCACAGGACGTGCGCTTGACCTTGCTATATCGGGAGATGGCTACTTCGTCGTGAAGCAAGGACAAGCCCAGATGTATACACGTGCCGGAAACTTTTATCTGGATGATAATGGGACGCTCGTAACTGGCGATGGGTTGAAGGTACAATCTTATAACAAAATTGGACAGCTGGAAGATATCACTGTAAACGTTAATGCATTATTGCCTGCTAAAGTTACTACGGAGTTAGAAATGAAAGGTAATCTGCCTAAAGATGCAAAAGGAGCTTCTGAACTGCTTCAGCAATTTAAGGTAGTGGATAATGATGGAATTGAGCATGTGTTGGATATGACTATAAGTCCTGACACAGCTAATGGGGGCGCGGCTAGTGGTAATTGGAAAATATCATTCATTGATAAGTCACTTCCTTTAGACCCTAACTATAAACCTGTAGAAATTAAGGTTCCTAGTAATGGTATTGAGAATGTTAATTTATCAATTAACAAAAATGGTGTTGCTACTCCTTTCACAGTTAAACTTCCACTTCAAGGTCTAACAATAGAAGGCGGCAGCATGGACGCTAACGTATACCCTGACGGCAACACCCAGGGTGCTCTTGAAAGCTTCAATATCGGATCTACTGGTGAAATCAACGGAGTATTCTCGAATGGATTAGTCCTCACTCTTGGACAACTTGCACTCGCTAAATTCAGCAACCCGTCAGGTCTGACGAAAGCAGCAAACAATACATTCCAGGAATCTGTGAACTCGGGTACAGCAAACATCAATGTGGCTGGTGAAGGTCGCGGATCGATCGCGGCTGGTGCACTTGAAATGTCAAATGTGGATCTCTCTGAAGAGTTCACAGAAATGATTACGGCTCAGCGCGGTTTCCAGGCGAATACAAGAATCATTACTACATCTGATGAAATCCTCCAGGAGCTCGTGAACTTAAAACGATAGATTAAGAGAGGAGCAGGGCTGAAAGGGCGATCCTTTTGGCCCCTGTGGATAATAGTGATAAAAGTAACGAAATTGAATGGTAAATCGTTCATGATCAATTCATTATTTATTGAAACGATTGAGGCTTTTCCGGATACGACGATCACGCTTACCAATGGCCGAAAGTATGTTGTCAGGGAAAGTGAAAAAGATGTGGCGATTTTAATCAAGGAATATTACCAGAGTATCGGCCTGATGGGAGGCCGATTGTTGGAGGAACGGGATCATGAAGAATAATAAACTGGTAATGATTATGACAGTCATGCTGGTAGCCATCCTGCTCGTAGGGACAGTCGCAGTTGTAGCAGTCATGAAGCTTAAAGCTGGTGATGGCGAGAAGGAACCAAGCATTGAAGAGGTGCTGGAAGCTTCGGTAGATATACCAGAGGTAACAACGAACCTTGCTTCGAATGATTTCATCAAGATTTCATTCAAGATTGAAACAGATGGCAAAAAAGCAAAGGCAGAACTCGAGAAGAGGGATTTCCAGGTCAAGAACCTGATTATCTATGAACTATCCGAGAAGAAGGCAGAAGAACTGCAAGGCAAGGAAGGCAAGATGAACCTTGAAGAATCTCTCAAAGTGAAGTTGAATGACCTGATGCAGGATGGAAAAATCAAGAAGGTCTACATAACAGGTTCTCTCCTCCAGTAACAGAATGAAAATTATTACCGTAAACGTATGGAGGTGAAGAGAATGTCGGGAGAGGTATTATCGCAAAGTGAAATAGATGCTTTGCTGTCCGCCCTGTCAACAGGAGAAATGGATGCGGATGAACTAAAGAAGGAACAGGTAGAAAAAAGGGTGAAAGTCTATGATTTCCGGAGAGCGTTGCGCTTCTCAAAGGATCAAATCCGCAGCCTGACCCGGATTCACGAAAACTTTGCCAGGCTGTTGACTACTTTTTTCTCTGCGCAGTTAAGAACATATGTCAATATCAGTGTAGCATCAGCCGACCAGATTCCTTATGAAGAATTCATTCGGTCGATTCCGAAAATGACGATATTGAATGCATTCGATGTAGAACCGCTTGAAGGCAGGATCCTCATGGAAGTCAATCCGAACATTGCTTATGCCATGATGGATCGTCTGCTTGGCGGAAGGGGCACAAGCCACAACAAAGTTGATAGTTTGACAGAGATCGAAACCAAGATTATGTCGAACATGTTTGAAAAAGCTTTTGAGAATTTCAGGGAGGCATGGGGTTCGATTTCAGATATCGATCCTCAGCTTTCGGAATTTGAAATCAATCCGCAGTTTTTGCAAATGGTTTCTCCAAACGAAACTGTCGTTGTCATTTCCTTGAATACGACGATTGGAGAAGCGAGCGGAATGATCAATATATGTATCCCGCATGTAGTCCTTGAACCGATCATACCTAAACTGTCAGTGAAATATTGGATGCAGTCGGATAAGAAACAAAGCTTACCTATCGAAAATTCAGTACTGCAGAAAGAAATCCAAAAGGCTGATGTTTCAGTTACAGCAGAGATAGGATCGTCTGAAATTTCGATCCAGGATTTCCTGATGCTGGATATCGGTGATGTGATTGAATTGAATCAGCAGATTGACCAGCCTTTACTGATAAAAGTCGGAGATATCCCTAAATTTGTAGGACAGCCAGGGAAATTGAACAAAAAGTTAGCCATTCAAGTGTTTGATACATTTAAGGGGGGAGACGATGATGGTGAGCGATGACATGTTATCTCAAGATGAAATTGATGCGCTTCTGAGGGGAACATCTGATGAGGCGGAAGAAACTGAAAGTGTGATTGATGTAGATGACTATTTTTCTTTTATGGAGAGAGACGCTCTTGGAGAAATAGGGAATATTTCATTCGGCAGCTCGGCTACGGCACTGTCCACGCTGTTGAACCAAAAGGTTGAAATCAATACACCTACGGTGACAGTGGTACACAAGTCGAAGCTCGAAGATGAATTCCCAGATCCGTATGTGGCCGTTCAGGTCCATTATACAGAAGGATTCATCGGCAGCAATATGCTTGTGATCCAGCAAAATGACGCAGCGATCATTGCAGACTTAATGCTCGGCGGAGATGGAATGAATCCAAGGGAATTGCTTGATGAGATCCAGCTTAGTGCAGTCCAGGAAGCAATGAACCAAATGATGGGTTCAGCAGCAACCTCGATGTCGACTGTGTTCAGCAAGAGGGTAGATATTTCGCCTCCAAATATCAATCTATTAAATGTGATTGAAGGAGAAGGTACAGATTCTATTCCTGCAGATGATATTTTAGTGAAGGTATCATTCTCTTTGAAAATTGGAAGTTTAATTGATTCAAACATCATGCAGCTTCTGCCGGTAACTTTTGCGAAAAGCCTTGTTGATGAATTATTGAACCCAGGTGGTTCAGGTACCGTACAGCAAGAAGATGCTGCACCTCCAATACCGCAGCTCAGCCAGCCATCGGCAGTGCAAAGCAATCCTTATGAACAAGAGCAGCACCAAAATGCAGCTCAACCTCAGGCGTTCCAGCAGCCGGAATATCAGCACCAGCAGGAACAGGTCTATTACCAGCCTCAGGCACAGCAAAATATGCCGCAAGGATTTGGATACAATCCACAACCGATGCAGCAGGGGCCACAGCATTATGGCGGCGGCAATGTGATGGCCGGTAGCCAGCCGACGGTCCAGCCGGCAGTCTTCTCAAGTTTCGAGACAGTGCAAGGCCAGCAGGCTGAAACAAAGAACCTGGATATGCTGCTTGATATTCCCTTACAGGTGACTGTGGAATTGGGAAGGACGAAACGTTCCGTAAGAGACATCCTTGAACTTGGTTCCGGTTCGATCATTGAATTGGATAAACTGGCAGGCGAGCCAGTCGATATCCTGGTGAACAACCGCTTGATTGCCCAAGGGGAAGTAGTTGTCATAGATGAGAATTTTGGAGTCCGGGTTACAGATATTATCAGCCAGAGCGATCGAATTAAAAAATTGAAATAATCTACAGGAGGAATTCCAATGGCTAACAAAATTTTAGTCGTAGACGATGCGGCTTTCATGAGAATGATGATCAAGGATATTTTGACCAAGAACGGATTTGAGGTGGTTGCGGAAGCAGCTGATGGAGCCCAGGCGCTTGAAAAATATAAAGAGTTCCAGCCGGATCTTGTCACAATGGATATTACAATGCCGGAGATGGACGGAATTACTTCTTTGAAAGAAATCAAGAAAATCAATCCCAATGCAAAGGTCATCATGTGTTCTGCAATGGGCCAGCAGGCAATGGTCATTGATGCCATCCAGGCAGGAGCAAAAGATTTCATCGTGAAGCCATTCCAGGCAGATCGTGTTATTGAAGCGATTTCCAAGACATTAGGATAATGGACTTATTTATCTATTTTAGAGGGTGCGGCAATTGTTAAGACTAATCAGAACTGCCTCGGCCATTCTTATCTTATTAGCTGCTCTGTTCAGTCCAGTTGGCATGACTAACGCAGAGCAGCTGAATAAAAGTGTGAAGGATTGCTTGAAAGACCAGTCTTGTAATGATGGACAGGCAGATAAAACAACAAAAATATCAGACGATGAAAGATCCTCTCAGGTAGGGGTAAGTTTCCTGGATTTTGTCAGGATGATCCTTGCTACAGTCTTTGTGGCAGCATTAATATATTTTCTTCTCAAATTCATCAATAAGAAAAGTATGTCATACAAAAGCTCTCAGCTTGTTGAGAACCTTGGTGGCACAAGCCTCGGAGCCAACAGGTCTGTCCAGATCGTAAAGGCGGGAAACCGGCTTTTGATTGTAGGTGTGGGAGAAAATATTCAGCTGTTGAGAGAAATAGACGATCCAGAAGAGTACGATCAAGTCATCCAGGAGTATAACAATAAAATGGAACAGCTCATGCAGCCAAGCGATATTGTGACAAAGTTGCTTAAAAGAGCGAAAAAAGATGGCAGCGATCCACAAAGTTCCAACTTTTCCGCATTGCTTAAGAGCCAGCTGAATGACATGGCAAGCGGACGAAAGAAGATGCTTGAGGAGATACAAAAGAAAGGGTCAAAGAAAGATGAATGAGTTCATGGAGTTTTTCAACAGCAGTGATCCAGAAAGTGTATCTACATCAGTAAAACTGATGCTCTTGCTGACTGTCCTTTCGATTGCGCCTGGCATCTTGATTCTAATGACCAGTTTTACAAGGATCATCATCGTTCTTTCCTTTGTCAGAACGGCGCTTGCCACTCAGCAAATGCCGCCTAACCAGGTGCTGGTAGGCCTTGCGATGTTCCTGTCATTCTTCATCATGGCACCTACGTTCCAGGAAGTGAATGAACAGGCACTGACGCCGTTATTTAATGATGAAATCAATTTGGAGCAGGCATATGACAGGGCATCCATCCCTTTCAAGGAGTTCATGAGCGCACATACGAGACAGAAGGACCTGGCATTATTCCTTCAATATGCCAAGGCGGACACCCCTGAATCTGTGCAGGACATTCCCTTGACGGCACTGGTCCCGGCTTTTGCGATCAGTGAAATCAAAACGGCATTCCAGATTGGTTTTATGATTTTCATCCCTTTCCTTGTGATTGATATGGTAGTGGCAAGTGTCCTGATGTCAATGGGGATGATGATGCTGCCGCCGGTAATGATTTCTCTGCCGTTTAAGATCCTCCTGTTTGTCATGGTGGATGGCTGGTATTTGGTCGTGAAATCATTATTACAAAGTTTTTAAGCAGGTGATTGATAATGACAGCAGAATCGGTAATTTCAATAGCCGAACGAGGGATTTATACAGTTTTAATGATATCAGGACCATTGTTGATTTTGGCGCTTGTAGTTGGATTAGTTGTCAGTATTTTTCAGGCAACCACACAAATACAGGAACAGACACTTGCTTTCGTCCCGAAGATTGTTGCAGTCCTCATCGGTGTTATTTTTTTCGGACCATGGATGCTCAGCCATATGCTTTCCTATGCAACAGAGATCTTTTCAAATCTTACAAGGTTCGTAGGCTGATGGAATGCTAGATTTCATTCCTTTGTTTCCGGCTTTCCTGCTGATTTTTGTCCGGGTGACTTCATTCTTCCTGATGATGCCGTTATTTTCATATCGGACGATTCCGGCAACACATAAAATCGGTCTTGGTTTCATGCTATCCATTATCATGTTTTCCTCAATCGGTGCCCCTGAGGTGGAGATTGACAGCGTCTATTTCACGTTAGTGATCAAGGAGGCACTGGTTGGATTATTCATCGGGTTCATTGCAGCGTTGATGATGTCTGCCATCCAGATTGCCGGCGGCTTCATAGATTTCCAGATGGGATTTGCGATCGCGAATGTCATCGATCCCCAAACAGGAGCACAGAGTCCGTTGATGGGACAATATTTATATACAATCGCCTTATTGTTTTTGCTGACCGTCAATGGCCATCATTTACTGATGGACGGTATTTTTTACAGTTATAATTTCATACCGATTGATCAGCTGATGATTCCATTCGGCAATGAAAACATTGCCGAATTCGTGATTCTTTCATTCAATAAGATGTTCATCATAGCCTTCCAGATGTCCCTGCCTGTTGTGGGCACACTGTTTCTGGTAGACGTTGCACTGGGGATCGTGGCAAGGACCGTTCCGCAGCTGAATATATTCGTTGTTGGCCTGCCAATTAAAATCGGAGTCAGTTTTCTGGTCCTTATAGCGGTGATGGGTGTGCTGATTGCGGTCACATCGGATCTTGTTTCGACAACACTCGCGACGATGCGGGGTTTGATGGAACTGATGGGGAGAGCATAATATGAATTTTTTGACATTGGACCTTCAATTTTTCGCAGGTGAAAAAACTGAAAAAGCGACTCCCAAAAAAAGGCAGGATGCCCGGAAAAAAGGGCAGGTGGCCAAAAGCCAGGATGTCAATACGGCGATCGTCCTGCTTGCTGTGTTCCTGTTTTTGATGTTTTTTGGAAGGACGATGGCTGAGAGATTGATTGGAGTGCTCCGTCACGCACTGCAAAACTATATGTTCATGGAATTGACTGCAAATAATATTGAATCGATTGTGATTGAAATACTTGGTGAACTGGTCTTTTTCCTTGGGCCGGTCATGGCCATTGCCTTGATCGCAGGGGTAGCCGCCAATTATATGCAGGTCGGCTTTATGTTTTCCACTGAGGCTATCCAGATGAAACTGGAGAAAATCAATCCGATCAGCGGCTTCAAAAGGATTTTCTCGATGAGGGCGATTGTCGAAATGCTTAAATCGATCCTTAAAATCACCTTCATTGGATTGATTGCTTTTTCCGTCCTCTGGATGAAGATGGATGAAGTGTTGCTGCTGGCCAATAAAAGCGTCGGTGCCGCAATCGCCACGATTGCCGGGCTAACACTTCAAATGGGGCTTTTTGCTTCCGGAGCATTGCTATTTTTATCATTATTGGACTATTTGTACCAAAAATATGATTATGAAAAAAGTATCCGTATGTCTAAGCAAGATATGAAGGATGAGTATAAGAACATTGAGGGTGACCCGCTCATCAAATCAAAGATCAAGCAAAAGCAAAGAGAGATGGCAATGCGGCGGATGATGCAAGAAGTCCCTAAAGCAGATGTGGTCATTACAAATCCCACACACTACGCAATTGCGTTGAAGTATGATGAACAGAAGTCGGATGCCCCGGTTGTAGTTGCCAAAGGCGTTGATTTTGTTGCCCAGAAAATTAAACTGATTGCCAAAGAAAACGAAATCATGACTGTTGAAAATCGCCCGTTAGCCAGGGCCTTATACAGTCAGGCTGAAATCGGCGATGCCATCCCTGAGGAGTTTTTTAAGGCTGTTGCCGAGATTCTGGCTTATGTGTATCAAACAAAAAATAAAGTGCTGTAATTGTCAAGGTATGCAGTGTTTAGGAGAGAAGTAGTATGTCAGCAAGAGACCTGTCCGTCCTGCTTAGTGTCATTTTAATCGTAGCCATGTTGATCATTCCATTTCCGTCATGGCTGTTAAGTGTCCTGATCATGGTAAATATCTCGATCGCACTGCTGGTGCTTTTGAACACAATGAATATGACCGAGCCGCTGCAGTTTTCTGTATTTCCTTCACTGCTGCTGTTGCTGACCTTATTCCGACTTGGTCTGAATGTATCGACGACCAGGTCAATCCTGTCTAAAGGGGAAGCTGGAGGCGTTGTGGAAACATTCGGGACATTCGTAGTTGGCGGCAATGTTGTCGTCGGTATGGTGGTATTCCTGATTTTGATCATCATCCAGTTTGTCGTCATCACAAAAGGGTCCGAGCGTGTATCAGAAGTGGCAGCAAGATTCACCCTTGATGCGATGCCCGGAAAGCAAATGAGTATCGATGCCGATTTGAATGCAGGAATGATTTCTGAACAGCAGGCACGCGAACGACGTGAAAAAGTCAGCAGGGAAGCAGACTTCTACGGAGCAATGGATGGTGCGAGCAAATTCGTCAAAGGCGACGCCATTGCGGGAATCATCATCGTCCTGATCAACTTGATTTTCGGTATTGTCATAGGCATGACCCAGCAGGGATTGGGCATAGGCGATGCAGCGACGAAATATTCACTTCTGACTGTCGGTGATGGGATTGTCAGCCAAATTCCAGCATTATTGATTTCAACTGCGACAGGTATCGTCGTAACACGGGCAGCATCTGATGGTAATCTGGGAATGGATATTACTGGACAATTATTAGCCTATCCGAAGATGCTCTACGTAGCAGGTGCGACAATTTTCCTTCTCGGACTTTTCACCCCTATTCACGATATGCTGACAATCCCGATTGCAGCTTTGATGGTATTTGGCGGTTATTCATTCTCGCGCATCACTGAACCTGATCAACAGCAGCTTCAGGAGATGGAAGAAGATATCCAGATGGATGAAATGAAGAGCCCGGAAAGTGTTGTCAATCTGTTGAATGTGGATCCTATAGAATTTGAATTTGGCTATGGCTTGATTCCACTGGCAGACGCCAACCAGGGGGGAGACCTTCTTGACAGGATTGTCATGATCAGGAGACAGCTTGCCATCGAACTGGGACTCGTGATCCCTGTAGTCAGGATCCGTGATAATATCCAGCTTCAGCCGAATGAATACAGGCTGAAAATCAAAGGAAATGAATTGGCAAGAGGTGAATTGCTGCTCGATCATTATCTCGCCATGAGCCCTGGAATCGAGGACGAATCAATTGAGGGAATCGATACGGTAGAACCTAGCTTTGGCTTGCCGGCTAAATGGATTACTGAAGAGATGAAGGAGCAGGCTGAAATTTTTGGCTATACGGTAGTTGATCCACCTTCAGTCGTTTCCACTCACATTACGGAAGTGATCAAGGCAAATGCCCACGAACTTCTTGGTCGACAGGAAACAAAGCAGCTGATTGACCACCTTCGGGAGAGTTATCCAATTCTGGTGGAGGAAGCTACGCCAAATCCTCTTTCAGTCGGCGAAATCCAGAAGGTGCTTGGCAAGCTTCTTAAGGAGAACGTCTCAATCAGGAACCTGCCGATCATCTTTGAAACACTTGCGGATTATGGAAAGGTCACAACAGATACAGATATCCTTGCCGAGTATGTACGCCAGGCACTTGCAAGGCAGATTACGAACCAGTATTCCAGAAACGGAGAAACACTTAAGGTCATCACATTGTCAGGCAGGGTAGAAAAAATGATTGCCGAAGGTGTCCAGCAAACGGAACACGGGAATTATCTATCGCTTGATCCAGCGGTTTCCCAGGGAATCCTTGAATCTGTTGCAAGCCAGGTGGAGCAGCTGAGCATCATGGAACAGACGCCGATCATCCTCTGCTCTCCAGCAGTAAGGATGTATGTGCGCCAGTTGACTGAAAGATACTTTGCTCAGATCCCGGTATTGTCCTATAACGAACTTGAAGCGAATGTCGAAGTCCAAAGTGTCGGAGTGGTGAATATAGAATGAAAGTAAAAAAATATACAGCTTCATCCATGCCAGAGGCAATGAAACAGGTTAGGTCCGAGCTTGGCAGCGATGCAGTGATCCTGAATTCACGCGTCGTACAGACAGGAGGCTTCATGGGCTTCTTCAAGAAAAACAGCATTGAGGTCATCGCCGCAATTGATCCAGACACTGAGATGGCTCCAAAAACCGTCAGTTTGGATAAACCGAAGGCATATACTCAGCCTTCGATAAAAGCAGAAGGACCTAAAACGGATTTCAACCACGATAAAAAGAGAACTGGGTTGTCGTTAACTCCAGTGGCGGACAAAGAATTGCTAAAGGAAATATCCCAGCTGAAAGAGATGCTGAAATCATCAGGCAGCACAGATGCAATTTCACTACCGGAGCCTGTCAGCAGACATCTCCATCACTTAAGGAATCAGGATGTGGATCAGCATATCATCGATGAATTATCTGGAGTCCTGCTTGAAAAATGGTATCTGAACGGAGCGGCAGCAAGTGAAGATGACGTTGCTGAATGGAGTGCTGAAGCCATTCAGCAAAGGTTGGCTGAGCTTTCTTTCGGAGGGGTTTCCTTCAAAAAGAAGTTCGTCAATGTGATTGGACCGACAGGCGTAGGAAAAACGACTACACTGGCAAAAATCGCAGCGGAATGTGTTCTGAAGCATCAAAAGAGTGTGGCTTTCATTACGACGGACACCTATCGGATCGCTGCAATCGAGCAGCTGAAGACATATGCGAAAATTCTCGATGTGCCGATCGAGGTTTGCTACAACCTGGATGATTTCAAAGCGGCGACCGGGAAGTTTTCGCAATATGACGTGGTCTTTATTGATACAGCTGGACGGAATTTCAGGAATCAAAAATATGTGGATGATTTGAAAGATGTCATAGATTTTAATGAGGAAATGGAAACCTTCTTGGTATTGGCGCTAACATCAAAACAAAAGGATATGGAGGAAATACGCAAACAATTTTCCCTTATCCATATCAACAAATATATCTTCACTAAACTTGATGAAACATCCGTTTATGGTTCAATGCTCAATATGGCAGACAAGTTTTCGACGGGGATTGCCTATTTGACCAATGGACAGGATGTTCCGGATGACTTAATCGGTGCCAGCCCTGAGATTACAGCCAATACGATTATTGGAGCAAACAACTATGAGTGACCAGGCAGAAAAGCTAAGAAACCGGTTAAGGACGAATATTCAAACCAATGAAGCAAAGACCCTTGCTGTGGTAAGCGGAAAGGGAGGAGTTGGGAAATCGAATTTTTCCCTTAACTTTTCGATTTCACTGGCAAAACAGGGGAAAAAGGTATTGTTGTTCGACTTGGATATCGGAATGGGAAACATCGAGATTTTAATGGGCAAGCATTCTTCGTTGTCAATCGCAGACTTCCTTGCAGGAACAGCGTCGATGGAAGAAGTTATTTTTCAAGGCCCCCATGGTGTTGAATATATTTCAGGCGGGACTGGCTTGAGCCAGCTGATCAGGATGGATAAGGAAAGTGTCGAATATTTCATCTCAAGCTTAAGCGATGTATTAAAAAAATATGATTATCTTATTTTTGATATGGGAGCGGGTTTGAATGAAGAAACTCTCTCGATCCTTCTATCAGTAAACGAAATTTTCGTGATTACCACAACTGAGCCGACCTCCTTGATGGATGCCTATGCCACCATGAAATACATCCATCTAGCCGATTCCGGGCTGCCCTTTTATCTAGTCGTCAACAGGGCTGGATCTGTAAAGGAAGGCAACGAAACGATGGCAAGGCTTGAGGATGTACTTGAAAAATTTCTTGGCAGGACACCAATCAAGCTCGGGATGCTTCCGGATGATAAAACCGTCCAGGAAGCAGTAAAACGGCAAATTCCTTTTGTATTGTTCAATGAACGGTCACAAGCTTCAAAGGGAATGGGCGAAATTATCGAAAAATATATCAATAAAGAGAGCTACAATGCCGAAAAGAGAGATAACAGGAGTTTTACAGCTAGATTGAAGCAATTCCTTTTCGAAAGGTAGTGGTCGAGTGGCAAAAATTAGAGTTCTCATCGTAGATGATTCAGCTTTCATGCGGAAGCTGATCAACGACTTTCTATCAGAACACCATGAGATTGAAGTTATTGGCTCGGCGCGGAACGGAGAGGATGCAATCAAGAAATTCCGGGAAATGCGCCCCGACGTTATAACACTTGATGTCGAAATGCCAAAGCTAAATGGTCTCGAAGTTTTGAAAGTGATCATGGAGGAACGCCCGCTGCCTGTAGTCATGCTATCAAGCACGACAAAAGAAGGCGCGGACACGACGCTGCAGGCAATCCAGGCAGGTGCAGTGGATTTCGTGGCAAAGCCTTCAGGTTCCATATCGATTGATCTACATAAAATCAAAACAGAATTAATCCAGAAAGTGTTGTCTGCAAGCAAGGCGAATCTATCAAAAATAAACAGCCAGAACGAGCCAAGAATGGCCAGAAAACCGCTTGCCGATCCAGCACAACAAAAGAAAAACGCATCAGGAGATCTTTACAGCAAAAGGTTCAGTCAAGAATCAAAAAAAATCGTATGCATCGGAACTTCGACAGGAGGGCCGAGGGCTCTGCAGCAAGTTTTAACAGCTCTCCCAAAAGATATAGGGGTGCCAGTGCTTGTTGTTCAGCACATGCCGCCCGGCTTTACAAAGTCCCTGGCCAGCCGGCTGGATTCCTTGAGCCAGATTTCCGTCAAGGAAGCGGAAGACGGAGAACTCCTGCAAAAAGGCACAGCATATATTGCTCCCGGCGGATTTCATCTTGAGGTCAAGAATGTTGGTCCGGCACTGGCAATCAGCCTTGGGCAATCTCCACCGCGAAATGGCCATCGGCCTTCCGTGGATGTAATGTTCGAGTCGGTCAGTGCCATCAAGAATTACTCAAAGATCGCAGTCATCATGACCGGGATGGGTGCGGATGGCTCGAGAGGACTTGTTGAATTAAAGAAGAATGGCGTCGTAAAGGCGATTGCCGAATCGCAAGAAACATCGATTGTATTCGGGATGCCAAAAGCAGCGATTGCAACGAACATGGTTGACGAAGTGGCAAATGTCGATCATATTGCAGAAACGATCATGCAATATATTTAATGCCGGAGGTGCGGTGCACATGGAATTAAATCAATATCTTGAAGTGTTTATCGAAGAAAGTAAAGAACATTTACAGAGCTGTAATGAGCAACTGCTGGAGCTGGAGAAGAATCCCCAGGATCTATCGATCATTAATGAAATTTTCAGATCTGCCCATACCTTAAAAGGGATGTCTGCGACGATGGGATATGAAGATCTCGCAAGCCTGACGCATCAAATGGAAAATGTCCTGGACGCAATCCGCAATAATCGTTTGTTCACGACCCCTGAAATCCTCGATGTCATTTTTATGGCTGTTGATCATCTCGAGGAGATGGTAGAGTCGATTGCAGGCGGAGGAGATGGGAAAAAGGACGTCACCGAAACAGTTGAAAAGCTGAAGTTGATCGAAAAAGGAGAGCCTTTGTCACAGTCGGCGAATTCTGAAGTAGCGGCTGCGGCAACCATGGAAGCTACCCCAAAATCGAGCTATGATGAATTTGAAATGACAGTTTTAAAGCAGTCTAAAGAGCAGGGATTCGGTGTGTATGAAATTGAAATCGGATTGCGTGAGGATTGCCTGCTGAAAGCTGCACGGGTGTACATGGTATTTGAAGTATTAGAAAAAATCGGAGAGGTCATCAAAGCGAATCCTTCAGTTGAACAGTTAGAGGAAGAGCAATTTGATGACGAGTTTTCTGTAACGTTCATCTCCAGGGAAAATCCTGAGGATATCAAGGGCAAGATCATGAAGGTTTCTGAGGTTGTCAAAACGGATGTTAGGCCAATCGAATTCAATGAAGAAAATCCAGACGTAAATATCGTATCGCCTGAAAAAACAATCAACGCAGATACCGCAAATACGCCTGCCGCTGATCCGTCTCCAGCCAATCTCATTCAGGAAGCGTCGCCTGAAAAAGAGGCTAAGAGCAGTGTTAAACAACAGACAAGCAGCAGCAAAACAATTCGAGTAAATATCGAACGGCTCGACATCCTGATGAATCTATTCGAAGAATTAGTCATCGACCGCGGAAGATTGGAGCAAATATCCAAGGAATTGGAGAATGGTGAACTGACCGAGACGGTAGAGCGGATGTCAAGGATTTCAGGAGACTTGCAGAATATCATTCTGAATATGCGGATGGTGCAGGTGGAAACAGTATTCAATCGTTTCCCGAGAATGATCCGTCAGCTTGCGAGGGACTTGAATAAAAAAATCAACCTTGAAATCGTCGGAGCTGAGACAGAATTAGACCGTACTGTAATTGATGAAATCGGCGACCCACTTGTGCACTTACTGCGAAATTCTGTAGACCATGGCATCGAATCGCCGGAAATCCGCAGGGCCAAAGGCAAAAATGAGGAAGGAACCGTTGTGCTGCGCGCGTTCCACAGCGGAAACCACGTGTTCATTGAAATTGAAGACGATGGTGCAGGAATTAACAGGGAAAAAATATTGCAGAAGGCCATCAGCAAGGGAATCATAACGGAGCAATCCGCTGCTGGGTTTACGGATAAACAAGCCTATGAATTGATTCTTTCATCAGGTTTTTCTACAGCTGAAACCATTTCGGATATCTCAGGCCGCGGAGTAGGGCTGGATGTTGTGAAAAATACGATTGAATCACTGGGAGGTTCTATTTCGATTGATTCAAGGGAGAATCAGGGAACGATCTTCTCGATTCAGCTTCCGCTTACATTATCGATCATTTCGGTGATGTTAGTGGAAATCCAGAAGGAAAAATTCGCTATTCCGCTGTCTTCGATCATTGAGACAGCAATTATAAAGGATTCTGAAATCATGAATGCCCATAATCAAAAGGTGATCGATTTCAGAGGCAAGGTCGTGCCGCTGCTATTCCTAAAAGACATCTTCGAGGTTCCTTATGAAGGTGAGGAAGATCAATTCCACTCTGTCATAATCGTACGAAAAGGAGATAAAATGGCCGGATTGATTGTCGACTCCTTCATCGGCCAGCAGGAAGTAGTCCTTAAATCACTGGGAAATTACTTAACCAATGTATTTGCGATTTCCGGAGCAACGATTCTTGGTGATGGCCAGGTAGCATTGATTGTCGATTGCAACGCATTGATTAAATAGATTCCTTGACATGATTAAGACGATATTTTAGGAGTGATGAAGATGGCTGAAACTCTGGTTTCGGATTTGAAAGTAATCGTTTTTCAATTGAATGAAAAAGAATATGCGGTCCCTGTGAGCCAGGTGAAATCGATTGAAAAAATCATGCATATCACAAGAGTGCCTCATGCGAACCCATTCGTGAAAGGGGTTATGAACCTTAGAGGTGTGGTGACCCCGCTATTGGATCTGCGCGTAAGATTCGGCATGGAGCAACAAAATTATTCCGACAGTACCCGAGTTATCATTGTTGCGGACGATGATAAAGAAGTCGGTCTGATCGTGGATGGAGCGAACGATGTCATCGATATACCTTCAAGCATGATCGAACCTCCTCCAGAAGTGGTAGGTCTGGCTGCAGAGGGTTTCATTAAAGGGGTTGCGAACCTCGAAAGAAGATTATTGATCCTAATCGATTTGGATAAAATCCTTGAGTCCGATAAAGTAAAAGCTTTATAGGCAGGAAGGGAATCAGGCTATGACTTTTCTAAAAAATATTTCGGACATTCACCTTGATATTTTAAAAGAGGTTGGAAATATTGGGGCTGGCCATGCTGCTACAGCCTTATCGACTTTAATGAATAAAAAGATTGATATGACAGTGCCCAGTGTCAGGGTAGTGTCTTTCGACGAAGTGATGGAACTGGCAGGAGGCGCTGATAATGTCGTAGCGAGCGTTTTCCTCAGGATCGAGGGGGAGGCTCCAGGGAGTATGTTTTTTATCCTTCCGCTCCCCCAGGCAGAAAAATATATCCGCCAGCTGACAAAGAACCAGTCATTCACATTTTCCGATGTCCAGGACAATGACATTGAGCTGGCCATGTCGGCACTTCAGGAATTAGGGAATATTTTATCGGGTTCCTATCTGTCTTCTTTGTCCGATTTCACGCATTTGAGCCTGTATCCATCTGTTCCTGCCCTTAGTGTTGATATGGTGGGGGCAGTCATCACTTTCGGGCTGCTGGAATTATCGCAGGTAAGTGATTATGCGATTGTGATTGACACGGCCCTGGATGAAGAAGATGCCAAGCTGCCAGAAAGCGTGAGGGGCCATTTCTTCTTATTGCCTGACCCGGATTCATTCCATATCATTTTTTCGGCACTGGGAGTAAAGGTCGATGCATAAAACAGCAGAAATCATTAAAGTAGGCATTGCTGACATGAATATCGTGAAAGCACCTGACTTGATTCGGACCACTGGTCTGGGGTCATGTGTCGGTGTTGTGCTCTATGATCAGGCGAAAGAACTGGCAGGCATGGCTCATGTTATGCTGCCGGATTCCTCCCTGTCGCGCACAGAGCCGCTGAACAAGGCGAAATTCGCCAATACTGCGATCAAGGAATTATTCGAAATCTTGATGAAGTCAGGGGCAAGACAGGCAGTCATTAAAGCGAAGATTGCCGGCGGCGCCCAAATGTTCCAATTTTCAGGCAGCAGCGACATGATGAGAATTGGCCCCAGGAATGTAGAGGCAGTTTTACAGGAGTTGAAAGAACTCCGGATTCCGGTCATAGCCCACGATGTAGGCGGAAATAGCGGCAGGACCATTGAATTCGATCCGAAGACTGGTTTAATGCAAATCAGGACTGTGAATAAAGGGAATAGTGAGATTTGAATTGGAAAGCAGCATAGAATAATGCGTGATGCGCGTGAGGAGGATGACAATGGTACGAGGATCCACTTCGGAAGAACAGGTAACATGGGATAAATGGGTACAATCCCGTGATCCGGATGCGGGGAATTTGCTGATAAAAAAATATATGCCACTTGTTTCCTACCATGTGCAAAGAATCTCTGTAAGTCTTCCGAAAAGCGTTTCCAGGGATGATTTAAGAAGTCTGGGAATGATTGGCTTATATGATGCTCTGGAAAAATTCGATCCAAACAGGGATCTGAAGTTCGATACATATTCTTCATTTCGGATTCGCGGGGCGATTTTGGACGGATTGAGAAAGGAAGACTGGCTCCCAAGAAGTACCCGGGAAAAAGCAAAGAAAATAGATGCAGCAATTGAGAGACTCGAACAGCGATTCATGCGAAATGCGACCATCGAGGAAATCGCCAGTGAATTGAATATGGATGAAACTGAAATATATACGACAATAAATGAACATTTTTTCGCGAATGTACTCTCGATAGATGAGCATCCGAATGAAAATGATGAACGTGACAATCAGTCATTCGTGATCAAGGACGACAAGGCTGATATCCCCGAAGAAAAGCTCATTAAATCCGAGATGCTCGAAGAGGTTGCAGAAAAGATCTCGAAATTGAATGATAAAGAGCAACTAGTGCTGAGTTTATTTTACAAAGAAGAATTGACATTGACGGAAATAGGGCAAGTCATGAACTTGTCTACCTCCAGGATTTCACAGATTCATTCGAAGGCAATCTTTAAATTGAGAAAATGGCTGGAGTCAGCCTGATAGAAGGCAGGAGATGGGTGTGGCGACGGAATATATACTGAGGATATCCAATGACAGGCTTTCCGCTGAACTGGAACTCGATATCCACGACCATGAGTATTCTATATCTGTTGGAAATCTAATGAGTATCCTGGAGAAGGAGAGTATAATTTTCGGTATTAAAATGGATGTTTTGGCGCAAATTGCCGAAAGTCCTGCTTCCGTTGAATATCCCGTGATCATTGCGAATGGTATGCCGAATTTGGATGGAGAAGATTCCTATTTACGCAGTGAACTGGAACAAACCGGCTTGAATGAACAGAAAGTGTTTAATTTCCGTTCGGTCTTGCAGATCCCCTCTGTAAAAAAAAGGCAGCTACTTGCAACTGTTGTTCCACCTGTCGATGGAACACCGGGGAAGGATGTAACCGGGAGGGTTGTTCCTGCAAAGCCAGGCCGCCCGCTAAGGATCAAAGCAGGGAAAAATGTGATTTTTGAGTCAGGCCAATTCTATGCAGCCTGTGATGGACAGGTCAGTATTACCCAAAAATCGATTTCCGTCAATCCTGTTTACGAGGTCAAAGGTGACCTTGATTTGAGAACAGGGAATTTGGACTTTGTTGGCAATATCGTCATTAAAGGCAATGTTCCCAGCGGTTATGAACTGAAAGCAGGCGGTGACATCATCGTTGATGGACTTGTTGAAGCAGCCAATCTCCAGGCAGGAGGCAATATTGTCATTAAAGGCGGAGTTGCTGGAGCGCTGAAGGGGAAGGTGACCGCTGATGGGAGTGTATTCGCGAATTTCCTTAATCAGGCCAATGTAAAAGCTGGGCAGGATATCATCGTCAAGTCGTCCATACTGCACAGTAAATTGACAGCTGCCGGAAATGTGGACTGCCATACCGGAACCATCATCGGAGGAACAATTTCGGCTGCGCGGGATATTTCGGTCAAGGAATTGGGCAATGAGCTTTTTACCAAAACAGAGTTAGCTGTTGGCTGGGATCCATTGCTTGAGAAATCAGAACAGGAAACAAATGCATCGATTGAAACTGCCAAAATGAATATACGGAAACTGACAGAAATTGAACTCAAGCTTGCAGAACTTGGCAGGCGGGCAGGTACACTGACGAACGAGCAGAGGCAAATGATTGCGAAACAGCGGAATACCAGGCTGAAAGTTGAACAATCCCTGGGGGAACTGCTGGCGGATCTTGAGTTTTTGCAGCTTGAAAAACAGGATCGGCTGAATTCATGCTTATCCGTATATGATAAAGTATTCCCTAACACAAAGGTGTATTTCGGCAAATATGCATTCCTGACAAACCAGATATACAAAAAGGTGAGCTTCTATCTTGATAATAGTGAGATAATGATTCATCCTATTGCAAAAGTCGAAACTTCACAAATAAGGAAGTGACATGATGAGCCTCAAAGCAATCGAAATGCAGATTGCTCTTCCGAGGACACATGATGCCGGCAAAATACAGGAGCAACTTCAACAGCGGGGACAGCATCTTCAGGAACATGCGGCACAAAGTGTGACGAAGGAAGATGATTTAAAACGCAAGACGGTGGTTAAAAACGCCCAGAAGCAGGAAGCACGCCTGAATCAGGAGGACGGCCGCTCAGGCCGCCAACAGCAAAATGGCAGGAATGGTCAAAAGAACAAGGATGACCAAAACGTACAGCCTCACCACCCATATAAAGGGAAGGTGATTGATTACAGCGGATAGAGGGATATTATGACCACTTTTCTACTACTCTTAAGCCTCATATTGAACGCGGCAGCAATCTTCGCAATTATCCTATTATATTTACGCCAAAACCGGCTTGTGGAAGCAGAAAAAAAGCAGGGAAAAATCATCAGCGAAATGGAAGAGATCTTCTCGTCCTATCTTTTTGAATTGAAGGAAGAGAATGATAAGTTTCTTGAGTTAATGGCGAACACCAATGTACAAATACAGCAAGACGATGCAGGAAAGCCTGTTGATGAAGCAGCTGATATGGGATCATTTCAGTCCCTGGATCACACTGACGATGAAGTCCGACTGCAGCGCCCAGGCAAAGGGATATCCTATCATGCTGCAAGACAGGCATATAACAAAAACAGTGAAACAATCAACGTGCCCAATGAAGATACGGATGAGGTTGATTTCGACAGCACCGAGCCAGTGATTTCAGTTCCTGAAGCAAATGAAATGAGCTTTGTAGAAAAGGTTGCGGCCATGAGAAAGCAGGGGCTGACGATCGAAGAAATTGCCAGGGAGCTGGATAAAGGGAAAACCGAGATCGAACTTTTACTTAAATTTCGGCAAAATAAGCAAGAATAACTTGAATGTCCTTTTTATTTATGCTATATTATCTCATGGTGTTAATACACACGTTCATTGATTTGGCCAGATGGTGCTGTTACGTCAGTTCCTGGCTGAAGATGAGATGGACGGAGGAAATCAAAACCATTAGGAGGAAACACAATGTCAGTAATTTCTATGAAGCAACTGCTTGAAGCTGGTGTACACTTCGGTCACCAGACTCGCCGTTGGAACCCAAAGATGAAGAAGTATATCTTCACTGAGCGTAACGGCATCTACATCATCGACCTTCAAAAGACTGTTAAGAAGGTTGAAGAAGCTTACAATTACGTGAAGGAGCTTGCTGGAAACGGCGGTACAGTTCTTTTCGTAGGTACAAAGAAACAAGCTCAGGATTCTGTTAAAGAAGAAGCAACACGCTCTGGTATGTACTATGTGAACCAGCGCTGGTTGGGTGGAACTTTAACAAACTTCGAAACAATCCAAAAGCGTATCTCTCGTCTTAAGAACATTGAAAGAATGTCTGAAGATGGAACTTTTGAAGTACTTCCTAAAAAAGAAGTAGTTCAATTGAAGAAAGAGCAAGAGCGTTTAGAAAAGTTCTTGGGCGGAATCAAGGACATGAAGGGCCTTCCAGATGCTCTTTTCATCATTGACCCACGCAAAGAGCGCATCGCTGTTGCTGAAGCACACAAATTGAACATTCCTATCGTGGGAATTGTTGATACAAACTGTGATCCAGACGAAATCGACGTAGTTATCCCTGCGAACGATGACGCGATCCGCGCAGTTAAATTGCTTACATCTAAAATGGCTGATGCTATTATCGAAGCGAAGCAAGGCGAAGAAACTACAGAAGCTGTAGAAGCTTAATTTTAAAAAAGGTGATATAGGGAAGCACCCTTTATCACCTTTTTTTAAGACTTATATTCCGTATGGCCCCCAAGTGGGTTTATATTGGCGAAATCAAGTTAAAATAAAGTATAGTTACATATAACCGAGATTTTAGGAGGAATTTCATTATGGCAATTACTGCAC
This sequence comes from Mesobacillus thioparans, assembly GCF_965138835.1. Lineage (NCBI taxonomy): Bacteria > Bacillati > Bacillota > Bacilli > Caryophanales > Bacillaceae > Mesobacillus > Mesobacillus thioparans. The sequence goes on along the minus strand of NZ_CBCSFH010000001.1, from coordinate 224,579 downwards.
AGATGGTTAAAGAATTGCGCGAAAAAACTGGCGCTGGTATGATGGATTGCAAAAAGGCACTTCAGGAAACAAACGGTGACATGGAACAAGCGATCGATTTCCTTCGTGAAAAAGGGATTGCGAAAGCTGCTAAGAAAGCAGACCGCATTGCTGCTGAAGGTACAACTTACATCCTTGTAGAAGGCAATGAAGCTGTAATCCTTGAAGTGAACTCTGAAACGGATTTCGTAGCAAAGAACGAAGGCTTCCAGGTTCTTGTTAAGGAAATCGCTGAGCACCTTCTTAAAAACAAGCCTGCATCTGTTGAAGAAGCTAACGCTCAAACAATGGAAAACGGCGAAACAGTTGAAGGCCGCATTCATTCTGCTATGGCTAAAATTGGTGAAAAGTTATCTCTTCGCCGTTTTGAAGTCAAGACTAAAACTGACAGCGATGCATTCGGTGCATACCTTCACATGGGCGGCCGCATTGGCGTATTGTCCGTTCTTGAAGGAACTACTGACGAAGCAGCTGCTAAAGACATTTCCATGCACATCGCTGCATTGAACCCTAAATATGTATCACGTGACGAAGTATCCCAAGAAGAAGTTGAGCATGAGCGTCAAATCCTTACTCAACAAGCTCTTAACGAAGGCAAGCCAGAAAATATCGTTGCTAAAATGGTTGAAGGCCGCCTAAGCAAATATTTCGAAGATGTTTGTGTTCTTGACCAGGCTTTCGTTAAGAATCCTGATCAAAAAGTACGCCAGTTTGTTGAATCAAAAGGCGGAACACTTCGTGAGTTTACTCGTTACGAAGTAGGCGAAGGCATCGAAAAGCGTGAAGATAACTTTGCTGAAGAAGTAATGAACCAAGTAAACAAGAAATAATTTTAACTAGCCTATGTAATTGCAGGGAACACTACAGTGTTCCCTGTTTTTGGACATAGCTTTAGTTAGGCTTTTTAACGTGAGCATACACTTGTATTCGTGAAGCCTAAATTTACATATGGAGGTACCCTATGACAAGCCCTAAATACAAAAGAGTTGTTTTAAAGTTAAGTGGAGAAGCATTAGCCGGAGAACAAGGATTTGGCATCAATCCGTCGGTAATCAAAAATGTTGCAGACCAGGTAAAGGAGATTGCTGAACTGGATGTGGAAGTCGCTGTAGTAGTAGGCGGAGGAAACATCTGGAGAGGCAAAATCGGTGAAGAAATGGGAATGGACAGAGCGACGGCAGACTATATGGGCATGCTTGCTACCGTCATGAATTCCCTGTCATTGCAGGACAGTCTGGAACTAGCGGGAATCGAGACGAGGGTTCAAACTTCCATCGAAATGCGACAGGTTGCAGAACCGTATATCAGAAGAAGAGCAATAAGACATCTCGAGAAGAAACGCGTAGTCATTTTTGCAGCAGGAACCGGAAATCCGTACTTCTCAACGGACACTACAGCTGCCTTGCGCGCTGCTGAGATCGAAGCGGATGTGATCCTTATGGCTAAGAATAACGTAGATGGCGTGTACTCAGCTGATCCGCGAGTTGACAAGAACGCTACTAAATATGAAGAACTTTCATACCTCGATGTGCTCAAGGAAGGTCTCGCTGTCATGGATTCAACAGCTTCATCTTTGTGTATGGATAATGATATCCCGTTGATTGTATTCTCAATCATGGAAAAAGGTAATATTAAACGAGCAGTTATGGGCGAAACAATCGGAACAACAGTGAGGGGGAAAAATTAATGCCAAAACAAGCCATTGCTAACTCAAAAGAAAGAATGTCAAAAGCGATTCAATCTTACACTCGCGAACTTGCGAGCATCCGTGCAGGGAGAGCTAGCGCATCTCTGCTAGATAGAATCCAGGTCGACTATTATGGAGCGCCGACTCCAGTCAATCAACTTGCTGGTATCTCAGTTCCTGAAGCTCGTCTTTTAGTTATCCAGCCATACGATAAGTCAATCCTTGGTGAAATCGAAAAAGCAATCCTTAAATCTGACTTGGGACTGAATCCTTCCAACGATGGATCCATTATCAGAATCGCGATCCCTCAGTTGACTGAGGAACGCCGTAAAGAACTGGCGAAGCTCGTTAAGAAGGAAGCTGAAGAGGCAAAGGTCGCTGTCAGGAACGTCCGCCGTGATGGAAACGAAGACCTGAAAAAACTCGAGAAAAACGGAGAAATCACCGAAGATGATCTTCGCGGATATTCTGATGATATTCAAAAGCTTACTGATGAACATATCGCCAAAATCGATCAGATTGCAAAAGACAAAGAAAAAGAAATCATGGAAGTTTAATTCCAGGCAGTGCACGTCATCGAAAACCCTCTGTTTTCCAGGGGGTTTTTTCTCTATACATAATAGTGGCACATCAGGTGCTGACAGATGTCTTCGCGATTGAAGATTTCAGCAATTTTCCTAATGAACAAACAAATTTTCGCAAAGTAAATGAAACGATGAGTTTACGTAAACGGCCTGAATGATAGAATATAATAATATTGGCTGTATTATTCTGTTTCAACCCTGAACAACATAGTCTGTATATAAGGCTGCTATTGATCTGGCGCAGACTGAAGGAAATAATATCACGCATAGTCCATCCGTTTATAGAGATATCTTCATTCTTTTTTGGTATGATAGTGGCATATGGAAAAGAAAGAGAGAAGACCAGGATTACTCTATGGCTTTTGGTGAGCAGTCCAGCTTCAGCACCAAACTTTTCCGGGAAGAATCAGCCAGGCTGATTGGTGCTAAAGATAATCTTTTGGGGGAGCTGTCACAATGTTAAACAAAATGAATCCGTGGAAGAAGGATCCAAGTCCTTCCGGTTTCCAAGAGCGTAAACTTCAGATAAAAGACCATCAAGTTCCGTCCCATGTGGCAATCATCATGGATGGGAACGGGCGCTGGGCCAAAAAACGAGCATTGCCCCGTGTAGCTGGCCATCATGAAGGAATGAAGGTTGTCCGCAAAATAACCAAGCTAGCCAATGAACTTGGGGTCAAGACGCTGACTGTATATGCGTTCTCTACCGAAAACTGGAAAAGGCCGAAAATGGAAGTCGATTTCCTGATGAAGCTTCCGGAAGAATTCCTGGGTACCTTTCTTCCTGAATTGATTGAAGAAAATGTCCGGGTCGATATGATCGGATATATGGATAAGCTTCCTGAGCATACGAAAAAAGCGGTCGGGAAAGCGATGGAGGATACTAAGGACAATACAGGCCTTGTGCTGAACTTTGCCCTTAATTACGGGAGCAGGGCAGAAATTTTAGATGGTGTCAAAAAAGTGATGGAAGATGTCAAAAATGGCAAGCTTTCGGAAGATGATTTAACCGAAGAAGCGTTTTCTTCCTACTTGATGACCAGGGAGTTGGGTGACCCCGATTTGCTGATCAGGACAAGTGGAGAAATCCGATTGAGCAATTTCATGCTTTGGCAGCTTGCCTATACCGAGTTCTGGTTCACGGACGTCCTTTGGCCAGACTTTAACGAAAAACATTTTATTGAAGCAGTAGAAGCATTCCAGGGCCGCCAGCGGCGTTTTGGAGGAGTATAAAAAAGGTGTGAATAAGTAAATGAAGCAAAGAATCATTACAGCAATCATAGCAGCAGCTATCTTTCTTCCAGTCGTGATTTTCGGAGGCTGGCCATTCATTGCAATGGTATATTTAATCGCTTCCGTTGCCTTATATGAAGCGCTGAAAATGAAGCAGTTGAATCTTTTCTCGGTGCCGGGGATTCTCTCCCTGATCCTATTATGGATTTTCCTGATTCCCAGTCAGTACAGCAGCTTTCTAGATGAGATAGATTATACAAAATTAGAGCTTTTCTTCCTTGGAGTACTTTTGTTTTTGACTTACACTGTCATTACAAAAAACCGCTTCACTTTTGAAGATGTAGCCTTTTCGATTATGTCGACTCTTTATGTCGGACTTGGTTTTTACTTCTTCATTGAAACCCGTGAAGCCAACCTGATCTATGTATTTTATTCTCTATTTATCATTTGGGCGACCGATTCAGGGGCATATTTTATCGGAAGGGCTATTGGCAAACGTAAGCTTTGGCCAGAAATCAGCCCAAACAAGACAACAGAGGGCTTTTTTGGCGGTATAGCATCCGCGCTGGTTGTTGCTCTGCTGTTCAGCATATTCGGTGAAATGGAAGTATCGGCGATCATCCTGTTGGCTGCGACGGCATTCTTATCAGTTTTTGGACAAATAGGGGATCTTGTCGAGTCTGCGCTCAAACGCCATTACAATGTAAAAGACTCAGGAAACATCCTTCCTGGACATGGCGGCATGCTAGACAGGTTTGACAGCCTGCTGTTTGTCTGGCCATTAATCCACTTAATCCATCTGCTGTAATTGACTTTCAGGCAGAATGAACTAAAAGCATGATCATTACGGGTGTGTACTTTACCCGTTTAAGATATTAGGAGTGAAAGAATTGTGAAGAGAATCAGCTTGTTGGGTGCGACAGGATCGATTGGAATCCAGACACTGGATGTCATCAGGGAGCATCCTGAGGAGTTCAAACTCGTTTCGATGTCTGCCGGCCGGAACATGGAGCTTTGCAGACAGATCATCAATGAATTTCAGCCGGAACTGGTTTCGGTACAAGAGAAGGATGACGCTGAACGTTTAAAGCCGGAATTCCCATCTGTAAAAATAGTATATGGCCTGGAAGGCCTTGAAGAAACCGCAGTCTTTCCTAAGGCGGATGTACTTGTCAATGCAGTGCTTGGCAGTGTAGGGCTAAAGCCGACACTCGAAGCAATCCGATCAGGCAAAACCATTGCGATTGCCAATAAGGAAACGCTTGTGACGGCAGGCCATATCGTTATGGAAGAAGCAAGACGGCATAATGTGGCCATCCTTCCGGTCGACAGTGAACACTCTGCGATCTTTCAGGCTTTACAGGGTGAAAAAGAAAAAAATATTGAACGGTTGATCCTTACAGCATCTGGTGGAAGCTTCAGGGACCGCACGAGGGAAGAACTGCATGGTGTGACAAAGTCAGATGCTCTTAACCATCCAAACTGGTCGATGGGAGCAAAAATTACGATTGATTCTGCGACAATGATGAACAAAGGGTTGGAGGTCATTGAAGCACACTGGCTATTTTCTCTTCCCTATGACGATATTTCAGTTCTGCTTCATCGTGAGAGCATCATCCATTCAATGGTTGAATTCCATGACACCAGTATCATCGCCCAGCTCGGGACACCAGATATGAAAGTGCCAATTCAGTATGCTCTTACATACCCTGACCGGCTCCCGTTTGTGTCAGGAACAAGGCTGAACCTGGCCGAAATAGGAAAGCTCCACTTCAAGGAGATGGATCTTGAGCGCTTCCGCTGCCTGAAATTCGCTTATGATGCCGGGCGGGCAGGAGGCACGATGCCGGCGGTGATGAATGCCGCAAACGAAGCAGCGGTTGCCGCCTTTTTGGAAGACAGAATCACTTTCCTGCAAATAGAAGAACTCATAGAAAGAGCAATGGAAAACCATAGCATCATCGAAACACCAGGCCTGGAAACAATTCAACAGGTTGACAGAGAGACAAGAAACTTTGTAAATTCGCTAGTATAAAGGTGAGTCTCACAAAGTGGATTCTATCCTTAAAAAAGGTGGTTAGATAATTTGAATACAGTTATTGCATTCATTGTCATTTTTGGCGCCCTTGTATTCTTCCATGAACTTGGGCATCTGATATTCGCCAAACGGGCCGGTATCCTGTGCCGTGAATTCGCGATTGGATTCGGGCCTAAAGTCTTCTCGCATAAGAAAAATGAAACGGTCTATACGATCCGTCTCCTTCCTATCGGAGGATTTGTGAGAATGGCTGGCGAAGACCCGGAAATGATAGAAATCAAGCCAGGACACAGAGTGGGTTTGCTTTTTAATAAGAGTGATGAAGTCCAAAAAATTATTCTTACGAACAAGGAAAAGTATGCTGATGCAAGAATCATCGAAGTTGAAAAAGCGGATATTGAACATGAGCTTTTTCTTAAAGGCTACGAGGAGGGAGAGGACGACAGCCTGCTGAAATCCTTTCCAGTCAGTAAAACCGCCGTACTGGTCGAAAACGGTGTAGAAACACAGATTGCTCCATTTGACAGGCAATTCGCTTCAAAGACGCTTGGTCAAAGGACGATGGCAATTTTCGCAGGACCGATGATGAATTTTATCCTGGCAATGGTCATTTTTATTATCATCGCCCTGTTTCAGGGGATACCTTCAAATGAACCGATACTTGGAAAGCTTACACCTGACGGCAGTGCCCTTAAAGCGGGGCTTCAGGAAGGTGATATTGTCAACAGCATTGAAGGGTCAGAAGTATCAAGCTGGCAGGATGTTGTCGAGATCATTCGCAAAAGCCCTGGAAATGAACTGGACTTTTCGATTATTCGCGAAGGAAAGAGTATGGAGCTGCCAGTCACACCTGAAGCAAAAGACGTAGAAGGTGAAAAAATCGGTTTGATCGGGGTTTACAGTCCTGTAGAGAAATCGCCGTTAAAATCAATCACATATGGCATCAAAGAAACATATTACTGGACAACCGAAATCTTCTCAATGCTTGGCAAACTGCTGACTGGTCAATTTTCAATAGATGCTTTGTCAGGACCGGTAGGGATTTATGTTTCCACTGATACTGTGGCCAAGTCAGGAATCTTCTATCTTATGAAATGGGCTGGGATCCTCAGCATCAACCTCGGAATTATGAACTTGCTTCCATTCCCGGCTCTGGATGGGGGCAGGCTGACCTTCTTTGCAGTCGAGGCACTTAGAGGAAAACCGATTGATAAACAAAAAGAAGGCATGGTCCACTTCATTGGATTCGCATTATTGATGCTGCTGATGCTTGTGGTCACATGGAATGATATCCAAAGGTTTTTCCTGTAAAGAACAATTTAAATCAACTTCCTGCCCGGGACCATCGGGCAGGAACATTTTTTCGAAAGATATGAAATTATCATAATGAGGTGTTATTCAATGAAGCAAAGTATGTCGCTTATCCCTACTTTAAGAGAAGTACCAGCCGACGCAGATGTTAAAAGCCATCAGCTGTTGCTAAGAGCGGGATTCATCCGTCAAAACGCTAGCGGTGTCTATACATACATGCCTTTGGGGCGAAAAGTCCTGCAAAAAGTGGAGGCAATCATCAGGGAAGAAATGAACCATGCAGGTGCAGCAGAGGTATTTATGCCTGCGCTCCAGCAAGCGGAACTATGGCAGGAATCAGGCCGCTGGTATTCATATGGCCCTGAGCTGATGAGATTAAAAGACAGGCACGATCGTGAGTTCGCCCTCGGCGCAACTCATGAGGAAGTCATCACCAGCCTTGTCCGTGATGAGGTAAAATCTTATAAGCGCCTGCCGCTGACACTTTACCAGATCCAGACGAAATTCCGCGACGAAAAGCGTCCAAGATTCGGACTCCTTCGCGGCCGCGAATTCATCATGAAGGATGCATATTCCTTCCATGCAACTCAGGAAAGTCTTGATGAGGTATATGAGCGCATCTTCCAGGCATACTCCAATGTGTTCAGCCGCTGTGGCCTGAATTTCCGTGCGGTCATTGCTGATTCAGGAGCAATGGGTGGAAAGGACACCCATGAGTTCATGGTTCTTTCAGAGATTGGTGAGGATACTATTGCCTACTCGGATACTTCCGAATATGCTGCCAATATCGAAATGACACCTGTAACGGCTGTTTATGAGAAGAGCAATGAGCCAGTTAAGGAACTTGCGAAGGTACACACTGAAAACAAGAAGACAATCGAAGAAGTGTCTTCCTTCCTTAATGTTGAAGCGAAAGATTGCATCAAGTCCTTGCTGTTCAAAGTGGATGATCGCTATGTCCTTGTTTTAGTCCGCGGCGATCATGATGTGAACGATATCAAGTTGAAAAATCACTTAGAAGCTTCAGTTGTAGAGCTTGCAGACACTGCGACAACCAAAGAGGTCCTTGGCTGCTCAGTAGGATCATTAGGACCAGTCCGAGTCGACAGCGTCGAGGTAATTGCCGACAATGCCGTACAGGCAATGGTCAATGGAGTCTGTGGAGCCAATGAAGAAGATTATCATTATACAAATGTTAATCCCGAACGCGACTTCAAGGTTGCAGCCTATACCGACCTGCGCTTCATCAAGGAAGGAGACCCTTCTCCAGATGGACAGGGAACAATCGTCTTCGCGAAGGGGATTGAAGTCGGGCATGTATTCAAGCTTGGCACGAGATATAGTGAGGCGATGAATGCTGAAATCCTTGATGAAAATGGAAGGTCAAAGCCGATGATCATGGGCTGTTATGGTATCGGGGTATCCCGTACAATGGCGGCAGTCGCGGAGCAGTTCAATGACGAAAACGGACTTGTATGGCCAACGAATATCTCTCCATTCGATGTCCATCTTATCGCTATCAACATGAAGGACAGTGCCCAGGCAGAACTGGCTGAAGAACTGTATTCCAGCCTGCAGCAAGCAGGTATGGAAATCCTGATGGATGATCGACAGGAGCGCCCAGGAGTGAAATTCGCTGATTCAGACCTGATTGGTTTGCCTGTAAGGGTTACAGTCGGCAAGAAAGCAAGCGAAGGAATCGTTGAAGTCAAAATCCGTAAAAACGGCGAAATGCAGGAAGTTCATAAAGACGACCTGGCGGAATCTTTGAAGAATATCTTAAAAGAACTATAAGCAGAAGGCGGATCCTTTTTAAAGGGTCCGCTTTTTTAAGATTCTCGATGTTAACTGGAGTGTTTTAGCAAAAATTGGAAAATGGCGCAATTTTAGTAGTTTTTTGATGTATTTTTGCTTTGCTTTGAAAGATTAATGCACATATTTAAGAAAATATTAGCTTTTCTTAAGAAATTATCACTCATGTTTAAGAAATAATTTTTCCAGTACGCGTAATCTCCTCTTGCATCCGCGTAAACCACCCATATGCAGCCTCTTCACTCCCTAAGCGCCATCTCTTCACTTCACATTGTCAAAATTCTTTACATTCTCTCAATAATTCGTAGAGTTTGTGTACAATCTGGATAAAATATATTTTTATTGATTAGGAGAAATGGAAATATCAAACACAGGTAACGGTACAAACAATTTATGTTATAATAACCTTTGCTATTAAACACGGAGATATCCAACTAGAGTTGTTTTTAAACGGGCAAATTCGCCCGATAGATAGAATTCAAGCTTTTCAGATGGGAGAGAAAATAAACATGAGTGATCTTTCGTCAGGGAAAAAAGAAAGGTTTCAGCTCCTGCTGCAGCAGCTGCAGCTTACAGAAGACGCCATTGTCAGGCAGTTTGAAAATGCTGAAATTGACCGGGTCATAATCGAAAAGCAGGCAAGGAAATGGCATTTCTTTTTCCAATTTGAAAGAATCATTCCTTGTCAGCTTTTTAGCAGCTTCGCAGAAAAACTGGAGCAGACTTTTTCACATATTGCAAAAATATCCTACTCGGTGAAAGTGCTGGAGCAGTCGATCAGCGAACAGCAAATCCTTGATTACTGGAAGGTTAGCATCAAGGAAATCGACGGAATCGCACCTCCATTGTTGAAACTCCTGAATGAACAGGTACCGAAAGTCCAGGGAACCAAAATCATTTTAACAGCCAGGAATGAAGCAGAAGGGCTGGCTGTTAAAAGGAAATATGGAGGCATTATTGCCGATATCTATCAAGGCTTCGGTTTTCCGACATTGACGGTGGATACTGTCGTCAGTGAAGAACAAACTTCAGACGAATATGAAAAATTCATGAAGGCAAAAGAGAAGGAAGACCAGGAACGCGGATTAATGGCGATGATTGAAATGCAGAAGAAGGAAGCGGAAAAAGCGCAGGGTGATGGACCAGCACAGGATGGGCCAGTAACCATCGGGCTGACAATCAAAGATGATGCTGATTTCCGCAAGCTTGAGGACATCGTCGATGAAGAGCGCCGCGTAGCCGTCGAGGGATATGTATTCTTTGCCGAGACAAAAGAGCTTCGCAGCGGCAGGACGCTACTGACTTTCAAGATTACCGATTACACCAGTTCTATCATGGTCAAAATGTTCTCTCGAGATAAGGAAGATGCTGCTATCTACCAGCGCATATCAAAAGGAATGTGGCTGAAGGTAAGGGGAAGCATCCAGAACGACACCTTTGTCCGTGATCTAGTCATGATCGGAAATGACGTGAATGAAATCAAACCTAAAGGAAGAATCGATTCTGCGCCAGAAGGGGAAAAAAGAGTCGAGCTTCACCTGCACAGTCCGATGAGCCAGATGGATGCAGTCACTCCTGTAAGCTCACTGGTCGCCCAGGCGGCTAAGTGGGGACATAAAGCCGTTGCGATCACGGACCACGCAGTCGTCCAATCATACCCGGAGGCATATGGCGCCGGAAAGAAAAATGATATCAAAATCCTTTATGGAGTCGAAATTAACCTCGTCGACGATGGGGTGCCGATTGCCTATAATGACGCACATCGATTGCTTGCTGAAGATACGTATGTCGTTTTTGACGTCGAGACTACTGGTCTCTCAGCCGTATACGATACAATCATCGAACTTGCAGCGGTCAAAATACGGGGCGGGGAAATCATTGACCGATTCGAATCCTTCGCCAATCCACATCATCGATTGTCTGCCACGACGATCAACCTGACCGGCATAACCGATGATATGGTCCGAAATGCACCGGAGGTTAGTGAAGTCCTGCAAAGATTCCATGATTGGACAGAAGATAGTGTCCTCGTTGCCCACAATGCATCATTCGATATGGGATTTCTGAATGTCGGCTATAAAAAGATCGGGATAGGAAAAGCTCCTAATCCAGTCATCGATACATTGGAGTTAGGCCGCTTCCTGTATCCTGACATGAAGAACCATAGATTGAATACCCTTGCCAAGAAATTCGATATTGAATTGACACAGCATCACCGTGCGATTTATGATGCCGAAGCAACTGGGTACCTATTATTGAAAATGCTGAAGGATGCTTCTGAAAAAGGACTGGAATACCATGACCAGCTTAATGACAATATGGGTCAGGGGAAAGCTTTCCAGAGAGCGCGTCCACATCATGCAACATTGCTCGCCCAGAATGAAGTTGGCATGAAAAATATTTTTAAATTAGTATCAATTGCACATATTGATTATTTTTACCGCGTGCCACGGATTCCGAGATCTGTTTTAAATAAACACCGAGAAGGTATCCTCATAGGATCGGGCTGCGATAAAGGTGAAGTATTCGAGGGAATGATGCAAAAAGGACCAGAAGAGGTTGAAGAGGCAGCACATTTCTATGACTATCTAGAAGTTCATCCCAAAGCTGTTTACGCCCATCTTTTAGAGTTGGAATTGGTGCGTGACCAAAAAGCGCTAGAAGATATAATTACAAATATCGTCAAGCTCGGTGAAAAGCTTGAACTGCCCGTAGTAGCTACAGGAAATGTACACTACTTGAATGAGAATGATAAAATATACCGCAAAATTCTCGTCAATTCCCAGGGTGGCGCAAATCCTCTGAACCGCCATGAGCTTCCTGACGTGCATTTCAGGACCACGAATGAAATGCTGGACGCCTTTAAGTTTTTGGGTGAGGAAAAAGCAAAAGAGATTGTCGTTGAAAATACGAACAAGATTGCAGACATGATCGATGTCATAAAACCGATCAAAGACGATCTTTACACTCCGAAAATTGAAGGCGCCGATGAAGAAATGCGCAGCATGAGTTACGGAATGGCCCGCAGCATTTATGGGGAGGACCTTCCTGAAATCGTTGAAGCTCGTCTTGAAAAAGAATTGAAGAGTATCATCGACAACGGATTTGCTGTTATCTATTTGATTTCTCATAAGCTAGTTAAAAAGTCATTGGATGATGGCTATCTAGTAGGTTCCCGTGGTTCGGTAGGTTCTTCCTTTGTTGCGACGATGACCGAAATCACAGAGGTCAATCCGCTTCCGCCGCATTATGTATGTCCTAAGTGCAAGAAGTCGGAGTTCTTCAATGATGGATCGGTCGGTTCAGGGTTCGACCTTCCTGACAAGGACTGTCCGGATTGCGGTATTAAATATAAAAAAGACGGTCACGACATTCCGTTTGAAACCTTCCTTGGCTTCAAAGGGGACAAGGTGCCCGATATCGACTTGAACTTCTCGGGTGAATACCAGCCGCGCGCCCATAACTACACGAAAGTCCTATTTGGTGAGGATTATGTTTACCGCGCAGGAACAATTGGTACAGTTGCGGATAAAACAGCATATGGTTATGTAAAAGGCTACCAGGGGGACAATAATCTCCAGCTTCGCGGGGCAGAAATAGACCGCCTTGCATCTGGATGCACAGGTGTCAAACGGACTACCGGACAGCACCCTGGCGGAATCATCGTAGTGCCGGATTACATGGATATTTTTGATTTTTCGCCGATCCAATTCCCGGCTGACAGCAGCACGTCGGAGTGGAAAACAACTCATTTCGATTTCCACTCGATACATGATAACTTGTTGAAGCTGGATATTCTCGGTCACGATGACCCGACCGTAATCAGGATGCTTCAGGATTTAAGCGGAATTGACCCTAAGACAATTCCAACTGACGACCCTGAAGTCATGAAGATATTCAGTGGTACAGAATCTATCGGTGTTACAGCGGAACAAATCATGTCGAAGACTGGATCGCTTGGGATTCCGGAGTTCGGTACACGCTTCGTGCGCCAGATGCTTGAAGATACGAAACCGACAACATTCTCGGAGCTTGTCCAGATCTCCGGGCTTTCCCACGGAACGGACGTATGGCTCGGCAATGCCCAGGAATTGATCCATAACAATATCTGTAACCTTAGCGAGGTAATCGGCTGCCGTGATGATATCATGGTTTACCTGATCTACCAGGGCCTTGAGCCGGCATTTGCCTTTAAGATCATGGAATCTGTCCGTAAAGGTAAAGGCCTGACGGACGAAATGGAAGAGGAAATGCGGAAAAACAAGGTGCCGGAATGGTATATTGATTCCTGTAAAAAGATCAAGTATATGTTCCCTAAAGCCCACGCGGCTGCTTATGTTTTGATGGCTGTACGGATTGCGTATTTCAAAGTGCACCATCCGCTCATGTATTATGCAGCATACTTCACAGTCAGGGCAGATGACTTTGATGTTGACGCAATGGTTCGCGGATCAGAGAGCATCCGGGCAGTGATCGAGGAGATCAGTGCCAAGGGACTTGAAGCATCCACAAAGGAAAAGAACCTGATGACCGTCATGGAACTGGCGCTTGAAATGTGTGAACGCGGTTTTGGGTTCGCGAAAGTGGATTTATACAAATCAAGTGCAACAGAATTCATCATTGAAGGCGATAAATTGATTCCGCCGTTCAATGCGATCCCCGGACTCGGTACAAACGCTGCAATCAACATCGTCAAGTCGCGTGAACAAGGAGAGTTCCTGTCAAAAGAAGACCTCCAGCAGCGCGGGAAGATTTCAAAGACAATCCTGGAATACCTCGACAATCATGGCTGCCTGGAAGGAATGCCCGACCAGAACCAATTGTCCTTATTCTAAAGCAGTTCCATCAGGATAATATCTCTTCGAATGAATAAAATAGACTCCGGTCACGGAGTCTATTTTTATTAGACAAAAAACCATTGGTTAACTGCATGAAATCAACGTTAAGACACCCTTTATTTGCAATAAATATCTGGTTATGTTATATTTTTATTGGAAATACTAAGGATAACTCTGGCAGATGAGAGTGGGGCAACCCGCTCTTTCTTGTTTGTTAAGCACTTTTTCGTGGGATAATAACCAAAAAAGTATGAACTCATGTTATGTCAAAGGAGGGATTTTATGAGCAAGGTTACAGAAGTAGTGGAAGAGCTAGTAACTCCCATCTTAAATGAAAATAACTTGGAATTGGTAGACATTGAATACGTCAAAGAGGGAAAGAACTGGTTCCTGCGCGTATACATTGATAAGGACAACGGAATTGATATCGAGGAATGCGGCATCGTCAGTGAGCGCCTTAGCGAGAAGCTTGATGCCATTGATCCAATCCCGCATAACTACTTTTTGGAAGTCTCCTCACCAGGTGCAGAACGGCCTTTGAAAAAGGAAAAAGATTATCAAAAAGCCATCGGCAAGAATGTTTTTATTAAGACGTATGAACCTATTGACGGGGAAAAGGCGTTCGAAGGCGTCCTGGCCGATTATAATGGTGAAACCGTAACTGTGGAAATGAAAATTAAAACCCGCAAGAAAACAGTTGAAATACCTTTTGATAAGATTGCCAGCGCAAGGCTTGCAGTCACTTTTTCATAATCTGACCAGAAAAATCTTCAGTTAAATATTTTAAAGGCCGATTTGGATCATTCAGGTTACATAGTTTCTGAAAAAAGCCTTAAAAAGATGGGTAGTTAAAAAAGGGGGATTTATATCTCATGAGCAGCGAATTGTTGGATGCTCTTACAATTCTTGAAAAAGAAAAGGGAATTTCGAGGGACGTATTAATTGATGCAATCGAAGCAGCACTTATTTCTGCGTATCGCCGCAACTTCAACCAGGCCCAGAACGTTCGTATCGATTTGAATTTGGGTAATGGTTCAATGCGTGTTTTTGCCAGAAAGGAAGTTGTTGACGAAGTCTTCGATCCACGCCTGGAGATTTCCATTGAAGAAGCACAGAAAATCAATCCTAACTATGTGGTAGAAGATGTTGTTGAACTGGAAGTCACGCCAAAGGACTTTGGCCGAATTGCTGCCCAGACTGCCAAACAAGTGGTCACCCAGCGTGTCCGTGAAGCTGAAAGAGGCATCATCTATTCTGAATTCATCGATCGTGAAGAAGATATCATGACAGGCATCGTACAGCGTCAGGATCCAAAGTTCATCTATGTGAGCCTTGGTAAAATCGAAGCGATCCTGCCAGCGAATGAGCAAATGCCTAACGAACATTACAAGCCTCATGACCGCATCAAAGTTTTCATCACCAAGGTTGAAAAAACCACTAAAGGTCCACAAATTTTCGTTTCCAGAACCCACCCGGGACTGTTGAAGAGGCTTTTCGAAATTGAAGTACCTGAAATTTATGACGGCACTGTTGAAATAAAGTCAGTTGCACGTGAAGCAGGAGACCGTTCAAAGATCTCTGTCCATTCTGATAACACAGAAGTGGACCCAGTTGGTTCATGTGTCGGTCCTCGCGGAAATCGTGTTCAGGCTGTCGTCAATGAACTTAAAGGCGAAAAGATAGACATCGTAAAGTGGTCTGAGGATCCAGTAGTATTTGTTGCAAATGCATTGAGCCCTTCAAAGGTACTCGATGTCATTGTCAATGAAGAAGAAAAAGCGACAACGGTCATTGTTCCTGACTATCAACTGTCACTGGCGATCGGAAAGCGCGGACAAAACGCACGTCTTGCCGCCAAGCTGACTGGATGGAAAATTGACATCAAGGCAGAAACTGACGCAAGGGAGTCCGGGATTTATCCGCGCGACAATGAGCCGCTTTTGACTGCTGATGATGATTATGAAGATGAAGACATCGATTAATGTGAGGTGAATGATCGTGAACAGACAGAAGAAGGTTCCTATGCGAAAATGTGTCGCTACCGGTGAAATGAGACCGAAAAAAGAACTAGTTCGCATCGTTCGCTCCAAAGAAGGAGAAGTCTCCGTCGATCTGACAGGCAAGAAATCGGGCCGCGGAGCTTACCTTTCAAAAGATAAAGAAGCAGTGGAATTAGCAAGGAAACGAAATATATTGTCCAAGCAGCTTGAAACCCAAGTGGACGATGCAATATATGATGAGCTGAATGACCTCATCGAAAAGGAGAGCAGACGATCCTGATGAATTCTAATCAATGGATGTCACTGCTTGGTTTAGCCAATCGAGCGCGGAAAATTATTTCAGGGGAAGAGCTTTCCGTCAAAGAAATCAGAAGCGGAAAAGCGAAACTCATTTTGCTTTCAGCGGATGCATCCGCAAATACTACAAAGAAGATTACCGACAAGTGCAATTCCTATAACGTTCCCTGCAAGGTGGTTCAGGACAGGTACCAGCTTGGCCAGGCGATTGGGAAGGATGCCCGTGTTGTAGTAGCCCTGTTGGACGAGGGTTTTGCAAAAAAACTGTTGACGTTGCTCGATTAATTCTAGCGGGGGTGAAGATATGAGTAAAACACGCGTTTATGAATATGCAAAAAAGCATAATTTATCGAGTAAAGACGTGATTGTAAAATTAAAAGAAATGAACATCGAGGTTTCCAACCATATGACGGCAATGGAAGAGGATACTGTCAAGAAGCTTGATTCGATATACCAAAAGAAAGATGGCAATCAGCCAGCGAAAAAGCCGCAACAAAATCAATCAAAGGCTCCTCAGGGCGACAAACAAGGCCAGAACCGCAACCAGGGCGGCCAAAAGCCAAATCAGGGCCAGAATCGCAATCAAGCCCAAAGCCAGCAAAGAAACAATAATGGCCAGCAAAAACCTCAGCTAAAGACGACTGCCAGCGCATTTTCTGATGACGAGCGTCGTGCGACAACACCTGAGAAGGTAAAAACTTCAGCGACAGCTAAAAAGCCGGGCAATTCACAGCCGTTCAATAAGAACAACAACAAGAACAAACAAAACAACAGGAACAGAAACCAGCAGAACCAAAATAAAGGCAGACAGAACCAGCAGCAAGCGCCACAGCAGCCGAAAAAAGTTAAAGAACTTCCCTCAAAGATCACTTTCAGCGAATCTTTGACAGTTGCTGAACTAGGTAAAAAACTTAACCGTGAGCCATCGGAAATCATCAAGAAATTATTTATGCTTGGTGTCATGGCTACAATCAACCAGGACCTGGACAAGGATGCAATTGAATTGATTGCGACTGATTATGGTGTTGAAGTTGAAGAAGAAATCAAGATTGATGCAACTGACCTTGAGGTATACTTCACAGAAGATGATGAAGCTTCAATGGTGGAAAGACCATCAGTTGTTACGATTATGGGTCACGTTGACCATGGTAAAACAACTTTGCTTGATTCCATCCGCAACACGAAAGTGACTGCAGGTGAAGCAGGCGGTATCACTCAGCACATCGGTGCTTATCAGGTTGAAGACAACGGCAAAAAAATCACATTCCTTGATACACCAGGTCACGCAGCGTTCACGACAATGCGAGCTCGTGGAGCAAAGATTACTGATATTACAATCCTTGTCGTAGCAGCAGATGACGGTGTCAAGCCACAGACAGTAGAAGCATTGAACCATGCGAAAGCTGCTGAGGTACCGATCATCGTAGCGGTAAACAAAATGGATAAAGAGTCTGCAAACCCTGACCGAGTCATGCAGGAATTGACAGAGTATGGGCTGGTACCAGAAGCATGGGGCGGCGAAACAATTTTCGTTCCAATTTCCGCGCTTACTGGCGAAGGTATCGACAGCTTGCTTGAAATGATTCTGCTTGTTGGTGAAGTGGAAGAATACAAAGCTAATCCAAACAGAAACGCAATCGGTACTGTTATTGAAGCACAGCTTGATAAAGGCCGTGGATCTGTTGCCACATTGCTTGTACAGAATGGTACATTGAAGATTGGCGACCCGATTGTTGTCGGAAACACATTCGGTCGTGTCCGTGCGATGGTAAATGATTTAGGACGCCGCGTTAAAGAAGCTGGTCCATCAGCGCCAGTTGAAATTACTGGTCTTAACGATGTTCCTCAGGCTGGTGACCGTTTTGTTGTATTTGAAGACGAAAAAACAGCACGCCAGATTGGTGAAGTACGTTCACAAGAAGCATTGCAGGCACAGCGCAGTGAAAAAACGCGCGTCAGCCTCGATACATTGTTTGAACATATGAAACAAGGGGAAATGAAAGATCTAAATCTAATTATTAAAGCCGACGTCCAAGGTTCAGTTGAAGCACTTGCAGCAGCATTGCAGAAACTGGATGTGGAAGGTGTAAATGTAAGAATCATTCACACTGGTGTTGGTGCGATCAATGAGTCTGACATCACACTTGCAGCAGCTTCCAATGGTATCGTCATCGGTTTCAACGTCCGTCCAGATAATAATGCGAAACGTGCAGCAGAGTCTGAAAGCGTCGATATCCGACTTCACCGTATTATCTATAAGGTGATCGAAGAAATCGAATCAGCGATGAAGGGTATGCTAGATCCGGTTTATGCTGAGAAAATCATTGGCCAGGCTGAAGTACGCCAGACTTTCAAAGTATCAAAAATCGGAACGATTGCCGGCTCTTATGTTACTGATGGAAAGATCACGCGTGACAGCGGCGTTCGCTTGATTCGTGACGGAGTCGTCATTTTTGAAGGGGAAGTCGATGCGCTGAAGCGTTTCAAAGATGATGCCAAGGAAGTAGCACAGGGATATGAGTGCGGTATTACCATTAAAAACTTCAAAGACGTCAAGGAAGGCGATGTAATTGAAGCATATATCATGGAAGAAGTGGAACGTTAATGGTAGTAGGCTTAGCAGCCTGTGAGTGCATCATCTATGATGCTCATTCTCTAAAAGAAAAGAGAGCTGTACTGCAGCGGATTATCACAAGGCTGAAGCAAAAGTTCAACGTCTCAGTTTCGGAAGTTGAGCATCACGATGTCTGGCAGCGGACAACAATTGCGATTGCCGCTGTCTCGTCATCAAAGGTGGCGACCGAAAGAGAGCTTCACAATGCCTTGAAAATGATTGATTCTTTTCCAGAGATCGAACGTACCATCACCGACATAGAATGGCTTTGATTAAAGAGGTGATTGAAAATGGGTCATAGAGTAAATCGTGTTGGCGAACAAATGAAAAAAGAATTAGGCGATATCATCAGCCGTAAAATCAAGGATCCGCGAGTAGGTTTCGTGACCGTGACAGATGTCCAGGTTACCGGGGACCTCCAGCAGGCGAAAGTGTATATCTCTGTTTTAGGAGACGAACAACAGAGGGAAGACACTCTAAAAGGATTGGCAAAGGCCAAAGGCTTCATCAGGACAGAAATCGGCCAGCGAATCCGTCTTAGAAAAACACCTGAGCTGATCTTTGAATTTGATGAAACAATGGCATACGGAAATCGCATCAATTCGCTGATCCATGAGCTGCAAAGAGAAGAACAGCCTGGAGAAGAAGAACAAGATAAAGATACTGACTAATGTTTATATAGTCAGGAAATTTAACCGAAAAAAATGGATAGACAAAACGTCTATCCATTTTTTTCGAGATTTTTTATTTTTAATACATAGAAACTCAAGGAGGAAGGGATATGGAAGGGATTCTGCCTCTTTTTAAACCAGCTGGAATGACTTCGCATGATTGTGTGTTCAAGCTCAGGAAGCTGCTTAGGACTAAGAAGGTGGGCCATACAGGTACCTTGGACCCCGATGTTACGGGGGTTCTGCCAATCTGTGTCGGCAAGGCAACAAAAATAGCAGAATATATTACAGATGCAGGAAAAGCTTATGAGGGTGAAGTCACCCTTGGATTCACCACAACCACCGAAGATGCTTCAGGAGAAAAAGTGGATGAAAAGCCAGTGGACCGGACGATCACAAAAAAGGAAATAAAAAATGTCCTTCAGTCACTTGTGGGTGAAATTGAACAGACTCCACCCATGTATTCGGCGGTAAAAGTGAATGGGAAGAAACTTTATGAATATGCGAGACAGGGAATCGAGGTCGAGCGGCCAACAAGGAAAGTGACAATCTATAGCATCGAGCTGCTCGATGATCGGGATGCATATGAAGGTGAGCAAGTCAGCTTTAAATTCAGGGTATCATGCAGCAAAGGTACATACATCCGGACCCTGGCTGTAACGATTGGTGAGAAATTAGGGTATCCGGCACATATGTCTTCGCTGGTCAGAATCCAGTCTGCATCCTTTTCTTTGGAAGATTGCTTTACATTCGGACAGCTTGAGGAAATGGCGGAGGAAGCAAGGCTTGAAGCGGCCTTATACCCTTTGGAGACTGGTATTTCTTATTTGCCGAAATATCGCATTAATGATAAAGTAGCAGAGAAAGTGAAAAATGGGGCATTGCTTCAAATTCCAAAGGAACTTGAAGGGGTTGAAGGCCCTGTTGTAGCAGAAACAGAAGACGGAAAAGCGCTCGCCATTTACAGGGCACATCCAACCAAACATGGGATGATGAAACCTGACAAAGTATTGAGAAATGAGCAATAAAAAGTATTGCCGCATTAGGATACAAAATCAGCGATCAATATTAAGTCCTGATTGAAAGAGCAGCTAGGTCAGAAAAGGTGAGTTAAATCGTGGAATTGATTAAGCTAAACCATCCTCATGGGTATAAAATAGAAGACTTTCCGGCAATGGCCATCGCATTAGGCTATTTCGACGGAGTCCACCTGGGCCACCAACGGGTGATCTGGGAAGCGAAAAAAGTGGCTGAAGACAAAGGGATCAAGAGTGCGGTCATGACATTTGATCCCCACCCTTCTGTCGTGCTCGGTAAAAGCGTGCAACATGTGGAATATATCACTCCATTGGAAGAAAAAGCACGATTGATTGAAGAAATGGGAGTCGATTACTTATTTGTGATTAGTTTCACGACTGAGTTCTCTGGTCTATTGCCCCAGGAGTTCATAGACCAATATGTCATTGGGCTGAATGTCCATCACGTCGTTGCCGGCTTTGACTATTCGTATGGGAAGATGGGGAAGGGAAATATGGAAACAATCCAGTTCCATTCCAGGTCGAAATTTGATTTTACGGTAGTGTCCAAATTGTCAACTCCAAAGGACGAAAAGGTAAGCTCTACCATAATCCGCGGTTTCTTACGGGATGGAAAAGTTGATGATATGCCCGAATTGCTTGGCAGATATTATACAACAAGCGGGATTGTTATCAATGGAGAGCGAAGAGGACGCACAATCGGTTTTCCAACAGCGAACGTGCTGATGGATGACCAATACATCCTCCCGCCGACAGGTGTGTATGCTGTGAAAATCCAGGTTAACGGCAAATGGCATGAAGGTGTCTGCAATGTCGGCTATAAACCGACCTTCCATCAGGAGAAAAAAGCAAAACCATCGATAGAGGTCCATATCTTTCAATTCAATAAAGAAATTTACGGGGAATCAGCAAGCATCGAGTGGCACCTCCGGCTTAGAAGTGAACGAAAATTTGAGGGGATCCAGCAGCTTGTCGCCCAAATCGAAAAAGATAAGCAAGAAGCAATCCTTTACTTTGAAAAAAACAAGGGTTAGACTTGCTTTTTGTCGTAAAAAGATGTATTCTTATTAACGTATCAAAAACCAACCTTTGCTTGGCAAGTCGAGTCACCGACGCTTGCTCGGTAACAGGGGATTATTAAATTGGAGGTGAACACGGATGGCAATCACAAAAGCACGTAAAAACGAACTTATCAATGAATTCAAGGTTCACGAAAGTGACACTGGATCTCCAGAAGTTCAAATCGCTGTCCTTACTGCAGAAATCAACACATTGAACGATCACTTACGCGTTCACAAAAAGGACCACCACTCACGTCGCGGTCTTCTAAAGATGGTAGGTAAGCGTCGTAATCTTTTGACTTACCTTCGTAACAAGGATGTTGCTCGTTACCGCGAGTTAATCAACAAGCTTGGTCTACGTAGATAGTCTGTAAAAGCGGGATTTATCCCGCTTTTTTATTAGGCAATTTTTTTGTCCTTTACATAACCTTTGATTGATATGAAGTACTCTTTTTTTGGAGATAATATAACATAAAAGACTTTTTAACTTGACTCGCTTTAAAGTCCTGTTGATGGACGAGCTTACATCATGGGCGGGATAAGGCAGTTTATGGTTTTATCATTGTTTATTAAGGTATATTGGTTATATGACAAGCATGTTTAAATAAATACCCGGGTACAGCCAGGGTGTATTTAATGGTAGAGAGGGGCTAAAAAAGCATGGTACAAGAAAAACAAAGTTTTTCCTTTGACTGGGCAGGGCGCAAGCTGACAGTCGAAATCGGACAGCTAGCGAAGCAGGCGAATGGTGCAGTCCTAGTCCGTTATGGAGATACAGCTGTATTAAGTACAGCAACTGCGTCAAAAGAACCGAAGAATCTGGATTTCTTCCCTTTGACTGTGAATTATGAAGAAAGATTATATGCTGTCGGGAAAATCCCTGGCGGTTTCATTAAGCGAGAAGGCCGACCTAGCGAGAAAGCGATCCTTGCAAGCCGTTTGATCGACCGTCCAATCCGTCCGTTATTCCCGGATGGATTCCGTAATGATGTCCAGGTAATCAGCATTGTCATGAGTGTCGATCAAAACTGTTCATCTGAAATGGCTGCAATGTTTGGTTCATCTTTGGCACTTTCAGTTTCTGATATCCCATTTGGAGGACCAATCGCTGGTGTTACTGTCGGAAGGATCGATGGTAAATTCGTAGTCAATCCGTCTGTTGAAGAAACAGAAAAAAGTGATATGCACCTGGTAGTGGCAGGTACAATGGATGCAATCAACATGGTTGAAGCAGGCGCTGAAGAGGTACCTGAAGAAGTGATGCTCGAAGCAATCATGTTCGGACATGACGAAATCAAGCGTTTGATTGCGTTCCAACAGGAAATCGTCGCACAGGTTGGAAAAGAAAAAAGAGAAATTAAACTTTTTGAATTAGATAAAGAGCTTGAAGCTGAAGTTCGCGGAGTATGTGAGCAGGATATGATTTCTGCAATCCAGGTACAGGAAAAGCACGCTCGCGAAGATGCGATCAAAGAAGTGAAGAATGCTGTCGTTACCCGCTATGAAGAGCAGGAAGCGGATGATGACAAGCTTAAGCAAGTGAAACAAATCCTTGATAAAATTGTCAAAGGCGAAGTTCGCCGCTTGATTACAGAAGAAAAAGTACGTCCAGACGGCCGTGGAGTCGATGAAATCCGACCGCTTTCTTCTGAAGTAGGCTTGCTTCCTAGAACACATGGTTCTGGATTGTTCACAAGGGGACAAACTCAGGCACTAAGCATCTGTACGCTTGGCGCAATGGGTGATGTTCAGATCCTGGACGGTCTTGGAATCGAAGAAGAAAAACGATTTATGCACCATTACAATTTCCCGTTATTCTCTGTTGGTGAAACAGGTCCAATCCGTGGGCCGGGACGACGTGAAATCGGGCACGGAGCACTTGGTGAAAGAGCTCTTGAGCCTGTCATTCCGAATGAGAAAGATTTCCCGTACACTGTCCGTCTTGTATCTGAAGTACTTGAATCAAATGGTTCTACTTCGCAAGCAAGTATTTGTGCTAGCACATTAGCACTTATGGATGCAGGGGTGCCAATCAAAGCTCCGGTTGCGGGTATTGCAATGGGTCTGATCAAATCTGGAGAACATTATTCTATTCTTTCGGATATCCAGGGTATGGAAGACCACCTTGGAGATATGGACTTTAAAGTTGCTGGAACCGCAAAAGGTGTAACAGCCTTGCAGATGGATATCAAGATTGAAGGATTATCCCGTGAGATTCTTGAAGAAGCATTACAACAGGCGAAAAAAGGCCGCATGCATATTCTTGAATCCATGCTGGCAACGATCAAAGAACCACGTGAACAGCTTTCAAAATATGCACCAAAAATCATCACTATGTGGATTAAACCTGATAAAATCCGTGACGTCATTGGGCCAAGCGGTAAACAAATCAACAAGATCATCGAAGAAACTGGCGTAAAAATTGATATCGAACAAGATGGTACGGTATTTATTGGCTCAGTAGATGAAGAAATGATTCAAAGAGCGAAGAAGATCATTGAAGACATTGTCCGTGAAGTTGAAGTTGGAGAAATGTACCTTGGAAAGGTCCGCCGTATTGAAAAGTTCGGTGCGTTTGTGGAAATCTTCCCTGGTAAAGATGGTCTGGTCCATATCTCTGAGCTTGCTGAAGAACGAGTGGGCAAAGTTGAAGATGTTCTGAAGCTTGGCGATGAACTCCTTGTTAAGGTCACCGAAATTGACAAACAAGGAAGAGTAAATCTTTCACGCAAAGCAGTATTAAAGGAACAGCGCGAAAAAGCTGAAAAACAATCATAATAGTGCACAAAAAGGCCGGGGAACCCCCGGCCTTTTTGTGTATGTGAGCAAATCACTCTCGTTCTACCTTGTCCTGCTGCTTCATAAAGTAAAATAAGGCCCTCTGTGATCGATGTCCGACACCATAAAGCTTTGGAGGCCTAAGAGAAGAGGAGGCACAAAGAATGAGGATGAGAATGAGAATGAGAAAATTGGCACTGGTTTTTGTCATGCTGATTGCAGCCTGGACCATGGTGAATAATCCATTTTCCCATACATATGTAGCAGGTCTTAAAACGGGGACAATGGCTGTATCTGGACATGAAGATTCCTTGATGGCTGAAATTGAAATGAAGGCTGAGGAATATGAGGTTGAACCTTCTGACGCGAGGAAGGATCCAGTCTGGAAAGTTATCCCTGGTTATAACGGATTAAAAGTTGATGTGAAAAAATCATATGAAAAGATGAAAAAAGATGGGAAATTCAATCCGGATAAGCTTGTCTTTGAACAGGTACCGCCTGAAATCCATTTACGTGACTTGCCGCCACAGGCTGTCTACAAAGGACATCCTGAAAAGCCGATGGTCAGTTTTATCATCAATGTGGCATGGGGGAATGAGTATCTCACCGGAATGCTTGCAACATTGAAAAAGCATAATGTCACCGCAAGTTTTTTCCTGGAGGGAAGATGGGTAAAAAATAATCCAGGGTTGGCAAAAATGATTGCCGATGCAGGGCATGAAATCGGCAACCACTCTTTCACACATCCGGATATGAAACAACTATCAGGCGCTAAAATCAATGAAGAAATCCGTAAGACCAACGAGGTCATTGAGGCAGTTACAGGTGTACAGACTAAATGGTTTGCCCCTCCCAGCGGTTCTTATAAAGACGAAGTGGTTCAAATTGCCGCAGCCCATCAATTAGGCACTGTGATGTGGAGCGTGGATACAATCGACTGGCAGAAACCCAGCCAGGAAAAGCTGATCAGCAGGGTAATGGGGAAGGTTCATAATGGTGCGCTGATTCTGATGCATCCAACGGAGTCGACTGCTTCATCGCTTGACCAGCTGATTACGCAAATCAAGGCGAAGGGATTGCAAATTGGGACAGTATCTGAAATGTTAAGTGAAAAAAGGATCGTACCTGCAAAAAACATGAAAGAATAGCATTGTATTTGGAAAAAGTAAGTTAAATGGACTATACTAAGTAAATGCAGTAGTTTTAGCAGCAGGTTCCAGAGGAGGAATATAATGATAAAGAAATATACATGCCAAAACGGTGTAAGAATTGTACTTGAAGAAATCCCGACAGTCCGTTCGGTAGCAATCGGAGTCTGGATCGGTACAGGATCCCGTAATGAAAATCCTGAGAACAACGGAATTTCCCATTTCCTTGAACATATGTTTTTTAAAGGTACAAAGACGAGATCTGCCAGAGACATCGCCGAGTCATTCGACAGCATTGGCGGACAGGTGAATGCCTTCACCTCAAAGGAATACACTTGCTATTACGCAAAAGTACTAGATAATCATGCACAGTATGCCCTCGAGGTATTGGCCGATATGTTCTTCCATTCTACTTTTGATTCGGAAGAATTGAATAAAGAAAAGAATGTAGTCAATGAAGAAATCAAGATGTATGAAGATACTCCTGATGATATCGTCCATGATTTGCTCAGTCAGGCCATCTATGGCAATCATCCGCTAGCGTATCCAATCCTTGGGACTGAGGAAACGCTCCAAAGCTTTACAGGAGAAAAATTGGAGCAGTACATGCATGATATGTATAGACCGGAAAATGTGGTTATTTCAATTGCAGGCAATGTCCCTGAATCGTTCATTAAAAGTGCAGAAAAATTCTTTGGCTCATACGAAGCAAGCAAAGAAAAGATGGAATACATCAAACCGGAATTCCATTCGAAACAAGTATCCCGCAAGAAAGAGACGGAGCAAGCCCACCTTTGTCTTGGATTCGAAGGGCTTCAAATCGGCCATTCTGACGTGTACAACCTGATCGTCCTGAATAATGTACTCGGCGGCAGCATGAGCAGCAGGTTATTCCAGGATGTCCGGGAACAACGCGGCCTTGCCTATTCGGTATTTTCCTATCATTCCGCATACCGGGATAGCGGAATGGTGACCATTTATGGCGGTACAGGTGCGAATCAGCTGAACGTCCTGTATGAAACAATCCAGGAAACATTGGCGAAGCTTCGCGCTGATGGAATAACGGAGAAAGAACTTAATAACAGCAAGGAACAACTTAAAGGCAGTCTGATGTTAAGCCTTGAGAGCACAAATAGCCGCATGAGCAGGAATGGGAAAAATGAGCTTCTGCTCGGAAGACACCGTTCCCTTGATGAAATCGTCGAACAAATTGACCAGGTGACAAAGGAACGTGTTGACGGCATGGCCAATGATATCTTCACGGATCAATACTCCGTTTCCCTGATCAGTCCGAGCGGCGAGCTCCCAACCCAATAAAAAATACCCAGGACAGCAGTTTCTTCAAGAAGCTGCTGTTTTTATATTCTAAAAAGGCAGCCGCAATGATACATATAGAATAAGGACAAAGTGACGGGGAGGTTCATCATGAAACTGAGTGAACTTGGCGGCAAAGAAATTGTCGACGTGAAAAGGGCTGAAAGATTAGGGGTACTTGGTCAAACAGATTTGGAAATCAATGAAAGAACCGGGCAGATCGAAGCATTGATCATTCCATCATTGAAATGGTTTGGCCTCCGCAAGCAATCCGGAGAGGTAAGGGTACCGTGGAAGCACATCAAGAAAATAGGTTCGGATATGATCATCATTGACATACCAGATCATGAAGAATAAAAGCGGGCTTAATGCCGGCTTATTTTTTTTGCGGATGAAAGGATGATTGAATTCGCCGTCGAATGAACGGCATTTCTTTCATGGAAAACTCACCTATTCCGCGTTTGATACATATGATGTTGAAGTAGTTCATGTTGAATAGAAATTTTTAATCCAGGATTAATGGAAAAGAAGGTGATTGTTCTCATGCTGACAGGAATGCAAATCGCGGTTATCGGCGGTGATGCGAGACAGCTGGAGATTATTCGCAAGCTGACAGAGCTTGATGCAAAGCTTTCTTTAATAGGCTTCGAGCAGTTGGACCATGCTTTCACAGGTGCCTCAAAAGAAAAGATAGATGAAGTGGATTTTTCAGTACAGGATGCGTTGATCCTGCCTGTTCCCGGAACCAGCCTTGAGGGTCAGGTCGAAACCATTTTTTCAAATGAAAGAGTAGTGCTCATAAAAGAAATGCTTGAACGGACTCCAGAACACTGTACGGTTTATTCTGGCATCTCAAACGCGTACTTGACCGGGATTGCCAGCCAGGCAAACCGCAAACTGGTACAGCTTTTCTCCCGGGATGATGTAGCCATCTATAACTCGATTCCAACGGTGGAAGGAACGATCATGATGGCAATCCAGCACACAGATTTTACGATTCATGGTTCCAGGGTCGCTGTTCTCGGACTTGGCAGAGTAGGGATGAGTGTTGCGAGAACCTTCCATGCGCTTGGAGCAAAGGTTAAAGTAGGTGCCCGGAAAAGCGAGCATATTGCAAGGATTACGGAAATGGGATTAGAACCTTTCCTTTTATCAGACATAAGCAAGGCAGTTTCAGATAGCGATATTTGCATTAATACCATTCCACATCAAATCGTTACAGCTTCCGTCATTTCGAGGATGCCTGCACATACGCTGATCATTGACCTTGCATCCAAACCAGGTGGAACGGATTTTCGCTATGCAGAAAAACGCGGAATCAAAGCTTTGCTTGCGCCAGGTTTGCCGGGAATCGTAGCACCAAAAACAGCCGGGCAGATTTTAGCGAATGTTCTTTCTCAACTGCTTATGGAAGACTTTTCTAACCGAAAGGAGAAAGAAGTATGAGTTTACAAGGAAAAAAGATCGGATTTGGATTGACAGGTTCGCATTGTACGTACGACGCTGTTTTTCCGGAAATAGAAAAATTAGTGAATGCTGGTGCAGAGGTTTTGCCTGTTGTCACATTCACCGTCAAAAATACAGAAACACGTTTTGGAAAGGGAGAGGATTGGGTACAGCGGATTGAAGAGCTTACTGGCAATAAGGTGATCGACTCGATTGTGAAGGCAGAGCCTCTTGGCCCGAAGATCCCGCTGGATTGCATGGTCATTGCACCTCTTACCGGCAACTCCATGAGCAAATTCGCAAATGCCATGACAGATTCTCCAGTTCTGATGGCGGCGAAAGCAACCTTAAGAAACCAAAAGCCAGTAGTGCTTGGCATTTCCACGAACGATGCTTTGGGACTCAATGGTGTTAATCTGATGAGGCTGATGGCAACCAAGAATATTTACATGATTCCTTTCGGCCAGGATGACCCGGTAAAAAAACCAAATTCAATGGTTGCGAGAATGGAGATGCTCTCTGAGACAGTTCTGGAAGCGATGGAAGGCAAGCAGCTTCAGCCAGTGCTGGTTGAGCGTTATAAAGACTAAGGGATTTTCGGGAAGGATACCGTCAAATCAGCAAAATCGATGACAAATGAGAGGGTTATACAAACTGGAAACGCTTTTCTCCGGCAGTGAAGCAAAATGTTTCTTTCCTTAACGATTGAATATGATAAAATATAGGATAATATACAAGGCGGTTTTTAAGAAAAGGGTTCTATTTTCTAGTAAACAGAGAATAGTCAGCAATCTGCGCCTGGCCTGTTTCCATCCCGTGAGAGCCTACTCGGATATCTTGCGGAAAGCATTGAATCGAGATGCTGGAAATGTATCGGGGCTGACCGCAGCGTTTGCGCTTTTCATTACCGCCGTAATACTTATGTTCAAACAACCGGCATGTGCCGGATATGAAAACGATAATGGCAGTGGAAGGGGAAACAGTTTATGTCAGAGAGAAAAGGTTACCGAGTAGCAGTAGTGGGAGCAACAGGGGCTGTTGGCCAGCAAATGATCCAGACACTTGAGAACAGGGATTTTCCTGTTTCAGAACTTTTATTGCTGTCTTCAGCTAGATCTGCTGGTACTAAGTTTCAATATAAAGGAAAAGAAATAACGGTCCAGGAAGCAAAACCTGAAAGCTTTAAAGGGGTGGATATTGCTCTTTTCAGTGCTGGAGGAAGTGTCTCGAAACAATTGGCGCCGGAAGCAGTAAAACGTGGAGCGATTGTTGTCGACAATACAAGTGCTTTCAGGATGGATGAGAATACCCCGCTGGT
Organism: Mesobacillus thioparans; assembly: GCF_965138835.1. Classification (NCBI taxonomy): domain Bacteria; kingdom Bacillati; phylum Bacillota; class Bacilli; order Caryophanales; family Bacillaceae; genus Mesobacillus; species Mesobacillus thioparans. Next base: position 195,353 of record NZ_CBCSFH010000001.1, on the reverse strand, counting down.
TGTACCAGAAGTGAACGAAGAAGATTTGCATAATCATAATGGAATCATTGCCAATCCGAACTGCTCGACGATCCAGATGGTGGTAGCATTGGAGCCGCTGCGCAAGAAATACGGTCTGGATAAAATCATCGTCTCAACCTATCAGGCAGTATCTGGTGCAGGTGCAGCAGCGGTGGAGGAGCTGGAAGAACAAACTCGCGCAATCCTTGATGGCAAAGAGTATGAGCCAAAGCTCCTTCCTGTCAAGTCTGCGGATAAGCATTACCAGATTGCCTTCAATGCAATCCCGCAAATTGATACATTCGTTGAGAATGGATTCACATATGAAGAAATGAAAATGATCAATGAAACGAAGAAAATCATGCATATGCCTGAGCTTCAGGTTGCAGCTACATGTGTGCGCCTGCCTGTAGGCACAGGCCATTCAGAATCAGTGTATATTGAAATAGGAGAAGGCGGAGTGACCGCATCAGAAGTAAAGGAATTACTGGCGAATTCACCTGGAGTAGTGCTTCAGGACGATCCAGAACAGCAATTATATCCAATGCCTGCATTCTCTGTCGGTAAAAATGATGTATTCGTGGGCCGGATCAGGAAGGACCTTGATCACGATAAAGGCTTCCATATGTGGGTCGTATCAGATAACCTCCTTAAAGGCGCTGCGTGGAACTCTGTCCAGATTGCTGAAAGCCTTGTGAAGCTGGGACTTGTAAAATAAATAGGCTCTTTTCATAAACTTTGTTGCTATTGCCTACAAAATAGGATTGAATGACATAATGTTATTCACACAATTAAAGCTTATTATGAGAAAAGAGCTTGCAAACTTAGTACCGACATTCAAAATGGCTATTATCGCGTTAAAATCGGCTTTAGGATTTTAACAACAATCTTTACGAAAACAGCCAATAATAATTTATCTTAATTGGTTAATGACAGAATTTCTGAGGTGTTACGATGAAAATAATCGTTCAAAAATTTGGCGGTACGTCTGTTCGTGATGAGCAAAGCCGCAGTCACGCAATAGGCCATATCAAAAATGCAATTGAAGATGGTTACAAAGCAGTTGTGGTTGTCTCGGCGATGGGCAGGAAAGGTGATCCTTACGCCACAGACACCCTCCTCAGCCTGATTGGCGGCAATGAGAGCAAAATCAGCAAGCGAGAGTATGACCTGCTGCTGTCATGCGGGGAAACGATTTCGAGTGTCGTTTTTACCAATATGCTGATTGAAAATGGCATCAATGCAACGGCGTTGACCGGTGCACAGGCAGGGTTCAGGACGAACAGTGAGCATACGAACGCAAGGATCCTGGATATGAAGTGTGACCGTTTGCTGCGGGAACTGGACCATGTTGATGTTGTCGTTGTAGCTGGATTCCAGGGAGCAGCCAAAAATGGAGACGTGACAACGATCGGAAGAGGCGGCAGTGATACGTCCGCAGCTGCGTTAGGCGCAGCCCTGAATGCTGAATGGATCGATATTTTCACCGATGTGGAAGGAATCATGACAGCAGATCCCCGCATTGCTGATAATGCACGGCCACTTTCAGTGGTGACCTATACAGAGGTTTGCAATATGGCATACCAGGGCGCGAAGGTCATCCACCCTCGTGCTGTGGAAATTGCCATGCAGGCAAAAGTGCCGATCAGGATCAGGTCAACCTATTCTGATGGCCTTGGAACATTGGTCACAACGCTTAATCGTGAAAATAAAGGCACTGATATCAAGGAGCGTCCTGTTACAGGCATCGCCCATGTTTCGAATGTCAGCCAAATCAAAGTTTTTGCCAAAAAGGATCAATACAATCTACAATCAGAAGTGTTCAAGGCAATGGCTAACGAAAACATAAGCGTCGATTTCATCAATATTTCTCCGAATGGCGTAGTATATACGGTACTGGATGAAATGACAGACCGGGCGGTAAAAGTCCTCGAAGGATTAGGCCACACTCCGCAAATCGAGAAGAATTGTGCGAAGGTCTCTGTCGTAGGCGCAGGGATGGCAGGTGTTCCGGGTGTGACTTCGAAGATTGTCACAGCATTATCCGAAAAGGGCATTCGCATCCTCCAATCCGCTGACAGCCACACAACCATTTGGGTTCTGGTCAAACAGGAGGACTTGGGAAAGGCAGTGAATGCACTTCATGATGCTTTCCAGCTCGAAGAAGAAACAATAGAGTTCGAAAGGCACGATATATAAAATGGCTTTCAGTCCTTGCCGGCTGAAGCTTTCGAGAATAGGAGTGAACAGGAATGGTTCAATTCGGAAGAGTATCTACAGCAATGGTGACCCCGTTTGATCATAAAGGTCACATTGATTTCGCAAAAACAACCCAGCTAATAAACCATTTGATTACGAACGGCACCGATTCACTTGTGGTTGCAGGGACTACAGGTGAGTCTCCCACTCTTTCAAAGGAAGAAAAAATCGCCTTATTTCAGCACGTCGTTAAAGTTGTGGACAAAAGAGTCCCTGTCATTGCTGGAACAGGCAGCAACAACACTTATGCTACGATCGAATTGACGAAAAAAGCCGAAGAAATCGGTGTGGACGCGGTGATGATCGTTGCCCCGTATTATAACAAGCCAAACCAGGAAGGTCTCTATCTGCATTTCAAGGCAGCAGCTGAAGCTACTTCGTTGCCAGTGATGGTGTATAACATCCCGGGCAGGTCAGTAGTCAACATCCTGCCTGAAACGGTGATCAAGCTGGCAGAAATCCCGAATATCGTAGCTGTCAAGGAAGCGAGCGGCGACCTGAACGCGATGACAAAAATCATTGCCAGCACACCTGATGATTTCCTTCTTTACAGCGGTGACGACGGGTTGACACTCCCAGTGCTTGCAATCGGCGGGTCCGGTATCGTCTCGGTAGCATCACATGTGATCGGTAACGAAATGCAGGCAATGGTTGAATCATTCTTCAGCGGAAGAAACGAGGATGCAGCCAAACTGCACCAGCGTCTCCTTCCAATCATGCAAGGCCTGTTTGCCGCACCAAGCCCTGGACCAGTCAAAACCGCATTGCAGCTGAAAGGACTCGACGTCGGCTCAGTGCGCTTGCCAATGGTTCCATTGACAGAACAAGAAAGAACAGCGGTAGCGAAATTATTCGAATAGAACAAAGGCCAGCCTGAAGAGGCTGTCCTTTTTTATTGTTTAGAGCAAAAACTTTTTTTTTCGTAACTCAAGCACACTTACTGTAAACGCTATTTTTTACCAGTAACAATCAACCAAGTTTTTATAAATACAGATGCCATCTTCTTGGTTAAGAAAAGGGCTTACACTCGCTTGATCTGCATTGATGCAAATCTGGGATTGAGTACAAATTAAGATATTAAAGTACTGATCCGCATTTCCAGGACGAATGAGATTAAGCTTAACATCGAGGTCTGGTCAAGAGAATGTCCAATAGAGCCATTCTAACGGACACTTTTNNGGAAAATCNTCANGAGTTTGTCCAANANANGTCTTCTAANGGACACTTTCTGGGGAAATGTCCTGGTTTTGTCCGATAGAACCATTCAAATGCCTATCAGCTTTATAAAAATAACGGATGTCCATATGTAACAGTTATTAAAGTAAACATGCTGAACGATGCGTTTGCGCTTTTTGTTCCTGTATTTAAGTTTTTTCATTTTTTTCCAGCCCTGGGTATAGCCATCCTCTAATGATCGAGAGCTGCAGAATAAAGTTGTAAAGGCTTTCAGTCATCAAGTATAATGATTTTAACAAATATCGTTCGGGAAACACTAAATAGGAGGAGCAGGGAATTGATAAAAAAGATAAATGAAAATATAAAAATCATTGCGCTTGGTGGCGTAGGGGAAATCGGCAAGAATATGTATGTCACCGAAGTGGACAATGATATTTTTGTGGTGGATGCCGGGTTGATGTTTCCGGAAGATGAAATGCTGGGAATTGACATTGTCATTCCGGACTTTACATACTTGATTGCTAATAAGGAGAGAGTAAAAGCGATTTTCCTGACTCATGGCCATGAAGACCATATCGGAGCGCTGACCTACCTCCTGCGGAAAATCAACGTACCTGTATATGGAACGAAGCTAACCCTTGCACTTGTAAAGGAAAAAATGAAGGAGCAGGAATTTGCCGGCAAAGTTGAATTTCATGAAATTACGGCAGATACCGAACTGGACTTTGGCGTGGTTTCCGTTTCATTTTTCAGGACAAATCATAGTATTCCCGACTCAGTCGGAATTTGCATCCATACATCAGAAGGGGCAATCGTACATACAGGTGACTTTAAATTCGACCAGGCAGCAGCCCCACTGTATAAACCGGATATCGGCAGGATGGCTGCCATTGGCGAACGAGGAGTGCTCTGTCTTCTGTCGGACAGCACAGAAGCCGAAAGGCCAGGTTACACTCCTTCTGAAACCACCGTCGTTGAAGAGCTATCCAATGTTTTTTATAATGCACAGGGCAGGATCATTGCCGCCTGCTTTGCTTCTGATCTAAACAGGATCCAGCATCTTTTCAATAGTGCAGCTTTGCATGGCCGCAAGGTAGCGGTGGTAGGAAAAAGCTTGGAAAAAGTGTATGATATCGCGTTGGAGCTCGGCTATCTCCAAGTTGAAAGTGACTTGCTCATTAAGCTAGAGGATCTTAAAAGGTTTGGCGATGAAGAAGTGGTTATTTTAACGACAGGCAGCCAGGGTGAGCCTATTGAAGCCCTGCAGAAAATGGCTAAGCAAGGACATCCTCAGGTGAATATCCGTGAAGGGGATACAGTCCTGTTCGCTGCCTCCCCGCTTAGGGGAAGTGAAGTATCCATCTACAAAACGATGGATATGCTTTTCCGCGCAGGTGCAAACGTAGTGGCGAGCAGGAAAAGCGTCCAGGTTTCAAGCCATGGAAGCCAGGAAGAACTGAAATTTATGATCAACCTGATGAATCCTAAATTCTTCGTTCCAGTGCACGGTGAATATAAGATGCTGAAAGCACATAAAAAAGTGGCACAGTCCTGTGGAATTCCGGAAGAGAATATATTCATACCTGACCGTGGAGACGTAATTGAGGTTTCAGGCGGAAAAATGAAGTCCACAGAAAAAGTGCAGGCAGGGAACATCTTGATTGATGGAATCGGAGTAGGAGATGTAGGGAACATTGTCCTTCGTGACCGCAGACTGCTTTCACAGGATGGTGTCCTGATTGTTGTTGTAACCCTGAATAAAATCGAGAAGAAAATCGCTGCCGGCCCGGAAATTATTTCGCGCGGGTTCGTCTACGTTCGCGAATCGGAAAAACTGATGGCCGAGTCAGCCACGCTTATAAGGGAAATCGTTGAAAAAAAACTTTTAAAAGAACCATTCGACTGGAATGGCTCGAAGCAGGATATCCGCGATTCCCTGCATCAATATTTATTCGAAAAAACAAAACGCCGCCCGATGATCATGCCGATTTTAATGGAAGTTAAATAATCAATGTAAAGTACTGGCTTCTGCCAGTGCTTTTTTGTGCTGGTTGATTTTTCGGATGAAAACATCCTTCGACAAAACTGCTTCCGGAATGAAATTGATGATGATGTTCATACTAAAATTATCATGCCTGAAGGGAGCATACAAGGATGGAAAAGGAAATGAACATGAACATGAACAGTGCAGAAACCCAGGAAGGACAGCAAGGACAAGAGGGGGAACAGGAAAATAAACCATCAGGCCTTCTTGAAAAGATCCAGCAGCTGGGCCAGACGAATGTACCGCAGCTGTCCCAGGATTCGAAAATCCATTGCTTGACGATTGTAGGCCAAATCGAAGGCCATATGCAGCTGCCGCCCCACAACAAGACGACAAAGTATGAACATCTTATCCCGCAGCTTGTTGCCATTGAGCAGAACCAGAATATCGAGGGCCTTCTGGTCATCCTTAACACGGTTGGTGGAGACGTTGAAGCGGGTCTTGCCATTTCAGAGATGCTTGCTTCCCTTTCGAAGCCGACAGTCTCAATCGTGTTGGGAGGAGGCCATTCAATCGGTGTGCCGATTGCAGTTTCCTGTGATTACTCTTTTATCGCTGAAACAGCGACGATGACCATTCATCCAATCAGATTGACCGGCCTGGTAATTGGGGTTCCTGCAACCTTTGAATACCTGGACAAAATGCAAGAGAGAGTTGTTAATTTCGTGACGAAGCATTCGAACATTCCTGAGGAAAAATTCAAAGAGCTTATGTTTGCCAAAGGAAACCTGACCAGAGACATTGGAACAAATGTCGTTGGACAAGATGCAGTAGAAATGGGCTTGATCCATGAAGTGGGCGGCATCGGACAGGCAATGAAGAAGCTTAATGAACTGATCGATATAAACAAGCCAAAGACAGAAGTGATCGTACAATGATCTTGTATACAATGATGCCACATGAACAGGTATTCCCTTATACCGAAGAAGCAGCGTCCAATCAGGTAATGATATCCTACAATGGAATCCCGCTAATGGCTGAATGGACAGAAAACCAGGAATACAGGGTAGTCAGGGTAATGAGTACTGACCCCAATCACTATATGGACCCGATATGCAGACCTGGGGCGACCCTTTCACTTACCTAGACTGTTTCTGTTTCGCAGTTTATAAAACGAAGTGCCGTTTCAACTGGTAATTATGATATAATATGGTTACACTCAGCATTGGGCAGCCGGATAGGCTGCTTTTCTTCTTACTGAAGTTTGAAGGTGAAATTTATTGATTATGCTGTAAGTGAAGCTATATAGATCAGGTGATATAATGGCCAAAAAGAAAAGACGGCAATCGAGAAAGAAGAGTGCAGTAAAAACAACCGTTCAATATGAACTTTCCGGGTTAGCCCTGCTCGCATTGGCCATCATCGCGATGGCAAATCTGGGCGCAGTCGGAAGAACAATCGTGATGTTTTTCCGCTTTTTCTTCGGCGAATGGTATATGCTCAGTCTTGTTGGACTGGTTGTATTTAGCATCTTTATCATGTGGAAAAGAAGACTCCCATTCATTTTCCACACCAAATTGATTGGTACATATTTAATTATGAGTGCGATTTTGCTGCTCAGTCATGTGACGTTGTTTGAACTCTTATCCAATGGCGGAAAGTTTGAAGACCCGAGTGTCATCAAGAATACCTTTGATTTATTTGTCATGGAGGCGAAAGGCGAGACTAGCACAACAGATCTAGGCGGAGGAATGATCGGCGCAGTGATGTTTGCCTTGTTTTACTATTTATTCGATGCCGCAGGCTCCCAGCTGATTGCATTTCTTTTGATCATCATTGGTGCGATTCTCGTAACTGGCAGGACATTTACTGAAGTTGCAGCTAAAATCGTTGCGCCGATTGGCGGCTTCATCAGAGATCAATGGCTTTCATTCATTGAGGACCTGAAGCAATGGAAAGAAAATCAGCAGCAAAAGAAATCAGTCCAAAACAAAGAAGCTAAAAAGGCTAAAAATGAAGGTAAGCAGACAATCATGGAAGAGGAATCTGCGGAGAGGACCATTGACATTCCAGTGGAACCGGCTCCAGAACCAATCATCTCCAGCTTTGCAGAGCGAGCATATGCTGCTCCGGCAGAAACATCAGTACAGCAGCCGCAAAAGAAAGCGAAAGCTGATAACGATTCCGCAGAAGATGGGGAAGACTTGCAGCAGCCGATAACTTTTACAGAGGTAGAGAATACCTCATATGAGCTGCCGCCGATTGATTTATTGAAACTGCCAAATAAGACCGACCAAAGCGGCGAATATGAGATGATCCATGCAAATGCGGCGAAGCTCGAGCGGACATTCCATAGTTTTGGGGTGAAAGCCAGGGTTACCCAGGTGCATCTTGGGCCCGCCGTTACGAAATATGAAGTCCATCCAGATGTCGGAGTGAAGGTCAGCAGGATTGTGAGCCTGAATGACGACCTGGCGCTTGCCCTGGCTGCCAAGGATATCAGGATCGAGGCGCCAATTCCAGGTAAATCCGCTATCGGGATAGAAGTTCCGAACTCTGAGGTGGCAGTGGTTTCTTTACGGGAGGTCATTGAATCAAAGCAGAACAATAAACCTGGGTCAAAGCTCCAGATTGGACTTGGACGAGATATTACAGGAGAAGCAGTGCTGGCAGAATTGAATAAGATGCCCCATCTACTCGTTGCCGGAGCGACAGGCAGCGGAAAGAGTGTCTGTATTAACGGCATCATCACAAGTATCCTGATGAGGGCTAAGCCTCATGAGGTCAAGCTGATGATGATTGACCCCAAAATGGTTGAACTGAATGTCTATAATGGTGTCCCTCATTTGCTTGCGCCAGTGGTAACGGATGCGAAAAAAGCATCACAGGCACTCAAAAAAGTGGTCAATGAGATGGAAAGGCGTTACGAGCTCTTCTCACATACCGGAACAAGAAACATAGAAGGCTATAATGAATATATCAAGCGGTACAATAATGAGGAAGAAGCCAACCAGCCGCTCCTGCCTTTCATTGTAGTCATCGTGGACGAGCTTGCAGACTTAATGATGGTTGCATCCTCTGATGTCGAGGATTCGATTACACGGCTGGCACAGATGGCACGTGCTGCAGGAATCCATTTGATCATCGCTACCCAAAGGCCTTCTGTCGATGTTATTACCGGCGTGATCAAAGCGAACATTCCTTCAAGAATTGCGTTTGCCGTATCCTCCATGACAGACTCGAGGACAATCCTTGATATGGGCGGTGCAGAGAAGCTGCTGGGAAGAGGGGACATGCTTTTCCTTCCGGTTGGCGCGTCGAAGCCTGTAAGGGTACAGGGAGCATTTTTATCCGATGAAGAGGTAGAAGAGGTAGTGAACTATGTAATCGGACAACAGAAGGCACAGTACCAAGAGGAAATGATTCCTGAGGATGTTCCAGAGAATACTTCTGAAGTCGAGGATGATTTATACAGTGATGCGGTGGACCTTGTCGTAGAGATGCAGACGGCCTCTGTTTCTATGCTGCAGAGAAGGTTCAGGATCGGATATTCACGTGCTGCCAGACTGATTGATGAGATGGAGCTTCGCGGAATTGTCGGGCCATATGAAGGCAGCAAACCACGGACCGTTCTCGTAGCTAAGTCTGAGGAAGCATGATGAATAATCTGGAATATGAAAAAAGTCGGATGCGTGCATCCGGCTTTTTTTGTTCGGACTAGGAAAATAGTATTTGATATGAATAATAGTGTCATACTATTAAAAACGCTTTCAAACTACAATCATACCAGAAAAATAGGTTTATTGTCCCGGAAAAAATGACAATTTTGGTCTTTCTAGCTTTTTTCGACAAAATGTTGAAACGCTATTTATTTATCCTTCAAAAAGTGTTATAGTATTTTCGATTAGTAGGAATGCTATACATCAGAGGTCTGATGTCTTTGAGCAAAGGGTTGGAGGAAAGCCTCATGTCGATCAAATCAGATAACCGGCACCTGTATTTACAAGTAATCGATCATCTGAAGCAGGACATTCAAAAGGGTGTTTATAAAGAAAGAGAAAAACTCCCATCTGAATTCGATCTTGCCAAACAGCTTGGCGTAAGCAGAGCTACACTAAGGGAAGCGTTGCGGATCCTTGAAGAAGAAAATGTCATTATCCGCCGTCATGGTGTAGGGACTTTCGTTAATGCCAAACCATTGTTTTCATCAGGAATCGAGCAGCTTAACAGTGTAACCGCAATGATTGAACAGGCCGGGATGAAGCCAGGGACCATCTTTTTGAATTCAACGACAACCGGGCCAACGGAAGAGGATATCCGTCGTTTTTCATGTTCCATCGATGATGAAATCACTTTGATTGAACGAGTTCGGACCGCAAATGGGGAGCCAGTTGTCTATTGTCTGGACAAAATCCCCGGAAACATCCTGTCCGGTGACTTTTCACATGAAGATGAATCACTGCTTCATCTGCTTGAAGTCATGTCGAACCGGAAAGTTACATATGCGGTCGCGCAAATCGAGCCGATAGGCTACCATGAAAAGATTTCACCCATACTGGAATGTGAACCTGAAACAGCCCTGCTTGTTTTAAAGCAGATGCATTTCGATGAAAATGACGTGCCGATCCTTTATTCGGTAAATTACTTTAAAGCCGATAAGTTCAGTTTCCATGTCCTGAGAAAAAGAGTTTAATTTTTTCAGAGTTATGAAAACGCTATCTGTTCGGTTTTACAGAACATTCCTGCGAAATCCAACAAACATTCTCTGGGGGGTACAAACCTTGAAAAAGCGTAAATTTGGTTTGGTAATGTCATTGCTTTTAGCAGCAGGCACAATGTTAGCCGGCTGTGGCAGCGATAGCGATGATAAAGGCAGCGACAATGGCAAAAAGTCAGATTTAAAAGTTGGTATGGTAACTGATGCTGGTACAATTGATGATAAATCATTCAACCAGGGAACATGGGAAGGGATCCTGAAGGCTAAAGACGAATTCGGTGTAGACTCTAAGTACCTTAAGCCTGCAGGAACTACTGAAGCTGAGTACTTAAAAGAAATGGGTAACCTTTACGACGCTGGATATAAGTTCATCGTTACACCAGGCTTTAAGTTCGAAACTGCTGTTTTCCAAGCCCAAGATAAATATAAAGATGCTAAGTTCGTCATTCTTGACGGAAATCCACATAATGGAGACTACAACCCTGTGGTAAAAGATAACACAGTTGCTGTATTCTTCGCAGAGCACGAATCAGGCTTCCTTGCTGGTGTAGCAGCTGCTCTTGAATTAAAAGACGGTGAAGCTGGCTTCATCGGCGGTATGGAAATCCCTGCTGTACAGAAGTTCAACTGGGGCTTCCAGCAAGGTCTTAAGTACGCAAACGAAAACCTGGGAACAAACGTAGCAATCAAGAAAGAAAACGTTATTTACCAAGGTTCATTTGATAACGCTGCTGCTGGCGGACAAATTGCTGCTCAATACTATGACCGTGGCGTGGATGTAATCTTCACAGCTGCTGGCGGTGTTGGAGTAGGCGCTATTAAAGAAGCCAAGGACCGTGCTAAGTCAGGCGAAAAAGTTTGGATCGTTGGTGTAGACGTTGACCAGTACGAAGATGGTAAGTACGAAGGCGACAAGTCAGTAATCCTGACTTCTGCAATGAAGAAGCTTGACCAGGTTTCTTATGACATGGTCCAGGCTGAACTAGATGGCAAATTCCCTGGCGGAAAGACTCTTACTTTCGATGCCAAGAACGATGGTATCGGTCTTCCTGAAAAGAACCCTAACCTAAGCGATGAAACAGTTAGCAAGGTTAAAGAGGTTTATGAAAAAATCAAGTCTGAAGAAGTTAAAGTCTCTGCTGAACAAGGAGATTTGTTTAAGTAAAATAGAGTGAAAGAGACGGTTCTTTCCGTCTCTTTTCTCTATTAACGTCTAAACGGTAAAATTTTGAAATAATGACTTGAATATTTTCAATCTTTCAAAATTCTTTTACTATGTTACCTGAAGTTCTGTTCCAGTATAGGGGACTCCCTATTTTAAAAAGGTATAGAGTCTAATACAAAGGTGAGTGCTACTATGAGTTATGTTGTAGAAATGTTAAATATCCGGAAAGAGTTCCCGGGTATCGTAGCCAACGATAATATCACCCTTACATTAAAAAAAGGGGAAATCCATGCACTATTAGGGGAAAATGGTGCAGGTAAATCAACCTTGATGGGTGTTTTATTCGGGATGTATCAGCCTGAGCTAGGCATGATTAAAGTGAATGGAAAAGAAGTGCGCATCACGAATCCTAATGTGGCTAACCGTTTAGGAATTGGGATGGTGCACCAGCACTTTAAACTGGTTGAAAATTTTACCGTAACAGAAAATATCATACTGGGCAGCGAGCCGCTTAAAGGCATGGTGCTTGATATCGACAAAGCAGCAAAAAGAATAGAAGAATTATCAAAGCATTACGGATTGAATGTAGATCCTCACGCCAAAATTGAAGATATTTCAGTAGGTATGCAGCAAAGGGTAGAAATCTTAAAGATGCTTTACAGAGAAGCAGACGTCTTGATATTGGATGAACCAACAGCTGTTCTTACACCAGCAGAAATTGATGAATTAATGAAGATTATGCGCAATCTTATTAAAGAAGGAAAGTCTATCATCATAATTACTCATAAACTGAAAGAAATTAAAGCAGTAGCTGACCGCTGTACGGTAATTCGCCGTGGAAAGGGAATCGGCACTGTCAATGTGGCTGAAGCAAGTGAGGCAAGCCTTGCAGAAATGATGGTAGGACGCCATGTTTCATTCAAAGTGGATAAGAAAGAAAGTACTCCTGGAGAGGTAGTACTTAAAATAGATTCTCTATCTGTGAAAAACAATAGAAAAGTAATGGGGCTTAAAGATTTCTCACTTGAAGTTCGTACTGGTGAGATCGTAGGACTCGCCGGGGTCGAAGGCAATGGCCAAACGGAGCTCATTGAAGCAATTACAGGTTTAAGAAAAGCGGAATCAGGCTCCATCCAAATTGATGGCAAAGAGATCATCGACTTGCCTGTTCGTGAAAGACTTGAAAAAGGAATGAGCCATATTCCTGAAGACAGGCACAAACGGGGACTGGTTCTGGATTATTCCTTACAGGAAAATATGGTTCTGCAAATCTATAACAAGAAGCCTTTCTCGAAAAATGGCATCCTGAACAAAAACGCTATGAAAACGTATGCTCAAAACATCCTGACAAACTTTGATGTCCGTTCAGGCGAGGGTGCAGTCTCGATTGCAAGGACACTATCAGGCGGCAATCAGCAAAAAGCGATCATCGGAAGGGAACTTGAGCTGGATCCAAAGCTTCTGATTTGTGTACAGCCTACTCGCGGTCTGGACGTAGGATCCATTGAATATATCCATAAGAGAATCGTAGAACACCGTGATAAAGGGAATGCAGTATTGCTTGTTTCTCTTGAGCTGGATGAAATCTTGCAGCTATCCGACCGTATTGCCATCGTTAACAACGGTGAACTGGTCGGAACAGTGATTGCAGCTGAAACGAACGAAAATGAAGTTGGTCTAATGATGGCAGGCGTGGCTAAGGAGAGAAGCATATGAGACATACCATCGTATCTATAATATCCATTTTATTAGGACTGGTGGCCGGGGGGATCCTGATGCTCTTCATCGGAAGCAACCCGATCGAAGGCTATTCCTATCTTCTTCAAGGAGCCTTGAAAAACCTTGAGCGTATCGGGAATACATTAGCGACGGCAACTCCACTGGTATTTACCGGTCTGTCCGTTGCTTTTGCATTCCGTACTGGTTTGTTCAACATTGGTGCTTCCGGACAGATGTTAGTTGGTGGCTTACTGGCTTCAGCTGTTGGTCTGACATATGACTTTTCAAGACCAGTCCTTCTTTTGGTCATGATTTTGGTTGGGATGCTTGGCGGAGCGCTTTGGGCATTCGTTCCTGGATTGCTGAAGGCAAAGTTCAATGTTCATGAGGTTGTATCGACAATCATGATGAACTGGATTGCTTATTGGACAATCTATTATGTGATTCCTGGATACTTCAAAGGGGAATTCCTTGAGACTGAATCCAAGAAGCTGGCAGAATCCGCTACCCTGCGTACACCTTGGCTGACAGATATGTTCCAGGGATCATACATCAATCTCGGCTTATTCCTGGCTGTTATTGCAGTAATCATCATTGCATTCATTATCGATAAAACGACTTTAGGTTATGAGTTAAAGGCTGTAGGTTTTAATAGATTTGCAGCTGAATATGCAGGCATGAAGGTAAATCGCAATATCATTTTATCAATGTTGATTTCAGGTGCTCTAGCCGGACTCGGAGGAGTAGCGCTTTACACAGGTAATGCTTCAAGTATCCAAATCGGGATCCTGCCATCACAGGGATATGATGGAATTGCAGTCGCATTGCTAGGAGCGAATAATCCAATTGGTGTATTCTTCGCCGCTGTATTATTCGGTATCCTTTATTCCGGAACAGGCTTTATGAATGCGATGACTGAAATCCCGCCTGAATTGGCGAACACAATCATTGCCATCATTATCTACTTTGCAGCGACAAGTGTACTGATTGAGCGCATGCTGAACAAATTCAAGAAGAGAAGCTCAAACCGAAAAGACAAAAGTGGTCCTGTAGTCGAGAAGGGAGATTCCTAAGATGTGGCATATTATAGAACAAATATTTCCTTACGCGATTGTCTTTACAATTCCTCTTCTGATTACAGCCCTGGGCGGTCTTTTTAGTGAGCGAAGCGGAATTGTCAATATTGCCCTTGAAGGATTAATGATTATTGGTGCTTTCTCTGGCGCTTTATCCATACATTATTTGAGCGGGGTAATCGAAAACAATACACTCGTTCTTTGGCTGGGATTATTGGCTGCTGTAGTAGCAGGCATCCTGTTTTCAATTTTGCATGCATTTGCGAGCATTAACTTGAATGCAGACCAAATCATCAGTGGTACGGCAATCAATTTGATTGCGACTGCCTTGACGATTTTCCTTGCGAGAAATATGACAGGAAGCGGTAATATCCGCATCACCAGCGGTTTCACACCGTCCAATGTTCCATTCTTGTCTGATATCCCGGTTATTGGAGATCTTTTCTTTACAAAAACATATCCGACTACCTGGTTTGTATTGGCAATTCTTTTTATCAGTTCGTTTGTCCTTTACAAAACAAAATTCGGCCTGCGCCTGAGATCATGTGGTGAATTCCCACAGGCAGCAGAGGCGGCAGGAATAAATGTTCGCAGAATCCGTTATAGCGGAGTACTGATTTCCGGTGCTTTTGCTGGTCTGGGCGGAGCTTTGATCATTGTGACTTACGCTGGTGAATTCACTGGTACTGTATCTGGTCTTGGTTTCCTTGCATTGGCCTCCTTGATCTTCGGTCAGTGGAAGCCGCTTGGCGTATTGGCAGCCACATTCTTCTTTGGTTTTGCCAGTACAATTGCGAACGTATCACAGGTTATTCCCGAATTGGCTGTCATCCCGCCAATTCTCCTGAAGATTTTCCCTTATGTCGTAACGCTGATCGCGTTGGTCATCTTCTCTAAGTCTTCACAGGCTCCAAAAGCCGTCGGTGAAACGTTCGACAGCGGAAAACGATAAGTTTAGACAAAGAGGTGCCTTTATAAAGGTGCCTCTTTTTTACATTCATGCGGTAGATCATTTTTTTAAAATTTTTAAAAATGATAACTTTTCAATAAAAAAAGGAAAATGCATATTAAATTTAGAATTTTGTAAACTGTTATGGTAGAATAAAGGAAAATGCTGGTTAAAAATAATAGCGGTAAGAGGTCTATAAGATGAAGCTATCATTATATTTGGATGACCGTGAAACAGAGAAGATTTTTTCTTATTTACGCTGGATTTTCCTTGGTATAGGTGTCCTTGTTTTTTATTACCCACCTCTCGCTGACAGACTGGATTTTACGGAAGAGTCCTTCCCGCTTCTTTTAGCAGTGGGATTCATTTATATGGCCTCAGCCCAGATTGCCCTGATCAAGCTGCCTCCTGGCAATGAATATTTTTCACTGCTGACAAAAGCAGGTATTGTATTCGACTATATTGCACTCATCTGGCTGCTCGTCTTAACCAGGGGAATCATGTCTCCGCTATTTCCGATTTCATACTTGCTTGTCATGCATGCGACGATTTATTGGAGAACAAAGGGTGCGATTTTGTCCTCTGCCTTTTTAACTCTTGGATACAGCACCATTTATGTTGCGCAGGGCCATTTCGAGTTCTATACTTCCTTTGTGTTTATCCTGAACCTCGCGTTCATCTGGGTCGTAGGTGTGTTTGGTTCCCTTATTGTCATAAGGGAAAGAAAGCATCTCAAGCAAAAGGAAATTTTCCATGGACTGATGTTCACCGATTATCTCACGGGTCTATACAACCATCGGCACTTCCAGGAACAGTTGAGGATGCTTACTGTCAATAAGGAAGATTTCATGCTTGTCATGGGGGATATTGATTATTTTAAGCAGGTGAATGACCAATTTGGCCACTTGACTGGTGATGGAATATTGAAGCGGATAGGATTGATTTTTCAAGAATTGGCCGATCGCCATTCCGCACAGGCATTTCGTTATGGTGGAGAAGAGTTTGCGTTCCTGCTTCCTTTAATGGATGAAATGAAACAAATTGCCTTTTTTGAAGATCTATATTCAATTCTGGCGGCTGAGGAATTTACCGAGGATTGTAAAACCGTTACGATGAGCTTCGGGATCGCTTCTTCCAAAACAGAGGCATTGCCTGATAAGCTATTAGGCTATACAGATCAGCTCTTGTACAGTGCGAAGGCTGCTGGCAGGAATCAGGTGAAATTTGAAACAGGTTATACATATCGGTTTGCTGCTGCTGATTCAGAGGTTGCCGCGGCAAAGCTAGACCAATAAGAAGCTCCCCATTTTGAGGGGAGCTTTTGCTTTCAAATGTAATTGAATTGGCAATTGCTTGAATTAGACAATTAAGGAAAGGTATAGTTAGAGTGTATTTAAAGGAATATTAAATATGGGCCTCTCAACGTATACATATAATAAAGATGTTTTGAAGGATTTCAAATAGTGAAGAATGAATAGTGAAATACTACTCATCGCGTTCCCACTAAAGGAGGATTTAAATGGCTGTCATTTCAGAAACAATCAAGGATATGAAGGGTTACAAGCTTCACATCGTAAAAACAGCAAAGTTCAAGACAAACACAATTGTCTGGAAGATGAAAACACCTTTGACGAGCGAAAACGTAACAAAACGTGCTTTGCTTCCTTATGTGCTCCAGAGCAGCTCAAAGGCATACGAGTCAACGTCAAAGCTGCGCTCCTATTTAGATGAACTTTATGGTGCAAATCTTTATGTTGATGTATCCAAGAAAGGGGAGTACCAGGTCATTAGCTTCTCGCTAGAAATCGCGAATGAAAAATTCCTTAGTGACCCAGAGCCTTTACTGAAAAAAGGGATGGAACTGATCGCGGAAATCCTCGTGAACCCTCTGGCGGAAAACGAGGCTTTTGATAAAGATACGGTCGAGAAGGAAAAGCGCACGCTTAAACAGAGAATCCAGGCTGTTTATGATGATAAAATGCGCTACTCCAATTTCAGGCTTGTTCAGGAAATGTGTGAAGGTGAGCCGTATGCATTGCATGTGAATGGAGAAATAGACGATATTCCCCGGATTAATGAGAGGAATTTGTATGAGTATTACAAACAGGCTTTTGCTGAAGATGAAATGGACTTATACATTATCGGCGATGTGAATGAAGACGAAGTCCAATCTGCTGCTGGCGAACTGCTTCAATTCGAGGATCGGGTCCCTGTGAATGCGGGAACACATCAAGCGGGCAGCAAGGAAGTAAAGACTGTAAAAGACAGGGAAGATGTCAAACAAGGCAAGCTGAATATCGGCTACCGGACAAATGTGCTGTATGGAGATAAGGATTATTACGCACTGCAAGTCTTCAATGGTATTTTTGGCGGATTTTCACATTCCAAGTTATTCTTGAATGTCCGCGAAAAAAACAGCCTCGCTTATTATGTCGCAAGCCGTCTTGAAAGCCATAAAGGTTTGATGATGGTCATGTCTGGGATAGAATTCGAAAATTTTGAGCTTGCTGTTAAAATAATCCGTGAACAAATGGAAGCCATGCAAGCCGGCGATTTTACCGATCAGGAAGTTGAACAGACAAAAGCTGTGATCGAAAATCAAATGCTTGAAACAATGGATACAGCAAGAGGAATGGTCGAGGTCCTGTATCACAATGTTGTCTCCGGTCAAAATGTAAATCTCGACGACTGGCTGCAGGGAATGAGTAAAACCACAAAAGAAGAAATCGCAGATGTAGCCAAAAAGGTCCAGCTTGACACGGTTTACTTCTTAACTGGATTGGAGGCGGACAAATAATGGAGAAGATCACTTTTGAACAGCTTCAGGAAGAAATGTACTATGAAAAGCTGGATAATGGACTTGATGTCTACATTCTTCCGAAAAAAGGATTCAACAAAACCTATGCTACTTTTACAACGAAATACGGATCAATCGATAATCACTTCCTTCCTCCCGGAAAGGATGAATACGTCAAGGTCCCTGATGGCATCGCCCACTTCCTTGAGCATAAATTATTCGAAAAGGAAGATGGAGATGTATTTCAGCAGTTCAGCAAGCAGGGAGCATCTGCGAATGCCTTCACATCATTCACGAGGACAGCATATCTATTTTCAAGTACCTCAAATGTGGAGAAAAACCTTAAAACACTGATTGACTTCGTTCAAGAGCCTTATTTCACGGAGAAAACAGTTGAGAAGGAAAAGGGGATCATCGGGCAGGAAATCACGATGTATGATGACAATCCTGATTGGAGGCTGTATTTCGGGCTTATACAGAATATGTATAAAAACCACCCTGTAAGCATCGATATCGCGGGTACCATTGAATCGATCTCCCATATAACGAAAGATATGCTGTATGAATGCTATGAAACATTCTACCATCCAAGCAATATGCTGCTGTTTGTCGTTGGTCCTGTCAATCCCGATGAGATCATGGGTTTGATCAAAGACAACCAGAGCAAGAAGGACTATAAGAACAAGCCTGAAATCCAGCGGAAATTTGATGCGGAACAGGCTGGAGTCGCTGAAAAGAAACAGGTACTTAAAATGAATGTCCAAACATCAAAATGCCTTGTTGGAATCAAAGCAGGCAACCCGACTGAATCAGGCAGCGAAATGCTGAAGAATGAGCTTTCGGTAAACGTTCTGCTCGATATGCTTTTTGGGAAAAGCTCCGAAAACTACACAGAATTGTACAGTTCAGGACTGATTGATGACACGTTTTCCTATGACTATTCACAGGAGCAAGGCTTTGGTTTTGCGATGGTTGGCGGGGACACAAATGAGCCAGATGTGCTGGCCAGCAAGCTAGAAGAGATGCTGAAGGAAGCGAAGTCTGGTCAGGGACTTACTGCAGATAGTCTTGAAAGGACAAAAAAGAAAAAGATTGGTGCATTCCTAAGGGCAGTGAATTCACCAGAATATATCGCAAATCAATTCACGCGTTACGCTTTCAATGATATGGATTTGTTCGATGTGGTTCCAGTACTTGAAAGCCTGACGATGGACGATCTTAACCAGGCAGCAGATCGGCTGATATCAGAAGACCGATTCACAGTCTGCCAGGTAGTGCCGAAGGGGAAGTAACAGACATAGTAAATGTGTGCGCCGGGGAATACCGGCGCATATTTAATTAGAATATTGGAGAGGTAAAAAGATATGAAAAAATTCGCACTCGTAACTGGTGCAAGCGGGGCAATCGGCAAAGCAATCTCCATCAGACTGGCATCCGCAGGTTATTCACTCTATCTGCACTACAATCAGAATCAGCAGGGAATCGATGAGCTGCTCCGCAAGATTGGCTCATTTGGCGGGGAATATATACCGGTCAAGGCCGATTTGGCCTCAAAGACTGGATACCTTGATTTAGCAAACCAGATATTTTCGATCGATGCCATCGTACATAATGCCGGAAATGCTTTATATGGCCTTCTCGAAGACTTGGAAGAAGAAGAAACAGATGCCTTGATCCAAATCCATGTCACGGCTCCGCTTCTATTAACAAAAAAGCTAATTCCAAAATTGCGGCAGAAACAAAATGGGAGTATTGTGATCGTCTCATCGATATGGGGCCAGACAGGAGCGTCGTATGAGGTGGCCTACTCAACGGTAAAGGGAGCGCAGCTGGCATTTGCGAAAGCCCTTAGCAAAGAGCTGGCACCTTCTAAGATTAGGGTGAATGCAGTTGCGCCAGGGGCAATCCAGACTCCAATGGTGGAAGGATTCACCCTCGAGGAGCTTGAAGCGATGGCTTCAGAAATCCCTTCAGGCCGTCTTGGCACCCCTGAGGAAGTGGCCAATGGAGTGGATTTTCTTTTATCGGAGCAATCCTCCTATATTACCGGACAGGTTCTGGCAATCAATGGCGGCTGGCTGACCTGAACCATTTGTGACAAATTTTCAAATCCTGCGCTGCGATGAATAATTCTCCGGAAACGAATGCAAAATAACCTTGTACTATTTTAGACAAGGAGGTTGTAAATATGTCTGTACTGGAAAATTGGAATCAGTGGAAAGACTTCCTGGGAGACCGTCTTCATCAGGCGCAGGATCAAGGAATGCATAAAGAAGTAATGGGTGATCTTGCCTACCAGATCGGTGACTATCTTGCAAAGAACGTCGACCCTAAAAACGAACAGGAAAGAGTTCTTTCAGACCTTTGGTCAGTGGCAAGCCCAGATGAACAGCACGCTATCGCCACGATGATGGTAAAGCTTGTTCAAAACAACGGAAGTAAATAGGAGAGTTTGATGAAGAGGGGACTTATATTCCTCTCTTTTTTTATTTTAAACATTCCCTAGCAGACCCTTTGGGCCAGTTTTCATTTCTGGCTTGTTTTTCCTTTCATCTTCTTTGAAAATCATATATTATAGAAGCTAGATATTCGATGTCAAAATGTGTCGCAATTATTGGCTGAAAGCAGAGGAGGAGAATGATGGAAAAGAAAGAATGGTACTTGGAATATGAAATAATGATTAACCGTCCAGGACTGCTAGGTGATATTTCCTCTTTGCTTGGAATGCTGTCCATCAATATTGTAACGATCAATGGTGTGGATGAAGGCAGGCGTGGCCTTTTGATCCTTGCGAAAGACGATGACCAAATTGAGAGACTTGAGTCAATTTTAAATACTATGGATACAATAAGGGTAATTAAAATCAGGGAGCCAAAGCTGCGTGACCGGATGGCGGTCAGACATGGCAGATACATACAACGTGATGCTGACGATAAAAAAACATTCCGGTTTGTGAGGGATGAGCTTGGACTGCTTGTCGATTTTATGGCAGAATTGTTTAAGATGGAGGGCCACAAACTGATTGGCATCCGCGGAATGCCGCGCGTCGGCAAGACAGAATCGGTTGTGGCATCGAGTGTATGTGCCAATAAAAGATGGCTGTTCGTTTCCTCTACATTATTGAAGCAGACGATCCGCAATCAGTTGATTGAAGATGAATACAATGCTGATAACTTGTTTATCATCGATGGCATCGTATCAACAAGGAGAGCCAATGAAAAGCACTGGCAGCTTGTCAGGGAAATCATGCGTCTTCCTGCAGTCAAGGTAGTCGAACATCCTGATATTTTTGTACAGAACACGGAATATACATTGGATGATTTTGATTATATTATCGAATTAAGAAATAATCCCGAAGAGGAAATCGTATATGATATGGTCCAGAAGAATCACATGTTCACTGATTCTGATTTTGGAGGATTTGATTTTTAACAGTATTGGAAGGTGTTATCGTGTCTGAGTTAGGAATTATTTTAAAGGAAGCCCGTGAAGCAAAAGGTCTCAGCCTGGACGAACTGCAATCGATCACGAAAATTCAAAAGCGTTATCTCCTGGGCATTGAAGAGGGAAACTATTCAATGATGCCAGGTAAATTCTACGTGCGGGCATTCATCAAACAATATGCCGAAGCCGTGGGCCTTGATCCGGACCAGCTTTTTGAACAGCATAAATCCGAAATCCCATCTACATACAATGAAGAGTTGCCAGAACAGCTTTCCCGAGTACAATCGAGGAAGAGTCTTTCACCAGAAACTTCTAAGGTTCTGAATGTACTTCCGAAAATATTGATTATCATCTTCATTATTGGCGCGATTGCTCTCGTGTGGTATTTGATTGTCAAAAACGCAGGCGATGACGCAGGTCATCCAGCCGACACCAATAAGAGCCAGCCAATAGTTGAAGAGCCAGCTGGGAGTTCGGATGAATCCGCAGATAACTCTTCAAACGAAGAAGATGCGGCTGAAGAGGAACCTGCTGCTGAAGAAGCAGCACCTGAAACTCCTGCACAAGAGCTGGCAGTCGCTTCGAACAGTGGCAAAAATACGGTTTACGAACTTAAGAATACCGATCAATTTGTTATCAAGATCGTTTCACTGGGAGAAACGTGGGTCGGCCTTTCCAATGGCTCTGGGAAATCGATCTTCCAGGGTGTGCTCGTTAAGGACAAGAATGAAAGCCAGACAGAGGATATGACCGGTGAAACAGAAGCGGTCATAAATGTCGGGCGCGCACCTGATACGGAAATTTACGTAAATGACCAGAAGCTTGAGTACGAAGTTCCGCCAGAAAAAGTGATGACTCAGCTGATCACGATCAAGTTTGTAAAATAGCAACAAAATAATATTGCAGCCCGATTACAAACTGCTGCAGCAAAAATGCCCGTATGGACGTTTGTTTATACGGGCTATACTATTAGTGCCCGGTGCCGGGGTTAGTCGGTGCAGTTCGAGGTGCTTGCGACAGGCATATTTAATGTCGTTTTTTACATATTGGATATAATGAAGAAGTCAGCCAAATGGCTGTGTAATTTACATCTGGAGGAATAAGGATATGAACTTGCCAAATAAAATTACGGTTTCACGAATTTTATTGATTCCGTTATTCATGATCGTGATGATTGTTCCATTTTCCTGGGGCGAGATTGCCTTGCTTGGAACGACAATGCCGGTCACTCATTTAGTAGGGGCGTTGATTTATATTTTCGCTTCTGTTACAGACTGGGTGGATGGTTATCTTGCACGGAAACACAATCTCGTTACGAATCTGGGGAAATTCCTTGATCCGCTGGCGGATAAACTGCTGGTCTCCTCGGCATTGATCGTGCTTGTTGAACTTGGGTATGCCCCAGCATGGATCGTCATCATCATCATCAGCAGGGAGTTTGCCGTGACAGGGCTTCGTTTATTGCTTGCAGGAGGCGGCGAGGTTGTTGCGGCCAAAATGCCTGGAAAAATCAAAATGTGGGCGCAAACTGTCGCAATCTCCGCTTTGTTGCTGCATAATATCATTTTTGAAGCTTTCTCAATCCCATTTGCCGATTTCGCTTTATGGGTGGCAATGTTCTTCACAATCTGGTCTGGATGGGACTATTTTGCCAAGAACAAGCAAATTTTCAGCAATTCTAAATAATTCATTTGCCAGGAGGATGTCTAATGAATGCAGAAATCATAGCAGTTGGATCTGAATTGCTGCTTGGGCAAATTGTCAACACAAACGCCAGGTTCCTGTCGAGGCAGCTTGCAGATCTCGGAGTCAATGTTTTCTATCACACGGTTGTCGGTGATAATTCTGATAGGCTCAAAAGTGCAATTAAAATTGCCCAGGAACGTGCAGAACTGATCATTTTCACTGGCGGTCTTGGGCCAACCAAAGACGACCTTACCAAAGATACGATTGCCGCTCAGCTCGGAAAGAAATTGGTGCTTGATGAGGAGGCCATGAGGTCGATCGAACTGTACTTTGAAAAAACGAACAGGGTAATGACCGATAATAACAGGAAGCAGGCTTTAGTGATTGAAGAATCCATTATCCTTAAAAATGAAAATGGCATGGCTCCGGGCATGTTCCTGACAACTGCTGACCATAAGTATATGCTTTTGCCAGGTCCTCCTTCTGAAATGGAGCCCATGTTCATGAAATATGGCCAGGCAGCCATTGCTGGCATATATGGCAGCCAGGCAAGGATTGAATCAAGGGTGCTTCGCTTCTTTGGAATCGGTGAGGCAGCATTGGAAGCACAAATAGAGGATCTAATCGATCAGCAGAGCAACCCGACTATTGCTCCGCTGGCAGGGGATGGCGAAGTCACTCTGAGGCTTACAGCAAGAGATGATGCCGCGGGCACTGCCCAGTCATTGATTGATAAAGTCGAAGCGGCAATCATGGACAGAGTCGGCGAGTATTTTTATGGTTACGACGAAACCTCGCTAATATTGGAACTTTCCAAACTATTAAAAAGCAAGAACTTGACGATATCAGCAGCCGAAAGCCTGACAGGCGGGTTGTTCCAGCAGGAACTGACCTCTGTTTCAGGAGCTAGCGGCCTTTTCAAGGGCGGGATTGTCTGCTACTCTAATGAAGCTAAAATAGGGCTTGTGAATGTCAGCCCTGCAACGATAGAAAAGTTCGGGGCTGTAAGCAGGGAATGTGCAGAAGAGCTGGCAGTTAATATTGCAGCGGTTTCCAACTCGGATATCGGCATCAGCTTTACCGGTGTGGCAGGCCCGGATTCCCTTGAAGGCCATCCGGCTGGAACGGTTTTCATCGGTGTATATGTAAAGGGGCTGCCAGTCCATGGGGAAAAACTGAGCTTGAGCGGTTCCCGGACAGCAATCAGGAACAGGTCAGTTAAGTTTGGCTGCCAGCTGCTAATTCATAGATTAACAGAAACACGGAAGTGATTTGCTTCTGTGTTTTTTTATTATTTCACCGGAAAACCGAATAGGCAGAGTTCTTGCCGAAATTGTGTTTTAAACGGTCTATTCCTGTTCAAAACCAGTGAAAAAACCTATGAAAATTCAATTTTCAGGATTATTCCTGCTTCAAAAAAAACGAATAAACGTTCGATTTTTTGATAGACAAACAGCATGGAAAAAGGTATAGTAATAGTAGGCTTTAAATAAGAGATTTGCGGACAGGCAGTATGCTGTTTCGTTTTTATATAAAAGGAGGAAGATTGAGTGAGTGATCGTCAAGCGGCATTAGATATGGCATTAAAACAAATCGAAAAGCAATTTGGTAAAGGCTCGGTTATGAAGTTGGGTGAGAAGACTGACACTAAGGTTTCTACATCCCCTAGTGGTTCCCTTGCGCTGGATGTAGCACTGGGAATAGGCGGTTATCCTCGCGGACGTGTTATTGAGATCTATGGACCTGAAAGTTCAGGTAAAACAACTGTTGCGCTTCATGCGATTGCTGAAGTACAGGCTAATGGAGGCCAGGCGGCGTTCATCGACGCTGAACATGCGCTGGATCCTGTATATGCACAGAAGCTCGGTGTAAACATCGATGAACTTCTTCTTTCACAGCCGGATACAGGAGAGCAGGCGCTGGAAATCGCTGAAGCTCTTGTGCGAAGTGGAGCGATTGATATTATCGTTGTTGACTCCGTTGCAGCTCTTGTTCCTAAGGCTGAAATTGAAGGTGAAATGGGTGATTCCCACGTCGGACTTCAAGCTCGTTTGATGTCACAGGCACTTCGTAAACTTTCCGGAGCAATCAACAAATCGAAGACTCTCGCCATCTTCATCAACCAGATTCGTGAAAAAGTTGGCGTTATGTTCGGTAATCCTGAAACTACACCTGGCGGCCGCGCTTTAAAGTTCTATTCAAGTGTGCGTCTTGAAGTGCGCCGTGCAGAAACATTGAAGCAGGGCAATGAAATGGTCGGTAACAAAACGAAGATCAAAGTTGTCAAGAACAAGGTTGCTCCGCCGTTCCGTACAGCTGAAGTGGATATCATGTACGGCGAAGGGATTTCCAAAGAAGGGGAAATCATCGACATTGGTTCAGAGCTTGATATCGTCGACAAGAGCGGTTCATGGTATTCCTATAACGGTGAACGTCTTGGACAGGGAAGGGAAAATGCAAAGATCTTCCTTAAAGAAAACCCGTCCCTCCGTCTTGAAATCCAGAAGAAGATCCGTGACCACTACGGTCTCGATGGCGAATTCTCTGTGACTGAAACAGACGAAGACCAGGAAGAACTTCCACTGGATTAATAGATTTAGAATAAGAGTCATCAAGGTCTCCTCAATACCAGGAGGCCTTTTTGGTATGAATTTCCCGCAAAAATATGAATTGATTGAATAATTAAGCAAAATCCAAGGTATCCTTATGGGACAAACCCTTGACAATAAAATTTGGCAGCTTTACAATTAAAAATGTATATTTTACATTTTCATGGTATTAAAAACGTTTAAAAGCATTAGAGCTGTATGTTGATGCTTGTAACAATGTACATGCCGACACTTTAAAAAACGTAACACAAGTTCATAGCAAGAGGAGGTGAAAATGATGGATCTAATTATTTCAATCATCTCCATTTTGCTTGGCCTATTCGTCGGTGCAGTTGTTGGCTATTTTTATCGTAAATCCGTTGCGGAAGCAAAAATTGCAGGTGCCAAAAACGCCGCAGAACAAATTGTTGAAGATGCGAAGCGTGAAGCAGAGGCTATGAAGAAAGAATCCCTGCTGGAGGCTAAGGATGAAAATCACAAACTGCGCACTGAAGCAGAGCGTGAGATTCGTGAACGAAGAAATGAACTGCAAAAACAAGAAAATCGTTTATTGCAAAAAGAGGAGAATCTTGATCGAAAAGATGATTCGTTGAACAAACGAGAGAATCTTTTAGAGAGAAAAGATGACGCTCTTACCAAAAGACAACAGCATATTGAAGAGATGGAAAGCAAAGTGGACGAGATGGTACGAAATCAGCAGGCTGAACTGGAACGCATCTCGAGCTTAACGCGTGATGAGGCTAAATCCATCATTTTGGAGCGTACTGAGCAAGAACTTGCTCACGACATTGCATTAATGATTAAGGAAAACGAAAACAGGGCGAAAGAAGAATCCGATAAGAAAGCGAAAGAAGTACTTTCACTTGCCATCCAAAGATGCGCAGCTGACCATGTCGCTGAAACGACTGTGTCGGTCGTGAATCTTCCGAATGATGAAATGAAAGGACGCATTATCGGACGTGAGGGACGGAATATCCGCACCCTGGAAACGTTGACGGGAATAGACCTCATAATTGATGATACTCCGGAAGCTGTTATATTATCCGGATTTGACCCAATCAGACGTGAAACAGCCCGATTAGCTCTTGAAAAGCTTGTCCAGGATGGACGTATTCATCCGGCCCGAATCGAAGAAATGGTTGAGAAGGCACGCCGAGAAGTGGATGAACATATTCGTGAGGTTGGGGAACAGACGACCTTCGAAGTGGGAGTACATGGGCTGCATCCAGACCTGATCAAAATTCTTGGCCGCTTGAAGTATCGTACAAGCTACGGACAGAATGTTCTAAAGCATTCCATGGAAGTAGCCCAATTGTCTGGATTGCTTGCTGCAGAGCTAGGTGAAGATGAAACACTGGCTCGCAGGGCAGGACTCCTGCATGACATTGGAAAGGCAATCGACCATGAAGTAGAAGGCAGCCACGTTGAAATCGGCGTGGAACTGGCTACGAAGTACAAGGAGCACCCTGTTGTCATCAACAGTATTGCATCCCACCATGGCGATACCGAGCCTACTTCAATCATCGCAGTTTTAGTTGCTGCTGCTGATGCATTATCAGCTGCAAGGCCAGGTGCCCGCAGCGAAGCGCTTGAAAATTATATCCGCCGTCTTGAAAGACTCGAAGAAATCTCGGAATCCTATGAAGGAGTCGAGAAATCATTCGCCATTCAGGCGGGAAGAGAAATCAGGATCATGGTTAGACCTGATCAAATCGATGACTTGCAGGCACACCGCCTCGCCCGTGATATCCGCAAGAAAATCGAGGAAGAACTCGATTATCCGGGACATATCAAGGTTACAGTCATCCGTGAAACACGTGCAGTTGAATACGCAAAATAAAGCAAAGCGGTGCCTAGGCGCCGCTTTTTATATTGTGGTCACTTTGCTGGTTTTCCTCTAATCTCGATGTTATGATACAATTTTTATATAAATAACTTAAAGGCAGGAATGAATATTAATGAGAATTTTATTTGTAGGGGATGTTGTAGGTTCCCCTGGCAGGGATATGGTTACTGAATACCTGCCTAAACTAAAAGGGAAATTTCGTCCGACTGTAACAATCATAAATGGTGAAAACGCAGCGAGCGGCAAAGGCATTACCGAAAAGATTTACCGCCAATTTCTCGAGCAGGGCGCACAGGCTGTCACTTTAGGCAACCATGCCTGGGATAATCGTGATATTTTTGAATTTATTGATTCTGCTAAATATCTCGTCAGGCCTGCTAATTTTCCGGAAGAGGTTCCTGGGAAAGGAATTGTTTATTTAAAGATCAACCAGGAAGAGCTGGCAATCATAAATTTGCAGGGCCGTACATTCCTCGCGCCAATAGACTGCCCATTCAAGAAAGCAGATGAATTGATCGAGGAAGCGAGAAAACGGACTTCACTTATTTTCGTCGATTTCCATGCAGAGGCAACAAGCGAAAAGCAGGCAATGGGCTGGTATCTTGATGGAAGGGTTTCTGCTGTGGTCGGAACCCATACGCATGTGCAGACTGCCGATGACCGAATTCTGCCTTCTGGTACCGCATTTCTGACCGATGTAGGCATGACAGGACCGTATGACGGCATATTGGGAGTAGAAAAGGAAGCAGTGCTAAGAAGGTTTATGACAAGCCTGCCAACCCGTTTCGAAGTAGCCAAGGACGGAAGGAACCAGCTATCAGCAGTATTGATCGATTTGGATAAGAAAACTGGCAAAGCAGTGAAAATACAGAAAATCCTTATTAATGATGATCACCCTTTTTATGAATAGCTAATTTTTTAACAAGCCTATATGACTGCAGTAGAACTTATTCGAGTTTTGCTGCAGTTTTTTATATGCGCTGAATTGGGTAATTAGGAGACGTATTGAATTTGGGGAAAGATACCCTTATGAAGAGNGANNAGTGCNNATAAGGNCANCATTCCNNCNGAAAGATACCCTTATGAAGGAGAAAGCCCCCGCATAAGGTCACCATTCCGCCCGAAAGATACCCTTATCAAGAGTAAAATCCCCGCATAAGGACACCATTCCCCCAAAAAAAGCACCTCCCTGAAGATCCGCCCGCTTAAAAAGGGAATCTACCGAAGATCCATCCCATCCCTTAAAAGTCACCTATAAAAACCGAATCATCGGCATCACTTGCAATGCTTTTTTTTAACTGAAGGTCATATGTGGGCTTCCTCCTGAATATAGTAGCAGTGGAACAGACTAACCTGGATGTCCACATGGGGCATCTAGTACGGGATAAAATAAGGAGGAGCCAGGAATGGATATATTAAAAGTTTCAGCAAAATCTAATCCTAATTCTGTAGCTGGTGCGCTTGCTGGAGTACTGCGCGAAAGAGGGGGCGCAGAAATTCAGGCAATTGGGGCGGGTGCATTAAATCAGGCCGTTAAGGCAGTAGCGATCGCAAGAGGGTTCGTAGCACCTAGCGGCGTTGATTTAATTTGCATCCCGGCATTTACTGATATCCTGATTGATGGCGAAGAGCGGACAGCCATTAAATTGATTGTTGAACCCCGATAATCTTAAACAAAACATATAGGGAATGGATATACTCGCCTGTTTGCATGTGCAAGCAGGTTTCTTTTATTTTCTTGTATAATAGGCGCAAGGGGGAGTTCTTTTGAAAATTTATGATGGTCATTGTGATGTTCTCTATAAATTATTTATGGACCCGACGCTTGATTATGTAAATGCATCGGAATTACAGGTCAATTTGGAAAAGTTAAATGCTTCTGGTACGAAGGTACAGTTGTTTGCCATTTATGTACCGGAATCGGTTCATCCAGATCTGAAATTCGAAGCCGCACTTACGATGGTGGATTTATTTTACGAAAAACTTCTATCGCCAAATCCCCAAATGAAGCTGGTGGCAAACAGGGCTGATATAAAGGGTCTTGCTGAACAGGAGATAGGGGCCGTGCTTACTCTCGAAGGGTGTGATGCCATTGGACAGGATCTCTTGAAGTTGCGCACGCTGATACGACTTGGAGTCCGTTCGGTAGGATTGACGTGGAACTTTGGAAATTATTGCGCGGACGGGGCTATGGAGGAACGGGGGGCCGGGCTGACGAAATTTGGCCGGCAGGTTGTCCAGCTGCTTAATGAAACGGGAACAGCCTGTGATGTCTCCCATCTATCCGAGAGGGGATTCTGGGATGTGCTGGAAGTTTCAGACCGTGTGTTTGCGTCTCATTCAAACAGTTTTAAAATATGCCAGCATCCGCGGAACTTGAGGGATGACCAAATCAAAGCGCTGATCGAGCGGGATTCTGTCATGGGCATCACCTTTGTCCCGGAATTCCTATCAGGTAAAAAGGAATCGGCATCGATTGATGATATACTCCGCCATCTCGAACATGTCTGTGCTCTCGGCGGCGAGAATCATGTAGGCTTCGGTTCCGATTTTGACGGTATAGATTTCACGGTGAAGAATCTATCCGGAAATGATCAATATGAGAACCTTTGGAACGAATTGCAAAAATATTATTCTGATATACAAGTTAGAAAGTTCCTTTTTGACAATATGGCTACCAAACTTCCGTTGCAAAATGGCTGAAATCAATAGACACAACAGGATTCAGGCCATGAAAAAAGGGGACGGCGAGCAGGAAACTTAAAATATTTTAACAAATAAAAAAATATTCATATTTTCGTCAATAATTATTCTGAAAGGGTTGCTTTTTTTTTCACATAGGTCTAGAATTGAAAGCGTTTAGTACCATCCATTTACTAGATTTGACAGTGATTTTTCAAGAGATACCCGCTAAATTCTAGTGAATTACTTGGAAAAGTGCTACACTTAATAACGAAGCGTTTTTACATATTTTTTTACGTATCTAAAGGGGTGTAAGAGATGATCAATCAACTTTCATGGAAAGTTGGCGGACAGCAGGGAGAAGGAATTGAATCTACCGGGGAAATTTTCTCTATTGCTTTGAACCGTCTAGGCTACTACTTGTATGGCTACCGTCACTTTTCATCACGTATCAAGGGCGGACACACAAATAACAAGATTCGAGTAAGCACTACAGAGGTTCGATCTATTTCTGACGATTTAGATATTCTTGTAGCTTTCGACCAGGAAACGATCGATGTGAACTACAAGGAATTGCATGAGAGAGGCGTCATTTTAGCTGATGCGAAGTTTGACCCTAAAAAGCCAGAAGATACTCAAGCTGCATTGTATGCGGTTCCATTTACGGAAATGGCTACAGAACTTGGAACATCTCTTATGAAGAACATGGTCGCAATTGGTGCGACAAGCGCAATCCTTGACCTGGATATCCAGGTGTTCGAGGAAGTCGTCCAGGAAATCTTCGGACGCAAAGGACAACAGGTTGTCGATAAAAACATGGAAGCCATTAAAGCTGGCTACGAATATACGAAGGAAAAACTGGCTGGTGCTGAGACAATGCAGCTTGAGAAGGCTGATGGTCAAAAACGCCTGTTCATGATCGGCAATGACGCAATCGCGATGGGAGCAGTAGCAGGTGGATGCCGTTTCATGGCTGCATATCCAATCACACCGGCTTCAGAAATCATGGAATATCTGATTAAGAAGCTGCCTGCTCTTGGCGGAACTGTCATCCAGACAGAAGATGAAATCGCTGCAGCAACAATGGCGATCGGCGCCAACTATGGCGGTGTCCGTGCGATCACTGCTTCCGCAGGACCTGGCCTTTCATTGAAAATGGAAGCGATCGGCCTTGCCGGAATCACTGAAACTCCGCTTGTTATCGTTGATACACAGCGCGGCGGCCCATCAACAGGTCTTCCTACTAAACAGGAACAATCAGACCTTATGGCGATGATTTATGGTACACACGGTGAAATTCCTAAGATTGTCATGGCTCCAAGTACAGTCCAGGAAGCATTCTATGATGCAGCTGAAGCGTTCAACCTTGCTGAAGAATATCAGTGCCCGGTTATCCTCCTGACTGACCTTCAGCTTTCACTTGGAAAGCAGACGGTTGAGCCGCTTAACTTTGATAAAGTGGAAATCCGCCGTGGCAAGCTGGCGAATGAAGAACTTCCTGAAATTGAAAACAAAGGCTACTTCAAGCGTTATGAAGTAACAGAAGATGGCGTTTCGCCACGTGTAATCCCAGGCATGAAGAACGGAATTCACCATGTGACTGGTGTTGAGCATGATGAAACAGGAAAGCCTTCAGAATCTGCTGCGAACCGTATTGCCCAGATGGATAAGCGTTTCCGCAAAGTCAGCAATCTGAAGTTCGATACGCCAATCCATAAAAATGCTCCGCATGAGGAAGCTGATCTGTTAATCGTAGGTTTCAACTCTACAAGAGGTGCAATCGAAGAGGCTATGGGAAGACTTGAGAACGATGGTTTGAAAGTAAACCACGCTCATGTACGTTTGATTCACCCATTCCCTGCAGATGAAATGATGCAGCTTGTAAACTCTGCTAAGAAAGTGGCAGTTATTGAAAACAATGCGACAGGACAGCTGGCAAACATCATGAAGATGAACGTCGGAGGACATGACAAGATCCACAAGATCCTCAAGTACGACGGAAATCCATTCTTGCCGCAGGAAGTCCACACAAAATGCAAGGAGTTGTTCTAGGATGGCGACTTTTAAAGAATTTCGCAATAATGTAAAACCAAACTGGTGCCCAGGCTGCGGCGACTTCTCTGTACAAGCTGCCATGCAGCGTGCTGCTGCCAACGTTGGCCTTGAGCCTGAAAACCTGGCTGTTATCTCTGGTATTGGCTGTTCTGGCCGTATCTCTGGATATATCAATTCTTACGGCTTCCACGGAATCCATGGCCGTGCACTTCCAATTGCACAGGGCGTTAAGATGGCGAACCGTGATTTGACTGTTATCGCTTCAGGCGGGGACGGAGACGGCTTCGCGATCGGTATGGGACATACAGTCCATGCGATCCGCCGTAACATCAATATCACTTACATCGTCATGGACAACCAGATTTACGGTCTGACAAAGGGACAAACTTCCCCGCGTTCGGCTGCTGGGTTCAAGACAAAGTCAACTCCAGCGGGTTCTATTGAGCAAGCAATCTCACCTATGGAATTGGCATTGACAGCCGGTGCTACATTCGTCGCACAAAGCTTCTCAACAGACCTGAAAGACTTGACAGCTCTTATTGAAGCTGGAATCAAGCATGAAGGTTTCTCACTCATCAACGTATTCAGCCCTTGTGTGACATACAACAAGGTGAACACTTACGATTGGTTCAAGGAAAACCTGACAAAGCTGAGCGACGTTGAAGGATACGATCCATCAAATCGTGAAGCTGCCATGCAGACTTTGATGGAACATAACGGACTGGTTACAGGCCTAATCTATCAAAATACTGAGCGAAAATCTTATCAGGAGCTGGTTAGCGGCTATTCTGAAACTCCGCTTTCAAAAGCAGACCTTAAGCTTGATCAGGCTCATTTTGATAAGCTTGTTGCTGAATTCATGTAATGAATCAGCTCGATTGAATAAAACCCCAATCACTGGATTGGGGTTTTATTTTTCAATGATAATAGGAAGCTTGAAACATGCGATTTTTAAGCTGGCAGTGATAAGAATCACTACCACAATGGAAGCAATAAGGTAATATGGTTGAGTCGGCTTTTTTTATCATGAATGCTGTATTTCTAATGCCTGCTATTGTGTTCATTGATTCAAGAGTTTATACTATTATAATGTGTATATTTAATAATTTCAGGGTAGAATAGCGCCCTTTTTGCAAGTAGAATGCCGTTCGGCAGGCTTCCCTGGACAATAACGGAAGGTGCCTGCACGCTTTCTAATGAAAGGAGATCTGTCATGAACGAAAACCAACGCTTGGAAGGACAGCAAGTACAAACTGAAAATTCTTCGGACAAAAAATCCAGCAAGGATTATAGTAAGTACTTTGAAACTGTATATACAGCTCCTTCTTTGAAGGATGCGAAAAAGCGCGGAAAAGAAGAGGTAACGTACCATAAGGACTTTGACATCCCCGAGGAATTCATCGGGATGGGTCAAGGCCGCAAATTCTATATCCGTACGTATGGATGCCAGATGAACGAACATGATACTGAAGTCATGGCTGGTATTTTTCTTGGTTTGGGATATGAGCCTACTGACAGTGTCGAGGATGCGAATGTCATTCTGCTGAATACATGCGCGATCCGGGAAAATGCAGAAAACAAGGTGTTTGGTGAGCTTGGTCATTTGAAACATCTTAAGCGGGAAAAACCAGACCTTCTGCTGGGAGTATGCGGCTGCATGTCCCAGGAAGAATCTGTCGTTAACAAAATCCTGAAAACCTATAACCAGGTTGATATGATTTTTGGAACGCATAATATCCATCGCCTGCCAAATATCCTTCAGGAAGCATACATGTCCAAAGAGATGGTCGTTGAAGTTTGGTCGAAGGAAGGGGACGTAATCGAAAACCTTCCGAAGGTACGCCGCGGCAACATCAAAGCATGGGTTAACATCATGTATGGCTGCGATAAGTTCTGCACATACTGCATCGTGCCTTATACACGAGGCAAAGAGCGAAGCCGCCGTCCTGAGGACATCATCCAGGAAGTCCGTCAGCTTGCGGCACAGGGCTATCAGGAAATTACCCTGCTTGGCCAGAACGTAAACGCATATGGTAAGGATTTTACAGACATCGAGTATGGTCTAGGTGACTTGATGGATGAAATGCGCAAGATCGATATCCCACGTGTCCGTTTTACAACCAGCCATCCTCGTGATTTTGACGATTACCTGATAGAAGTCCTGGCCAAAGGCGGAAACCTGATGGACCATATCCATCTTCCAGTGCAATCAGGTTCTACCGATGTACTGAAAATTATGGCCCGGAAGTATACTCGTGAACAGTATCTTGAACTTGTTCGCAAGATCAAAGCTGCCATTCCGAATGTCACATTAACTACAGATATTATCGTGGGCTATCCAAATGAGACGGACGAGCAATTCGAGGAAACTATGTCACTTGTTCGTGAAGTAGGATATGAAGCAGCTTATACATTCATTTACTCTCCAAGGGAAGGCACACCTGCCGCGAAAATGCAGGATAATGTTCCGATGGTAGTGAAGAAGGCGCGATTGCAGCGTCTGAATGCACTTGTGAATGAACAGTCTGCCCAGTCGATGAAAAAGTATCAGGACCAGATTGTAGAGGTACTGGTCGAAGGGGAAAGCAAAAACAATCCTGATGTACTTGCAGGATATACAAGCAAGATGAAGCTTGTCAATTTTGTCGGGCCTAAGTCGGCAATCGGCAAAATCGTCAAGGTAAAGATCACGAATGCAAAAACATGGTCTTTAAACGGGGAAATGGTAGTAGAAAACGAACCAGTTGAGGTGAATTAAGTTGGCTAAATACAATAAAGATGACATTATCGCGCGCTCAAGAGAAATCGCACGAATGATTGCGGAAACAGAAGAAGTGGACTTTTTCAAGCGCGCAGAAGCACAAATCCATGAAAATGAAAAAGTAAGAACGCTCATTTCTTCTATAAAAGGTCTCCAAAAACAAGCTGTGAACTTCCAGCATTACGGAAAAACAGAAGCTTTGAAAAAGACCGAAGAAAAAATCGCTTCTCTGGAAGCTCAGCTTGACGCAATTCCGGTAGTGCAGGAATTCAAGCAATCGCAGATTGACGTAAATGACCTGCTGCAGATGGTGGCAACGACAATTTCCAATACTGTTACAGATGAAATCGTCGTTTCAACCGGAGGAGATATCCTCCGCGGCGAAACAGGCGCTTCCCTTCAGAACGGAGCAAGCTGCCACACTCACGAACATTAAATCACTAGTTTATAACAAGGCATCTGTTTTATGGCAGGTGTCTTTTTTATGGATAAAAAGGGCTTTCCCTATGTCACTTTAAAATCAATAATTTTTCCTTCTTCCCCCTGGTTCTCACCCAAAACATTCTCCGGTGACTGCTCAAATCTATTGCCCATCATCTTTCATCAATCGGGAACATTCATCGCCTGTGGGCATACAATGAACTATGCCTAAGTTTTTAACAGCGGTTCTAAAATTAATCGCACACTAGTCTAATATCACGCATAGGATGAATTGAAAAAGATTGAGGAGGTTTCGCTCGCATGGGAGATTACAGAGAGATTATTACGAAAGCCGTCGTAGCGAAAGGACGTAAATTCACACAGTCCAATCATACGATCAACCCATCGCATCATCCAAGCAGCATTCTTGGCGCTTGGGTCATAAACCATAAGTACAAGGCAAAGAAAGTAGGGAAAGTGGTTGAGGTAAACGGGTCTTACGAAGCCAACATCTGGTACTCCTTTGATGATAATACAAAAACAGAAGTAGTCACGGAGAAAGTAACTTACTGCGACGTCATCAAGCTTAAGTACCGTGATCAGGATTGCATGGATGACCATGATGTGCTCGTTGAAGTCCTTCAGCAGCCAAACTGCATCGAAGCCGTTATTTCGCCAAATGGCAACAAAATCATCGTTCACGTCGAGAGGGAATTCCTTGTCGAAGTCATCGGTGAAACAAAGGTTTGCGTCGTCACTCATCCAGGTGGATGTGACTGTGATGATGACGAGTGGGGCCACGGAGTCGATGATGATGAGTTTGAAGACTTGAATCCAGACTTCCTTCTGGGTGAGGAAGAATAACATCGAACTAGGAAGCTTGTACTTCCTAGTTTTTTTTACGTTAAAAACCTTAAAAAAGCAGCATCCTCGCCGGCTCACAGGGTGGATGCTGCTTCACTGCGAAAGTCTTATAAGAAGAAGTTCGGTTCTTCAACAGAGCTGCATATTGGACAGGTTTCTTTTGTGTCCCAGGAATGGAAAAGGGAATGGCATCTTTTACAGCTATTTTTGATTACAGGAAATGTATCTTCGGTACTTTTGTGGATGTTGTAATGGATTTGCACCGAATTCGTTTTGCAAATATCACTGCAAAGACCGCAGCCGCTGCAGTTATGGTCTGTAAGTTTCAGTGAATCATCCACAAAGCTGAATACATTAGAAGGACAAATTGCAAAACAGGCCTCGCATAAAGTACAATCTTCCTGTTTCAAGCTTACTTCATAAAATGACCACCCTGAATATAGGTTAGAAGTTTTGAAGCTGCTTTCATTGAAACGCCATTTAATAGGAGTCATAGAAGAAAGAAGAGTCTTTTTGCTGTCTGAAGTAAGCTTTGCAAAAAGCGCACGTCTTGATATTCTCGACTGCTCCTCTTTTTCCAGCTTCACTTCGTTGACAATGGACAGTCGCTCTAATTCCATTTCCTCGAGAATTGCATTTGTCTGTTTGACCTTCTCCATTATCTCGCCACGCATCAAAGCGTCATGGACAACTCGTATTCCCTTCTTATGATAGTAAAGAAGTTCAACAACTGTTGGTAAAGCAGAATCCCCCTCCAATAAAAGAAAGTTTCGAATGGTCCTCCTGACGGGTGATTGCCCTTTGATCGCCTGGACTGGGCAAACCGTGATACACATGCCGCATGTTGTGCATGATTCTTTGCTAATATATATGTCTCCATTTTCCACACATATGGATTCTGTGGGGCATTCACCTATACAGGCTGTACAGGAACTTAAGTGGCTGATCTTTCTAGTACAGGCGGAAGAGATCTCCATTTCATAACTCAGGCTTTCAATCCAATTGCCAATTAGAGACATTCAAGGTCACCTCAATATTCTTTAATCCTACACTATCATTCTACGATTAAAGTCTTTTAAAAAAGGCGTGTTCGTCAGAAATTCATATAGATGTAAAGGAATGTTCACAGACCCTCTAGCATGAAAAGCGAAAAAAAGTAGTACTGAGCAGACATAGAACATTAATTTGTGGGAATTTTAGTGAAACTCCTCCAATCTTATTAGGTGAAATCCTTTACATACTAAGAGGCTATTCTCCACAGAATGTTTATTGTTTCACAAACTTGGTTGCCATATAGTGAAGATGTAATGAAAGGTGGTGTAACCAGATGGTTGAAACAATCAATAAAAAAGCCGGGAAAGCGTTGGTTTTTACCATTTTTGCAAATCTATATAAACCTCCTGCTTTGGAGTTTTGGGCTCAAATCGAGCAGAACCATTTACTGAAAGACCTTGTGGAAATGGTCAATGATTTGTATGGATTCGAAAGTTCATTAGATGGAATCTTGCCAGATGACTACGAGCATTTTTGCACTATACATAAAAAGGCGATCGGGTATGCAGAAGAGAAAGCCGTTTTTCCGATAGAATCGCTCTATAAACGATGGACACAGGATGAAACTTGTACTCTGCCTTTTGCACGTGAAAAGGGTTACCTGCAAGGTGATTCTGCGATGCATATTATGTTCATTCTAAATGAGCTGCAAATGGAGATTCCTTCTCTGTACCGGGGCATTCCTGATCATTTGTCCATTTTGCTAGAACTGGCAGCATACTTCATCGACCATGCTCCTGAAAATTCCAGTAGAGAGTTCATTGAGGATCACCTGGATTGGCTGGCCGAATTTGAGATTCAACTAAAAGAAAAAGCAGCCCATCCTTTTTATGAAGAGATTACTGGTTTTTTAATAAAAGTAATTGAAGCTCAGCAAAAAATGAGTGATTAAAAGGGCTGTTACCTAAAGGTGGTGATGCTTTCAGTGCGAGCGATGAGACGATTGCAAGGAGGAAAGGCTGGTTTAAAACTGTACAAGATTTACGAAGCTTCCTGCCTGGCTGAAGGCGGAAAAGGGTCAAGACAAAAAGGAGGGCTAGAATAATGCTAGATACAAAACTATCAAGGCGCAGATTCATTAAAGCTTCAGCAGCGACTGCTGCCCTGGCATCTGCGGGTACTGTCGGATTTAATGAATGGTCCAAAGAATATGTAAAAGCTGGTGCTAACACGGAAATTAAAGAAATTGCCAGTACATGCAATGCCTGCTCGAGCAAATGCGGAATGGTCGGGCACATCAAGAATGGACGTCTTTGGAAGCTTACAGGGCATCCGGATCATCCATCCGTTTTCCAAAGGCAAGCTTTGTGCCAGAGGTCATGGATATGCGACGGTTGTTTATTCTCAAGACAGGCTGACCCAGCCATTGAAACGGGTTGGAAAGAATAAATTCGAGCCTATTACCTGGGATCAGGCGTATAAAGAAATTGCTGAAAAATTGACAAAGATCATCAAAGAGCATGGTCCGCAGGCAGTGGCGCTCACAGAAGACCCAAGGGCTTCTGGGAAATTCTATTCTCCGCGCTTCATCAATGCGCTTGGCTCGGCAAATTATTATACACATCATGTCGTTTGTTCTAACTCACGAGATGCCGGTTTCCTCCATACGGTTGGAGTAACTGCTACGAGTGCTGACATCAGCAATGCAAAATATATCATGTTCATTGGCAGGAGCTACGGTGATGGAATCCGTCCGAGTTCTGTCCAGTCATTGGCAGCTGCCCGGGACAATGGAGCAAAGATTGTTATTGTGGATCCGCGATTGAATAACACAGGCAATCTCGCCACTGAATGGCTGGCCATTCGTCCAGGGACAGACCTTGCCCTTGTGCTGGCGATGTCACATGTTTTAATCAAGGAAAACCTCCATGATTTCGCGTTCATTAAAAAGTATACAATCGGTTTTGAAGCATATGCAAAAGAATTGGTTAAGTACACGCCTCAATGGGCTGAAGGCATCACTGGGATTCCTGCTGACGATATCACCCGCATTGCAATCGAAATGGGTAAAGCGAAGCCGAAAGCTCTAATCGAACAATCGTGGAGAGGCGCGTTTGGCTGCAACTATGAAAATAGCACAGAAACCGGCCGTGCCGTCGCCATGTTCAATGCTTTACTAGGAAATTACCAGCAAAAAGGCGGAAGTATTTTTGGAGCTAAACCTCATATGGGAACTTTAGATGAGGCGAAATATCCAAACCCGAAAGAGCCAGAGGCACCAAAGGCCGGCAAAAAGGAATTTCCACTTGCCTATCATAGTAACGGTGTTGCAACGATCGTCGCGAAAGAAGCCCTTTCAAAAATGGATCTTGTGGTTGCGATTGATGTCCAAATGTCTGAAACGGCTCAATTGGCGCACTATGTCCTTCCGGAAGTCACCTATATCGAGCGTGATGAGGTAATTGAAGAGTTACCTGGTAAAGTGCCGGGCATCGCTTTGAGACAGAAAATGGTCGATAAAGTCCATCCGGAGACAAAACCAATCCATGAGATNTACACAGAGTTAGCGAAAGCTTGCGGTGTCGGCCAATATTTCAATTTCACTCTGGATGAATTGAACAAAGCGATGCTTGCCCCGACAGGTATTTCATATAAGCAACTGAGGGAAAAAGGAACCATCATGTTCCCTGCCGAGGAAATTGCGATGGGGGAAATGCCGAAATTAAAGACCCCATCTGGAAAAATTGAATTTTTCAGTGAAACGTATAAAGAGGCCGGCTTTAACCCCATAGTCGAATGGATCGAGCCTAAAGTAAGTCCTGCAGATGATTCGTTCAGGTTGATCACAGGCAAGCAGGCGATCCACAGCCACACCCAAACTGCGAATATCCCAATTTTGATGCAGATTACTAAAGATTATGATTTAGAAAGAATCTGGATTAATCCTGTACGTGCAAAAAAGCTGGGAATAAAGGATGGCGATATGGTCGAAGTGAAATCCAGTGAAGCCACAAGCAAAGTCCGCGCGAAAGTAACTGAAAAAATCCATCCAGAAGCAATATTTGTTCCAAGCCACTACGGTATAACATCCAAGGATTTAAAAACCGGCTACGGGGTGGGCTTTGGCTACATGGAGCATGTACCGTTCGATTTTGAAAAATGGAGCGGATCAGGAAATATCCACGAAGTAATCGTGAAGGTTAGGAAGGTGAATGGCTGATGGCACGCTATGGAATGGTAATAGACACAAGAAAATGCGTCGGCTGTTACGCATGCCGGGTAAGCTGCCAGATGCAGAATGAACTTCCCGTGGAAGAATCCTTTATTAAATTTTACGAAAAAGAAACTGGTGTTTTCCCTAACGTCAAGAATGAAATCATCCCAGTGCAATGTCAGCACTGTGAAGATGCACCATGTGTAAGTGTCTGCCCGACTAAGGCTACCTACACGACAGATGAAGGCATTGTACTCGTAGACTCTGAAAAATGTATAGGCTGCAAGTATTGTATGGTAGCTTGCCATTATGGTGCCAGAACACAGAGTCACGAGACGGGAGTAGTGGAAAAATGTCGTTTCTGTACTGAGCTTGTTGCGGAAGGAAAGCAGCCTGCCTGTGTGACTACTTGTATTAGCAACGCCCGGATATTCGGTGACCTAGATGATCCGAACAGTGAAGTATCAAAGGCTATTGTGAAATTGAATGCGAAGCCTTTAAGACCGGATTTAGGAAAGGCAAAAATTTACTACGTGAGGTGATTATAATGGTTTGGGGAACGATTATCGCAGCTTATTTATTCCTGGCCGGTCTAAGTGCCGGGGCGTTTTTAACATCTTCCTATGCTGCAAGGAAATACCCTGATGCGGTTGCCGTCCGTTTTGTCGGCAGGCTGATCAGTCCAATCCTGATGGGAATAGGTCTTTTGCTTCTCATCGTCGATGCCGAGGCAGGTCTGAAAGATCCATTGCGCTTCATCTATCTATTTACGAATTTCAATTCAGTCATGACAATCGGAACTTACTTCATCAGCTTTTTCATGATGGCTGCCGCCTACATGGCCTTGATGGAATTATTGAAAAAGGACACAAACAAAATCATTGAGTATATCGGCATGGTATTTGCGGTGGCAACTGCGATTTACACTGGCTTCCTGATTGGTGTCATCGGTGCTGTACCACTTTGGAACACGGCCATTTTGCCCATCCTGTTTGTAGTATCTGCCTTCTCAACCGGAATTGCCGGCACAATGCTAGTGGCCTCTTTTATCGATAAGAAGGTCATCCATCATGTGATGTCCATCAAAAAAATCCACTTTACGCTGCTGATTTCGGAAGTCTTCCTGATCTTCACGATGTTCCTGATTACATCTTCCACCAACGAATCGGCTGCCCAATCTGTATCCATGCTGCTGACTGGTGAATACAGTGCTGTTTTCTGGATTGGTTTGATTGCGATCGGGCTGATGCTGCCAATCATCATCGAAGGCCTGGAGTTATTCAACTTTAAAAATTTGAACACCAGCCAGGCGGGATTGGAGGTTGCAGCAGGAGGTTCAAATAGAATTACCGCAACCCTCATAACCGAGAGTGCCGTCCTCGCAGGAGGCTTCATCCTTCGTTATCTATTGCTCGCTGCAGCAGTACCGGTCATCTTTTTATAAGAGTAAAAGAACAAGCGTGAGGTCTTGAAATAAGACTTCACGCTTTTTAATTTGTCTGTTTTTCTCTTCGGACGAAAAAAGCATAATCAGTTGAAAATGTCCGAAGTAACGGTATGTTCGGACAAAACCCCGGCATCAACAGCTAGAAATGTCCGAAGTAGGTGTAAGTTCGGACAAAATTTATGCGTCAGCAGTAGGAAATGTCCGAAGTAGGTGCAAGTTCGGACAAAATTCCAGCATCAACAGCTCGCCGGCTGCAGAAGAAGGACCTCCCAAAACCAAAACCATAGCTAAACCGATTCCCAGGTTCAACTTATTGACATTTAAAGGGATTTCTAGCGATAATATCTTAAAATGCACCTCATGAACTGAGGGGATAT
This sequence comes from Mesobacillus thioparans, assembly GCF_965138835.1. Taxonomy (NCBI): domain Bacteria; kingdom Bacillati; phylum Bacillota; class Bacilli; order Caryophanales; family Bacillaceae; genus Mesobacillus; species Mesobacillus thioparans. The sequence goes on along the minus strand of NZ_CBCSFH010000001.1, from coordinate 153,113 downwards.
GAATATGATAATCTTTGGTAAAAAGGAAGCAGACATCTATTACAAATGGAGACCAGGTGTATATGGATTAATTTTGGACGATAGAAATCAAATCGCCTTGATCCGGACAGATGAAGGGATGTATTTCCTTCCGGGTGGCGGCCTGGAGGATGGTGAAACTCACGAAGAATGTCTCGTCAGGGAAGTAATAGAAGAAACAGGGATGATTCCTGAAGTCGGTGAATGGATTGGCACTGCGAATCAATATTTTTACTCGATTAATGATCAACAGCATTATTTTTCAAAAGGAGATTTCTATCTAGCTCATATTGCAGGAGAGACGGAAGGCCCTGCTGAATTGGACCATCATCTAGAATGGAAAGAGCCTGAAGCGGCCCTCAAACAACTTTTCCACGAGCACCAGCGCTGGGCAGTCAGAAGAGTCCTTAGAAGAAAAAGAAGTCACCAGGCGCATCCACTATGATTATTAGTGTTATAGGGTGAAACCCGTGTATTTGGGACAATCAAACACCCCAAATTACCTCTTTTCTTTCACTCCTTCTTAGTGTTAATGTTAGCTTAATCACCTTTTCCTTAATTATTTATAGTTTGATGGAAGCCATAAGTGGGAAAATATTTCTTATACCAGGAAAGTATAATGAGGGTGATTATGAATATCAACTATGAATTTCAGATCTTCTACGAAGAATTGAGAAAGCTGAAGAAAGATTTTCAGCGTTGTGAAGACATGTCAATTAAGAAATCAATTGCCAATGATATTGAACTTTTGGAAAATGTGCTTAAAGTAATCTGAAAAAATGAAGCAGGAGATATACTATGGATAAACAAATTACTGAACCAGAATTCCTATCTTTCTGTGAAACTGCCACGCCAATCGAGGTAGTTGAAAAGCTCACGAACCATAACATCCGCGGACTTGAGAATATTGCGCTTCGTTCGATTTCAACGCGGAACAAGCTTCCGGCTAATGTTGTGAATCTTTTAGTTGCATATTTTTACGATCACTATGGTAACCAGGTATATAATCGGAATGACCTGGCACGGCTTTATGATTACTGGGGTTCAAAGGACGTCAGGACAATGGCCAAGGCCGTTGAAATGGTCCAGCAGGAGGATATTGAGGAAGTCCTTAAGACATTAAAATAAGTGGTTTTGGGAACAGACTGTATTCAGTCTGTTTTTTTTTGAAGGAAAATAGCCTTTAAACTTGAAATGATATAGAAAACATAGAAAGCAGGGTGGTAATTTGCTAAAGGATTCCCAAATAAAAATTGCAGATATGGATGATGGCCAAAAGGTAGTGAAATTTTTAAAACAAATCGCACAGTGGATGTTCGACAATGATATCAATCAATGGAGATACCTTCTTAGTGGCGGCGACGATGAAGAAATCCTGGAAGCAGTAAACAATAAGGAAACTTATATCGTTTTACATGATGATGAACTGATTGCCACCTTCACCATTTCGGAAAATCAGAGTGAATGGGACCAACATATATTTGGTGAAGATGCTGCCCAGGATTCATTATATTTGCACCGATTGGCCATTTCTCCAGAATTGATCGGAACAGGAGTGGGAGGAGAACTTTTGGGGTGGATTTTTAAAAATATAACTGCAGACAAATCCTTTCTTAAAATAGATTGCGTTGCGGATAACAGGAAATTGAATCGGTTCTATAGGGGCCACGGTTTTGAATACATTGGCGAAACTGACCACCATAGCAAATACCAGAAAAAACTATACCGTTGAATCAAAAGGTCCTTTTTGGGCCTTTTTTTGCTGAAGCCATTCGAAGATTTCACTCAATGTTAATAATCGAAAGACTTTAGGTGCAAGAAGAGAGGGTACAATGGAGTTGTAAAGAGACCGCAGTTGTGAGGGATTGTTATGTTGATGCAAACAGAATTTTTGGCAGACATTGTTAATCACCTGCCTGAGGGTATGATTGTCATGGACACAGAGCGAAGGATCCATTACCTCAATGAGAAGGCTCTACATATGACGGGTTGGAAGCTTGGAGATACGGTGCCATACTGTACCTATTGCCAGGAACGTGAAGTGAATGACGGTGAGAACCGCTGCATTCTTACAGCTGATGAGCCCATACCTTCTTTTAACTCCCATCTGGCTGTATATGAAGGACTTGAAGAGTTTGAAATGTCATTAAAAAAATTGATGATCGCCGACAGAACTTATTATGTGCTCCGGATCAGACAGCCTGTCAAAAATGAAAACAGTGAACGGGCCCGGTTCCATGAGCTGCTTGTCCAGGAAACCCTGCTTGCCCAGGAGGCGGAGCGAAAAAGGATTGCTAGGGAATTGCATGACCACATCGGGCAAAGCGTTTACAGCATTTTCCTTGGGCTGGAAGTCATAAAACAGGGAATCAATGATGAGAAATATCAGCATCACCTTTTCAATATGATGAATGTCATGGAAAAAACGCTTGATAATATCAAACAGCTGACCAAAAGCCTCCGTCCTGAAATTGTCTATGATATCGGCCTCGAAAAATCTCTGCGACAGGCAGTAAAGGACTGGCGAAAACTTTATCAGATAGAGATTTTTCTGGAATTGGCACTGGACAAAGAACAGGAGCTCGATCCCGAGAAACAGCTTCATTTATTCAGGATCATCCAAGAAAGTATCACCAATGCGGTTCGCCACGGAAAAGCAACCTATGTCTCCATTCATTTAAAAACCTATTATCAATATGTCTTCTTCAACTTATACGACAACGGGAATGGATTTTTGGCGGAAGGCTGTAGTAAGAAAGGACTTGGCCTTAAACATATGTATGAGCGCTGCAAAATGCTTGATGGAGATATCAAATGGCTCAGTAAAGAAGGCGGCCCGACAAGAGTGGAAGGATTTGTTTCCTTGGTCAAGCCGGAAGGAGAGAGGGAAAGTGAACTTAATGATTGTCGATGACCACGAGATTGTCAGGGATGGATTAAGCATGCTCCTTCAGCAATCATATTGCATCGATGGAAGGGTCTGTGCCTGTGATGGTTACGAAGCTGTGAAAGCTGCTGAACATTTTCCGGCAGACCTTGTCCTGCTGGACCTCTCAATGCCGGGCGGATTGGATGGGATGTCAACTCTCGAAAGGTTGAGGAAATTACTGCCTGAGTCCAAGATTGTCATCTTCTCGATGCACGATGATATCGGCTACCAGAAAAAAGCTTATGAGGCAGGAGCTGACGGTTTCTTAATCAAACAGCTGAAGCGGGATGACCTCATCCAGTCTCTGGATCAAATCCTGGCAAACCAGAAGGTGTTCGATACACATGTGTGGGAAGATGATTCAGAAGGGAATCATTTCAATTTGGTCGATCTCCCGATAACGAAGCGTGAAAAGGAAGTTTTCGTCCTTACAGTTAAAGGCTATTCACAGAAGGATATTGCTGAAAGGCTGGATATATCGGTTAAAACCGTCGAAAACCACCGGCAAAAAATCGGAGAGAAGCTGGGTACCCACAAACGGTATGAGTGGGTAGAAACGGCCAGGAAATACAATGTATTCCAAACTTAAACAGGGCATTTAAATGTCCTGTTTTTTTGTTCTCTGCAGTTCAATCCTGAATCCATTGTAATTATTTCAGGAAAAGTTCATATTTTTATTGGGAATTATTTCATGTGGAGAAGATATTTGAGATAATGAAAGAATAATAGTCCGAAAGCAGGTGTTTTGTTTTGCAAGTACTTCAAGTGAATCAGGTAACGAAGAGATTCAAAGACTTTGAGGCTGTTAAAGATGTCTCTTTTTCTGTTAATAAAGGTGAATCATTTGGCCTTCTTGGGCCTAATGGTGCTGGTAAGACAACGACAATCCAGATGGTTTCAGGACTGTTTCCGCCAAGTTCGGGAAACATTGAGATTGCTGGTATTGATATGGTCAGGCAGCCAAAAAAGGGCCAGGGATATTTAGGCATTGTCCCTCAGGAAATTGCTCTCTATCAAACAATGAGTGCAAGGGAAAACCTTGCTTTTTGGGGAAGGATGTACGGTCTAAAGGGACAAAACCTGCAAAAAAGGATTAACGATGTGCTGGAAATCATCGGGCTGGCTGACCGGGAGAAGGAAAAGGTTGAGACTTTTTCGGGTGGAATGAAGCGAAGAGTCAATATTGGTGCTGCCATTTTACATAACCCTGAATTATTAATAATGGATGAGCCTACTGTGGGTATCGATCCCCAGTCGCGGAGCCATATTCTTGAAACAGTAAAAAAGCTGAATCAGGAAGGAATGACTGTCATTTATACAAGTCATTATATGGAGGAAGTCGAGTACCTTTGTGAAAAAATTGGCATTATGGATCATGGGAAATTCATCACTTCCGGAACGATCTCTGAATTAAGAGAAACAATCGGTGATCGTTGCCGAATTGTCATGAATTTTTCGGGAGATCATCAACATGAAGAAATGAAGAAGACCCTGAGTCCATTAGTGCCTGAACAAGATCTGGCTATTAAAGATAGTGAACTAGCCATCTTCCATAATGAGCCGCAAAAAGTCTTGAGTGAATTGATACAGACAGTTACTGGAGCGGGCTATGAAATCACATCTGTCGAGATCGTTGAACCGAATCTTGAAAGTGTCTTTCTCCATTTGACTGGACGAAGCTTAAGGGACTGAGGGGGGATTATCATGGGATTTTGGTGGCTGGCATTGAAGGATGCGCTCTTGATAGGAAGAGATAAAAAAGCGTTGCTGACACTTATCTTCATGCCGATTTTATTGATTGGTATTCTTGGTGCAGCATTCGGCAATATGATGGGGAATGATGAAGAGGCTCCTATTAAGAAATTCAAGATCGGGATTGTCAATCTTGATGAAGGGGCACTTGGCAAGGTTTTAGAGGATGAAGTCTTCAAGGAAGGACTGCCTGATCTTATCTCTGCTGAGGCAAAGGGCGAAACCGAATTGAAAGATCAATTAAAGCAGCAGGAAATCTCTGTAGGAGTCATCCTTCCTCGAAGTTTTTCGAATCATATCATTTTAGGTGAAGAATCAAAGGTTAGAATCATCTCCATCCCGTCCGCTGTCATCCAGTCAACGATCGTGGAGAGCATTGTGCTGCAATTTGCACAGGGTGCTGCTGTAAATGTGGCAGCCGTAAAGACATCGAGTCCGCCAGACTCTGGTAAGTCCATTCCTGCATTGGCCACAACTGACAGTGACTCATTCGAACTTGTCGAAGAGGTGGGTGTGAAGCAGGAACAGAAGCCTGTTGGCTCGTTCCAGTATTATGCAGCAGGTATGGGAGTGATGTTCTTGCTTATGACCGTCATTACAGGTGTAAGCGCGATGATTGAAGAGAAGGAACAAGACGTTTACAATCGCCTGCTGATCACTAAATTAACAAATACTGAATACCTTGGAGGCAAATTCATCGGTTTGCTGTTCATGTCGTCGATCCAATTTTTCATCATCATCATCGGAACAAGATACCTGTACGGCGTTGATTGGGGAGATTCGATGCTGGGTGTCATGGCAGTTGGGCTGTCATTCGTTTTTAGCGCATGCGGGCTGGGAGTCCTTCTGGGCACGCTTGTTAAAACAGAGAAAACGTTCAATGCGGCAGGTATGCTTGGCACACAAATCATGGCGGCTGTTGGGGGGAGCATGGTCCCGTTATATATTTTTCCGGATTGGATGAACTCAGTCGTGAAAATCCTACCTAATGCCCTTGCCCTCCAGACGTTCCTTGAGCTGATGACCGGCGCAGATGTGTGGCAAGTATTGGCGGAAGCGGGTATTTTAATCGCCATCGGAGTCGGTGCGCTTGTACTTGCGTTCGTATCCCTTTCGGTAAAAGGGAGGGCTTCACATGCTTAAAGTGAGTTCCATTGCGATGTTGCATCTGAAAAACATGTTCAAGACACCTTCTGCCATCATATTAATGTTTGGGATGCCAATGATGTTCAGCTTGATTTTTGGAGGAATTGGCTCGGATGGCTCCTCTGAAAAAAATAAGCCAGTAGTCATGGTCGTAGAATCAAAAGAGGATGCGAATGCTTCGATCATGAAGCTTTTATCCTCAAACAGCCAGTACAAATGGCAGCTGGCTGATGAAAAACAAGCAAGAGATTCGGTCGAAAACCAGACAGCAATCGCCGCTGTGGTCATGGCCGAATCGATGATCGGGAATTATGACCAGGAAAAACCACTTTTTCAAATGATTGTCCAAAGGAAGACCCAGGAGTATCTTGCCTTGAATAATTATGTCAAAGGAGTCGGAAGGACAGTTGCCCAGTCATTTGAAATCAACGCTAGTCAGGGAATGGATACAGCGTTTGAAATGATCGGCGAAGTGGCAGAGAAGGAACCTGTCAAAGTCAGCAGGGAAATATCCAAAAAAGAAGAATCAGAATCAGAGTCAGTCGGGATGTTGGCGATTGGTTTTACCATCATGTTCATGATGTTTGGAATTTCTGGTGCTGCTTCGGCCATCCTTGACGAGAGGATCGGCGGAACCTGGCAGCGGCTGCTCACATCACCTGCTGCAAAAGCGCAGGTGATGTCAGGGTATTTAATATCATACTTCTTGATGGGAGCCATTCAATTATCCGTCCTGATGGCGGTGATGAGTCTGATTTATGGTTCTTCATGGGGAAGTCTAGTGTATTTCGTTCCATTTGCGGCATTGGTGATCATTACGATCGTAGGCTTTGGCTTGATGATGGCAGGCCTTGTGAAAACAAGACAACAGTCGGGGGCACTGAGTGCGGTGCTGATTGTCAGTACATGCATGCTCGGCGGAGTCTATTGGCCGCTCGAGATCGTTCCGGAATTCATGCAGCAGATTGCCAAAGCAGTGCCTCAGAGCTGGATGATCACAGGATTCCGTGAAATCGTCAGCGGCAGCCTTTATACCCCGGCGATCGTAAACTCCACATTAGTATTGCTTGCTTTCAGTACGATTTTTTTTACCATCGGTTTAAGGAAAATGAAATTTGATTGAAGATTGCCAGTCCATTTATGGACTGGTAATTCTTTTTAAGTGGATTCTATCGAAAATTATATTTCGTCGAGTTATAATAGATATTTAGAGTAAGAGTCGAAACAGCGAGCTCTTTCGATTGCGATTAAAGGTGAAAGAGTGCAGAAACATTTAAACAGAGACGGTGTATTGTCCGCAATTAAAAACAAGCAATTGAAATGGCAAAAGCGGGACACCTTTTACACAGTACAATAACGCAAAGTGAATTTTGGAGGATAATATGGCTGCATATACCCCTATGATCAAACAATACCTGCAAGTGAAGGCAGATTACCAGGATGCCTTTTTATTTTTCCGTCTGGGAGATTTTTATGAAATGTTCTTTGAGGATGCGCTGAAGGCATCCCAGGAGCTTGAGATCACACTTACCAGCAGAGAGGGCGGCGGTGAGGAGCGGATTCCGATGTGCGGGGTGCCTTACCATTCTGCTCCTAACTACATCGAACAGTTGATAAACAAAGGCTATAAAGTCGCCATCTGTGAACAGACTGAAGACCCGAAGACAGCCAAAGGCGTCGTTAAACGGGAAGTGGTCCAGTTGATCACGCCTGGAACGGTGATGGAAGGCCGAGGTCTACTGGAAAAAGAGAATAATTTCATTGCCACTGTATCGGTATTTTCAACTAATCAGTACGGATTTGCCTGCAGCGACCTTTCAACAGGAGAAAGCAGGGCCACATTGATTAATGGAAGTATTGATGAATTGATTAATGAATTATCGATGTCGGGGGCAAAGGAAGTGGTCATTGAAAGCACACTTTCTCCGGAAATCCAGAAAAAGCTCAAGGAACGCTCCATACTGGCCCTTTCAATTGAGGATAACAGTGAAGTAAAAGAGAGTTTTTCAGATTTGTTTACGGAACTGGATCATGAGGCACTGAACACCACTGCCTCAAGATTGTTCAATTATCTGTACCGAACCCAGAAGCGAAGCCTTGATCACCTGCAAAAAGTTACAGTTTACCACGTTCAGCAATATATGAAGATCGATTATTTTTCCAAACGAAATTTAGAGCTGACTGAAACAATCCGGTCCACAGCGAAAAAAGGCACGCTTTTGTGGCTGCTCGATGAGACGATGACAGCGATGGGCGGAAGGATGCTGAAGCAATGGATCAACAGGCCGCTGATTGACAAGTCCGAGATTGGCCGCAGGCAGGATTTGGTCAAATTATTCGTCGGTCAGTTTTTTGAACGCCAGGAGTTGCGGGAAAAACTGAAGGACGTATACGATTTGGAACGTCTGGCAGGCCGCGTTGCTTTTGGCAATTTGAACCCAAGAGACTTGATGCAGCTGAAAAGATCATTGCTGCAGGTGCCGGTGCTGAAAGATATTTTGGAGAACCTTCATCACGAAGAAGCTTCCAGGATGGCTGAGAGGCTTGATCCTTGTGAGGAAGCGGCCGATTTGCTTGAACAGGCAATCGTGGAAAATCCTCCTATCTCTGTAAAAGAGGGGAACATCATTCGTGATGGTTATGACCAGCAGCTGGATCAGTATCGTGATGCCAGCCGCAATGGGAAGACATGGATTGCGATGCTTGAGCGCGAGGAGCGCGAAAAAACAGGGATTAAATCGCTTAAAGTAGGCTATAACCGGGTGTTTGGCTACTACATCGAAGTGACCAGGGCGAATTTGCATTTACTGCAGGAAGGGCAGTATGAAAGAAAGCAGACTCTTTCGAATGCAGAGCGTTTCATCACACCTGAGCTGAAGGAAAAGGAAGAATTGATCCTTGCAGCCGAGGAAAAAAGTGTCGAACTTGAGTACCAGCTATTCACAGGCATCCGTGAGACAATCAAAGAATATATTCCGAGATTGCAGGGACTTGCGAAGGCCCTCAGTGAACTGGATGTCCTGCTTGGGTTCGCAGAGCTCAGTGAACAAAGGCATTATGCCAGACCAGTATTCTCTGCTGACAGAAAAATTTATCTGAAGGACGGACGCCACCCCGTGGTCGAAAAAGTCATGGACGTGCAGGAATATGTACCTAATGACTGCTATATGGATAATGGACGAGAAGTCCTGCTAATCACCGGTCCGAATATGTCTGGTAAAAGCACTTATATGCGCCAGGTGGCATTGACAGCCATCATGGCCCAAATTGGCTGTTTTGTCCCTGCTGCCGAGGCGGAGCTGCCGATTTTTGACCAGGTGTTCACCAGAATCGGGGCCGCTGACGATCTTGTTTCGGGTCAAAGTACCTTCATGGTCGAAATGCTTGAAGCGAGGAACGCGATCATCAATGCCTCAAGCGACAGCCTGATCCTGTTCGATGAGATTGGCAGGGGAACCTCCACATATGATGGTATGGCTCTTGCACAGGCAATGATAGAATACATCCATGATAAAATAGGCGCGAAAACATTGTTCTCTACGCATTATCATGAATTGACTACCCTTGAAATGGATTTGCATAAATTGAAAAATGTCCATGTCAGCGCGGTGGAGCAAAACGGCAAGGTCGTTTTCCTCCATAAAATCAGGGAAGGCGCCGCAGATAAAAGTTACGGTATTCACGTTGCTCAGCTGGCCGAATTGCCGCCGGAGCTGATCGAACGAGCTGCGGAAATTCTGCAGATCCTTGAGCAGACAGACAATCAGGTTTCCATTAATATTAAACATGAAAATATCCAGGATGCAGTACCGGAAACAGTGGAGGAAGATCAAAGTGTGCTTCAGGCCAGGGAAACAGCCGCTGCAGCACAACTATCATTTTTCGATGAAGAGCCTGGACAACAGAAAACCAGTAGGGCAAGCAAGAAGGAAAAGCAGGTCCTCGATCAGTTGACAGGACTAGAAATTCTGGACATGACCCCGTTGCAGGCGATGAATATGCTTTATGAATTGCAAAAAAAGCTTCGGAAGTAATGAGCAATAGTAGATTTTTTTAACGCAAGATTGCTCCGCAGCAATCCTGGTTCCATGAACTCTGGAGGTGAAGAAATGGGAAAAATCATGCAGCTCGATGATGCTCTATCGAATAAAATCGCAGCCGGTGAAGTTGTAGAACGGCCGGCTTCCGTCGTAAAGGAACTGCTCGAGAACGCGATTGATGCCAACAGTACTGTGATTGAAATCGATCTGGAAGAAGCAGGTCTCGCGAGGATTCGGATCACGGATAATGGTGATGGCATTGAGGAAGACGATGTCCTAGTCGCCTTCCAGAGGCATGCTACCAGCAAAATCAAGAATGAGAACGACTTGTTCCGAATCCGGACGCTCGGGTTCAGGGGAGAGGCACTGCCAAGTATCGCCTCTGTGTCAAGACTGGAAATGAAGACTTCCACTGGAATGGAAGGCAATAAAGTGTTGATTGAAGGCGGCAAAGTACAATCGATAGAAAAAGCAGACAGCCGAAAAGGAACGGATATCAGTATCTCTGACCTGTTTTTCAACACACCGGCACGCCTCAAATATATGAAGACCATCCATACCGAGCTTGGCAATATCACCGATGTCGTGAATCGCCTCGCACTGGCGAACCCGAATATCTCATTCAGGCTTGTCCACAATGGACGACAGCTACTAAAGACCACCGGAAATGGAGACGTCCGCCAGGTGCTCGCAGCCATATATGGCATCAATATGATCAAATCGATGATTCCCATTTCAGGGGAGTCACTGGATTATAAAATAAGCGGCTATATTTCTATGCCTGAGATCACAAGGGCATCGAGGAACTATATATCGACAATGATCAATGGACGTTTCATTAAGAATTATGCGCTGGTGAAAGCTATTCAGGAAGGGTATCATACCCTGCTCCCAATCGGGCGTTATCCTGTCGTCCTGCTGAATATCGAAATGGACCCGCTGCTCATTGACGTGAACGTCCATCCTTCAAAAATGGAGGTTCGATTGAGCAAGGAACAGGAACTTAATCACCTCGTGTCCAGTGTGATCAAGGATGCTTTCAAGACGAAAGAGCTGATTCCAGCAGGGTTTGTTGCCCAGAAACAGGAAAAGCCAAAATCGGAACAAACTTTTATGGAGCTTGACCACATGGAACATCCTGCTAACCAGCAGGCTAATGGACAACCTCCTTTGGCCAGCAATCCATTCGTCGAGGGAAAAGTGGCAGATCTGGGCGAGCGCTACAAAGCAGCAGGACAGCATGAATTTCCTAAAACTGAGCCGCCAAACTGGCAAAATGCTTTTGTTGCCCAGGAGCCCTTCTTGGACATGAAGTTTAACTCGCAGGAAGAACATCATGATGTTCAAATCACAAGCGTGGATGAAAACGAGGACTCGATCGAAGAGCAAGAATCTCCATCACAGGTATTTGCGTCCCGCGTTCCTCCTTTATATCCAATCGGACAGATGCACGGAACATATATACTTGCCCAGAATGACCGTGGCTTATATATCATTGACCAGCATGCTGCCCAGGAACGGATCAAATATGAATATTTCAGGGAAAAGGTAGGACAAGTGGCGACGGAGCTGCAGGAAATGCTCGTGCCGATCACCCTTGAATATTCAGCCGATGAATGCATTAAAATTAGTGAATACCAGCATGAGCTTGAGAAGGTCGGTGTATTCCTGGAGCCATTTGGCTACAACAGTTTCATCGTCCGCTCACATCCTCAGTGGCTCCCTCACGGAGAGGAACAAGAGCTGATCGAGGACATGATTGAACAGCTTTTGCTGATGAAAAAGGTGGACATTAAAAAGCTGAGGGAGGAAGCGGCAATCATGATGAGCTGCAAAGCATCCATCAAAGCGAATCATCATTTGCGGATGGATGAAATCCAGGCCCTGCTTGATGAACTCCGCCGCTCATCAGACCCGTTCACATGCCCCCACGGCAGACCCATCATCGTCCATTATTCAACATATGAAATGGAAAAGATGTTCAAAAGAGTGATGTAGTGTCAGAAACAGTGTTTCCCACAAGGAGACACTGTTTTTTTATACAATAAAATTTCATTTAAAGGATAAAAAACACTTTATTTCCAGTGTAATTTAGTGTAATATTACACCAATAGAAAAATAATTCAAAATAATCATCCGTTTCATCTGTTTTTTATATGATAGAAGAAAGGGGGCGATGCATTGTTAGTGTTTTCGTTATTATTCACATTCATGCCAGTAGTTGTATTGATTTTCATCGTTGCATTTGCGGTCAAAAATAAGGAGCAGGGGGGAGAAAAAGTGGTTAGACATTTATACACTTATCTGGTTTTATTTGCAACATTGATGATGGTTATTGGTGGAGGGGTGTCCATTTTCATGGCAGCGGCAGATCTTGCAAGCCCAACAGGCTATTATCAAAGTTATACGGATTATAAGCAGAATACATTAGTAGGTAAAATCGAAGGTTCAAAAACGGAAATAAGCGAAGAAGAAATGCGTAGTAATTATGAAGTTTATGTAAAAGAGGAACAAAAGCGGGAAAAAGACAGATCAATTAATCAAATCATCAAGAGCCTTGGTTTTATTGTCATTCCACTTCCGGTTTTCCTTTATTTCAACAGAATTAGGAAGCAGCAATCTGAGTGAACCTCCTGAAGAGGCTTTTTGGATACAGCTTCACAGTCATAATAAAAGACCGCTATTTTCCTTCATAGCGGTCTTTTCCTTGATATTGAGTTTATCTTACAGCTGGCTGAAGTTTATGGATATACTGCAAGGCTTTGCCGGTTCCGATTGCTACAGATTCCAGCGGATTTGGAGCGATATGGACTGGTACCACCATTTCGCTTCCTAGCCAGTCCTGTATGCCGTTCAGCAATGCGCCGCCTCCTGAAAGGATGACGCCGCGGTCGACGATATCACCGCTCAGTTCAGCAGGGCAATCCTCTAAAGTCGCACGAATGGCTTCCATGATATGAAGGAGGGATTCCTTGATAGCATCCCTGATTTCAAATGAATTGAGTGTAACAGTCTTTGGAAGTCCTGTTACGAGGTCACGGCCGCGGATGTCCATTTCCATTTTCTCATGGTCCACAAGCGCGTATCCGATTTCCATTTTGATTCGCTCTGCAGTTCTTTCCCCAATCAGTACATTGTATTCCTTGCGTACATATTGAACGATATCCTCGTCCAGTCTGTCTCCGGCGATCCGGATGGAGTGGCAGGCAACGACGCCTCCGTAAGAGATGATCGCTACTTCAGTCGTACCTCCGCCAATATCGACAACAACGTTCGCCACTGGTTCATCAACCGGAAGGCCAGCACCGATTGCTGCCGCTACAGGCTCCTCAATCAGATGGACCTTTTTTGCGCCAGCGTTCCTAACAGCATCCTGTATTGCACGACGTTCGACGCTTGTTGATCCAGAAGGAGTACAGACGACCACATCTGGTTTGCGTAGTGAAAAACCGCCTTTTTTGGAAGCTTTCTTCATGATTTGTTTCAGCATTTCGGTTGTCACATCAAAATCTGCAATCACACCGTCTTTCAATGGACGGATGGCAACGATCTTGCCAGGGGTCTTTCCGATCATTTCCTTCGCTTCCTTGCCGACCGCAAGAACATTTTTCGTTTCAGTATCAATCGCCACAACTGAAGGCTCGTTGAGAGCGACACCTTTATTTTTACTATATACTAGAGTATTGGCAGTACCTAAATCAATTCCGATTTCTGTAGTTGATAACATATTTGTTCACCCAGTTCCCTAAAAATTATTAAACCATCATAAACTTCTATTAAACTATCATGATTTTGGGGGTGTAAGGGCTTTTGTTACCGAATCGTTATCTAACTGTAAAGGTTGAGGAAAATTTTATCAAGAAATGATATAGGAGAATAATACTTGTAAAATAGGGGTATAATGCATAGATGTTCAACTGCTTTCTACTTAATGGTAAAATAAACTTATGATGTCAGGGAATGGTATCTGACACCCTCAATGAAAAGGCAGTGTGAAATTTTTTGGATGAGAAACAGAAACTGATTGTATTAATTGGGCCAACTGCTGTTGGCAAAACAAAGTTAAGCATCGAACTTGCGAAAAAGTACAATGGCGAAATCATCAGCGGGGATTCCATGCAAATTTACAAAGGCATGGATATCGGCACAGCTAAGATCAGCCAGGAAGAAAAGGAAGGAATCCGCCATCATCTGATTGACGTGAAGGAACCCAATGAAAACTTTTCAACAGCGGAGTTCCAGGAAATCGTCAGAAAGAAAATACAGGAAATCAGCGGACGCGGAAAAATGCCGATGATTGTAGGCGGGACCGGTTTATATATTCAGTCCGCCATTTATGATTATCATTTTACCGAAGCACCTTCAGACCTTGATTTCCGCAGCGGGTTAGAGGAAGAGGCGGAAGAAAAAGGCCCGGAATATTTACATGGGAAACTGGAAAGTGTTGACCCGGATAGCGCCTCCAGAATTCATCCCAATAATATCCGCCGCGTCATCAGGGCGCTTGAAATCATCCACTGTACGGGTAAAACTGCTGGAGAACTGCAGGCAAACCAGTCGCCAGAGATGGTGTATGATACAGCGATCATTGGGCTGACAATGGAGAGGGAGCTGCTTTACAGCCGAATCAACCTGCGTGTCGACCTTATGATGGAGCAAGGTCTTCTTGATGAAGTAAAGTATTTTTATGACAAAGGGTTGAAGGAATGTCAATCAATCCAGGCAATAGGGTACAAAGAGCTTTATGAATACTTTGATGGGAAGGTTAACCTAAGTGGAGCAATCGAGAATTTGAAACAAAATTCTCGCCGTTATGCAAAAAGGCAGCTAACCTGGTTTCGAAACAAGATGAATGTGGAATGGTTTGATATGTCAGAGTCTAACGACGCTGAAAAAAAATTCGCTGAAATTTCCCAGTTCATTGAAGGAAAGCTCAAGATAAAAGCGAATACATAATAATAGAGATAAAAGAGGAGGATCCCGCCCATGAAACAAGTGAACATTCAGGACCAGTATTTAAATCAGCTACGCAAGGACAACATCAATGTGACCGTATTTTTATTGAACGGATTTCAGCTGAGAGGCCAAATAAAAGGATTTGACAACTTCACAGTCCTGTTTGAATCCGAAGGTAAACAGCAGCTTGTTTATAAACATGCCATTTCAACCTTTGCGCCGCAAAAAAATGTGCAGATTGATTTCGATGGTCAGGCTTAATTGAATAGTGTACAAAGGAAACCCGCTGACTGCGGGTTTTTTCTATGTCCCTTAGAGGTAAGCGGTAGATAAGTAAAAGATTTAATGTTTATGATTAAAATGAATTCCTGAGTCTTTGAATACATATAAATATAGAAGTTTTATTTCTTGGGAAACCGCAGAATCCGACAACAATGGAATTTTGTCGCTCTTCTCACTCTCCCAAAATCAATATCTAAGAATTTTATAAACTCGAAAATGCTCTTCATAATACAAAGGTTAATATCACAAATACAGTTATGATGCGTATATTGTTTCCAGAATGAGAGGTGAAATCTTTGGACCAACCGCTTCGCAAGAAAAACAACGGTCAAATCAGCATTGTATTGAACGCCCAGAAAAGGAAGGCGTTGACGAAGGAATTGCCTGAGTCGCAGCTGGTTCCAAAGTCAATCCCGCAGGAGCACACAGCTTTAAAGGAAATTGAAGAAGAGCTTGGTGCCCTGGTTGGCATGGAAGAAATGAAAAGGATGATCAAAGAAATCTACGCCTGGATCTATGTGAACAAAAAGCGTGAAGAGATGGGCCTGAAAGCTGGAAAACAAGCTCTTCATATGATGTTTAAGGGAAATCCGGGAACAGGAAAAACAACGGTGGCGCGGATTATCGGAAAGCTTTTCCTCAAGATGAATGTCCTGTCTAAAGGGCACCTGATCGAAGCAGAGAGAGCTGACCTTGTAGGGGAATATATCGGACACACAGCGCAAAAAACAAGGGATTTAATAAAGAAAGCGATGGGAGGAATCCTGTTCATTGATGAGGCCTATTCACTCGGCCGTGGAGGAGAGAAGGACTTCGGCAAGGAAGCGATTGATACTCTGGTAAAGCATATGGAGGATAAGCAGCATGAATTCATACTAATTCTTGCCGGCTATTCGCGTGAAATGGATTTTTTCCTGACCTTGAATCCTGGCCTTCATTCAAGATTTCCGCTGGTCATTGACTTTACCGATTACTCCATCGAACAGTTGATGGAAATCGGCCAGCGGATGCTGAAGGAAAGGGAGTATAGCTTGAGCCATGAGGCCGAGCGGAAACTAAGGGAACATCTTGTAACGGTAAAATCGACCATTGGGGCGGCAGCGTTCTCGAACGGACGCTATGTCAGGAATGTGATCGAGAAGTCGATTCGAGCCCAGGCAATGCGCCTGCTTATGCAGAATCAATATGACCGGCATGAACTGATGACGCTGCGCAGTAACGATCTCGTTTTTTCGGATGAGCAAAAGGGGAAATAATGTCAGCAACATTGTTGACATTATTTTTTACTTTTGATAATATACCCGTATGGGTATATTAAATTTCTTGGGGGTATTAAAAATGAACGAAATCACTGTTTACACAACGAATACATGTCCATATTGCACGATGCTTAAGAATTTTCTCGATGATAAAGGGATTGCATACAAAGAAGTGAACGTCCAGCAAGACCCGATTGCAGCACAAAGGCTAGTCAATGCAACAGGACAAATGGGAGTGCCTCAATCCAATGTCAATGGAAACTGGGTATTAGGATTTGACCCGAATTCCATCATGTCATTTCTGAAATAATACAATGCAAAGGGATTCCGCTGAGCTGGAATCCTTTTTTTATGACTTCAAAAATCTGACCGATTTACAGAGGAATTGGACAAACTATAATGGGCGTGTTTAAAATTTGCTCAATAGGGTAAATACAATGGGGTTTAACTGAGTGGATATAATATTGGTTCAAGCCAATTATACAGAGATAAAGGGGTTAAAGAATGATGGGGTATGAATATAATTATACGATTAAAGGCATTGATTTTGGATGGGATTTAGAATCAGGAAAATTCATCTTTGAAGGAGATGATGCTGTCCTTTTTTGGATTTCTTCCGCTATGAAAACGTTTTTTGATACAATCGAAGAAATTTCAGGAGAAGAAGCATCCAACCTTGTGTTTGAATCCACGGGGTTCCGCCAGGGCCTTGTAGTGGGTCAGTATTTTGAAAAAATGAAAGAAGTCACTGTGGCAGAAGCAGCAGAGATGATCACCAATACATATGCTTCAGCAGGATGGGGCTTGACCATTATCAAGGATTTGGATTTCGAGACGAAAACTTTTACAGCAATTATGAAGGACAGCTGGGAGCATAAAGTCAATGTCGCACAGGGAAAGAAAAAGGGAGGCAGCTTCCTGCCCGCCCATTATGCAGGTGTGTTTTCCGGTTTATTCGGAACGAATATCTGGTATGAGATCAAACAGCATCAACTTGAAGGCCACGAGTACAGTATAATCGATTACTTCCCTGCCGATGTGACCATTGCTGATAATATCCATCAGCTGGCCCGGAAAAAGGAATCCGAGCAAATCAGGAAGCTGGAATCCCTGGTCGAGGAGAAAACATCTGAGTTAAAAGATTTGGTCCATAAGCTTTCTTCTCCGATCATCCCTGTCCTTGAAGGGGTTGTTGTTGTACCGCTGATTGGGAAATATGACGAAGAAAGGGCAGATCAGCTGATTGTGAAAACACTGAATAAGCTTCCGTCCTATAAAGCAAGTTATCTTGTCCTTGACCTAACAGGGTTGGACCAGGAAATCGGACCACATGCCGTTAGTCTCATTGAGAAAATCGGTTCAGCTGCACGGCTCATCGGTACGAAGACGATTCTTGTCGGCATTTCATCCACGCTGGGAATCGAAATTACACAGTCCAATATCAACCTCGCCAAATTCGATTGCTTCCAGACCCTGCAGCATGGCATCCACTATGCAATCGGCCAGATGGGGCGGAAAATCATCTAGTTATTCAAACAGCCATACAAAAAGCAGAGCCCATCATTAGGCTCTGCTTATTTTAGCTGTCCATTAGTTAACGCCCAGCTTCCGGACGGGCAAATGCCACTTATACGTATAAGAGAGAACGCGAAGTGCCGTGATGGCAATGAATAGTCCATAAAGTTCGACTGCTTTGTCGGCCATTCCGAGTCCAATGACAAGGCCGGCAAGCACCGCCCATACCGCGTAGATTTCTGCTTTCAATACCAAGGGTTTTCTGCCTGCCAGCAGGTCGCGGAGGATTCCCCCGCCGCTGCCGGTCAAAACAGCGGCTACGATTACTGCGCTCAATGGATGGCCCATTTTGGAAGCGTAAATGGCTCCCTGGATCGCAAAAGCCGCAAGCCCAATGGCATCAAAGAAGTTTCCCCATCGCTGCCAGTGTTTTAAAAGGTTGCGGGGAAACAGGAATACGATTGTGATTGACAGCAGCGCCAAATTAAAGAAAATTCCCTGATCCCAAATCGCGGAAACGGGAACCCCGATAAGGAGGTTACGGATTGCACCGCCTCCAAAGGCAGTCACGATTCCTAATATATAAACTCCGAAGATGTCGTATTCTTCTTCCATCGCAATGATGGCACCGCTGATTGCGAAGGCTACTGTACCGATCATGCTGAGAACTTCCCATGTCATCCTTTTTTCTCCTCTTGTTAAAATGATGTCTTGATACTAAAATATGAAAATGCAAACATATTGATTTTATCATGAATGTTCCAATTTACAATGGATTTTTCCTCTGTTTACAAAATTTTTAATTGGCATTGTATTTTGGTATGATGTCTTTAGCTATATAAGGAGAGAAGGGTGCTATGTGGAACAGGATAATGTATTCGAAAAAGTCATTCTTGTAGGCTGCCAGACGACGGAGGAAGATGATCTTCGTTTTCAATACTCAATGGAGGAACTTGAATCACTGACGGAAACCGCGAAAGGAAATGTCCTGATGCAGGTTGTCCAAAAGCGGCCAAAGATCCATCCTGCTACATACATAGGAAAAGGCAAGGTAGAAGAACTGCAGGCGATGGTAGATGAATTGGAGCCGGACCTGATTATATTCAATGATGAGCTTTCGCCCAGCCAGAACCGCAATCTGTCGTCTGGTTTGAATGCCAGGATCATCGACCGGACGCAGCTAATCCTCGACATATTCGCACAGAGGGCAAGGTCGAAGGAAGGAAAGCTCCAGGTCGAACTTGCCCAGCTGCAGTACCTGCTTCCGCGACTTGGCGGGCAGGGGGTAGAAATGTCAAGGCTCGGTGCCGGAATCGGGACGAGAGGACCAGGGGAAACAAAACTGGAATCTGACCGGCGCCATATACGCAGACGGATTGACGATATCAAAAGCCAGCTGTCTGTCATCGTCCAGCATCGTGACCGTTACAGGGAAAGAAGGAAAAAGAACAAGGCTTTCCAGATTGCGCTTGTCGGTTACACGAATGCCGGTAAATCAACATTGTTCAACCGTTTGACTGAAGCGGATTCATTCGAGGAAAACCAGCTGTTCGCAACGCTGGATCCAATGACAAGGAAGGCGATTTTGCCGAGCGGTTTTACAGCACTGCTGACAGACACGGTCGGATTCATTCAAGATCTGCCCACCACTCTGATAGCCGCATTCCGTTCCACGCTGGAAGAGGTGAGTGAAGCTGATTTGCTCCTTCATGTTGTCGACATGTCTAACGAGGATTATTTTTCCCATCAACAGACCGTCAATAAACTGCTGGAGGATCTGGACGTCCATCAGATACCCCAGATTACGGTATACAATAAACAGGATATCGCCCATCGGGATTTTGTGCCTAACGCCCAGAACGAGACGGCATTCATTAGTGCCTTCAGTGAAGAAGACCGAAGAAACCTGCTGCTGAAAATCGAGCAGTCAATCATAGAGATGATGGAGCCTTTCCACGTCCTCGTACCATCCGATGAGGGGAAATTGCTTGCACAGCTGAAAAATGAGACCATTCTCCGTGAGCTTGCCTTTGACGAAGAAAAGCAAGTCTACGTATGCAGAGGATTTTCTTTGACTGACCATCAAATAACGGGACAGCTGAAACGATTTTCACTTTAAAATGATTTATTAGATAGGAGAGCAACATGTTCACACAATTGAAGAACGGGCATTTGCTGCAGCCGCTTGTCAAAGAAGTGGAGCAGCAAATCGCCGGAAAGCATAAGAAAATAGAAGAACGGATCGACGGCAATCAATTCAGGGTACTGCAAAGCTTCCAGAACCATCGGGTAAGTGATTCCCATTTCATTCCGACAACTGGTTACGGCTATGACGATGCCGGGCGCGAAACCCTTGAAAAAATCTATGCAGATGTATTCGGTGCTGAAGCAGGACTTGTCCGCCCGCAGATCATTTCTGGGACCCACGCCATTTCGATTGCGTTGTTTGGGATCCTCCGTCCTGGAGATGAGCTTTTATATATCACTGGAAAACCTTATGATACGCTTGAAGAAATTGTCGGCATTCGCGGAACAGGAAACGGTTCCTTGAAGGAATTCGGCATTGCCTATAATACTGTCGACCTTGCAGAAAATGGAGAGATCGACTGGCATGCTGTAGAAATGGCAATCAAGCCTGAAACGAAAATGATTGGCATCCAGCGCTCAAAAGGCTATGCAACGAGACCATCGTTCACTGTCGAACAAATTGGGGAAATGATCAGGTTTGTGAAGGAAATCAAATCAGATGTCATCGTGTTTGTCGACAATTGCTATGGTGAGTTTGTGGAAGAGCAGGAGCCATGCCATATTGGAGCAGACCTGATGGCAGGGTCGCTGATCAAGAATCCTGGAGGAGGAATTGCCAAGACTGGCGGTTACATCGTTGGCAAGACACAATATGTTGAGTCATGTTCGTACCGGATGACTTCTCCGGGAATCGGTGCTGAAGCAGGAGCCTCCCTGTATTCTTTGCAGGAAATGTACCAGGGCTTTTTCATGGCTCCGCATATTGTTGCCCAGGCGTTGAAGGGTGCTGTGTTCACGGCTGCAATGCTTGATCGCTTAGGAATGAACTCTTACCCTAAATGGGATGCAGAGCGCACGGATTTGATACAATCTGTCCAATTCGATGACCGTGATAAAATGGTTGCCTTTTGCCAGGCCATTCAGTATGCATCCCCGATCAATTCTCATGTGACTGCCCATCCGGCTTATATGCCTGGTTATGAAGATGATGTCATCATGGCTGCTGGTACATTCATCCAGGGAGCAAGCATAGAATTGACTGCAGATGGACCAATCAGGCCGCCTTATGTAGCGTATGTCCAGGGGGGCTTGACTTATTCACATGTGAAGATGGCGGTTCTCATTGCGATCGATTCTTTGATCGAAAAAGGTTTAATAATGATGAAATAGGTAAATATACAACAGGACGCTTATTAAATTGGTCCTGTTGTTTTTTTATGAATTTTCATGTCAGATAATCTTACATATGTTTGACAACATACCTTACATTGAATATAATAAGATTATCTTAAGAGGGAAGGAGGAGGAATCATATGGGCGGAAGTGAAATTCGCCGGAATATGCCACTCTTCAGCATCGGGATTGTCATGCAGCTGACAGATTTGACCGCCAGGCAAATCCGTTACTACGAAGAGCATGAATTGATTTCTCCGGCTAGAACCGAAGGAAACAAACGACTCTTTTCCTTGAATGATATAGACAAACTATTAGAAATCAAAGATTTGATTGACCAGGGTGTCAACATGGCAGGCATCAAGAAGATATTCAATGTAAAACAAGAGGCAGACATGAGTGCTGCTGAGAAGAAACAAGCAGAAAAAACGAGACGGGATCTTTCCGATGCAGATCTAAGGAAATTGCTTCGCAAAGAACTGCTCCAGGCAGGCCGGTTTAATCGTTCAACAGACCGAGGCGACATGTCGAGATTTTTTCACTAATGTTTTATTGATAAAGCTGACAAAAATAGTTTAAATTTTAGGAGGAAATTCAGAATGGCTAGGAAGTACACAAGAGAAGATATTATTCGTTTATCAAAAGAAGAAAATGTAAAATTCATTCGCTTGCAGTTCACTGACATTTTAGGAACAATCAAGAACGTTGAGATTCCAATCAGCCAGCTTGAAAAAGCGCTTGATAACAAAATGATGTTCGACGGTTCTTCAATTGAAGGTTTCGTTCGAATCGAAGAGTCTGACATGTACCTGATTCCTGATCTGGACACATGGGTTATCTTCCCTTGGACAGCAGAAAAGGGTAAAGTTGCCCGCTTGATCTGTGATATCAAAAATGCTGATAACACACCATTTGCTGGTGACCCACGAGGTAACCTGAAGCGTATCCTGAAGGAAATGGAAGAGCTAGGGTTCACGAACTTCAATCTTGGGCCTGAACCGGAATTTTTCCTATTCAAGCTTGATGTAAATGGAGAGCCAACACTGGAATTGAACGACAATGGCGGATACTTTGACCTTGCACCGACTGACCTTGGTGAAAACTGCCGCCGTGATATCGTGCTGGAACTTGAAGAAATGGGCTTCGAAATTGAAGCTTCACACCATGAGGTTGCTCCAGGACAGCACGAAATCGACTTTAAATATGCAGATGCTTTGACAGCTTGTGACCAGATCCAGACTTTCAAGCTTGTTGTTAAAACAATCGCCCGCAAGCATGGCCTTCACGCAACATTCATGCCGAAACCATTATTCGGAGTGAACGGATCTGGAATGCACTGCAATATGTCTTTATTCCGCAACGGCGAGAATTCATTCTATGATCCATCTGACAAGAAGCTAGAGCTAAGCGAAACCGCATACCAGTTCATCGCTGGAACTCTGAAACACGCTTCTGGATTTACAGCTGTAACAAACCCGACTGTAAACTCATATAAGCGCCTGGTTCCTGGCTATGAAGCACCTTGCTATGTTGCATGGTCTGCTAAAAACCGCTCACCATTGATTCGTATCCCGGCATCACGCGGAATGAGCACACGTGTTGAGGTCCGCAGTGTTGACCCGGCAGCAAACCCATACCTTGCAATGGCAGTATTACTTGCAGCAGGACTAGATGGAATCAAGAACAAATTGACTCCTCCGGCATCAGTAGACCGCAACATCTACGTGATGAACAAGGAAGAGCGCGTAGAAGAAGGAATCGACGATCTGCCGCCAACATTGGCAGCTGCTCTTGACCAGCTGAAAAAGAACGAAGTCATCAGCGCTGCACTCGGCGATCACATCCTAGAACACTTCATCGAAGCGAAAGAAATCGAATGGGATATGTTCCGCACACAAGTTCACCCTTGGGAACGCGAACAGTATATGAGCATGTATTAATAGGAATCAAATGGTCTCTTGATATTATATCAAGAGGCCTTTTTTTGATTGTTAGAAAGGCAGAAATCAGGATCATGTAAAAGAGGAAGGTGACAAAAACGGATCCGGTATTCACTACGATTTTACCAACGAACATTACGCTCTTATAAAGAAACACTACGCTTTATCAAAGACCACTACGTTTTTCCACGGAATCACTACGAATTTCACATTAATCACTACGAAATCCTCACAAATCACTCATTTTTCCGCCGGTTGGATAAATTCCTTCCCTAAAAATTAAAATTTTCAGAAAAATAATTGACTTTTTCCTATTTACACGTTATCTTTGTTTTAAAATATATAACACATTTATTGTGTTACGGTAATATAACGTTATATAAATAAAATTTTATGTAATACAGGGGGCGGAATCTTGATCTTACATGAAATCGAAACGAAGAGCCGTGAGTTTATTGAGGAAATCCAGCTGCAAAGACTTAAGTCAGTAGTCGAAATAGTTGCCCTAAGAGTACCGTTCTACCAGAAGAAATTCGAAAAAGCCAATTTTTCTCCTGAAATGCTGAACAGTCTAGAAGATTTGGAAGCGCTTCCTTTTACTGATAAGCAAGATTTGCGTGACAACTATCCATTTGGATTATTCGCTGTTCCCCAGAGTGAACTGGTGAGAATTCACGCCTCATCTGGAACAAGTGGAAAGCCGACAGTTGTAGGCTATACCCAGAATGATATTGACATGTGGGGAGAAATCGTCGCAAGGGCAATCGCTCTCGCAGGCGGCGAACCAGGGAAGTTCCTCCACAACGCCTATGGATATGGCCTTTTTACAGGCGGCCTGGGGCTTCATTATGGAAGTGAAAAGCTGGGAATGGTGACTGTGCCGGTATCTGGAGGCAATACCAAGAGACAAATCATGCTGATAGAAGATTTTAAACCGGAAGTCATCTGCGGGACTCCTTCATACATTCTGAACATTGCTGAGACGATGGAGGAAATGGGCAAGGATCCTCGTAATACATCACTGAAATATGGAATTTTCGGTGCGGAGCCCTGGTCGGAAGAAATGAGAAGAACGCTGGAAGAGAAGTTGGGAATCAAAGCATGTGATATTTACGGACTTAGTGAAGTGATTGGGCCTGGAGTCGCGAACGAGTGCCATGAAGCACAGGCAGGGCTCCATGTCGCGGAAGATCATTTTTATGTAGAAGTCATTGATCCTGAAACCTTAAAGCCTGTAGCGGACGGGGAGGAAGGGGAACTGGTCTTCACGAGCCTGACGAAGGAAGCTTTTCCTGTGATCCGTTACCGGACAGGAGATATCGCGTCGTTGACGAGGGATAAATGCAGCTGTGGCAGGACAACGGTAAGAATGTCGCGCGTCAAGGGCAGAATCGACGACATGCTGATTATCAATGGTGTCAATGTCTTTCCTTCACAAATCGAACACTGCATGCTGACAGTCCCGGAACTTGCACCACATTACCAGATTCAAATTTTACAGAAGCGGACGTTAAAGGTTCTGGAACTGCATGTTGAGATGAATGAGGAATACTTCTCCCTGATTGGTGAGGATCCAATTTCCGATATGGTTTATCAGCTCGAGCAGAGGATTCAATCACTGTTGAAAAGCCAGTGCCTGATTTCGATGGAGGTGCGTGTGCACCGTCCGAAGACCATCCCGCGTTCTGAAGGGAAAGCAGTCCGAATCATCGATAAAACAAAGGAACCGATTGGATCGGAATCATAAGGAGGTAAAGCAGCATGGAAAATACACTTTCTTTCGACCAGCTGACCGAAGAAGAAAAATATCGGCATTTTATGAAACGGATTGAAGCTGGTGAAAAGATCGAGGCGGATGACTGGATGCCGCAAGACTATCGGATGACGCTGATCAAGCTGATTTCAATGCATGGCATTAGTGAAATAATGGGGGCGCTGCCTGAAAAAGAATGGGTGCCCAAAGCCCCTTCCTTAAAAAGAAAGCTTGGAATCATGGCAAAGGTGCAGGATGAAATGGGCCACGGACAGCTGCTGTTAAGGGTGGCGGAGGATCTGATGGAGCCTCTCGGGAAATCACGGGAAAACATCATCGAAGATCTGCTTTCAGGTGACCTTAAGTTTCACAACGTATTCCATATGGAAGCTAAGACCTGGGGAGATGCGGGTTTGATCGGGTGGCTTGTGGACGGAGCGGCGATTATTACTCAGACGAATATGCTTGATGCTTCTTATGGTCCATATGCAAGGGCATTGAAACGCATATGTGCTGAGGAGGTTTTCCACGCCCAGCATGGAGAGGCGATCATCATGGCGCTCGCTGAAGGAACAGACGAGCAAAGGGCGATGATCCAGGATTCGATTGACCGCTGGTGGGAAGCACTATTGATGTTCTTTGGACCAGGGGATGCTTCGACAACTGGAACTTCGAAACAAGATACGACGATTAAATACAGAATCCGTACCAAAACAAATGAAGACTTGCGCCAGGACTTTTTCACAAAGTATATCCCGAGGGTCCTTTCACTTGGCCTGAAGCTTCCTGATGAAACCATGCACTTTGACCAGGAGTCTGGCATGTGGCAATACAAGCAGCCAGATTGGAGCAAGTTCAAGCAAATCATCAAGAACAACGGGCCTAAATCAAAGGATCGACTCCGATTAAGGGAGATTTCCTACAGCAACAATAAATGGGTGATCGACGCGTTAAGCGCTAAAGCATAAAACAGATGGGGCAGATTAATCTGCCTTCTGATTTCCAGGGAAAGGGGATGAATTGATGTCTGGGAAAGGATTTTACCAGGAGTTTGAAGTCTTCAGCAAGCGGACAGATACATCGCCGATGCAATATCAGTTCTCATTGCTCGCTCCGAACCATGAGCTGGCGCTGGTTATGGCACAGGAAAACTTTATGCGCCGCGAACCAGTTGCCGATATTTGGGTGGTAAAACGGGATGATGTAAGAAAGATGTCGCTCGAGGAACGCCAAACATTGCAAAGGCTCGATAATAAGGACTACCGCAATACGAAAGGCTATGGCTATTTGAAAAAGAAATGGCGCCATTATGAGCAGGAAATGCTAGATGAAAAAGAAATTCTGTCATGGGGAGGGAAACAGGAGAAATGAGATATGCACTTGAAGATGCACTGAAAAACGAAGCTTACCGTGATGCTGCCTTGGAGCTCCTGTTCCAGCTGGCCGATGACGATTTCATCCTTGCCTATCGTGGCTCGGAATGGCTTGGCCTTGCCCCACACATTGAGGAAGATGTCGCATTTTCCTCCATCAGCCAGGATACGATGGGACACGCAGCGATTTTCTACCAGCTTCTGAGTGATCTCGGAGCGGGTGATCCTGACAGACTTGCCCATGCGAGACCGGCAGCTGAACGAAAGAATGCGGTCCTGCTGGAAAAGGTGAATGGTCCTGGAACCTATTTGACAGAACCTCACTATGACTGGGCATTCGCGGTTGTCAGGAACTTTTTTTACGCCCAGGCCAAGAAAGTGAAAATTGAATCATTGAAGAACTCTTCGTACCAGCCACTGGGCGAGGCCGCTGTCAAGATCAATATGGAGCTATACTATCATTTATTGCACTGGAAGACCTGGTTTTCACAGCTTGTCAGTGCTGGAGGAGAAGCAAGGTCAAGGATGGAAGCTGCCATGGAAGCAGTGTTTGAAGAACTTGATGGCCTGTTTTCCTTAGGGGCAAAAGGTGAAGAGTTTGCGAAACATAGCTTGATAGATTCTGAGGCAGCACTGAAGGCCAACTGGGTACAATTGATGTCGCCATTGTTTGAGTCACTTGACCTGGAGATGCCGAAGAGTTTCGGGATGAAAGGCGGAAATGGGCGAAATGGCGAGCATACAGCAGATTTAGAGACGGCCCTTGATACATTGGGTGAGGTTTATAACTTTGATCCGGCAGCGAGCTGGTGATGATAGATGCTGAGGGATAAGGTTTACGAGGCACTGCAAACTGTTAAGGATCCTGAAATCGATAGTGTTTCAATTATCGAGCTTGGCATGGTAGAAGAGCTCCAAGTCCTGCCGGATGCCATTTTGATCAAGCTTTTGCCGACATTCATGGGGTGCCCGGCGCTTGATATCATCAAAAACAATGTTGTCAAAGCCGTTTCAGCGATAGGCGGAGTCGAAAAGGTAGAAGTGGAATTTATTTTCCACCCGCCATGGACCTCTGATCGCGTCAGCGGAATTGGCAGGGAGAAGCTCAAGGAATTCGGCATAGCCCCGCCGCCGAGGCATATGGCGGAAACAGGTGAGTGGCAGGCAGATTGCCCATATTGCGGCTCGACATATACAACAATGGAAAACCTCTTTGGTCCGACAGCCTGTCGCAGTATACTCTACTGCAAGTCTTGCAAAAATCCATTTGAGGCAATGAAACCGGTATCAACCTTGATGTGACCTAAAATGTCAGATCAATTGAATAATAGCTCCAAGAATCTGCGCATATATTCACTTTGGTGTTAAAACATTGATTTTACAAAAGGGAGAGATTATTAATGGTAAAACTAATCGCAATCTACAAGCATCCACAGGACAAAGAGGCATTTGACAAGCATTATTTTGAAACGCATGCACCGCTGACTGCCAAAATCCCGGGACTTCGCAAAATGGATGTAACCCGTATTGTCGGCAGCCCAATGGGTGGGGAAGGCAAATATTATTTAATGTGCGAAATGTACTATGACGATCATGAAGCGCTGAAGGCTGGCATGAAATCAGCAGAAGGAAAGGCGTCCGGAAAGGATGTCATGAGCTTTGCAGGTGACCTGGTCACGATGATGATCGGTGAAGAAGTGAATGAATAAAAACTTTGAGCTGATTGAAACATCTGTCAAAGGGGAAGTTGGCCTGATTGAGCTTAACCGCCCAAAAGTTCTCAATGCCCTGAACAGGCAAATGGTTTCAGAGGTTCTGTCCGCGATGGAAGATTACGATAATGATCCAAAAGTTAAAGTCATCGTCCTCGCAGGAAAAGGAAGGGCTTTTGCAGCAGGGGCGGATATCGACGAAATGATGGATGCCGATGCCATCAGCATGGAAACATTGAACCAGTTTACCGACTGGGATCGATTAGCCTGGATCAAGAAGCCAGTCATCGGTGCTGTCCACGGATTCGCGCTTGGAGGTGCGTTTGAACTGGCACTTTGCTGCGATATGCTGTTTGCTGCTGAAAATGCAGAGTTCGGATTCCCGGAAATCAATCTGGGTGTGATGCCTGGTGCCGGGGGAACACAGCGCCTGACTAAGCTTGTCGGCAAAACGAAAGCAATGGAATGGGTCCTAAGCGGCAAGCGGATTACTGCAAAAGAAGCTCTGCATTACGGAATTATCAATTCGACCTTCTCAGAGGAAGTATTGATGGAGGAAACGCTGAAATTTGCGGATACAATTGCAATGCAGGCCCCAATCGCCGTCAGGCTGATCAAGGAATCAGTCTTGAAGGCAGTGGACTATTCTCTGTACGAAGGCATGCAATATGAGCGCAAGAATTTCTATATGCTTTTTGCCACTGAAGACCAGAAGGAAGGCATGAAGGCTTTCAAGGAAAAGCGGAAGCCGGAATTCAAGGGAAGATAAGGGGGTACATAGCTGTGTTCGAACCCGTTTTGTATGAAGTGCGGAACAAGGTAGCCTACATCACCCTGAACCGCCCTGATAAATTGAATGCCTTCACAGAGCAGCTGAACAGGGAGATCCAGTCGGCAATCAAGAATGCATCAAGGGACAAAGAAGTCCGGGTCCTGGTCATCACTGGTGCAGGCCGGGCATTCTGTTCGGGAGAGGATTTGGCTGGAGTGTCTGATGACATGGACCACGGGGAAGTCCTTCGAAAAAGATATAACCCAATGCTGCTTGAATTGGACCGCTGTGAAAAACCGGTGATTGCCGCTGTCAATGGTGTAGCCGCCGGTGCCGGCATGAGCCTTGCGCTTGCCTGCGATTTCCGGGTCGCTTCAGAAAAAGCCAGTTTTGTAGAAGCATTTATCCATGTCGGCCTCGTGCCTGATGCAGGAAACCTTTATTACCTGCCTCGTTTGATCGGTCATGCAAAAGCAATGGAACTGGCTGTTTTTGGTGAGAAGCTTCCTGCTGAAAAGGCAAAGGAACTGGGACTGGTAACTGAAGTCTACTCATTGGATAACTGGAATGAAAATGTCGCGGCTTTTGCAGAAAGGTTTGCCGGTATGCCAACGAAGGCAATCGGCCTGATTAAAAGAAATCTGAAAGCCAGCTGGCATTCAAGCTTTGAAGATTATCTTGAAAGAGATGCCCAGAGCCAGCGGATTGCCGGACAGACAGCTGACCATAAGGAAGGCGTCCTGGCGTTCATGGAAAAAAGAAAACCAGTTTTCAAAGGTGAATAAACGATCAATCCACTAAAAGGAGATGTTACGCGTGACAACAGTAAAAGAACAAAAATTCGAACCAATGGCGGTAAAACGCGAGACATATCAGCTGATTATCAATGGAGGTCGCCAGGACAGCGCGAATGGCGAAACATATAAGGTATATAATCCTGCTACTGGCGAAGAAATCGCCACCGTTGCCAAAGCTTCTAAAGAGGATGCGGAGCTTGCCGTCCAGGCAGCACGAAACGCATTCGATTTCGGGAAATGGCGCCATTTCCCTGTCAACAAGCGTTCCAGGACTCTTAATAAAATCGCATCCATTATGCGCTCCCGTTTTAATGAATTAGTAGAATTGGAGATTCTTGATACTGGTAAATCTCTCGCTGCGGCACAGGGACAGGTTATGCAGGCTATTGAAGATTTCGAGTTTTACGCAGGTGCGATCGTCAGCCACCGCGGTGCTGTCAACAGCATGCCTGGTGCCTTCCAGAATATCACTGAAAAAGAGCCGGTTGGGGTATGTGCCCAGATCATTCCTTGGAATTATCCATTGATGATGGCGGCATGGAAAGTTGCTCCCGCAATTGCTGTCGGCTGCTCCGTGATCATTAAGCCAGCTTCCCTGACACCTTTGACGGCCATCGTCCTTGGTGAAATCTGCATCGAAGCTGGTGTACCAGAAGGTGTAGTGAACGTTATTCCAGGTTCCGGCTCTGTTGTCGGAAACTATCTCGTCGAACACGATAAAGTCGACAAAGTTGCATTCACAGGCTCAACGCCAATCGGCAAGGATATCATGGCTCGAGCTTCCCAGACTCTTAAGCGCGTAACACTTGAGCTTGGCGGAAAATCACCAAGCATTGTTTTCAACGATGCTGACATTGATGCTGCAGTAGATGGATCCCTGTTCGGAATCTTCTATAATACTGGCCAATCATGTGAAGCCCGTTCACGCTTATATGTCCATGAAGACGTATACGATGAATTCATCGAGAAATTCGTGGCAAAAACAAAGCAGCTAAAGCTTGGCAATCCTTTCGATAAAGAAACACATGTCGGAGCTGTCATCAGTGAAGATCAGCTGAATGTAATCGAAGGATATGTGAAATCAGCTGTTGAAGATGGTGCTAAAGTTTTGACTGGAGGAAAGGCTGCCAATCTGGAAGGCTATGAAAATGGCTATTGGTATGAGCCTACCATCATTGCTGAAACAAACCACAGCATGAAAGCTGTTAAAGAAGAAATTTTCGGACCGGTTGTAGTCGTCATGAAGTTCAAGGACGAAAAAGAAGCAGTCAAACTGGCCAACGACAGTGAATATGGCCTTGGTTCTGCAATCTGGACGAAGGATTACGGCAGAGCGACTAGGGTTTCCAAGCAGATCCAGGCAGGAATCGTGATGGTCAACTGCCCATTCTCGGCATTCCCGGGCACGCCATTCGGGGGCTACAAGCAATCTGGTTTCGGCCGCGAACTTTGCATTGAAACACTAGATTTATATACAGAAACAAAGAGTATCGTCTCTTACTACGGCAGCCGCCCGCTAAACCCGTTTAACGTATAAAAAATGAGGCGAGCACTCCTCTATTCGGGTGCTCGCCTTTCAGTTTTTATCACAAGGAGGAAATTGTATGAAGAAACTCGTTGTTATCGGTTCAGGTGTAATGGGCAGAGGCATCGCCTACGTCAGCTGCCTGGGCGGATTTGAAACTGTGCTGATCGATGTTGATGAAAAACAACTTTACAAGGCGAAACAGGAAATCAACAGCATTTTTGAAAAAGGGATTTCTCGAGGTAAAGTAAGTCCCCACGATGCAGAGTCAGCAAAATCAAAATTGAAGTATTCGAACTTCCTCGCTGAAAACGTGAAGGATGCGGATCTAATAATTGAAGCAGTCCCGGAAAAAATCGATATTAAAAAGACGATTTTTGAAGTGATTGATCAGCATGCACCGGCAGACTGCCTGTTTGCATCCAACACATCGACAATGAGCCCTACGGAAATCGCCTCTTTTACAAAGCGTCCTGAAAAGGTCATCGTGATGCATTTCTTCAACCCGGTCCATAAAATGCCGCTCGTTGAAATCATCCGCGGTCTTGAAACAAGCGATGAAACGGCAGAGGCAATCCAGCAGGCCGCCATCCAAATGGGCAAAGAAACGGTAATTGTCAATGAATTCCCCGGTTTCGTGACCAGCCGGATCAGTGCGCTTGTCGGGAACGAAGCGTTTTATATGCTGCAGGAAGGATTGGGCACTCCTGAGGATATCGATAAGGCGATAAAGCTGGGACTGAACTATCCAATGGGACCATTTGAATTGGGCGACCTTGTAGGTCTTGATACTCGCCTGAATAACTTGAAATACCTTCATGAGAAACTCGGTGAAAAATATCGTCCGGCACCATTGCTTGAGCAATATGTAAAAGCCGGCCGCCTTGGCAGGAAGACCGGACGCGGTGTGTATGATTATCGGGAATCAGTGACGACAAAATAGAGGAGGATGAGGATGAGAGAAGTTGTGATTGTAGATGCAGTCAGGACACCGATTGGAAGATACAACGGAAGCCTCCGCCAGATCCGTCCGGATGATTTAGGTGCGGTTGTCATCAAGGCATTGGTCGAGCGCAATCCAGCAGTGCCTGCCGCTGGAATTGAAGAAGTTGTATTGGGCAATGCCAACCAGGCTGGTGAGGATAACCGGAACGTTGCGAGGATGTCAGGACTGTTGGCTGGTCTGCCTGTAGAGGTTGCTGGGACAACGATCAACCGTTTATGCGGGTCCGGACTCGATGCGGTCAACTATGCGGCAAGAGCAATCCTGGCTGGGGAAGGCGATATATTCATTGCCGGGGGAACGGAAAGCATGACAAGGGCCCCGTTTGTGATGGCAAAGCCTGAAAAAGAGTTTCCGCGCGGCAATATGGAGATGTTTGATACAACAATCGGCTGGCGTTTCGTCAACAGCAGGCTGAAAGAGATGTACGGAACGGACAGCATGCCGGAGACTGCGGAGAATGTTGCGAAAAAATATAGCATCACACGTGAAGCTCAGGATGAGTTTGCAGCAGAAAGCCAGCTTCGCGCTCAAAAGGCAATGGAGGCAGGGAAGTTTGAAAATGAAATTGTCCCTGTTGTATATGAAGATAAAAAAGGCAACAAGACGGTAATTGACACCGACGAACATCCAAGGCCAGGCACGACAATGGAGAAATTGTCCAAGTTGAAGCCGTTGTTCAAGGATGGTTCGGTTACAGCCGGGAATGCCTCCGGTGTTAATGATGGCGCATCTGCGCTGCTGCTTATGAGCCGCGAGAAGGCTGAAGAGCTGGGGTTGAAGCCGCTGGCTAAATATGTGGTGTCAGCAACTGCGGGCCTTGAGCCGTCCATCATGGGAATGGGACCGGTTTATGCTGTACAGAAAGCATTGAAACGAGCGAAATTGTCTGTTGACGAAATCGATTTGATCGAGCTGAACGAAGCATTCGCTGCCCAATCCCTCGGCTGCATCCAGGAGCTGGGATTGGACCAGTCTAAAGTCAATGTCAATGGCGGGGCAATTGCCTTTGGCCATCCGCTAGGTGCAAGCGGTGCACGGATTTTGACGACCCTTTTATATGAAATGAAAAAACGTGATTCCCGGTACGGACTTGCGACGATGTGTGTCGGCGTTGGCCAGGGAATCGCGACAATTATCGAGAATTTAGGAGAGAAATAAATGAACAACATCAAATTCCAGAAAGAACAGCATATCGCATATGTCACGATCGACCGTCCGGAATCATTGAATTGCTTCAATTATGAAACATTAATGGAGCTTGGTGACCTGGTAGACAAACTGCATACAGATTTGGATGTAAGAGTGGTCATTTTTACAGGCGCTGGAGAGAAGGCATTCAGTGCCGGGGCGGATTTAAAGGAAAGAAAGCATCTGACCGATGCGGAAGTGCACAGGAATGTGAAAAAAATTCGTGATGTTTTCAGCGCAGTTGCCGAGCTGCCGCAGCCGACCATTGCCGCTGTCAATGGATTTGCTTTTGGCGGAGGATTCGAATTGATGCTGGCCTGTGATTTTAAAATTGCCGCAGATTCTGCCCTGATGGGAATGACAGAAGTTAGCTGGGGAATCATCCCGGGTGCAGGCGGTACTCAGCGTCTGTCAAGGCTGATTGGAGAAATGAAGGCTAAGGAATTGATTTTAACAGCAAGGAAAATCTCAGCTGAGAATGCGTATGAGCTGGGGATTCTTACTGCGGTTACACCAAAAGTGGAAGTCATGGCTGCCTGCAAGGAGCTCGCCGAGGAAATCCTTCAGAATGCACCGATTGCGGTGAGGCAGGCGAAGTATGCGATCCAGCATGGCAGCAGTACGGATCTGCAGACTGGTCTCGCCATCGAATCGAAAGCATATGAGGTCACAATTCCAACAAAAGACCGTGTGGAAGCATTGAACGCATTCAGTGAAAAACGCAAGCCGGTTTTCACTGCTCAATAATCCATAGGGAGAAATCCCTATGGTTTTTTCACATTTCAGCACATTATTTTTGCAAAATAATGATTATACTGTAAAATATTTTATAACGGATTTATTACGACTATTAAAAACGAATGAGGATGACAGAGGCTTGAATACACGATCAATGATTTTCACCCTTTACGGTGACTATATTTCCCACTATGGCAGCAAGATTTGGATTGGCAGTCTGATCAGGCTGCTAAATGAATTTGGACACAATGACCAGTCTGTAAGGGCTGCAATTTCACGCATGAATAAGCAGGGATGGGTGCAGGCAGAGAAAATCGGGAACAAAAGTTATTACTCGCTGACACCGCGCGGCCAGAAAAGGATTGACGAAGCAGGTAAGCGTATTTTCAAATTGAAGCCAGAAGAATGGGACGGCAAATGGAGAATCCTGATGTATACGATTCCCGAGGAGATCCGCAACGTCCGGGACGAACTGCGTAAAGAACTGATTTGGAGCGGATTCGGTTCGATGTCGAACAGCTTCTGGATTTCGGCCAACAACCTTGAAAGACAGGTCAAGGACTTGATTGAGAAATATGAAATTGAACAATATGTCGATTTTTTCGTTGCCGAATACAAGGGCCCGCATGAAAACCAGCGCCTGGTCGAAAAAAGCTGGGACCTTGTTGAAATCAACGCAAAGTATCAGGAATTCATCAGTGAATACAGCCAGAAATACATCATCGACAAAAACAAGATTCAAAAAGGCAGCATGACCGATGCAGAGTGCTTCGTCGAACGGACAAAGCTGGTCCATGAATACAGGAAGTTCCTCTTCTTTGACCCGGGTCTTCCTGAAGAACTCCTGCCGGAGAAATGGCTCGGCAGCCATGCAGCAGCACTGTTCAGTGAATACTACAAGGAACTCGCCGAACCAGCATCCCGCTTCTTTGAATCCGTGTTTAAAGACGGCAATGAAATTAAGCACAAAGACATTGACTATAACGTCATGGACCACCCGTATATCTTAGAATAGCATCAAGCCATCCACGATCAGTCCTGGATGGCTTTCTTTTGTTATCTGTGGAATACACAAGTAGCCGCAAGTTCGGACAGGTATCGGGAGGATAAGCGAAAAGCTGTCCGAAGTAGCCCCAAGTTCGGACNNGNTTNGGNGAAGAAGAGGAAAAGCTGTCCGAAGTAGNNCCAAGTTCGGACAGGTTTAGAGGAAAAAGGAGAAAAGCTGTCTGAAGTAGCCCCAAGTTCGGACAGGTTTNGGNGAAGAAGAGGAAAAGCTGTCCGAAGTAGCCCCAAGTTCGGACAGGTTNAGGGGAAGAAGAGGAAAAGCTGTCCGAATTAGGTAGTCATCCTGGACTCCCCATCTCCTGCAGAAGTGACC
Organism: Mesobacillus thioparans; assembly: GCF_965138835.1. Lineage (NCBI taxonomy): Bacteria > Bacillati > Bacillota > Bacilli > Caryophanales > Bacillaceae > Mesobacillus > Mesobacillus thioparans. The sequence continues at coordinate 117,614 of NZ_CBCSFH010000001.1, read as the reverse complement.
AAAGAGAATAAAAGCAGAGTAGTTGAGGCAAATTCTTTTTGCAGGCAATCTTAAAAGAAGTATGATAAGTTTAAAAAAAACAATATTTTGGAGGAGAGATACATATGCAAGACAAAGAGACTTTGAAGCAAGAGATTCTGGACGCTTTCAATTTCAGGCATGCCACGAAGCAATTTGATCCGAGCAAAAAGATTCCGGATGAAGATTTCCGTTTTATCCTGGAGACTGCGCAGTTATCTCCTAGTTCTTTTGGTTTTGAACCTTGGCGATTTCTTGTTGTCCAGAGTGAAGAGCTTCGTGAGAAAGTTAAGAATACGGCCTGGGGGGCTTTTGGCAAGCTTCCGGAAGCAAGCCATTTTGTGATTATCCTTGCGAGGACGAAAGCTGATACGAAATATGACTCTGAGTACCTGCAAGATCATTTTAAAAATAAGAAGAAGATGCCTGAAGACTTCATGGCCAATTATCTGAAGCGAATCGAGGAATTCCAAAAGACTGATTTTAATTTGCTTGATGGTGATCGTCCGTTATTTGATTGGGCTTGCAAGCAAACATATATTGCCCTGGCCAATATGATGACGGCTGCTGCTCAAATCAGCATTGATTCATGTCCGATTGAAGGCTTTAATTATGAAAACATGAACAAGCTGCTTGAAGATGAAGGGTTGCTTGAAGAAGGCCACTTTGGCATTTCGGTTATGTGTGCGTTTGGTTATCGCGTCAATGAACCAAAACCGAAAACTAGAAGGCCACTGGATGACATCGTTAAGTGGGTTTAAAGGGAAAGCGAAAGCCTGGCCAATGCCAGGCTTTTTCCAATTACTTTGTTTCTTTTAGCGATTCTCGGTATTCCTTGCCCTTTTGGACATATGTATCGATGGAAAGCTGGATCAGCTCTAAATCTTTTTCGCCGATTTCCCGAACCACTTTTCCCGGTGCACCCACTACCAGTGAGCGTGGCGGAATCTTCTTCCCGGCAGGTATCAGGGTATTGGCCCCAATGATGCATTCCTCCCCGATTTCCGCTCCGTCCAGGATTGTGGACCCCATTCCGATGATACATCTTTTCCTGACCGTACAGCCATGGAGGATCGCATTGTGGCCAACAGTCACCTCTTCTTCAATGACAAGTGGTGAGCCTTCATACAGATGGCAGGTTACATTGTCCTGGATACTGCAGCTTTCGCCTATTGTGATTGTATCCTCATCTCCCCGCAAAACCGCATTGAACCAGACGCTTGAATTTTTTCCAATCTTCACGTCTCCAATAATATAGCTTCCCGGTGCCTGGAACACCGTTTCGTGTAGTGATGGCTTTTTCTCTAAATAAGATAAAATCACAATTCCCTCTCCTTTTCTTAATTGTCTTAATTTTAAAATTAGTATAACATTAATAATACGAAGGGGGAATTTTTGTGAATGGAATCACTTCTGTTCTCGGCATAAAATATCCAATCATCCAGGGGGGAATGGGAAACATCAGCAATGCGGCATTGACAGCTGCTGTTTCAGAGGCTGGCGGATTAGGAACCATTGGAGCCGGAACGATGTCTGCAGATGAAGTTGAACAAATTATTCTGGAAACCAAAACAAGGACCCAAAAGCCTTTTTCAGTCAATATTGCTTTAAGTGTATCGCCAAATGCAGTGGAAATCCTCAAGCTGGCAGTCAAACATGGGGTAAAAATCGTCACTTTATCAGCTGGTAACCCCGCACCTTTCATTCCTAAGCTTAAAGAGGCTGGCATCAAGATCATAACCGTCGTTGCATCAGTTAAGCAGGCAAAAAAAGCGGAAGCTGCTGGAGCAGATGTTTTAGTGGCAGAAGGATTTGAAGCTGCAGGGATCAACTCGAACCTGGAAACGACAACCTTGGCGCTTATCCCGCAGATTGTCGCCCAGGTAAACATTCCTGTCGTCGCGGCTGGCGGAATTGGGGACGGAAAAGGGCTGGCTTCCATGTTGGCACTTGGAGCAAGCGGTGTCCAAATGGGAACCCGTTTTATCGCCACAAAGGAAGCTCCATTCCATGAAGTTTATAAACAAAAGCTATTGCAAGCAAATGATTATGAAACAGTTATTGTCGGCCGGTCTGTTGGAAAAATAAGAAGGCTGCTTAATACCTCATATGCAGGAAAGCTGCTGGAGGCGGAAAAACAAGGGATCACGCCTGAGGAATTTGCAGAACTGACAACGGAGGACATACATAAAAAAGGTGCACTTGAAGGAAACGAAGAAAAAGGGTTCATGAATGGCGGCCAGGTTTCAGGACTGATCTCCGACATCCCAACTGTACAGGAATTGCTTGATCGGATGGTAACGGAAGCAAAAGAACGACTGAAAATCTCAGGAGCTTTATTATAATTTCACGAGGCATGCTTCCAAAAAAGAGGCATGCTTTTTATTTTGAACGAAAAATTTAAATTAATCAGAAAAAAATAATAAATACACCTTTACTTTTATGCATAAAAGCGGTAAAGTAACCGAAAGAACAATATTATATTTGAAGAATAAATGATATTAGAGCGAAAGGGAGGAAAAACATTCCTAAAATCTCAACATACTAAATTTTCGGAATATTATTGACACTATAATGAGCTGGTGTTAATATAACGTTATATTTACGGTGTCTATAGTAGATATCATACTTTTTGGAATCGCTTTCATTTTAAAACTGACTCACTAGGGAACTATGGAGCATTCCGGCTGTCTTCAAAATACAAACATACATATGTCAAAGCCGGTTTATAAAAAATCAAGGGGGATTAATATGAAAAAATCAGTAAAAGCTATTTCTCTTGTACTTGCCAGTGCTTTGCTAATGGCTGGCTGCGGAGGAAAGGAATCATCCAATGGTTCAGCAGGGAAGGATCAGTACAAAATCGGTTTGACTCAATTCGCGGAGCATCCATCTCTTGATGCTGCGACCGAAGGCTTCAAAAAAGCTCTGGAAGACAAGGGCTTTAAAGAAGGTGAAAATGTAAAGTATGATTTCCAAAATGCACAGGCTGATATGAACAATACGGCAACGATTGCCAACAATTTTGTCGGTGACAAAGTCGACCTGATTTTTGCCAACGCGACTCCAAGCGCAGTAGCAGCACTCAATGCAACAAAGGATATTCCAATTATCTTCACCTCTGTCACAGACCCGGTGGGAGCAGGACTTGTTGAAGCATTCGACAAGCCAGGCGATAATATCACCGGAACGACTGATAACCATCCGGATGCAACGAAAAAGACAATTGACTTTATGACGAACGAAATCGGAGCAAAGAAAATAGGTGTCATCTACAATGCTGGTGAACAAAACTCCGAAGTTCAGCTGAAGGAAGTGAAAAAGCTTGCTGAAGCAAATGGTGCGAAAGTAGTTGAAGCATCCATTTCAACATCAGCCGAAGTAAAGCAGGCAGCTGAGTCATTAGTCGGCCGTGTGGATGCGATTTATGTTCCTACTGACAATACTGTCGTATCTGCTCTGGAGTCAGTAATTTCAGTTGCAGACGGTAAAAAAATCCCTCTGTTTGTTGGTGAGCTGGATTCCATGAAGCGCGGGGCAGTGGCTGCCAGCGGATTCAATTACTATGATATCGGCTATCAATCAGGCCTTATGGCTGCAGAAATTCTATCAGGCAACAAGAAAGCTTCTGAAATTCCGGTCGAACTTCCAAAATCATTGACACTGACGATCAACAAAAAGGCCGCTGAGGCACAGGGTGTTGAAGTCAAGGAAGCATGGGGAGACAACGCAGAGTTTTACGAAGAATAAGAGAAAGGATGATTCAACTTGTTTACTTCAATATTTGGAGCATTTGAGTCAGGCATAATATATGCGATCATGGCTCTGGGCGTATACTTATCCTTTCGGGTTCTGGATTTTCCGGATTTGACGGTCGACGGCAGCTTCGTAACTGGAGCTGCGGTTGCCGCGATCATGATCGTGAATGGCGCTAATCCATTTGCTGCAACAATGGTGGCAATGGTTGCCGGATTCATCGCAGGCTGCCTGACCGGTGTGATTCATACTGTCGGCAAGGTCAATGCATTACTATCAGGGATCCTGATGATGATCGCCTTGTATTCTATCAATCTTAGAATTATGGGCAAATCGAATGTGCCGCTGTTGAACACCGATACTGCAATGACCTCTGTGAGAGACTTTTTTGAAAAAACAGGGATCGATGGCTTCTTCAATGGCATGCTGACAGCGGTAGGATTGGGCGACAGTCTCCCGCGTACATGGGGAATCCTGTTGTTCATGGTATTCGTTACCTTTGCGATTAAATTCCTTACAGATGCATTCCTGAAAACAGAAATCGGACTTGCAATCCGGGCAACAGGCGATAACAAAAGGATGATCCGCAGTTTTTCTTCAAACACGAATCTGATGATCATCCTTGGCCTCGGCCTTTCGAATGCGATGGTAGCATTTTCAGGTGCACTGATTGCCCAGCAGGGTGGATTCGCGGACGTAGGCATGGGGATCGGGATGATCATCATCGGCCTTGCTTCCGTCATTATCGGTGAAGCGCTGTTCGGAACAAAATCGATTGCCAGGACAACATTCGCTGTTATTGGCGGTTCGATTATCTATCGGATCGTGGTAACACTGGCACTAAGGGTAGAGTTCCTTGAACCAGGCGACATGAAACTGATTACAGCAGTAATTGTCATCCTGGCCCTGACTGCTCCGAAGATGATTGAAAGCTACAAAGAGAAAAAGCGGAAGGTCAAAAGACAGCTTGAGAACATGCAGATCGTAGCTGTTCCTTCTGAAGGAAAGGGTGAGGCTGGTGCTGCACTTAAATCAGATTCATAGAGTTTTTAACGAAGGCACTCCAGATGAGAAGATCGCCCTGGATAATATCAATCTCACTTTGAAAAAGGGTGATTTTGTTACCGTCATCGGCAGTAACGGCGCCGGTAAGTCCACGCTGATGAATATCATTTCCGGTGTGATGATTCCTGACCATGGAAAAGTGGAATTGGATGGTAAGGATGTCACCTATATGACCGAGTACAACCGGTCCAAAATGATCGGGCGTGTCTTCCAGGATCCAATGGCCGGCACGGCTCCAAGCATGACAATCGAAGAAAACCTGGCGATTGCGTACTCAAGGAACAAGCGGCGCACTCTTGGCCGTGGGGTGACAAAAAAACGGCGCGAGCTTTTCAAGGAAGTATTGGAATCCCTGCACTTAGGACTTGAGAACCGATTGAATGCCAAAGTCGGATTGCTGTCAGGCGGTGAGCGTCAGGCTTTATCCCTGCTGATGGCCACATTCACCGAGCCGTCCATGCTCTTATTGGATGAGCACACGGCAGCACTTGACCCTTCTAGGGCAGAGCTAATCACAAACCTGACAAAAGAAATCGTCGATAAATACCATCTCACAACATTGATGGTCACACACAACATGCAGCAAGCCCTCGACCTCGGCAACAGGCTGATCATGATGGATAAAGGACAGATCATCCTCGAAGTCAATGAAGAACAAAAAGCAAAGCTGACAATCGAAGACCTGCTGAATGAATTCCAGCGGATCCGCGGAACGAAAATGGCAAGTGACAGAGCGCTGCTCAGCTAAAAAAATCAACCAGCTAAAGAATAGCTGGTTGATTTTTTTATGTTTAAAAAGAACGGTAAAATATTATATCAGAATTATTTTTAAGAAAATACCAAAATTTCTTACAATTTATTGACCATTTATTTAACGGAATGTTATGATAACGTTAAATAAACGTTATACATATTTGCAACTTGGAAAGGTGGGATATGATGCGAGATGGCTTAAAAGCAGGGCATACGGCCTCCATCGAGGTCATTGTTACACCAGATATGTTTGCCCGCTTTGAGGGAAAGCTTGTCCATCCGGTATACTCGACGGTATCAATGGTATATCACATGGAATGGGCATCTAGACAAATTATACTTCCCTTTTTAGAAGATGATGAGGAGGGAATGGGCGGATCTGTGACCGTCAAGCATATAGCTCCTTGTATTGAAGGGGCTGAAGTGGTCATTACAGCGACAGTCACGGACCTGCAGGACAATACGATCCTTACGAATGTCAGGGCCGAAACCAAAGGCCGTTTGGTTGGTGTTGGGGAAGTGAAGCAAGTGGTCCTTCCCAAAGCCAGGATAACTGAATTATTGACAGGCAGCTAAAAATTTTTGCGCACAAATGTAAGCGCTAACATGGTTTAACGGAATAAAGGGGGAAAGAAACATGGATATGTTTGAACAAATTCGTGAACACGAGCAGGTTGTGTTCTGTAATGATGAAGCGACAGGGTTAAAGGCAATTATTGCAATACACAGCACAAGATTAGGGCCGGCGCTTGGCGGCTGCCGCATGTATCCTTATAAATCAGTCGATGATGCTCTTGAAGATGTACTGCGCTTATCAAAAGGTATGACCTACAAATGTGCTGCTGCAGATGTTGATTTCGGCGGCGGGAAGGCTGTCATCATCGGCGACCCTACAAAGGATAAGAGCCCGGAATTGTTCAGGGCATTCGGCCAGTTTGTCGAGTCCATCCAGGGACGTTTCTATACAGGGACAGACATGGGGACCGACCCGGAGGATTTTGTCCATGCATTGAAGGAAACGAATTGTATCGTTGGCGTTGATGAGGTTTATGGAGGCAGCGGTGATTCTTCTGTGCCGACTGCGCAGGGAGTCATCTTTGGATTGCAGGCAACGAGCAAAGCTCTGTGGGATACGGATGATCTGTCTGGCAAATCCTATGCCATCCAGGGTCTGGGCAAGGTCGGCTACAAGGTAGCAGAGTATCTGCTTGAAAATGGTGCAGATCTGTACGTAACAGATATCAATCAAAAAGCGATCGACCAGATTGTCCAGAAAGCGAAGGAAATGGGAGCAGGGATCAAGGTTGTGGGCAGCGAGGAAATTTATTCACAGCCTGCCGATATCTTCATTCCATGTGCTATGGGAGGAATCATAAATGACGACACGATTCCTCAGCTGCAGGTAAAAGCGGTAGTCGGCTCTGCAAACAATCAGCTGAAGGAAGAACGCCATGGCCATTCCCTCCAGGAAAAAGGGATTCTGTATGCACCTGATTATATCGTCAATGCCGGCGGTTTGATCCAGGTAGCGGATGAACTTTATTCACCGAACAAAGAGCGCGTCCTTAAAAAGACAAAAGCAATCTATAATTCTCTTTTGAATGTATATAGCCATGCTGAACGAGAAGGAATCACCACAATGGAAGCAGCAAATAAATTCTGTGAAAACCGGATAGAAGCAAGGACAAGAAGGAACAGCTTCTTTTCGCATATGAAACGTCCTAAATGGGCAGTGAGAATGTAATAGAATCATAGGAATTCAGTTTGTTTTTTTTACTTTTCTAACTTTAAAAAATTCAGTGCGATTTTTAAAAAAAGGGTGAGCACATGGATAAGGATTTTCCAATTTTACAAGTGGTGGACCAAAACGGAAACATAGTGTCCGAGGAATATAAATATTTGGTGACCGAAGATCGAGTGAAGCAGTTTTACACGGAAATGGTAAGAATCCGGACGCTCGACAGAAAATCAGTAAGCCTGCAGCGCCAGGGAAGGATTGGGACATACGCCCCATTCGAAGGCCAGGAGGCTTCCCAGGTTGGAACAGCTCTTGCGCTAGATAGTGATGATTGGATGTTCCCGACTTACCGCGATCATGGTGCAGCTATGGTGTTCGGCCATTCACTGCGCAATATCCTGCTGTTTTGGAATGGGCGAAACGAAGGCTGTGTCCCGCCGGATGGTAAAAAGATATTCCCGCCGGCCATACCGATTGCGACCCAAATCCCTCATGCAGCTGGAGCAGCGTTCGCTGAAAAACAAAAAGGCACAAAGAATGCAGCCATTTGTTATTTCGGTGATGGAGCCACGTCGGAAGGGGATTTTCATGAAGGGCTGAATTTTGCCAGCGTATTTAAATCTCCGGTCGTTTATTTCTGCCAGAACAACCAGTATGCGATTTCAGTGCCCATTAGCAAGCAGATGAATTCGGCCACGATTGCGCAAAAAGCGCTGGCCTATGATATGCCTGGAGTGAGGGTGGATGGCAATGATGTTTTTGCCGTATTCATCGAAACTGAAAAGGCGCTTGAACGGGCACGCAATGGCGAAGGGCCAACATTGATTGAGGCGATGACATGGCGCTATGGTTCCCATACAACAGCAGATGACGCTTCCAAATACCGTGACCAGAATGAAAGTGCAATGAAGCGGATGGAAACGGACCCGCTGCTCAGGCTGGAACGCTGGCTGAAGAATGAAGGCCTTTATGATGAAACATGGGCAAAAGAAATCGAAGAGCAGGCTGCGTCAGAAATTGATGCCGCAGTGAAGGAAATGGAGAGTTTCCCAGCTGCAGATCCGTCAGTGATCTTTGATTATGTTTTTGAAAAGCCAACATGGACAATCGAGAAGCAAAAGCGGAAGTACCTTGAATTGATCGGGGGTGAGGCTTGATGGAAACTGCAGTTCAGACCAAGACCTTGACGCTGGTCCAGGCGATTACCGATGGGCTGGACACGATGCTGGCAGAAAAGCATGAGGTCATACTCCTTGGTGAAGACATTGGTAAAAACGGAGGAGTATTCCGTGCGACTGATGGTCTTCAGGAGAAATATGGCGAGGAACGTGTGATTGATACACCCCTAAGTGAAGCAGGTTTTGTCGGTGCTGCCATTGGAATGGCGGCCAATGGTTTCAGGCCTGTGGTGGAAATACAGTTTCTGGGATTCATTTATCCAGCATACGAACAAATCATGACCCATGCTTCTAGACTGAGAATGCGCACGATGGGCCATTATACAGTGCCGATGGTCATTCGCGCTCCTTATGGAGCAGGTGTCCGGGCTCCTGAAATTCATTGTGACAGCACGGAATCAATTTTTACCCACATGCCAGGTATCAAGGTAGTATGCCCATCCAATCCATATGACGCAAAAGGGCTGATGATTGCCGCGATTGAAGATCCCGATCCTGTTCTTTTTTTGGAGCCGATGCGCAGCTACCGATCATCCCGTGATGAAGTACCTGAAGGGAAATATACTGTTGAAATTGGCAAAGGCAAGAAGTTGACTGAAGGCGAGGACGTGACGGTCATTTCCTGGGGCGCTATGGTTCCTGTAGCCATGAAGGCTGTCGAGGAGATGAAGGGTAAAGGAGTTCAATGCGAGCTCCTCGACCTCAGGACACTTTATCCGATCGATAAGGACCTTGTCATAGAATCAGTCCAGAAAACGGGACGCACCGTCATTGTCCATGAAGCACATGAAACAGGCGGCACGGGAAGTGATTTGATCTCATTGATCAATGATGAAGCATTTCTTTACCAAAAAGCGCCGGCTGAAAGAGTAACAGGCTTTGATACGCCAGTTCCATACTTTGGATTTGAAAACCACTATCTGCCGACCCCGAGAAGAGTCGCAGCAGCAATCGAGAAAGTGATGAAGTTTTAGGAGGCTTGCCGATGGTTGAAGTGAAACTCCACGACATTGGAGAGGGGATGACCGAAGCGGACATCAATTGTTACCTGGTGAAGCCTGGCGACTTCGTCAAGGCCGACGATCCGTTGGTTGAAGTCCAGACCGACAAGATGACCGCTGAGATTCCGGCACCCTGTTCAGGTGTTATAAAAGAATTATTGTTGAAACAAGGACAAACGGTGAAAGTAGGGACGTCACTATTGATAATCGAGGATCAATCCGCGCAGATGGAAAACGGGAATCTGCAAAAAGCCAAAGAAACTGGAGCTGCGATAACAGCTTCTGCACCAGCAGCAGTAGATGTTCTTGACAGGCCTGCAGAGCCTGTGGTTCCCGTTGGTGTCAGTGTTCGTTTAGGCAGGATACTCGCTTCTCCGTACACGAGGAAAATCGCACGGGAAAATGGTGTGAACATCATGGAGGTCATCGGGACTGGACCGGCTGGCCGGATCACGGACCAGGATGTATTGGCTTTTGTCAGTTTACGGGACAGCAAAGCTGCGAATGGTTCGGAAGCTGGTTTCGAACAGCAGCTTGCGAAGGTTTCGCAACCAGGTTCCGAACAGGAGGCTCCGAGTGTCTCGGAAGCAGGTTCCGAAAGTCGGGCTATGAAGGTTTCGGAAGGTGGTTCTGAAGAGACAGGCAGACGCCATTCCAATCATCTGGCTGAGGCTGCAAAAGCAGATGCTGAAGATGCACAGAATGATACTGTGAACACTTCCGGAGATATCCTGCCATTCCGAGGACGCCGAAAGCAGATTGCGAAAAAGATGGTTCAGTCTCTGTATACCATTCCGCATTGCACCCATTTCGAGGAAGTGGATGTCAGTGAATTGATCACCTTAAGGGAAGAGATCAAGGCAGCAGGAAATTCAATTTCAGCGACTGCCTTCTTTATAAAAGCCCTTTCGATCGGGCTGAAAGAATTTCCGGTGTTCAATGGAAAGCTGGATGAAGAGAATGAAAGCATCCAGCTGCTTCGTGAACATCATATCGGAATTGCCGTCGACACTCCAGAAGGACTGATTGTCCCGGTCATCAGGAATGTCGAGAAAAAGAACCTGAAACAAATTCATCAAGAGATGAAGCAGCTGACAAAGCTTGCCCTTGATGACAAGCTCAAGGTCAAGGATATCTCGGGTGGTACATTCACGGTGAGCAATGTTGGACCGCTTGGAGGCAGCATCGGCGCAACCCCGATCATCCAGCATCCGCAGACAGCGCTAGTTTCTTTCCATAAAACAAAGAAACGTCCTATCGTGACGGAACAAGATGAAATTGCGATCCGGTCGATCATGAATCTGTCTATGGCTTTTGACCACAGGGTTGCCGATGGTGCAACAGCGGTAGCATTTACAAACCGCTTCGCCCAGCTGATCGAGAATCCGAAGATGATGCTGCTTGAGTTGATGTAATCCAATAAGAATTCTTCACCACATAAAAGCATTATAGCTTTACATCGCACTCTTGAGAGAGCGGATAGAATTACTATAAGATTATTTTAAATATTGTAAATATTTTTAACAGGAGGTTTTATGATGCAAGAGAAGGTAATGGTATCTGGCCAGACAAAAGAAGATTTTTTTCCGGTGCAGGATGTAGATTATTTGGAGCTTTATGTAGGCAATGCCAAACAGGCATCACATTTTTTTCAGACAGCTTTCGGCTTTAAAGTAGTAGCTTATTCCGGCCTTGAAACAGGGAACCGCGAAACGACATCCTACGTGCTGCAGCAGCGCAAAATCCGCCTTGTGGTAACTGGAACCTATAATGACTCATCCCGTGTAGCACAGTTTGTGAAAACACACGGCGATGGCGTGAAGGATATCGCACTGGCAGTGGATGATGTCGAGAAGGCCTACGAGGGAGCGGTCAGCCGCGGAGCGATCGCAATCCAGCCGCCGCATGAGGTATCGGATGAACATGGTGTCCTGAAGAAGGCAATCATCGGTACATACGGTGATACGATCCATACATTGGTTGAGCGGAAGGATTATAAAGGTCTTTTCATGCCAGGATTTGTTGAACATACAACAACAGTTCCGGTCAATGACGCAGGCTTCATCGGCATCGACCATGTTGTCGGAAATGTTGAGAGAATGGAAGAATGGGTCAATTATTACGCGAACGTAATGGGCTTCAAGGAAATGAAGCACTTCACAGATAAGGATATTGTGACTGAGTATTCAGCGCTAATGTCCAAGGTTATGCATAATGGCGGCCGCATCAAATTCCCGATCAATGAGCCGGCTGAAGGAAAGCGCAAATCACAGATCCAGGAATACCTTGAATTCTATAATGGTCCTGGCGTCCAGCACCTTGCTATTTTGACAGAGGATATTGTCAGCACGGTATCACAATTGCGCAAAAACGGCGTCGAGTTCCTGAGCACTCCGGATTCTTACTATGAAATGCTGTTAGAGCGTGTTGGTGAAATTGACGAAGAAATCGAGAAGCTGAAAGAGCTTAGTATTCTAGTGGACCGAGATGATGAGGGCTATCTGCTGCAAATCTTCACGAAGCCAATCGTCGACCGCCCGACTCTTTTCATCGAAATCATCCAGCGTAAAGGCGCGAGAGGATTTGGGGAAGGAAACTTCAAGGCTCTATTCGAATCGATCGAACGTGAACAGGAACGACGCGGCAATCTATAAAGACCGGGATAAAAGGGGGCGGATTGCTCCCTTTTGTCATAAACGGCGACTTGAAAGATGGGGGATGAACATGAAGGTAAATGCTAGAGCAGAACTTGAAGGGATCACACCATATGCCCTCGGCCAGACAATAGAGGAAATCAAGGAACAATATAAGCTTACAACAGTAAGGAAACTATCAGATAACGAAAATGTGTATGGCACATCACCAAAGGTGCGAGAAGCGATCCTGCGGGCATCAGCGGATCTGGCATTCTATCCAGATGGAATGACCTCTGGCATCACTGAAAAGCTGTCAGCACATTATGGATTGGGACCGGAGCGCTTTCTTGTTTCGAATGGATCGGAGGAAATCATCCGGCTGCTGACACGTGCCTATATCGATAAAAATGATGAAGCGGTTATGGCGGAAGTGACGTTCCCCCGCTATAAAACGAATGTCCTCATAGAAGGCGGAAAAGTTGTCACAGTCCCGATGATCGAAGGACGGCATGCCATGAAGTCAATGCTTGAAGCCATCACTGAAAAAACAAAGCTGGTATTTGTCTGTAATCCCAACAATCCAACAGGTACGATTGTTGCGAAACAGGAGCTGCTTTCTTTTATCGGCAATGTGCCATCAAATGTATTGATTGTCATGGATGAAGCCTATTTTGAATACACCGATTCCAAGGATTTTCTGGATACGATGCCTCTGCTTGAACAATACGAAAATCTCGTCATCTTAAGGACTTTCTCGAAAATCTATGGACTTGCGAGCCTGCGTATAGGTTATGGAGTTATGCATAAAGAAATCGCGAAAGAGCTTCATAAAGTCAGGGATGTTTTCAATGTGAATCAGCTAGCACAGACGGCAGCCATGGCAGCAATTGAGGATCAGGATTTCGTGAAGGATTGCGCAGCAAAAAATAGGGCAGAACGGGAATTCCTCCGTGAAAAGTTCAAGGAGTTGGAGATTGAGAGTTTTCCATCACAATCGAATTTTCTGTTTGCTTATACGAACACTCCCGTCATCCAGACACTGACAGAGAATGGCATCCTTGTCCGCCAAATGCACCTTCCCGGCTATAAGGAAGCGTTCAGGATCACACTTGGCACCCGTGAGGACCATGAATTCATCCTGCAAGTTATCAGCCAGCTTTTTCACGAAAGGGCGGTGTAGGATTTGGAGATCAAAACAGACAGTCTTGAATGGAAAGACGCATATAAGCTTTTGCAGGGTTCCGTGCTGCCTCGCCCAATCGCGTTCGTTTCAAGCCAAGATGAAAAAGGAACTACCAATCTGGCACCTTTTAGTTTTTTTACCGTCATCAGTGCCAATCCGATGATGGTCTGCTTTTCCCCGATGAGACGGGGGACGGATGGAGCGAAGAAAGATACATTGAACAATATCGAAGCAACGAAACAGTTTGTCATTAATATCGTCAGTGAAGATTTCGTCCAGCAAATGAATGATTGTGCAACTGAATTCCCGGCGGATGTCGATGAGTTCAAGGCCTCTGGTCTGACCAAGACCGAAAGTGCGGCTGTAAAACCCCCACGTGTCCGGGAGTCGAAGGTCCACCTAGAGTGTGAACTTGATCAGGTCCTCCATTTCGGCCAGGACGAAGCTGGTGCCGGCAGCCTGGTCATCGGGAAAGTCGTGCATGTGCATGTTGAAGATGACTTGTACGAAAATGGACGGATCAATTCGGAAAAATTAAACCCGGTCGGCAGGCTGGCTGGCGCAACTTACACATTGCCACTTGCCAAGACTTTTGAGCTGCAAAGGAAATAGGTGATGACATGAAATTCATAACGTTTTTGAAAAAAGATGGTTCCATCCGCGCCGGCTGGATTAATCCGCGCAATGAAGCGGTCGATATGCATGAAGCATCCAATGGGCATTTGCCGGACAATATGCTCTCATTCCTAGAAAATCATGAGGAACATTTGAAATATATCCAACAGAATCAAGCGCTATTGGACAGTGAGACGGGGACATATCCGCTGGATGAAGTCAGGTTGAAAGCGCCGCTGCATAACCCGAAGAGCGTCCGTGATTTCTACGCCTTCGAACAGCATGTAAAAACCGCCCGGGAGAACCGCGGACTTGAGATGATCCCGGAATGGTATGAGATTCCCGTTTTTTATTTTACCAACCACCTCGCAATCAAGGATCCCGAAGAAGAAATCAGGCGTCCGCGAACATGCGAATGGCTGGATTACGAGCTTGAAATCGCGTGTGTCATCGGCAAAGAAGGCCGCAACATAAAAGCGGAAGATGCCGAACAGCATATTTTTGGCTTCATGGTCATGAATGACTGGAGTGCGCGCGATCTTCAGAGGAAGGAAATGAAGGTCGGCCTAGGTCCGGCAAAAGGAAAGGATTTCGCCACATCCTTCGGTCCATATCTCGTAACGAAGGATGAGCTGGAATCACACAAAGCCGGCAAAGGATATGACCTGCAAATGAAAGCAAGAGTGAATGGCAGAGAGCTCTCCACAGGCAATATGAAGGATCTTTATTATTCCTTCGGAGAGATGATTGAACGTGCTTCGGCGGGCACGACGCTTTACCCTGGTGAGGTGATTGGCTCAGGTACTGTCGGAACAGGCTGCATCCTCGAGCTTGGCACAGATGTGCACCGCTGGCTGGATCCTGGCGATGAAGTCGAACTTGAGATTGAGGGACTGGGAGTCCTTAAAAATAAAATTAAAGAAGACTAGAAAGAAGGTGGATTCATGTACTACCGTCAGATGGGAGAAATCCCGAAGAAACGCCATACCATTTTTAAAAATGAAGATGGTTCGCTGTTCCGTGAGCAGGTGATGGGAACGAAAGGCTTTTCCGGTACTCAGTCGATCCTCTATCACCACCATATGCCTACTGAAGTAGTTAAAAGCGAATTGATCGGCAGCTATTTGCCTGAATATGAGGAGCAAGGATCGCTGAACCACAGGCATTTTTTGACTGACCAAATCACAAAAACTGGTGACGCCTTAAGTGGAAGAGACTATATTCTCGGTAACGACGATTTATTGATAGGCTTTGCGAATATTACTGAGCCAATGAAACAATTTTACCGTAATGGCGATGGAGATGAAATGTTCTTTTTCCATCATGGAACAGGCAAGGTGGAGACAATGTTCGGGACATTGACATACCGTCCAGGTGACTACGTCGTTATTCCGATCGGCACAATGTATCGAGTTGTTCCGGATGGTTCAGAAATGACCAAGGCGCTCATTGTTGAATCGTTCAGCCAGATTACGACGCCGCGCCGCTATCGCAATGAATATGGCCAGCTGCTTGAGCACAGTCCATTTTGCGAGCGCGATATCCGCGGACCGGAAAATTTGGAAACTGTCTCTGAAAAAGGAGAACACGAGGTCATCACAAAGACGCGCGGGCATCTTCACCGCCATGTGTTGAACCATCATCCGCTTGATGTCGTCGGCTGGGATGGCTATCTGTATCCATGGGCGTTCAATATCGAGGACTTCGAGCCAATCACTGGCCGGATCCACCAGCCGCCGCCGGTCCACCAGACATTCGAGGGACATAACTATGTTATATGTTCATTCGTACCGAGGCTATATGATTATCATCCCGAGGCGATTCCGGCGCCATACTACCATAGCAACGTCAACAGCGATGAGTTGTTGTACTATGTTGAAGGCAACTTCATGAGCCGGAAAGGCATCAAGGAAGGTTCGATCACCCTGCACCCAAGCGGAATCCCGCATGGACCGCATCCGGGCAAGACAGAGGCAAGCATCGGCAAAAAAGAAACACTCGAGCTTGCTGTGATGATTGATACATTCCGCCCGCTGAAAACCGTTAAAAAAGCAAAGGATATCGAAGACGACCAGTATATGTATACATGGATCGAAAAATAAGAAGAAAAGGTCAATTCGCCGGGAGGTGGATTGGCCTTTTTATATGATTGGCGACTTGGAAAAAATCCGCGTTTTTTTCCAAGTCGCCAATAAAAATAGATTTTCGCCAATAAAAAAAATTTATCGCCAATAAAGAGGGGATTATCGCCAATAAAATTGTGAACTTCGCCAATAAAATGGAATTTTCGCCAATAAGCCGATTCCCCTTCTAAATATGGGTAAAGAAAGTAAGGGTAAATCCCCTTCAAGACGAAATAATCCGAAAATCAATGGGCAATACTAACAAAATCGATTACGTTTAGGAGGATTTAATGTGACTTTATCTATCTTTGCCCTGGGAGGCATCAATGAGATCGGCAAAAATATGTATGTTGTCCAGTATGAGGACGATATTTTTGTGATTGATTGCGGCGCCAAGTTTCCTGATGAGAGTTTGCTCGGAATCGATTTGATCATCCCGGAAATGACTTATCTGGAGGAAAACAGGGAAAAAATCCGCGGCCTGGTTGTGACACATGGCCACGAGGATCATATCGGCGGTGTTCCTTATTTTTTCAAAAAGCTGAAAGCGCCTGTATATGCGACTGATTTCACATTGGGATTGATTGAGCTGAAACTCAGTGAGCACAAGTTGTTAAGGGGTACAGAATTAAAGAAAATCAATTCAGATTCAGAACTGGATTTCGGCAAGATCAAGGTTTCTTTTTTCAAAGTTAGCCACAGCATACCGGATTGCCTTGGCATTGTATTCCACACTCCAGAAGGGAATGTCGTCCATACAGGAGACTTCAAATTCGATCTGACCCCTGCGAATGATGAACAATCAGAAATCCATAAAATGGCGAGGATTGGGACAGAAGGTGTCATTGCATTGCTTTCTGAGAGCACAAATGCTGAGCGGACAGGATTGACGCCATCTGAACGGATGGTTGCCGGTCATTTGGAAGAGGCGTTCATGAAGGCGGAAGGCAAAATATTTGTTTCAACTTTCGCTTCAAATGTGAACAGAATACAGCAGGTTGTCGAAGCAGCAATTAAAACAGACAGGAAGCTCGCTTTGCTGGGTCGAAGTATGGTGAATGTTGTGGATGTAGCAATCGAAAGAGGATACTTGAATGTCCCTGAAGGGATGTTGATTCAGCCACAGGTTGTCGACCAGTTGGACCCGGGCAAGGTGGCGATTCTTTGTACAGGCAGCCAGGGGGAACCGATGGCGGCACTGTCCAGGCTGTCCACAGGGAATTACCGTGATGTCAGCATATATCCAGGTGATACGGTCATCATGGCGGCGTCCCCGATTCCAGGAAATGAAAAAGATGTATCCAAGATCATCGACAACTTATTCAAGCTCGGTGCCAAAGTCATTTACGGATCAGGCAGCACAACGGGCATGCATGTTTCTGGGCATGGCTACCAGGAAGACCTCAAGCTGATGCTGACATTGATGAAACCGAAATATTTCATCCCGATTCACGGAGAATACAGGATGCTTCACCATCACCGCTTGCTGGCAGAATCTGTCGGAGTGGAAAGAGGGCACACATTCATTATCAAAAATGGGGATATCGTTGACATTGAAAATGGTGAAGCACGCCAGACCCGGAATATTCCGGCTGGGGACACATATGTGGATGGCGTGAGTGTCGGTGACGTTGGTGAAATCGTGCTCAGGGACCGAAAACAGCTTTCCGAGGATGGCATGCTGGTGATTGTCCTGACTTTAAGCAAGGCAGAGCGGAAAATTATTTCCGGGCCGGATACGATTTCAAGAGGCTTTGTGTTTGTGAAAAACTCGGAGGACCTGATGCGCGATGTGAATAGTCTCGTCACGAAAACCGTAACTGAACTGCAGGAGGATAACGTCCACCGCTGGAATGTCATCAAGCAGGGAATCAAAAAAGCGGTCGGCCAGCATATTTTCCAGCAAACCCGAAGGAAGCCGATGATCCTGCCGATTATCATTGAGATTTAACCAGGTACTGCACAAGTATCTGGTTTTTTGATTGACATAACACTAAATGGTGTTATAAATTTAAAAGTGACACAAAAAGGTGTTATAAATACATTGGAGGTCAAACCATGACAATACAACCCGAAATCCGTAAAACAATTCTTTTGAATGCGCCAATTGAAAAAGTGTGGAAAGCAGTTGCCACATCAGAAGGGATGGCAGCGTGGTGGATGCCGAATACATTCGAACCGGAACTTGGCAAAGAGTTTATTCTTCACGCAGGACCTTTTGGTGATTCACCATGCAAGGTGACAGAATTAGAGCCGCCGAATCGTCTCGGTTTTGACTGGGGAAAGGATTGGCATCTTGTATTTGAGTTAAGCGATCTTGATGGCAAGACCGAATTTACTTTAATCCACTCCGGCTGGGATCCTGAAACGGTTACTGAATTCGGCCAGCCACACACAATTGTCCAGGGTATCATGGATAATGGCTGGGATAAGATCGTCAAAGAAGCACTTCCTTCCTATATCGAGGGTTAACATGCCAGCTTCTCAAGCGAGACATGATGTGTTCCAGGCTGTCGCGGATCCGACTCGCCGAAAAATATTGAAGCTGCTTGCCGAAAAGGAGATGCCGATTGCCTCGATAACGGAAAGATTCCCGATAACCAGGACTGCCGTCAATAAGCATTTATTTGTGCTATCAGAAGCGGGGCTCGTCACCAGCAGGAAAATTGGACGGGAAACACGTTACGAATTGCAGCCAGAACCGCTTCGTGAATTGCAGGAATGGCTCTCCTTTTTTGAAATCTATTGGGATAACAAATTGTCGGCACTGAAAAACTTTGTGGAATCTGATGAAGATTAGGAGGCAATCACATGGAAAAAGCAACCCCGTTTTTAATGTTCGAAGGGAATGCTGAAGAAGCAATGAAGTATTATACTTCGCTAATCGAGGAGGATTCCGAAATCACCTCGATATCAAGGTATGGAGAAAATGGACCCGGAAAGGAAGGTAGCGTCATCCAGGCGACGTTTACCTTGAAAGGGCAGGAATTCATGTGCATCGACAGCAATATCCAACACGAATTCACTTTTACA
This sequence comes from Mesobacillus thioparans, assembly GCF_965138835.1. Classification (NCBI taxonomy): domain Bacteria; kingdom Bacillati; phylum Bacillota; class Bacilli; order Caryophanales; family Bacillaceae; genus Mesobacillus; species Mesobacillus thioparans. The sequence goes on along the minus strand of NZ_CBCSFH010000001.1, from coordinate 98,515 downwards.
CCATCTTTTTCAATCTTCCTTACCTGCAGTTCGGAAGCTGAACTTGATCATTTATTTAAAAAACTGTCTGAAGATGGTTCAGTATTAATGCCTTTAGGGGATTATTCCTTCAGCAAAAAATTCGCCTGGACAGTCGACAAGTTTGGCGTCTCCTGGCAATTGAATCTGCCTAATTAGTCCTTGCAAGCATGGAGAATTCCTCCATGCTTTTTTACATTCCTGCTTAACAAATGTCGTGATAAAGTCTACACTAATAATTATTGATTAATGCATCTGCAAGGAGGGAAGCAGTCCATGGAAATCAAACTGAATCAAAAACTCATCAAGGATTTATGCGGAACTGTTTCCTTCAAACGCGGGGATGCATTTTACCGTGCGGATAAAGTGAAGTTTACCGAATACAGTGCCAATCGTGCAGAAGCAATCGTGTCAGGCGCAGATGACTTCCATGTCACAATCATGAGTACCGGAGATGGACGTTTTCAGACTGAGTGCTCATGTCCGAAGCTTGCATCTGTCAAACAAGAGTGCCAGCATGTAGCGTCTGTCCTGATTGCGATTCTCGATGAACAAAAGCAGGGAAGTACAAACAGGACCATACCAACGAAAAACGATCTTGCTGATGGAGTGCTCGCCATCTTCACTGAAGAGCCGAGAAGGACAAGCGGCCATCAGCTGCATTTTGAAACGCGAAGGATATTGAATACTCAGTTCATAATCAAGCCACTGAAAGGCAGCAGCCACGAGGATTTGCTGGGTGTCTCTATCAGCCTGGGGCCTGTAAAAGTTGATGATTTGGCGGGATTTTTACTCAGTATAGCGAAACGAGAGCAGGCAACAATTTCTCCTCTGTTCCAATACGATCCACGACTCCATTGCTTTCAAAATGATACCGATTCTGTCATTATACTGCTGACCCAAATTGTACTGGATGGAGATCTGGCTATCAATGAAGAGGAAGATCCTTCTATCTTGATCATTCCGCCATCTTTTTGGCAGCAAATTATCCATCTGCTTAGGAAGGTGCCAGATGTAAGACTGGAAAGTGGAGGCGAACTTGAAGATTTCATGGTTACCAATGATAAGCTTCCGCTGGAATTCAATTTTGAAAAAAATACCGGGAGTGACTATTCTTTAAAAATTGTTGGCATCCATGATCTGACTGTTTTTGATAAATATAATGTAGTTTTGGTTAATGCCCGATTAGTCGAGCTTAGCCCGGAGGATTTCAGCCGTTTGCATGAACTGAAAAACATGCTGGAAAAATCAAATGCAGACAGCATTCCGATTTTACAGGATCAAATGGGTTTCTTCGTGGAAAAAGTCGTTCCGGGCCTGCGCCGTATTGGCGAGGTGAAAATCGATGGCGACATGGCGAAGCAATTCCTGACAGACCCCTTGGTGGCGAAGCTGTACCTTGACCGGGTCAATAATCGCTTGCTGGCTGGACTTGAATTCCAGTATGGCAATATTGTTTTCAATCCGCTCGAGGACAGGGAACCCCGGGTGAATTCATTGTTGATCCGTGATGTTGAAAAAGAAGATGTGATCATGGAATTAATGGACGAAAGTTCTTTTGCCAAAACAGACGGCGGTTATTTTTTGCACAATGAAGAACTCGAATATGAATTCCTTTATCATGTGCTGCCGAAACTCCAGAAATTCGTACAGGTCTACGCTACTACTGCGATCAGGAACAGGATATTCAGGGAGCCAGCCAGACCGCAAATCCGTGTGAAGGTAAAAAAAGAACGGACAAACTGGCTTGAGTTCAAGTTTGAAATGGATGGGATACCCGAAAAGCAAATCCGGGATGTCCTGGAAGCACTGGAAGAGAAACAAAAGTATTTCCGGTTGCGCAATGGGATGCTCATGTCGCTTGAAACACGCGAATGGGAAGAAATCCAGCGCTTCCTTAAAGCAGGGCCGGTCCAGGCAGAGGACCTGGGAAAAGGGTTGAATATGCCGATCATACGGGGAATGCAGATGCTGGATTCGGTCGATGATCAATCGATGATTCTTGCAGAAGAATCATTTCGGAAATTTTTAGAGGAAATCACCCTTCCATCTGAAGCTAAATTCGTGATTCCTGAAAAATTGGAGCCAATATTGCGTGAATACCAAAAGCAGGGCTACCAGTGGCTGAAAACAATCGCAAGCTATGGTTTCGGAGGCATTCTTGCTGATGACATGGGGCTGGGGAAAACACTGCAAAGCATCACTTATATAGCATCAGAACTCGCAGATGTTAGGAACCGGAACCTGCCGATTCTGATTGTTTGTCCATCATCACTGGTCTATAACTGGCTGAGTGAATTCTTGAAATTCACACCGGAAACAGAGGCAGTGATCATCGACGGACATAAAAACGAACGGGCCAGACTATTGACAGATGTTTCGGAAATGGATGTCGTCATCACGTCTTACATGCTGTTAAGACAAGACATCCACTTATATGAAAGAATGAAGTTTCATACGGTCTTTTTCGACGAAGCACAAGCCTTCAAGAATCCGCTGACACAAACGGCAAAGGCGGTTATGAATATCAAGGCAGAGCACCGATTTGCATTGACTGGAACGCCGATTGAAAACTCAACAGAAGAATTGTGGTCCATTTTCAGGGTAGTGTTCCCGGAGTTATTCCAGGGATTGAAGGAATACAGCCATCTGACAAGCAAGACAATCGCACGCAGAATCCGGCCATTCTTGCTCCGGAGAGTGAAAGAGGACGTACTTGGAGAGCTGCCTGAAAAAATTGAATCCATCGATCGAGTGGAATTGCTGCCTGAACAAAAGAAACTCTACGCAGCATATCTGGCAAAGCTTCGTCATCAAACCTTGAAGCAGTTTGATAAGAACACAATCAGGAAAAATCGCATCAAAATCCTCGCCGGATTGACAAGGCTCAGGCAAATATGCTGCCACCCCGCCCTTTTTGTCGATGGCTATAAAGGAAGCTCTGCAAAGTTTGAGCAATTGAAGAAAATAATCGAGGAATCCAGGTATGCCGGCAGAAGAGTACTGATTTTCTCGCAGTATACAAAGATGCTGAGTTTGATTGCGAGGGAGTTAGCGTATCAGGGCATTCCCTATTTTTACCTGGATGGACAGACGCCATCGGAAGACAGGGTCGAAACATGCGAAAAGTTCAATGCCGGAGAGCGGGAATTCTTCCTGATTTCATTGAAAGCTGGAGGGACAGGCTTGAACCTGACAGGAGCCGATACTGTCATCCTCTATGATTTATGGTGGAATCCAGCCGTTGAAGAGCAGGCTGCCGACCGGGCACACCGTATGGGTCAGAAAAATAAAGTCCAGGTCATCAAATTGATTTCAAAAGGCACGATTGAAGAGAAGATGAATGAGCTGCAGGAGAAAAAGCGAAATATGATTGAAGAAATCATTGAAGAAAAATCCTCAGCTGCCCTTACAGAAGAGGATATCCGTGAAATCCTTATGCTGTAGAGTCTGGAGAGTTAAAGCTTTAACAAAGTTCTAATTAAGCCGATAATAATCTGTGAGCCAAGCTTTAGCATTATGCAGATAGAGGAGAGATTATTTTGGCTAATAAAGGACTGAACGTAGGCAAGCAAGCACCTGATTTCTTGTTGCCTGGGACAAATCATACAAATTATCGTTTATCGGATTATTTAAGCCAGCCTGTCATTCTTATATTCTTAAGGGGCACTTGGTGACCGAACTGCCGAAATCAGCTGGTCCAGCTGAATGAACATTATGATTTCCTGAAAGAAAAAGGGTTTCAAGTACTGGGAATTGCAGGCCAGAATCTTAAGGGGATTCAGTCGTACGTTGACAAAGAAGGAATAAAAATTCCGATTCTGTCTGATGAAACCAGGGAAATCATTAAAAAGTATGAAGTATTTGTCCCTATTAAATGGGATAGTTTCAGGATTGCGATTCCAAGCACCTATATTTTGGATGAAGAACATGTCATCCGGTACAGCTATATAGGAGATTCTCAATTCGACCGCCCGGAGCTGGAAGAGATTTTCAGCAAAGTGGAAGAAGTGCGTACTCCTGGCAAAACCGGGGAAGAAACAGAGGACACAAACCAGACTGCTGTTTTTGTGGGGGCAATGAGGGAGACATTCCATGACATTGTATTGTCCACTCACACAATACAGAGCAGTGTCAAACACAACCTCTCGTCCATTCATGACTTGGAAGATCAGTTAACACAGAACAAAGAAGCATTATCAAAATTTTTTTCAGTGTTTGAGCAAATGGAATTACAGATTAATCAATACAGCGAATCGATCCATGAGGTAGTTCAAGGGTCTGTTGCTGTCATTGAGGATAACAGGAAGGCATCCGACCATATGAAACAAACATCTGAACTGCTGAAGGAACTGGTCGGTTTGACACAAACGATTGGAAGCATCAGCTCGACCATATCTTCGATTTCTGCCCAAACAAAAATCCTGGCACTGAATGCTTCAATCGAAGCGGCAAGGGCGGGAGAGCATGGCAAGGGTTTTTCAGTGGTGGCAAAAGAAGTAGGAAAGCTGGCTGCTGCCTCTGCAGATGCATCACAAAACATTTCTATACAATTGGAAGAAATCGAAAACAAAATCAGTTCAAGTTTCTCTTCATTTAACGACTTTGACGGTCTGATGCAGCAAATAGACTTGAAGGTAAAGTCACAAAACAAGGAACTGGAGAATATCTCCTCGGGCATCATTTCCATAAAGGCCGAAAGCACCTCCCTTGCGGATCGGCTGCGGAAAATCACCGAACTGGAAGAAGCTCAACAGCAAAAGATAGGCTCTGTAAAACAACAGGAACTGAATATATCTTCCGAAATAAATGGCATCCATCGGGATATGGAGGAAAACAATAAGCTCCTGCTTGAACTCGACCAGAGACTGCAATAACATGAAAACGCCCCTTTGACAGAAACAAAGGGGCTTTTAATATTCAATATTTAGCTTCGTTATCCAGGTAAGACCTGAGTGTCTGCTGTAAAGTTCCTCTGGTATCTGCCTTTTGATCCAGGTTGATTCCAGTATGGATCATTTGCCTCACAAGTTCAGGCCTCATCCCGGTAATGACCGCTTTAGAGCCCATCATCGCAACACCGTTCAACACTTTTTGGAAATGGTCAATGACGTTCATTTCCATATCCGCAATTCCGGACAGATCCATGATTAGCGTTTGGACTTTCAGTCTGGAAATATCCATCAGGACTTTCTCTTCGATAATTTGCATTCTGTAATCATCAATCATCCCAATAAGAGGAAGTACTGCAACAGTAGCACTGACAGGGATGATAGGGACGGAAAGATGTTCAACCAATTTACGCTGTGAATTGAGCAGTTCATCCTTGTACTTTGTATAAGTTAAGAAGAAAGTATTCAGGAATTGGTCTACCTGGTCATTGATGTTTTTCTCCAGCTGGAAAAAATCCTCGCGGTTGGTAACATTATTATGCAATTGGTCAAATTGATTCAGAAATTGCCATAACGTCCGGCGGATTGCCTGAATCCATTCCAGTTTGAAGGCAACAGTCAAAGAATGCTCTGCCCAGGCTATCCCTTCTTGTTCAGCAAAAGCGATCAGGTCCTCTTCCTGCTGTTCAACTATGTAAACAATCAATTTTTCTGCATTCTTTAACAGGTCAATATTCCCTTTTTGAAGGATTTCATGAATCTTAGTCGCAACATTCACTGCTTCTGATAACAATTTTCCTTCAAATTGTTCTCTATTTGCTTTAATGAAATCTGTTATCTCTTTTTGATTAAAAGTGGATTCCATTTCTATGTACACTCCTCGATCAGATACTTTAGTGTATTTAACAACACGGTTATAGGTAAAACTGTTCCTTTTAAAACTGTAACAAAACAGGGGGACAAACACAAATAATTAAAAGCTTGTTTCCTATAATTAAAGGATAAATCAAAAAATTAAAGAAGTATAATAAAAAGTATTTTATAGAGGAGGAAAAATTAATGGGGTGGTTGCTCATAGTCATCATCGCTTATTTGCCGATCATTTACCGGATCCATCGGCGGCTTGATTTTTTAGAAAAAGAAGTTGAACGGTTGAATCAAAACAACGGCAGCCGGCGAATCGAATAGTAATTGTTTGTATGCAGCTAGTTTATGTTGATTATAAAGTTATTATGTAAAGTGGTTCCGGAAGGGTGAAATTAGTACATGAAACATGAACAAGAAATGTTCATCCTGCTGCAGGAATGGGCACAGCGTGATGAAAATATTCGCATGGTCCTGCTGACTAGTTCACGGGCCAATCCGCACGCTTTCACAGATATCTTTACCGACTATGATTTCGAGATTTTCGTAGAGGATTTAGATGCTTTTATCAGTCACGATGGGTGGCTCGATCAGTTTGGTTCGCTTATCAAGAAAGTGGCTTTGCAGGATGGAAACTGGCGCACGAGACTCGTACTTTACGAGGATGGAACAAAGATCGATTTTCAGATTTCAACCAGTGATCACATACAACGTCTTGCTGAATTTACAGAGCTGCCGGCAAAATATGATAATGGTTTCAAAGTCTTGTTGGACAAAGACGGTTTCGCTAAAAAAATCCCCGCTCCTTCCTATAAGGCATATATCACCAGAAAGCCTTCTGAAGAAATATACGCTGATAGCATCAACAGTTTTTGGGGAGATACGGCATACGTAGCGAACAGCCTGTGGCGTGATGAACTGTATTTTGCCAAATACATGCTCGACAACGTGATACGATTTAATTACCTTCAGCCAGCCATTGAATGGTATCTTGGCGTAAAGCATGATTGGAGCATCAATCCTAATAAGTTCGGGCGCTGGTTCAAACGTTACCTGGATTCTGAAACATGGGCGGAATTGGAGGCGACTTATGCAGGAGCAGGCATCGAGGAAAACTGGGAAGCCCTCTTCCGTACTGCTGACCTGTTCAGCCGCCTGGCACAGGAAGTTGGGGAGAGTTTAGGATATCAGTATCCCATTGAATGTGAGCGGAAAATGAGGGAGTACTTGTTGAAAGTCAGGAATTTGCCAGCAGATGCGGAAAGCTTTAAGGCATAGCGGATAAAAGGCTGCCATGAGGTTTCATGACAGCCTTTCTATAATTCTTAAAGGTTCATCGGTACGCATTGAATAACGAGAAGAAAGCCCTTGAAAAAAATTCCACAATAAGGTTGAGAATTTTTCAACTAATGGTAAAATTATCTAAAATATTAATATGTTTATCATCGGTTTAATTTTATATTTTTATAGATGTGAAGGAGTAAATTAAGGAATGTTAACTTTAAAGCCAATTACAAAGGACAACTGGGAGGACGCAATAGAGTTAAAAGTGAAGGAAGACCAAAAACATTTTATGGCCTCAAATTTATATTCAATTGCTGAAGTCCAGTTCCTTGACCAGTTCCAGGCTTCCGGAATTTATGAAGGCGAGAAGATGGTGGGTTTTGCGATGTACGGTATCGACCCGGATGATAATAACTATTGGATATATCGTTTGATGGTCGATGAGGCGCACCAGGGAAAGGGGCTTGGAACAGAAGCGGTAAAATTGATCGTTAACGAGATCAGAATGATAAACACTGCTGGAATTCCGCTCATCATGATCGGCTACAACCAGGATAACGCAGGTGCAAGAGCAACTTACATAAAAGCCGGCTTTGTCGAGACAGAAGTCGCACCATGGGGAGAGCAGCTGGCTGCCTATAGACTGAACAAAAATATCAAGTAACGGACAAAAATCAGAGACTACAAGACAAAAGTGTCCGTCATCAAGGCTGTAACGGACAAAAAAGAAAGATTCCATGACAGAANTGTCCGTTATCGAGGGTGTAATGGACAAAAATCAGANACTACAAGACAAAAGTGTCCGTCATCAAGGCTGTAATGGACAAAAATGAGAGAATGCAAGCCAAAAGTGTCCGTCATGATTAGTTAGTAGCCTTCAAGAAACCAGACTGAACGTTTTTTTGGAGTCCAGATAAAATGTAGAAAATTAAATCATTGTTAGGAGAGGAAAACTAGTGGCAGATGGGGTCTATTTAGTAAAACCTAATATAGAGCTGGAAGAGGAATACCTAGATTTCTACAATGAATGGAAAGAAAGCGGAGAAGATATGATTCCATGGGTCATTTCCAAGGACCCAGCGGATTTTGCCGGCATGGTCCAATTCTTGCTGGATAATGAAAAAGGGGTCAATATTCCGAAAGGCTGGGTTAAAGACTCAACATACTGGCTTGTAAACGATAACAAAAAAGTATTGGGTGTAGTGAATATCAGGCATGGCCTTACTGAGAAGCTTTTCAACATTGGTGGCCATATCGGCTATGGAATCCGGCCGAGTGAAAGGCGTAAAGGCCATGCGACGAACATCTTGGCATATTCACTGGAAAAAACAAAGGAATTAGGGATCGATAAAGTCCTTGTTGTTTGTGATGCGGACAATATCGGATCTGCAAGAACAATAATCAATAATGGCGGAGTCGAGGATGCCAGCTTTACTGAGGAAGATGGCAATGTAGTTAAGAGGTTTTGGATTGAGAAATGATTAACTTAACACCATGATCAAGGTTTTAAGCAAAGCTGTATAATCAGCTGTAACCTGCTGCTCATCGAATTGTCAGGCTGGCTTCATTTATTAAGTTCGTTCCTGTATGTTGAGTCAATTGTCAGGTTTATTGTCTAATTTACTATACGAAATGATCCGTGCTGCAAGGCTTGCTAATGAACCAAGAAAGGCACTTCCAACTATATCGGAAGGATAATGGTGTCCAACCCAGATTCTCGATAAACCTGTAAGAGCAGACATCCACATCATGATTGTCCCCAGGGTCCGGTGGTACATCAGGACAGTGGTAGAGACGGTGAAAGCGAGCATTGTATGCTTGCTGGGAAAGGAAGAATCCGTTTTTGACGGAATAAGAATTCCAATACGCCGTTTCATGAATGGGCGCGGTTTGAAATAAAATAAATGGATGAAGAATTGGGCAGCCAAGCTGAAGGCCACTGACAGGCCCGTTTCAAGCGCGATTTTTTTGTTGAATCGATTTTTGAACAGAATCACTACAATGATGAAAAGGTAAACATAGCGTACACGATTCGAAATTAGGATCATTAGTTTATCCGCGGTTGAAAAGCGGCCGGAAAGTCTGTTGATCAGCTGGAAAAGTATAAGGTCCATCATGGTTCTCCTCAATGTTTTAATCTTACTTTTCCCTGGCTGTTGACAAAAATGTATGAAAAAAAGGAGAGGATATGGAATGGGCGCACAGATGGTCTACAAAGAAGCGTTTAAAGCTGTTGGAGTTAAATGGGTCGGCACTTTTGAACAGGCGGCCAGAGGAGAAATTAAGAATTTCCATCACGAATTCCTTAAAAGGAAGAATGAAGTTAAACATGCTGTCGATGCTGAAAACATTATTGGGCTATCTTACCACATAACAGAAAAAGGCTTTACATATTATCTTGCCCTTGAAGTGGAAGATACGCAGTCTATACCTGATGGAATGGAGCTTATTACGGTTTCGGCGCATACATTTGCCAGCTTGGGATATAAGGGATCAGCAGTGCATGAAGCATATACAAGCTTGTACACTTGGGTGAAACAAAATGGATATACTTTAAAGCATGGTGATTTGGAACATCTGGAAGAGTATCCGGGAAGTTTTGATCCTTTAACAGATGTACCTGAACTGAAGATTCATATTCCAATTATGATTTAGCATGGAATTTAAAAGGGATTTTTATAAGAAGGGAATGTTTGGGGATAAAAGGGCTGGCTTAAAATTTCCCAAGTTCATTTTTATCAAAAAAAAACAAGCACTCTGGAAGCTGCTTGACCAGTGGCGTTAGCAAACTTCTTTCTCTCAGGCCGAGGTATTGGTTTTTTCATTGCCAATATCCTCCCGGTTAGTGTTACCGCTGCTTATTCGAAATAATTCCAGTCCTCTGAGCAAGGCATCCCCTCCAAAACCAGCCATAATGGACATTAAGAATACCCGCAGCATCGAGTCAGCCTCGGATGAGACTACCAACAGTGCTGCTGCTAAAGATCCTGTAAGTATTTCTTCAAGAAAACCGAGGTAGATGAATTTCTTTGTTTTTCTAGGCATGATGATCTTGCCGCGTTTTCTCACATGTGCTGTCAGTCCAACAAATCCACCAATGACCATTGCGAAAATCATGTTTTCTAACAAATTGATCACTCTCCTAAAGTCCAGATTTTTGTTGGTCGACCTTAGGTAAATCTGGATGTATTACTATTATACAAGTAGTAATGGTGGAAAAGTATGCGTAAATTTATCGAATTTTCTGTATATTTAAATAGTAAATAATATGTGTAACTTTTTGGAAGATGTTGAAATTTCGCCCTAATCAAATAAGTTACAGGGCTAAAGTCATAAAGAAACAGTTTCACAAGGGTGTCTGAAGCAAAAAGAGGGAATTGTTTTGAAGGAGCATAAAATGTTTATTTTAAATGTTGAAGGTGCGATCCAGAGCGAGGGAAAATGGCTCATCATTGAGAGAAGTACTAAGGAAGAACACGCTGGAGGGCAATTATCACTTGTTGGTGGCACGGTAGAAAACGAAGGATTTTCTAAAGACTTGCTTGAGCGGACCCTGAAGAGGGAGATGTTAGAGGAAGTCGGGATCGGAATTAACGAAAAGATGAATTATCTGCGAAGCAGTTCATTTGTTCTGCCTGACGGGAGAGAAGTTCTCGACATAGTGTTCCATTGTGTGATTGAATCGGGAGACCCATTTGCAAAAAGTCCGGATGAAGTGGAGGCGATATATTGGATGACAGCAGAAGAAATTTATGCGCATCCAAAGGCTCCAATCTGGTTAAAGGAAAGCATTGAGGAAGCCGAGCGTTATGTTCATTCTTTAAAAATGAAGGCCACCAGTTAAGGTGGCTATATTTTTGCCGAAAAAAGGAAATATCAGGTCGAATATAGAATAAGTTAAGGAATTTCATCGTTGAATTGAGAGGTTTGTCTTGTGGAAATTATAGAAGATTTAGTCAGTGAAATTGTGTCGAAGGCAGAGCATAGTGACCGTTTGATCATTGGCTTAGACGGGCTTAGCCGTTCAGGCAAAACGACCATTGCAAAGAATATGGCGGCAATGCTGGAAGAAACCGATATCCAAATCGGGATGATCCATTTGGATGACCATATTGTCGATCGAACGAAAAGATATGGTACCGGCCAAGCGGAATGGAAGGAGTATTATTTCCTTCAATGGGAAGTGGAACATCTGAGGGAAATATTGTTTGGAAAGCTCAAAGACGACAATGAGCTTGTGCTTCCGTTCTATGATGATCAACTGGATCAACAAGTATATAAAAAACTTAACTTAACGGGGAAGAAGATTGTTTTGGTCGAAGGGATTTTCCTGCAGCGGGAAGAGTGGAAAGAGCAACTGGACTATACCATTTTTATCGACTGCCCTCGCCAAATTAGATTTGAGAGGGAAAATGCCCGAACTCGGGAGAATACTGGAAAATTTGAGAATAGATATTGGAAAGCGGAGGATTATTATCTCGAAAAGCTCAATCCGAAGGTAAAAGCCGATAAAGTCATAACATGTCATCAATTGATGAAAGGTGATTTTGAATGAATTGGAAAAGAATATTTAGCTTTGGCAGGGATTCAAAACAATACATAAATATTGCTGAAATTGAGATTTCTGACGAGGTGCTGACGACCATTAGTAAATTCACCGGCGGCAGGTTGAAGCCATTTTATAAAACAGATTTGTATAGAGATAAGAGGGGAGAAAAAATAGGAGTCTGTGTCGAGGTAAAACAGGATCAAGCGGAAGAATTTGTGACAGAAATGAGAGAGGAAATGCAGGAATTAGGATACCTTCCTTTTATCTGTGATTCCGAACATAACAAAGTGTGTATCAGCCAGGTTTCGCACCAGTTTGACATCCTTAAAATCCAGCAAACAAATGGAGATAACTATGACATTAGCAACGAAATGGTCATTTCCAAACTAAAGGAGTGGCATCACAGGTATCCATTTACCATCATAGGCGCCGATCTTGACTGGGTGGAAGCTTCATTCCAGGGGATTCCTAATGGAAAGGAATTAAGGTCCTTTGCCACTGAAATGTATCAATTCTGTCCAGACATCGTTGAGCAGGGGGCAGGTTCGATCAATGGATTAATGGAAGAATTGAAAGAGTCGAAGAAATTATTTTTATGGTGGGACTGATCATCTTTGAGGGGGAGTTTTATGGTTACGGAAATCTCTGAGAAGTTTAAAAATTTTGCTGTTCATGAATGCAGGGGGTCAAGTCCTCTTTATGAATCTCTTTCATTAAAAATTGCTGAAAATCGGGAGATGCTTGGTCTTGCAAGTAAAGCGAGGGCAGGCCAGCCGGTGCCGAATTTGCTTTTGGGGGCGGTACATTATCTGCTGATGAAAGATTATGAGCATCCACTTGCAGAATACTATCCAAGTTTGTCAGATGATCCCCGGTCTGCTGAGGAAGCTTTTGCCGCATTCGTTGATTTTTGTCGGCATTATACAGATGAAATCACTCAAATCATAAATAGCAAAATCGTACAGACCAATGAAGTCAGGCGCTGTGCTTACCTTTTCCCCCTTTTCAGCCATATTTTCTCAATGGTCCAAAAACCGATGGCATTGATTGAAATCGGGACTAGTGCAGGCTTGCAGCTTTTCCTGGATCAATATAGCTATTCCTATGGGACAGGTCAAAATTATGGGGAATCTGATTCGCCTGTTCACTTAACATCGGTAATTGAAAGTGAAAATAAGCTATTCAGTGATCTCAACATTCCAGAAGTGAAGACCAGGATTGGAATCGACCTGCATATCAACGATGTTAAAAATATGGAGGATTATCTTTGGCTTAAAGCTCTCATCTGGCCGGAACATCATGAAAGGCGAGAACTGTTTGAAAAAGCAGCAAACTTTGTCGCTACCCAGTCTATGAGATTAATAGAAGGGGATGGAGTAGAATTGCTCAGCTCAATCGCAGCCGAAATACCGGAAGACCAGGTGATTTGCGTTTTTCATACCCATGTTGCCAACCAAATGCCTGACACAACCAAGAAAAAGCTCTTAAACCAAATAAAAGAGATTGGTGAACGAAGGGACAACTTCCATATTTACAATAATATATACGATCAAAGGCTCCATCTGGATTACTATCTGGATGGGAAAGAAAGTCTCAATACAATCGGGGAAACCGATGGTCATGGCCGCTGGTTCAGACTGAACCTTTAGAACGCTTCAAATTTACCAGGTAAGGTGAGATAAATGGAGAAAGATCCCTTTTTTATTGAGTATTTTTTTATGGGTGTAATTGTTCTGTATTCATTGTATCTATTTATTTTCAGTAACTCAGTGAAAGGGCTGGAGGAGGAAATCACCGAGAAAATGAAGGCACTGCCAATTGCCATCCTCATTCGGTATTTGATGTTCCTGGCTTTTAACTCTTATTTTGCCAATATGCTTTTTGACATCAGCTGGCTGTTGTGGATCTGTCTATTTTCAGTGATTGGCTTATGGATTATCTTGACTGATCATAAATTAACTATATCTTATTTTATTTTGAATTTTGTATTGCTTTTTTTCTTTTTTACAGCCGGTGTACCGACGCATCAAGACTCATTTAAGGATTACATCAGCGATCATACAGAATACGAGTGTCTTGCGCTTGAATGTGTAAAGGTGAAAGAGGTAATCGAGGAAGAGACAGTAAAAACAGAAATAAAAACTCATTCTATAGTGGGTTATTCATTTGATTGGTATCTGCTTTTCGCCAGAGGAAACATAAGCCTTCAGGATGAGGAAGGGAATATAGAGGTACTTGAAGGCACAAACATTGGCGGTTTGTGGCTGCTGAATAAATGATGATTGGAGTTTAAATACTGTATTTTTGGGAGGGCAAGGAGATGTCGGGAACAATATTTTGGCTGCTGGTGGGTGCATCGGGAATTCTTTTGATATTCGGATTGGTCAACAAATCCTGGAAAGCGCTCATTGGGAGCGGGGTAGCTGTACTTCTGCCATCCCTTTATTTTTTGGGAGCCGAAAACTGGTTACGCGTTTTGGCTTTGGTCCCTCTGTTTCCAATTGGGTTAGGAATTTTCTATGCAAAACTCCATAGTAAACAATAATTGTTTTTCGAATCTGGTTAGCTTGATAGATAAAACTTAAATACTGGGAGAAATACGATGGAATTTCGTTTAGCAACAAAGCAGGACATACAGCACCTCATCAAGATGAGGTGGGATTTTGCACTCGAGGATTACCCGAAAATGGGAGAAGGAATTGAGTATCGTTCTTTTGAAAAAGAATGCCAACATTTTCTTGAAACTGCATTGGAAAACGGAAGGTGGTTTGTTTGGGTTGCGGAAAAAGAAGGGGAAATCATTTCACATATTTATATTGAATTGATCGAGAAGGTTCCTCGCCCCGGCAGGATCACAAAACCGTTCGCATACATGACAAATGTTTATACTGTGCCGGCATATAGAGGGAAGGGTGTTGGAAGTGAATTGTTATCGATAGTTAACTCCTGGGTTGAAGAGAATAAGTTCGAGTTCATAATTGTTTGGCCAAGCGATAAAAGTATCAATTTCTACGGAAAAAATGGATACACTCATTGCCAAGAGCCAATGGAAAGGCATTTTTAGTCGGTTTTATTTTAAGAATAATCTAATTTATTTGAAACTTTATGTCCTTTTACGCGTAAAGTAGGTATCTGGTAAAAGGAGGAAAGAGTTATGGCCCAATTAACCTTCAAATCCGAGAATACCTCGAATATTATTCTTGTTTCAGCCATCATTCTGATCATCAGCAGCTTATTCATGCCTCTTGTTTTCGTTTATTTTATACAGGATTATCTATACCTGACAAAAGATAAGTGGTTTTATGTGACACCGCCATCAGCTTACATTCTGTTTATGGTCGGCATGCTTTGGCTTGCTGTCACGCTGCTCCTTTATTTGTTTGTTCAATGGAAATTCGATTGGAAAGGGTTCAAGTGGCTCACTATTCTTCTTATGTTTGGATGTATACCTTTCTTTATGTTCAGTATTTCGAATTATTACTATCTGAATGACGAGGGATTGCATTTTAATGAAGCGAAAAGTTTCAATGAAATCCAGTCTTATGGCTGGAAGGATCTTAAGGAAGCGAAGGAGATCTTCGTCAAAACCAAAGGAGTAACTGTTTCGGATCATTATATGTTCACCACCAGCGATGGAAATGTGATCAAATTGCCAAATAACAGCAAGGTAGCATTTAACAAGCAAAGAATTATGGAGAAACTGGAGGAATACAATATTCCGCTAACTAATAATATGGGAGATTTATATGAATAAGCCAGTGCTAGAAAGAAGGTACGGTGATAGAGCCGATTGGAAACGGGTAATCCAGAGAAAGTTTCATCAGGAACTTATTGAAGATGAAGGCTTCCGAGGATATGTCACTTCATTGAAAGTGAATAAAGTCACCGAACCATTATTTTTCCAATACGAAGATAAAAAGGTTTGCATAGTAAACAATGGCTATACCTGGCTACAACATTTTCCAGAAGGACAATGCCATTGCGTCACTACCATGTTTAATGCCAGGGGGGAGGTTGTTCAGTGGTATATCGATATTTGTCTTCAAAATGGGCTTGAAAACAAAAGGCCTTATTGGGATGACCTGTTTCTGGATATTATCATAATTCCAAACGGAGAAGTCTACTATAAAGATCATGATGAACTTGAGAAAGCACTTTTAACTGGAGCGATCAATGAGGATTTATATCACATCGCAATAACCGAGGCCGAGCAAATTAAGAAACTGATAGAAACAAATGAATTTAAATTGTTTCAATTGACCAGGGTCCATAAAGAGTATTTTGATCGGAAGGATTTAGATTTACTCAAGTAATATTTAAAGGATGATAAACTCCATTATGTTCGTTAAAACATATAGTTACAGCATTAAGCCAGAGCGTGAAAGAGATTACCTTGATATCCAAGTTAAATCGGAGCAAATATATTCTCGTTTCACCAATAAACAGACTATTTACTTGCAAAATAGGGCAGACAGTTCCAAGTGGATTGAGATGCACATCTATCAGGATGAAAAAAGCTATACTCACAGTATTCATTCAGTTGACCAACTGCCTGAAATCCAGGAATTGTATAAGCGTTTCCTTGAAGTCATTACTTCAGCGGAAGAATTAAAAGTAGCTGATTATAACCAGGTTTTTTTAGGCCATTATTCATAAATGTACCATTCTTTATACCATATTAACTAAATTCACTGGTCCTTCACTAAAATAAAAACGAGGAATTCAAATGAAAAATCTTGTTATCGCAACAATCATTATAATCATTTTCACGACTGGTTGCAGTCCGAAGTTCCAACCGGAATTAACCAGGGTCGATGTGCAAAAAATAACCAAGGATGGCATGAAGGACGGTGAGGAAAGAATAATTGCCAAAAAAGATGAGCTGCACAAAATAGAGCAGGCATTTGATGAAATTAAGTGGTCCCCAAAGACGAAGGCGGATATGGCAAGGAAAGAAGATGTATTGGCGATTTTCTTCATCCAGGAAGAGAAAAATATGCCTGAGAGTTTGTATGAATACCGAATCTGGTTTAAGGGAGAGTCTGCAACAATAATCAGCAACAAGGAAAATGAAGCGTATGGAAGATTAACAGATAAAACGGAAGTTCGTGAATTAAAATCTGCATTGCTGCTAGGTGAATAGGTCGTTGGTTTTAGTGTCACAAAAAAGAAAAAGTGCCAATACGGACACTTTTTTCAGCTTACAGCATTGAAAGCTGGGGGATATTCGATTTTACCTTCCAATCCATTCAATGAGCCATACTCAAGCTCGATTGCCATGAACACTTCATCTGGTACAGGGAAGGGAGCTTGGATACCGAAATTTTTCGAGGGCTGAAACCCGAATTTAGGGTAAAAGTTAGGATGGCCCAGTACAAATACATGCTGATATCCTAAAGACTTGCATTTTTTCAGGCCTTCCGTGACGAGTGCTGAACCGATTCCGCTATTTTGATATTCTGGCTTCACGGCCATTGGAGCGAGACTCATAGTTGGAATCACACCTTGGTTAGTAACAAGGCTGATTACGCTGAAAAGAATATGTCCGATGATCTCGCCTTTCTCATCAACAGCTACCAGGCTTAAGGCTGGAATGAAATGTTCAGAATCCCTGATCAGTTCAACCAAACGGGCTTCATTTTCACCATTTTCAAAAGCCGCTCGATTTAGAACGCTGATACCATGGATATCGTGAATGTCTTCCGGGCGAATAATATAATCAACGCTTTTCATATTTTTTATACTCCCTCCACACCATATTAGAAGTTTTGGATTCTGAATCAGAAAACTCCCTGTAATAAAGCTTTTCATTTTCACCTGATATTGAGTCGATATCATTTAACAACCTAACTAGAAATTCTCTATCTTTGTTGATTTGGTCTTCAATTTGTGTGTATTCCCTGCCATTTTTTATACTCTTTGCTAAGTCCGTATAATGGTCAGCAAGTTGATCCCACATTGTACCTAACGTTGAGATCTTTCCATTCATCATATGGTACTGTCTGCCCTGATTAGACAGTTCCCCGAGATGAACGGCAAATGTGAATTCGCCATCTTCTTCATTCAAGATCTTTATCCATGTGGCCGGAACAGCATCGTTCTCCAGTAGAAATATAGAGTCCCTTACTTTCCGCTGGAAATCAGATCCTGCCTGTATTTCTAGGTCAGAGATTCTTTTATACTGATAAAGATTGAGTAAGATCAATGCTGCGAGAACGAATATGGTCATGTACATAAAATTTTTAGATTTCATATGACGACTCCTTTCTATACAGTCTGAAATAATAATAGCAGAAAATTCCAAAAGAGTAATTAGAATTTTTACCAGAATGAATTCTTTCACGTACAGCACTTTTTTCTGTTATGATTAAAGCTGGCTTTTAGCCAGAATCAATTTTCAAGGAGAACCTGAATGACAAAAAACCTTCCATTTACCATCACTAAAAATGATACATTCTTTGATTTATTAGGAGATTACATTGGTGATGTTTTTTATGATATTTTGCCTGAAAAGGGCTATGAGTTGCGCGACGAACAGATTTATATGGCTTTCCAGGTGGAACAGGCCTTTAAGAACAAAGGAATTGTGTTTGCGGAAGCTGGTGTAGGTACAGGAAAGACCTTCGTATACCTGATTTACGCGATTCTCTATGCTCGTTATATGGGGAAGCCTGCGATTGTATCCTGCTCAGATGAAACGCTGATTGAACAGCTCGTAAAAGAGGGCGGAGATATCGAGAAACTCGAACAGGCATTAGGACTCAAGGTGGACGTCAGGCTTGCAAAAGCAAGGGAGCAATATGTATGTGTCAAGAAGCTTGATGAGCTTTCCAACACTTCTGACGACATGGAAGTTCTTGATGTCCATGACCAGCTGCCTGACTTTATTTTTGATGAAGGCATTTCAATGAATTCGTTCAGCCGTTATGGTGACCGGAAGGAATATCCATGGGTCACGAATGAAAAATGGTCCCAGATGGCCTGGGATCCGCTCCAGCAATGTTCGACGTGCAGCTGGCGCCATCGCTGTGGACAAACATTGAATCGTGATTACTATCGACATGCCGGAGACTTGATTATTTGCTCGCATGATTTTTACATGGAACATGTCTGGACAAAAGAATCACGCAAAAGAGAGGGCCAGATGCCATTGCTGCCAGAAGCAAGTACCGTCATATTCGATGAAGGCCATTTGCTTGAATTCGCAGCACAAAAAGGACTGACTTACAGATTTAATTCGCAAACTCTGACGACTGTGTTAACAGGTTATATGCACCAGGATGTCCGGGAGGAATCTCTTTATCTAATCGAGGATATTATAGAGCTGCATGATTCATGGTTCGACCTGCTGGTTGAGAACTCGACTGCTGTTGAGGGTTCGAATCGGAAAGAAGTTGCTAAGCATCCTGCGATCAGGAAAACAGCTGAAACTTTGGAAAAGAAGGTCAGCGAATTAATGGACCAGCTGGTATTTGACGCAGAAATGTTCCTGATTGATGAATACCACTTGAAAATCATGGAAGAATACCTCGAGTTTTTCGCGTATGGTCTATCGATTTTCCTGAAGAATGATGAAGGGATTTTCTGGCTTGAAGAGAATGAAGTCCAATCTTCACTCGTGATCATGCCTCGCCTGGTAGAGGACATCTTGAAAAAAGAAGTTTTTGCACAAAATATCCCTTTTGTGTTCTCATCAGCAACTCTATCCCAGGCAGGGGACTTCAACTATATAGCCAGGAGTCTTGGGATTGAAAAATATTCTTCTTTCACGGTAGCTTCACCATTTGATTATGAAGAGCAAATGGAAATTAGAGCACATATCAGGGATGACGAAAATCAAAAGTGGGAGCAGATAGGTACGGATTTGCGAACTTCCAATGGAAGTTCCCTGGTTTTGTTTTCTTCCATGCAGGAAATGGAAAGGTTCAGAATATGGTCCGATCAACAGGAATGGAATTTTGCCATCCTGTTTGAAGGCGACCGCGAAATCAGTGAAACCGTAAAAGACTTCCAGAATGTCACCAGCTCTGTACTTTGCTCATACAGTCTATGGGAAGGTCTTGATGTTCCAGGTGAATCTTTGAAACAGGTTATTATCGCTTCATTGCCATTCCCGCCTCATGACCCGGTCTTCCAGGCAAAACGGAAGCATGCGGCCAACCCTGCAGCAGAAGTTGACGTTCCATACATGCTGCTTCGATTAAGACAGGGTATAGGCCGGCTGATCAGAAGCAGCCAGGATCAAGGTGTCGTGCACTTGTGGATTACCGGCGCACAAAAAGCAGAATTCATGAAAGAAATAACAGGAGTGCTACCTGTAAAAGAAATCCATTAAGATAAAAAAATCCCGAAAGGTCTAAGCCTTTCGGGATTTTTTGAGAAAAATTAGTTTCTGCATCCGCATTTTCTATGATCGCGGCCGCGATCATTCTCATCTTGTGCACCAGCAACCAAATCATTGATGATGCATCGACGGACAGCACGGCAGAGGTCATCAAAATCAACAGTCGCCCTTACCTGGTTATTGTTGCGGTTAGGAAAGAAAACTCCTGCGACGTCGTTGTTATTCCGGTTGTTTCCCATTCGAGACTCAACTCCTTTCCAAAAAGAAATGTTTGCTTACACGATATCTTATTCGGAAAAGGGACAAGTTGTCCGGGCTTGTATCTATTTTTGATGGCGAATGTGCTCTTCTCATAGAATCATTTAAAGAATGAAAGTTTAATAGAACGAAAAAAAGCAAGCGGAGCCCGCTTGCTTTTTAGTGCATATGACGGTAGACACCGATGACTTTACCAAGAATCGATACATTACGAAGGATGATCGGTTCCATTGAGGAATTTTCCGGCTGGAGCCTGAAATAGTCCTTCTCCTTGAAGAAACGTTTGACAGTAGCTTCGTCATCCTCTGTCATTGCTACTACGATATCTCCATTATTGGCTGTCTTTTGCTGCTTGACGATTACGTAGTCCCCATCAAGGATCCCAGCTTCAATCATACTGTCACCCATGATTTCCAGCATGAAAACCTGCTCATCATGAGGAACCAGACGGTCTGGTAGAGGGAAGTATTCTTCTACATTCTCGATTGCCGTTATTGGCATACCGGCTGTAACTTTACCGACAACAGGCACGTTGATAACATTATATTTAGGGATACGGGTTTCATCTTCAATTTCCAGAATTTCAATTGCGCGCGGTTTTGTAGGGTCCCGTCGGATCAGCCCTTTGCTTTCGAGCCTTGCAAGGTGGCCGTGTACAGTAGAACTTGATGCCAGTCCAACTGCTTCACCGATTTCGCGTACGGATGGCGGATATCCTTTTTTCTTGACTTCACCTTTAATGAATTCAAATATATCTTGTTGCCGCTTTGATAACTTTGTCATTTTCACGCACCTCGTATATTTTCTTGTCCTAATTATACCATGTCTATCCCACAGATACAAACATAAGTTCGAATTTCAAGTTGACACGAAACAAATGTTCGTATTATAATAAAATCAAATAAGCGAACATATATTCGTTAAGGAGTGTCGGACATGAAAAAAATATGGGATAACTATTCTTACGCCTTGATCCTTCTTGCTGTCAGCGTGATTTTTTCACTCGTGGCAAAAGCACATTTAAATAACGAGGAAGCATACATAACTGTTACTATAGAAGAAGGACAATCACTGTGGGAGATCGCTGAGACATATGCCAGTGAACATCATTTGTCAAAAAATGAATTCGTGAGCTGGGTAGAAAAAGAAAATGGGATCGTAGGCGAACGGGTCTTTCCAGGAGATGAACTTGTCATCCCGGTAAGAGATGAATATGTGGAACCTACTCAGATTGCCGGAGCAGAAAGATAATTTGTACATAGAATAAGGTGACAGCATGAAAGCGATTATTTATTGCCGGGTAAGTACTACGAAGGAAACACAGGAAACATCGCTTGCCAGGCAGGAGGAAGAATTACTCCGTCTTGCAGAAGACTGTGGATTCGAAGTGATGAGTATCATTAAGGAACAAGCCAGTGGGTATGACCTTGAAAGGGACGGGATCCTCGAACTTCTGGAGTTGATCAAGGACAAGTCGGTCAATGCCGTATTGATTCAGGATGAGACCAGGCTTGGAAGAGGAAATGCAAAGGTTGCGATCCTTCACTGCATTCTCAAGGAGAACGTTAAGTTATACAGCATCTCCCACAGTGGGGAACTTCAACTATCTGAATCGGATTCCATGGTACTCCAGATTGTCAGCATGGTGGAAGAGTATCAGAGGAAGATCCATAACATAAAAATCAAACGCGGAATGAAACGTGCGGTCGACCATGGTTACAAGCCTCAGCGCAATCTCAAAAACCAGGGTGAACATTCCGGCAGGGATAGAAAAGACATGCCGATTGCGGAAATTGTCAGGCTGCGGAATAATGGACTTACTTTTGCTGAAATTGCCGCGACTCTTAAAGGATTCGGCTACAATGTTTCCAAGGCGACAGTCAATCGAAGATATCTTGAGTATATCGAGACAAATGAGGAATGAGGCTCCTTTCTTGTAAAACTCAAAAAAATTTAGTAAGATATCATTTGACGTACTTTTTTACAAAGGAGATTTACAATGCTATCAAGTGATAAAATTGCTAGAATCAATGAGCTGGCGAGGAAAGCAAAAACATCGAAGCTGACTGAAGAAGAAGCAAAGGAACAGACGAAGCTTCGCGCAGAATATCTCCAATCATTCCGTTCTTCTATGCTTAATACGCTCAAGGGAGTTACCATTGTCGATCCAGAGGGCAATGATGTAACACCTGAAAAATTAAAAGAAGAAAAAATGAAGAATAAACTTCATTAATATATTCAGATTGGAATACATGAGAGAATGTATTCCATTTTTATTTTGGCAGCATTGGAGAGAGCACAATTGAAATCGGATGTTTTATGCGATGGCTGAAGTGGAAAATCAGCAATGTTATAGATAATAATGTCCCTTAGCTTATAAGTCGCAAACTGTCTTCTGTCTTCTTCAGGACTGATCAATTACATAACTACAGCTAGTATGTGTCAAAATAAATAACAATACGGCCTTTTCTGTCTCCTTCAGGCATAATTTGTTGTATAATAATTTCTCTCGCTATAATATTAAGGATGTAGCCAGTACCTATAGAAAGGATGTATTTAATGTTTAAAGAAATTGATATGCTTTCAATTGATTCCATTCGTACGTTATCGATTGATGCGATTGAAAAAGCGAATTCAGGCCACCCAGGCATGCCGATGGGGGCTGCACCGATGGCTTACACATTATGGACGCGATACATGAACATCAACCCTAAGAATCCTGAATGGTTCAACCGAGACCGTTTTGTCTTGTCTGCCGGCCATGGTTCTATGCTGCTTTACAGCTTACTGCACCTGGCAGGTTATGATTTATCCATGGAAGATATTAAGCAATTCCGTCAGTGGGGAAGCAAGACACCAGGACACCCTGAGTTTGGACACACTGCCGGTGTAGATGCAACAACTGGACCGCTTGGCCAGGGAATTGCCATGGCAGTAGGTATGGCAATGGCTGAACGTCACCTTGCTTCTGCCTATAACAAAGATAACTATACTATCGTTGATCACTATACATATACCATTTGCGGTGATGGCGATCTAATGGAAGGTGTTTCAGCTGAAGCAGCTTCCCTTGCAGCTCACCTGAAATTGGGCAAGATGATTGTCCTTTACGATTCAAATGATATATCACTTGATGGCGACCTTAATAAGTCATTCTCCGAAAGCATTGAAGGACGTTTCAAGGCGTATGGATGGCAATATATCCGCGTTGAAGATGGCAACAACCTGGAAGAAATCGCAAGAGCGATCGAGGAAGCGAAAACTGATTCAGACCGTCCGACCATGATTGAAGTTAAGACCGTCATTGGATATGGATCACCGAACCTATCTGGTAAATCAGATGTTCACGGAGCTCCGCTTGGCGCAGATGAATTGAAGCTGACTAAGGAAGCTTACAAGTGGACTTTTGAAGAGGACTTCCATGTACCAAGTGAAGTTTATGATCACTTTAAACAGCAAATCGCTGAAAAAGGTGAACAAACAGAACAAGCATGGAATGAACAATTCACTCAATATAAGAGTGAGTATCCAGAACTAGGTGCCCAGCTTGAAAAAGCCATGAAGGGTGAGTTAGTAGAAGGATGGGATAAAGACATTCCTGTATACGAAGAAGGCAAGAGCCTTGCTAGCCGTGCATCTTCTGGTGAAGCACTTAACGGCATTGCGAAAAACCTTCCTTACTTGATCGGAGGATCTGCTGACCTTGCTGGATCAAACAAAACGATGATCAAGGGAACAGGTGACTTCTTCCCAGGTTCATTCGAAGGCCGCAACATCTGGTTCGGCGTACGTGAATTCGCAATGGGAGCAGCTATGAACGGTATGGCACTCCACGGCGGCTTGAAGGTGTTTGGCGGAACATTCTTCGTATTCTCTGATTACCTGAAGCCGGCAATCAGACTTGCTGCGTTAATGGGCTTGCCTGTAACCTATGTGTTCACACATGACAGCATCGCCGTAGGAGAAGATGGTCCAACCCACGAACCAGTTGAACAGCTTGCTGGACTACGCGCCATGCCAAACCTGTCTGTAATTCGTCCTGCAGATGGCAACGAAACAGCAGCAGCATGGAAGCTGGCAATTGAATCGACTAAGAATCCTACAGCTCTAGTGCTGACTCGCCAAAACTTGCCGACAATCAAGAATACGGACAAGAATGCATACGAAGGCGTATCAAAAGGTGCTTATGTCATTTCTCCAGCTGGAAAAGAAACTGCAGATGCACTTCTTCTTGCAGCAGGTTCAGAAGTTGGTCTGGCTGTAAAAGCACAAGAAGCTCTTGCTTCAGAAGGAATAGATGTTGCTGTTGTCAGCATGCCTGCATGGGATCGCTTCGAGCAGCAATCAAAGGAATACAAAGAAAGTGTCATTCCAAAGTCTGTCAAGAAGCGCCTTGGAATCGAAATGGGATCTTCATTAGGCTGGCACCGTTATGTTGGTGACGAGGGAGAAGTACTTGCGATCGATACTTTTGGTGCCTCTGCTCCAGGAGAAAAAATCATGGAAGAGTACGGATTCTCTGTCAACAATGTAGTTGCACGTGTTAAAGCATTGATTGAACAAAACTAAAATTATCGTGATAAAGAGCACGTAACCATTAATGGTTGCGTGCTCTTTTTGATTTGGAAATTATTAGTGAGGATTTATGTTAAAATCAATTTGGCTTAATATCGATCAATACGCTTGATCGCAAGAGCATAACTATTATAAAATTTTTCGTTTCTGTGCAACCAGAAAGGAATTGTTATCGCCTAAAGAATAGAAACAAACAAGGAGGTGCTGCTTTTGGAACAGTCAGAATTGATGCAGCGAATCAGGATTGGAGATGAATCTGCTTTCGCTGAGTTATTGAATCCCCTGATTGAAAAAGCATATAAAACAAGTTACAGTATTGTCCGGTCAAAGGAAGAAGCAGAAGAAGTCGTCCAAAATGCAATGCTAGAAGCATATCGAAATATTATAGCCGGAAAGGAAATCATGTATTTTACCACCTGGTTTTACAAACTAGTCTCCCATCGTTCGATCGATAACATAAGAAAGAATGCAAGACTGAAAGAAACGGTAATTGAAATGGAAACGCTAAAGGATCAACGTGGAGTTATGGAAACTGTTCTTGAAGATGAAATTCAACTCGAGATCAGTCAAGGCATCCAGTCACTCAAGAACGGTGATTATCGGAATGTATTGCTCCTTTACTACTATCAGGATTTCACCATTCAAGAAGTTTCTGAAATGCTAGGCATGAAAACTTCAACAGTCAAATCACATCTTCACAGGGCCAGGAAAGCACTCAAAAACAAGTTGATGGAAAATCAAATAATAGGGGTGAGCACTCAATGAAAAATGAGGACATGATGATCAAAAAGGAGCTAGAAGAAGATTTGAAGAAGATTGAGGTGCCATCTTCACTATACGATTTTGCCAAGAACATTAAAGTAGAGGCAGAACCAAAGAAGGCCGCTGACAAGATAAGAAGAAAAAGAATGTTCCCATTTGCTGCAGCCGCAGTAATAACATTAGGGGTAATAACCGGCTCAGCATTTCTCAATCCTTCTGTTGCAGAAATGGCTTCTAAAATCCCTTATCTTGGTCAGGTATTCAAGACGAAATCTGTTGATGTAATGCTTTGGGAAGCGCTAGAGAAGGAAGGGTATGAAAATTTTACTCTAGGGATGACCCCGGGCGAAGTGACTAGATTTGAAATCAGTTTAGAAGGTTCTGAAAAGGACGCTGACCGGGAACGAGAGAAAATCACCGCGGTCACAGAGAAGGTTCTGAAAAGTAAAGGTTATGATTCCTATAAGATTAAAGTGAGTTCATATATTCCTGAAGTTACTCCCATTACAAAGGAGGAAGAGGGAATGACTGAACTGGGTGAAAAACTTGAAGCTGATCTAAAGAGTGCTGGGTATGAGATCATTTATGTAAATCCATTCAACAGCAAAATTGAGGTTGCAATACCAATTACAGAGAATAGAGCAGGCGAAATCAAACAACTGACAACTGAATCAGTGAAAACCTATGGGTTCGACAAGGATGTATTCATAGAAAGCGTTGATATTGAAAAAGAGAAACGGGAAAACATATGGATGGATTATTTAAGAAACATACATGAGGGACTTGCACTCAAAAAAGAATATCATGTGACAGGATACAGCTATTCATACAAACAAAATAAATTGAAAATGATGATAAAAACTAACCTGGCAGCTGGGGATTTGGAAGCCGAAGAGACAGTTAAAAAAATTCGAGATGAAATCAACAAATTTATCAACAGCGAAAAGCCGAATTCCATAGTAAAAGATGATGAATACGAGTTAATAGTCGAAGATAAGAATGGAAAAGAACTGCCTTATTGAAAAAACAAGGAAAAAAGCGGACTCTTCCGCTTTTTTTACTTGTCTATCCTAATGAAATGAAAATAGCCTTCTTTAAGTTAAAATTGAATAGAGAGACAGTAAATGGTAAAATATATTCGAACTAATGTTCTAAAAAAAGAAAGAGGTGCTGTTATGGTAACAGGAATTGTCCCTTACATAGTAACGAACGGGAATGGCCAGGAAGCAGTCAAGTTTTATCAGGAGGCATTAGGAGCAGAAGTAATCAGTCTCCAAACTTTTGGAGATATGCCTGCAAACCCTGATCATCCTCTTCCTGAAGAAGCGAAAAACCGAGTGTTGAACGCCCAAATGAAAATTGGTGGTGCAGGCATTATGCTATCAGATACATTCCCTGGCCATCCATATCAGCTTGGTTCCCAGGTAACAATCGCGATTATGTTGGATGATGCTGAGGAAGCAAAAGAGATCTTTGATAAATTGCAAGTGGACGGAAAGGTAACAATGCCCCTTCAGGAAACCTTCTGGAGCCCGGCTTACGGCCAGGTGACCGACAAGTTTGGCATCGAGTGGCAAGTATCAACAGAAAGTAATAAGTAATCCCGGGCTGGGCTGCAGATGCAGCCTAGCTATTTTATTTACATAAAGAGGTTGAATGGAAGGACAAAGTGGAATCAATAGTTATATCAACTAAGTTAAATAGGAGGAAATAGGTTATGCCGGGAAAGTATGAAGGTAAGACTATCATTATCACAGGCGGTTCTAATGGAATTGGCAAAGGAATTGCCAGAGCATTTGCACAAGAACATGCGAATGTTTGTATCGCAGACATTGATGAATCCAGGGGAAAAGAAATGATATCTGACCTAAAAGAGATCGGCGGACAAGCAAGCTTTTATCAAACAGATGTCAGAAAAGAAAAAGACATTGTCAATCTTGTGGATAGTGTGTTAAGTGATTTTGGGAAGATCGATGTATTGATCAATAATGCCGGGGTGTCGAGATTCAAGCCGCTGTTCGAGCTGACTACTGAAGAGTGGGAGGATGTTGTATTTACCAATCTCAGGAGTGTATTTATCGGCTCACGGGAAGCTGCAAGAAGGATGGATAAAGACGGACGGATCATTAATATCGCGTCAACAAGGGCAACTATGTCTGAACCGAATTCCGAAGCGTATGCTTCCTCTAAAGGTGGAATTGTTGCGCTTACCCACGCTCTAGCCGCTTCGCTTCAAGAGAAAGGCATCACAGTGAACTCTATAAGCCCGGGCTGGATTCAGACAGTGGATTACGATGAATTGCGGGAGAAAGACCATCTGCAGCATTGGTCAAATCGTGTTGGAAAACCGGAGGATATCGCGAGGGCATGCCTGTATTTAGCGGATCCTGAAAATGATTTTATCAATGGCCAGGACATGATCATCGATGGAGGAATGACTCGTAAAATGATATATGAAGAATAAAAAAGAAAGGGAGTTGCTAAATTCGATAGCGCTCCCTTTTAACTTCATGAGAATTTATATAAAATAGAGGAAGAAAACATTTGGGAGAGAAGTTCTAAAATGAAATACTCAAAAAAGAAACCGAACAAGAGAAAGCAGATCCAACGAAATTTCAATCTCGCAATCCTATTGTTTGTTGCCTTCCTAGGTTTCTTCCTTTTTGATAGATTCCTTGATTTATATAATCAGAGTTTAAAGAAAATCAATGTAGGTGTGAGCAGTTCAATTGGCGACGTAGCGAAATATACCCCGATGATTGAAGAGGAATTGAAAAAGGTCGGCCTCGAGGAACACACTGTAACTGTTGCCGCACTAATGATGCAGGAAAGCAAAGGGAAGGGCGGCGATCCCATGCAAGCGTCCGAATCCATGGGGTTGGCACCTAATACGATCCAGGACCCGCAACAGAGCATACAGCAGGGTGTGAAGTATTTTCAAAGGGTTATGAATTACGGTGAAAAGATGCAAGTGGATTTTCCGACTGTTATCCAGGCATATAATATGGGAATCGGCTATATCGATTATGTTGCTCAAAATGGCAATAAGCACAGCGAGGAACTGGCAAAGAAATTTTCAATGATCCAGGTCGAGAAAAATCCGCAAACCTATAATTGCGGAGGCAACACGAATAATTTCCGCTATCCATATTGCTACGGCGATTTTACCTACAGCACTAAAGTGGCAAAGCACATGGAAAGCATTTCTGTCAGCAGTCCAGCTGGAATAAGTAAATCCTCACGAAAAACTTCATTTTAACTATACATCAGCGACCAAAAAACCACCCGGACAATGGGTGGTTTTTTCATAAATAAATATTTCCAATATGCAGGAAAATAGATTGATCTTGGGAAATATATTAGGAATAACTACCCATAATAATAATTAGGAGGTGTATCGTATGTTTGAGTATGGCAAGGATATTCCGTTAGAGGGTGCTTTGGTAAGCCAGGATGGCCAGCAGGAAAAAGCTGTTGAACAGCAAATCAGCAAAGGAACCATTTTCAGCTTTGAACACCGTAAGGATATTCCATTGGACGGAGTTAAATAAACAGTAAAAAAAGCCTGGAGACAGGCTTTTTTTGTTGCTCTAAAATTGTTTTGCCAGTTCGTTGGCGCGTTGGATTGCTTGCTGCTTGATTTCCTCTGCTTTGTCAGGCATAGCTGCCATTCCTTCGATTGCAAGTGTTTCGGCATCCTCTACTCCCATGAATGCGAGGACCGTGCGCAGGTAACGGTCGCCAAATTCCATTTCTTTTGCAGTTCCTTCTGAGTAAATACCGCCGCGTGCCTGGATATGGAGGGCTTTCTTGCCGCCGAGCAGCCCCACAGGTCCCTCTGCTGTATATTTAAACGTTTTTCCTGCAATTGCGATATTATCGATGTAAGCCTTCATTTTAGGAGGGAAGCTGAAGTTCCAAAATGGAGTTACAAAGACATACTTGTCTCCCGCAACGAACTGATCAGTCAGAGTGTTGATTGCGCTAACTTTGTGCTTTTCCTCGTCACTAAGATGTTCGAATGCGGAACCTTTCTGTAACTTGCCCCAGCCGCTGAAAACATCTGTATCGATAAACGGTACGTCCATTTTATAAAGGTCGAGTCTGACCACTTCATCTTCAGGATTGTTTTCGCGGTAAGCTTTAATGAATTCTTCACCAACCGATAAACTGAATGATTCCTCAACCGGTTTTGGGTTCGCAGTAATATAAAGTACAGTAGCCATGTATAGTCATCCTTTCTCTTTCAAAGTAACATTGATATATTCCCCTGAACAAGAACGAGTATTCCTCT
The DNA here is from genome assembly GCF_965138835.1 of Mesobacillus thioparans. Lineage (NCBI taxonomy): Bacteria > Bacillati > Bacillota > Bacilli > Caryophanales > Bacillaceae > Mesobacillus > Mesobacillus thioparans. The sequence continues at coordinate 68,675 of NZ_CBCSFH010000001.1, read as the reverse complement.
TTTTCTGGAAATATGGTGGTAACTGCTAAATTCGTGACAACGGAATAAGGGAAATTTATAATAAAATGTAAGAAAGTTTTGAATTCGACAGGATTAGTGGATATTTTCGGCATCATTAGACAAACGCAGACCGATTGGTTTTCTATAATAAAGACAAAAGCTTGTCTGCAGAGGAGGGGATCACGTGAGATCCTATCAGCTATATCTAATTGAAGATGAATTTGCCTCCCATTATTTCGGAAGAGAACGGATGTTTTATCAATTGTTTTTAGAAAATAGTCAAGCTAAAGGTTATTTGAAATCAATCACATCTAAACAGGTAGACTTTGTGACGAGGCCGATTCCTGCTCTTAGAATACATCAGCTGCTGCATCAGCAGCTCTCAAAGACACAAGGATTTTATGTTGAGAACGGAACCTATGTATATGAAAACAAAACAAACGATAGTTCTGCCATTCTCAGGGTCCATGATAGATGGCTGGAGCTGGATTCCCATGGCCAGGTAGACACTGAAACAGTCTTCTTTGAAATCCTCCGCAAATGTGAATCATCCTTCCTTGCAATCGATCTTGAATCAAATAAATATGGTTGGCTGAAGCCAATCAAAGAGCGGAAATACGTGTAATTTTATCAAAAGCGGCTCCTAGAGACAGCTTTTTAATGGAATATGACAAAAAAGTTCATTAAAGAGTGTTTTTGATAGAGAAAAAAATACACAGATATTGTATAATAGCTGTTGGTTTAGTACACTGTATGTTAGACAACATGAAGGAGGAAGTTTTTATGGTATGGCAATTTATTCTAGTCGGTATACTGGCATTGGTTGTCGGTGTAGCGCTAGGATTTTTCATTGCTCGTAAATACATGGAGAGCTACTTAAAGAAAAATCCGCCAATCAATGAACAAATGCTAAAAATGATGATGATGCAAATGGGTATGAAACCATCCCAGAAGAAAATCAATCAAATGATGTCAGCAATGAATAAGCAGACAGGAAAATAATAAAGAAGGACAAGCACTCAATCTTCATGATGGGTGCTTTTCTTATTGTTTGTGGTTTTAATGGACATTTTGGAGCGGCCCAGAAGATGAAATGTCTAAGAAACAGTGTTTAATGGACATTTTGGAGNGGCTAAGAAGNTGAAATGTCTAAGAAACTCCCTTGCTTTTCAGAAGTATTTCTTGAATGTGCCTATCCAACTAATCAACAAAAATAACGCCAACAATAGGCGTTATTTTTGTTTATCTCCGGCCTTCTTTTTAACTCCTTGCTGAAAAATCGAGTCAAAAAACTCATCGGCTGTTTCCAATGTTCCGCCGTGCATTTGTCCGTCTGCACCTCGTTTGTTTTTATCACCATTAACGGGATTATGGATTCTGACCATTTAAAAGCACCTCCTGAAATTAGCCTTTGTCATGGCTGAGCATTTTAACCGGCGAAAGTAATTGTGAAACTTTGGCAGGATATCTTGTGACTGATAAAGAATATATGTCCCTAACAAACATAAAAAGGGGAACAGAGATGTATTAATATTTTAACGGACTGGTTATCCGGGAAGGAACGCATGGAGTTCCTGCGGATCAGGTTGAGAAGTTGTTCCAGGGCGCTGGGTGGGCAGGTAATATACCCGATTGGCAAAAAGAGAAGTCTTCACTGATCTTTAGGGATTCTACCTGGGCGTTCACGGTGTGGGACCAAAATGAGATGGTTGGTATGGTCAGAGTTATTTCCGATCAAATTATGGCTGCGAATATTATGGACCTGGCAGTTCTTTCAGAGTACGGGGGGAAAGGCATCGGAAGGAAGCTTGTGCAATTATGTCTTCAGAAATTGCCTCATGGAGACTGGTTCGCCCATACTTCCGCGAACAACTTCAGTTTTTATGAAAAGTGCGGTTTCGAGGTTAAGGATTTTTCTCAGAACGGAACTTGCGCATATTATGGATATATTCAGGCAAAAAAAGACGGGGATCGGTAAGAAAGCGGGTATCTGATCACCGAAACTCAAGATTTATGGATCGATTTGATATTTCGTTCATACCCTTTATGGTATAATTGGAATATCATTTTACGGAAAGAGAGAGCTGAAGAAATGTCTAAACAATATGATGATGCAGCAGCGGCGGAGAGTCAGCCCGAGTGGCTGCAAGCTTATGTTGAATCACCCGAAAAGCAGAAGGCTTTATACAAGAGAACCTTATTAATCGTTGTCCTATCCCAAATTTTTGGCGGTGCCGGTCTCGCTGCCGGAATTACGGTAGGTGCTTTGCTGGCCAAGGATATGCTTGGTACAGACACTGTGGCCGGACTTCCGACCGCCCTTTTCACTTTAGGATCAGCTGGTGCAGCACTCGTTGTCGGACGCCTTTCCCAGCAGTATGGCCGGCGCGCCGGGCTCGCTTCTGGATTTTTGACAGGTGGAATAGGTGCTATAGGCGTCATTATCGCTGCTGTTACCAATAATGTATATCTGCTGTTTGCCGCTCTGTTGGTTTATGGTGCAGGTAGTGCGACCAATTTGCAGGCTCGTTATGCAGGCACCGATTTGGCCAGTGCGAAACAGCGTGCAACAGCTGTCAGTATTGCGATGGTTTCGACAACATTTGGTGCTGTGGCCGGGCCGAACCTAGTCGATGTGATGGGAAAATTCGCAATATCGGTAGGAGTTCCCGCTTTATCCGGCCCATTCATTTTGGCCGCCGCAGCTTATATAGTTGCAGGTCTGGTCCTCTTATTTTTCCTTCGTCCTGATCCATTTGTCGTTGCACGGGCAATAGCGTTGGCAGAACGGAATGCCAGAGTCACAAGCCGCGAATTCATCGAGGAAGAAGAAGCAACAGATAAACGGGGTATTGCTGTTGCTGCACTGATCATGGTACTGACCCAGATGGTGATGGTGGCTATCATGACCATGACTCCAGTGCATATGGGCAGGCATGGCCATGGATTGAGTGCTGTCGGGATGGTCATCGGTTTCCATATCGGGGCCATGTATCTTCCATCTTTACTGACAGGAGTGCTTGTGGATAAAATCGGACGCGCGGCAATGGCTGTTGCCTCAGGAGTTACATTGCTCGCTTCAGGCATTATGGCTGCATATGCCCCGGGTGAGTCCATGCTCTGGATTACCCTGGCCCTCATCTTGCTGGGGCTGGGCTGGAACTTTGGGCTGATCAGCGGTACAGCATTGCTTGTCGATGCAACCAATCCAACCAACCGGGCAAAAATGCAGGGCACCATTGATGTTATGGTCGCTTTGTCAGGAGCGTCTGGCGGAATGTTATCAGGCATGGTCGTCGCTAATTCGAGCTTTGCGTTCTTATCGTTGGCAGGCGGAGTGCTATCCCTGGTGTTAATACCATTTGTGATTTGGTCGAATAGAAATTGAGGAGTCTTTTCCAAAATGAATTTGGTCCGAGGTATTAAATAACTTGTTTACAGGGATCAAATTTGCGTATGAATTGGTTTCCCTTTTTTTCTATAAAAATGGTTCTTTTAGCACCAACTTTTACATGAAATTCGTCCTGCGACTTCATAAAACCCGCCGACCGGCAGACAGCCGTAGCTTCTTTCTGAATCATAAGGATAAATAGAATAAGGGGATACATATGAGTTATTACGTTAAAGTAATTCTAGGTTTCATAGCCCTGGATTTATATTTGAACTTGGGAATTGCTAAATCAAGCCAATTTTATATTCAGGTAATATTAGTGCTTTTGTTTTTCCCATTATTGAAGGGGATTTTAACGCTTACCAAAGTAAAAGAGTATAAAAAGATTGGAATAAATTTTCATCAAAATTGGTGGAAAAATATGATGATTGGGTTTATGCTCGGTTTTTCGTTTTGGCTCATGAAGTACATACTCGTATATCTTTTCGGTGGATTTAAGATTGCAGGTGTAATGCCGTTCCCAAAGATGATTACATCACTTCTTATGATAATGCTCATATTTTTAGTCGGATCCTTTTTAAATGACATCATCGTGCGGGGGTTTGTTTTTGGGCATTTAATAGGGAAAATACCTGTGAGATGGGTGTTCATAATTTCCCTTCTGCTTTATTCCCTCGACGACACATGGAATGAAGGGTTCAGTATGTCCAACACGGTGTTTTCTCTTATCCTCGGGTTATCATTGACCTATGCAATTTTTAAAACCGGGTCACTTTGGTTGAATACCGGCATTCACTGGGGGTTGAACGTCTGCTATGGCATTTTTAACGGCCCTCTCGGCAGCACGGATGGGGGAATTATCATCACGAAGTATGAACAGTCAACCATATTTCTAGAAATGATCGGCTACATTGTACCTTTCGTGATGTTTTTGTTCGTATATTTGCTTCGAAACAAGTTTGAAAGAGAAAAGTGCTAGGAAGTTTTTATGAATGTGCGCAAGAATATGTCAATTGCTTTTTTTTACCGAAAGCTTTTTAGGAATTATAATGATTAATGGTGAACATAACTGATAAAATTCTTGAAAGTGTGATTTGATGAAAAAATTAGTCCTGCTAAGTGATGTCAGCATTAATAATCCTGCTCTAGTCAGCAGAATCAGGGAGTTACTTTCTACAAGGCCTTTTAAGCTTGCTTATGTTCCTTCGAAAACTGATAAGGAAAGAAGGTATTTTGCTAAAGGGAAGCAGGAGTTGGAGAGGCTGGGTGTTTCGGACTTCTTATATTTCGATGTCGACCAGGAGTTCGATGAAAGAAAGCTGGAAGAATTCAAACGTTGTGACGGCATTTTTTTGTCTGGTGGAAATACGTTCTCATTTTTAAAAATTCTACAGGAACGGAATATGCTAACACTGATAAAGAAGATGGCACTAGAGGGGAAGCCATTAATCGGTGTCAGTGCAGGAAGCATAATCATGACCATGTCCATTAAAATAGCTGCATTTCTTGATGAAAACGAAGTGAAATTAGATGATTTGCATGGTCTGGAACTTGTCGGGTTCGAATTCGTGCCTCATTGGGGCGATCCAGAAGTTAATCCGGAAAAGCTATTGGAATATTCCGCCCTAAATGATGAACGAATATATCTATGTAACGATGGAGATGGGATCGTCATCGATAACGGCAATATCGAAATTTATGGAGAACTGCAGCAGATTCGAAACGGGCATAGGAAAAAGGCATTGTAATTGCACAATGCCTTTTGTTTATACCAGTTCTTTTATCTTTGAAACGACGTCCTTGGGGCTGAATGGCTTTAAGATGTATTCGCTGGCACCTAATTCTTCTCCGCGTTTAAGGTCCTGCGCCTCCCCTTTGGCAGAAAGCATGATCACGGGTGTAGATTTGGTCTTCCTGATTTCCTCCAACACTGAAAATCCATCCATCCCGGGCATTAAAATGTCTAGGATGATAATATCGAATGATTCATGCTTTGCTTTTTCCAATGCTTCTATTCCATTGTTAGCAACATCGACCACGAAAGACTCCCTTTCCAGGTACATCTTTAACAAATGGCTAATCCGCTGCTCATCCTCAGCAACCAGTACTCTCTTTCCCATATTTTCCCCCTGAAAGTTCTTTGTTTAATGTAAGTATACACTATTGTGGTGTTGTTTTCTTGTCTGCTAGGAGTGTGATCACGATAAAATTTATTGATTTCGAATATTGTGTGTGCTATTATGTGACCTATAATATTTTAATTCATACTATACTTATAGGAATTATATAAATTAAAAGCGGGTGACGAATATGGGCAGGGAATTTATCCCATTGTTTGATGATTGGGCAGAAAATTATGACCAGACAGTGGCTGGCCACGATGCTGAATATAAAGAAGTATTCGAAGATTATGATAGAATATTACAAGCAGTAGCATCGAAGTCAAAAGGGACCGTTCTGGAATTTGGAGTAGGCACAGGAAATCTTACGGAAAAGTTGATCTCATTAGGAAGAGTGGTTTTCGGTGTCGAGCCTTCAAAAGTAATGAGGGAGAAAACGAAAGCGAGATTTTTGGATATTGACTTATATGACGGGGATTTTATTCAGTTCCCTGAATTGCCCCAAAAAGTTGATTCAATCGTCAGCACCTATGCTTTTCACCATCTGACAGATGAAGAAAAGGATATCGCCATCAAACTTTATAGCGACATATTAGGTGACGAAGGAAAGATTGTATTTGCTGATACCGCTTTTTTAGATGAGAAGGATCGCAAAGATCGTCATCGAATCGTAAAACAGCAGGGTTTCGAAAATCTCCTTGAAGACCTCGAACGAGAGTATTATACGACTCTTGAAGTACTGAAACATCTTTTCCAAAAAAACGGTTTTGAGGTTCGTTTTGAAAAGATGAATCCCTATGTTTGGCTGATGGAGGCTGTTAAGAAAAACAAAAATTAAAGACAGTATTGGAGAGTTGCAGCAATGAGAATTGGAATTATCGGTGCAATGGATGAAGAAGTGGATTTGCTTCGCAGTAAAATGGCAGACATCGAAGAGATTAATCTTGCCGGAAGTGAATTTTACAATGGCAAGATTGATAACCAGGAAGTTGTACTGCTAAAGTCGGGAATTGGGAAAGTAAATGCGGCAATGGGAACAGCCTTGTTGATTGAAAAGTTCCAGCCTGATGTCATCATCAATACAGGTTCTGCCGGTGGCTTCCACAAAGAGCTGAATGTCGGGGATGTCGTCATCTCGACAGAGGTAAGGCACCATGACGTAGACGTTACAATCTTCGGGTATGAATATGGCCAGGTGCCAAGAATGCCTGCCTTTTTTTCACCGGATGACAAACTGGTAACTGTCGCTGAAAAAAGTGCAGAAAAAATCAATGACATTCAGGTCGTGAAGGGCTTGATTGCATCAGGTGATTCTTTTATGAGCGACCCTGAGAGGGTTGAATTCGTCAGGAGCAAGCTGCCTCAATTGTATGCTGCGGAAATGGAAGCAGCAGCAATCGCCCAGGTTGCCCATCAATTCGAAGTGCCATTTGTCATCATCAGGTCTTTATCAGACATTGCTGGGAAGGACTCGAATGTTTCGTTCGACCAATTCCTTGAAACGGCCGCTAAAAATTCTGCAGAACTAATTTTACTAATGTTAGAGGAGCTGAAGAAGTAATGGTTAAGAAAATGAATGTAGAAAGCTTTAATCTGGATCATACGAAAGTCGTAGCACCTTATGTCAGGCTTGCGGGAACGACTCAGGGGGCGAGTGGGGACGTCATTCATAAGTATGACATCCGCTTCTGCCAGCCGAACAAGGAGCATATGGAAATGCCTGGTCTCCACTCACTTGAGCATTTAATGGCTGAGAATATCCGCAACCATCATGATACAGTTGTCGACATCAGCCCAATGGGATGCCAGACTGGATTCTACCTTTCTGTGATCAATCATGATGATTACGACAATATCCTCGAGGTACTGGAAAAGACTTTAAAAGATGTACTTGAGGCAGATGAGGTACCCGCGTGCAACGAAATCCAGTGCGGCTGGGCGGCAAGCCACAGCTTAGAGGGAGCTAAAGAAATCGCTGCGAAAATGCTGGAAAAGAAAGATGAATGGCGCCAGGTTTTTGCTGAATAAGGAGAGTTAAAAACAATGACGGTTTACCGCAGTATCCATGAATTGATTGGAAATACGCCGATGATCGAACTGACTCAATTCGATCTGCCAGCCGGGGTTCAACTTTTTGCAAAGCTGGAATACCTGAATCCGGGCGGCAGTATTAAAGACCGCCTCGGAATCGAATTTATCAATGGGGCATTTTGTACCGGGAAATTGGCAGCAGGTGGGACATTGATTGAGCCGACTGCTGGAAATACTGGTATCGGGCTTGCATTGGCGGCGATCAATAAAGGCATTAATGTAGTCTTTGTGGTTCCGGAAAAATTCAGTATCGAAAAGCAGGCGATCATGAAGGCGCTAGGAGCAAAAATCATCCACACACCGACTTCAGAAGGAATGGAGGGTGCCATCCGAAAAGCAGAGCAGCTACTTTCGGAGATCCCCAATTCCTATTCGCCGTCGCAATTTTCCAATCCAGCCAACCCCGAAACCTATTATAAAACATTGGGACCCGAAATTTGGGAAGACCTGGATGGAGAGATTGATATTTTCGTAGCTGGTGCCGGTACTGGAGGGACTTTCATGGGTACTGCAAGGTTTTTAAAAGAGAAGGATCCAACAGTAAAGACCGTCATTGTTGAACCAGAAGGATCCATTCTAAACGGGGGTGCAGCTGGTTCTCATAAAACAGAAGGCATAGGGATGGAATTTCTTCCTACTTATATGGACACTTCTTATTTTGATGAGATTTACACTGTCTTAGACCAAGATGCATTTGATCGTGTGAAAGAACTTGCGGCTAATGAAGGAATACTTGCTGCGAGTTCATCTGGCTCAGCTCTTCATGCAGCTTTACAGGAAGCACGGAAAGCCCCTCCAGGCACCAAAATCGTAACCATCTTTCCTGATGGAAGCGAGCGTTATTTAAGCAAAAAAATATACGAGGGGGGAATTTAAATGAAACGCAAAACAAAACTAATCCACGGTGGAATTCCGGGTGACAAGACCACTGGTGCTGTATCCTTTCCAATATACCAGGTAAGTACTTACAAACAAGAAGGTGTCGGGGTTCATAGCGGCTATGAATATTCACGGACAGGGAACCCGACGAGATTTGCCCTAGAGGAACTAATCAAGGATCTGGAAGATGGGAACCGAGGATTTGCTTTTGGCTCAGGAATGGCGGCGATTACTGCCGTAATGATGTTATTCGATTCAGGTGACCATATTGTCCTGACCGATGACGTTTATGGCGGAACCTATCGGGTCATGAATAAAGTTCTCAACAGGGTTGGCATAGAATCAACATTTGTGGACACAACTGACCTGGAGGCTGTCAGATCGGCTATCCAGCCAAACACAAAGGCCTTATATATCGAGACACCAACAAACCCGCTTTTGAAGGTCACCGATATTAAAGCAAGTGCACAACTGGCAAAAGAACATGGTTTGCTGACCATCGTTGACAATACCTTCAGCACGCCATACTGGCAAACCCCATTGAATTTAGGCGCAGATATCGTCCTACATTCGGCCACTAAATATCTCGGCGGCCATAGTGATGTGGTAGCAGGTCTGGTTGTCGTGAATGATGAACAGCTCGCGGAAGATCTTCATTTTGTCCAAAACTCTACCGGTGGGATTTTAGGGCCTCAGGATTCCTGGCTGCTGGTCAGGGGAATCAAGACATTGGGCCTGCGGATGGAAGCACATGAGGCGAACACAAAGAAAATCGTCGAGTTTCTTTCTGGTCATGAGAAAGTAGAAAGAGTCTATTACCCAGGTCTAGAATCCCATCCACAGCACTCAATCGCAAAGGAGCAGGCAGACGGATTTGGCGGAATGGTGAGCTTTGACGTAGGAAGTGCAGAAAAAGCAGCGGAGGTTCTCAGTCGAGTCCAATACTTCACACTTGCTGAAAGCCTCGGAGCAGTCGAAAGTTTGATTTCTGTTCCCGCAAAAATGACCCACGCCTCCATTCCGGCAGAGAGAAGGGCTGAGTTGGGAATCACCGACGGCCTGATCCGTATATCTGTCGGGATTGAAGATGTGGAGGATTTGCTAGAGGATTTGAAGCAGGCTTTACAATAGAAGGAAGCTAGTCTGTTAAGCTCTGAAAATGTGATTAATTAGCTTGATTGGCGTCGTTAAAATCCTATATTAGGGAAATAGTGCAACCAATAGAGCTCATTGGAACACTGGAAATCCAGTATTAGGGAAATGGNGTNACCAATAGAGCTTATTGGAACACTGGAAATCCAGTATTAGGGAAATGGTGTAACCAATANAGCTTATTGGGACACGGAAAATCCAGTATTAGGAAAAAAGTGTAACCAATAGAGCTCATTGGGACACTAATAATCCAGTATCAGGAAAATGGAGTAACCAATAGAGCTGATTGGAGCACCAAAAATCCAGATACAGTAAAAACAAGTCACCAATAAAACGGCTTTCATTCCATAGAAAAGAGGCACCAATACGCTTGGCGCCTCTTTCTTCCATTTCTACAAACCTATGAAGCTTTTTGTCCGGCAAAGGTAGGTTCCTTAACTGCTTTAGTCTCTTTGAAAACATTAAAAACGAGATTCAATGCGATGGCTGTCAGGCTTCCGGCGACGATTCCGTTGTCTGTCAGGATGCGGATGCTGGATGGCATCTGTGAAAATAACTCTGGTACGGCTGTGACTCCGAGTCCCATTCCGACAGAGCATGCGATGATCAATAGGTTTTCCTGTGAAGAGAATTCCACTTTGCTGAGCATCTTGATTCCGTAGGCAACGACCATACCGAACATCGCGACCATTGCTCCGCCGAGTACTGGAGTTGGGATGATCGTGGTCAGCGCGCCAATTTTAGGCATCAATCCGAGGAGAACCAGGAAGAACCCTGCTGTATAGATGACATTCTTTGACTTAACCCCTGACATTTGCAGGAGGCCAACATTTTGCGAATATGTTGTATAAGGGAAGGCGTTAAAGAATGCACCAAGGATGATTGCGAGCCCTTCTGCACGATAACCATTCTCCAGATCTTTTTCCTCTAACTTTTCATCACATATATCTCCGAGTGCAAAGTAGACTCCTGTGGATTCCACTAAACTAACCACTGCAACTAGGATCATCGTCAGGATGGCGGATACCTCGAATGTAGGAAGTCCGAAGTAAAAAGGAGCTGGCATGTGGAACCACGATGCTTCCTTAACAGCTGAAAAATCAACCATTCCCATAAAATAGGCAACAACTGTTCCTGCAGCCAGTCCAAGCAAAATGGCTATGGCACGGATAAATCCTTTGAAGAAACGGAATAGAACAATAATGAAAAGCAATGTCCCAAAAGCAAGGCTGATATTTGAGAGGGAACCAAAGTCAGGACTTCCCTGGCCGCCTGCCATATTATTCATGGCAACTGGAATCAGGGTGATTCCGATGATCGTGACCACAGATCCGGTGACAACAGGTGGGAAAAACCGGACCAGCTTCCCAAAGAACTTTGATATAGCAACTACGAAAATTCCTGAAATCAGAATCGACCCATAGATTGCTGAGATACCGTATTGCCCGCCAATGGCAATCATCGGTCCTACTGCTGTAAAAGTACAGCCAAGCATGACTGGAAGGCCGATTCCGAAAAACTTGTTCCGCCAAACCTGAAGGAGGGTAGCGATGCCGCACATGAAAATATCGATTGAAACCAAATACGTTAGTTGTTCCCCTGAAAGCCCAAGCGCGCCGCCAACAATCAGAGGGACGATGACCGCGCCTGCGTACATAGCCAAAACATGCTGGATTCCTAAAGAAGCAATTTTAAATGGATTCTGTTTCATCGTGTTAGTTCCGCCTTTCCTTCTTCAGTAATTTCAAATTCTACGATGCCGTTTTTAAGTGAATGAATGACCGCAAGTGATTCAACCCGGTAGCCTTCTTCCCGCAACAGGCGGCCGCCATCCTGGAATCCTTTTTCAATTACGATTCCAAAACCTGCAATCGATGCTCTGGCTTTGTTCACTATCTCTGCCAGTCCCAATGCCGCTTGTCCATTTGCCAGAAAATCATCAATAATTAACACCTTATCATTCTCGCTCAGGAATTTACTCGACACAGAGATCTCATTGCTCTCTTGCTTCGTAAAAGAGTAAACAGATGCTGTAATCAGATCATTTACGAGAGTAAGAGACTTTCTTTTCCTTGCAAAAACAACTGGTACCTGTAAGTGGAGTCCTGCCATGACAGCCGGTGCGATACCGGAAGATTCAATGGTTACGATTTTCGTAATCCCTGATCCAGAAAATCTTCTGGCAAACTCTGATCCGATTTCATTCATAAGATCCGGATCGATCTGATGATTCAGGAAAGAGTCCACTTTTAGAATGGATGACGAAAGGACACTCCCATCGTTTTTGATTTTTTCAATTAGCTGTTCCATGTTAATCCTCCTCTTTTTATCCGAGCCGATAAAAAAAGCCCGAAGTCCATGCATTCACGTCATAACTGAGTGAAGCAATGGTCTTGGGCTTTTGAATTGCAGCTGCAGACAAGAAGAGGGCAGAATTTGCCTCTTCCATTGCTCACTCATAGTCAGATCATTTACGGTAATCCGGTAGAAACTTGCAGGCCATATCCCTGCGATTATATGAGTGAATGAATTAAGTTATAGTCATTATAACACCATTTTTGCATTCTTCAACCACTAAAACCGTATTTTCGTATTTAAATTACTAGGTAATGTTCGCTTTTTAGCCAAATAACTTTAAGGATTCGAAATTCATAAAAGAAAAAATCTTCCCCATTTTACAAATATTTGATAAACTATTTAAGCATTTGAGGTGTATGGGGGATATACATATGAGCGTATTCAAGGATTTATTATGGTACTTTAAGTCAGAGAAAAAAGCTTACCTAACAGGGGTTTTCCTGTTGCTGTTCGTAGCACTGCTCCAGCTTGTGCCGCCCCGGGTGATCGGGATTATCGTAGATGAAATTACGAACGGGACTCTTACGGCAGGAAAGCTGGGCAAATGGATTGTCGTGCTGGCGGCTTCGGGATTGGCGATGTATTCGCTCCGTTATTACTGGAGAATCATGATTTTCGGTTCAGCGGTAAAACTGTCCCGATTGTTAAGGAACCGTTTGTATGCGCATTTCACGAGTATGTCGCAGTCCTTTTACCAGAAAAGAAGGACAGGGGATTTGATGGCCCATGCAACCAATGATTTGTCCGCAATCCAGCAGACGGCAGGTGCAGGTGTCCTGACGTTCGTTGACTCAGTTTCCACCGGCGGGTTTGTCATCATTACCATGGCAGCGACCATCAGCTGGAAGCTGACCTTGATCGCCTTGATTCCAATGCCATTCATGGCCATGCTGACAAGCTGGTACGGAACCATGCTTCATAAAAGATTCCATAAGGCTCAGGAAGCATTTTCCGATCTGAATGACAAGACACAGGAAAGCATCACAGGCATAAAAGTAATTAAAACCTTTGGCCAGGAAAGCGAAGATATCGAGGATTTTCGAAAGCAGTCCGAGGATGTCGTGAACAAGAACATCTCGGTTGCAAAAGTGGATGCTCTATTTGACCCAACAATCTCCATCATAGTCGGGATCTCTTTTTTCCTGTCAATTGCGTTTGGATCTAGATATGTACTGAACGGAGAGTTGACGATCGGGCAGCTGGTTTCCTTTACATCCTATCTCGGACTATTGGTTTGGCCGATGCTGGCATTCGGCTGGTTTTTCAATATTGTCGAGCGTGGGCGGGCGTCGTATGACCGTGTCTCTGCATTGCTTGATGAAAAGATCGACATTCAGGACAAAGCCGATGCCCTGGATATCGTGCCAGAGGGAGATATTCAATATAATATTGAATCATTTGTTTATCCGGGTGACCCCGAACCGATTTTGAAAAAAGTCAAATTTGGGCTAGGAAAAGGACAGACACTAGGAATTGTCGGAAAAACGGGAGCAGGAAAGACTACACTGCTGAAACTGCTGATCAGGGAATTCGACCTTTCGAATGGCAGCATCGCCATTGGCGGCAGGAATATCGAGGACTATAAGATTGACCGGCTGAGGCAGGCAATCGGCTATGTTCCTCAGGATCATTTCCTTTTTTCAGCCACAGTCGAGGAAAACATCGCTTTTGCAAATCCATCTGTCGAGAAGGATGTCATTCATAATTCGGCCAAAGTGGCGAACATCCATGATGACATACTTGAATTTACTGATGGCTACAAGACGGTGGTTGGGGAGCGCGGCGTATCTCTCTCAGGAGGGCAAAAGCAACGGATTTCCATTGCGCGTGCCCTCGTTATGAATCCTGAAATCCTGATTCTCGACGATTCGCTGTCAGCAGTCGATGCAAAGACCGAGGAACAGATTCTTTCTGCATTGAAAGAGAACCGGAAAGGTAAAACAACGATTATCACTGCTCATCGATTGAGTGCGATCCATCATGCCGACTTGATCCTTGTCCTTGAAGAGGGCCGAATAGCTGAACGCGGGACACATGATCAGCTAATGGAGCAAGATGGCTGGTACAAGGACATGTATTTGAGGCAGCAGCTTGAAGAACTCGTCGAGCAGGGAGGGTGACCATGGAAAAAATGCCTGTATTAAACGCAAAAGAGCAGCGGTCGGTGCTGTTCCGGCTTCTTGCATATGCTAAGCCGCATGTAAAAATGATTTCTATTGCCTTTGGATTCCTGCTGCTTGCGACTGTCGGGGATGTCCTCGGGCCGATTTTAGTGAAAATTTTCATCGATGATTATCTGAGGGAAGGCTATTTGCCTTTCGAACCGTTATTGCTGCTCGGGTCAGCTTACATCGGGATCCAAATCCTCAATGTGCTTGTTTCCTATTTTCAGCTTTTGAAGTTCCAGGAAATCGCGCTGAAAATTATCCAGCAGATGAGGATTGATGTCTTCACGAAGGTCCAGCAATTAGGGTTGAAGTATTTTGATAAAACGCCCGCAGGCTCGCTTGTATCAAGGGTCACGAATGATACTGAGGCGATCAAGGATATGTTTGTCAGTGTGATAGCGACCTTTATCCAGAGCGGGATCTTGTTGTTGGGTATTTTCGTGGCGATGTTCATCCTGAACGTCAAACTGGCTTTGTTCACGATGCTCATTTTGCCGTTCATTGTGTTCATCATGAGCTTGTATCGTAAGTTGAGCTCGAAGTTTTATCAGGATATGCGTGAGCGGCTCAGCCAATTGAATGCCAAGCTCAGTGAATCACTCCAGGGAATGTCTATCATACAGATGTTCCGCCAGGAGGAAAGGCTGAAAAAGGAATTCGGTGATATCAATGATAAGCATTTCGAGGCCGGGATGAGGAACATCAAGGCAGACGGGCTGCTTTTGCGCCCTGCGGTTGACCTCGTGTATATTCTTGCGTTGATCATCGTGCTCAGCTTTTTCGGGATCACTTCCTTTGACAGCCCGATTGAAATCGGGGTCCTCTATGCATTCATCAATTATCTGGACCGTTTTTTCGAACCGGTGAACAATATGATGATGCGACTTTCCATGTACCAGCAGGCGATTGTTGCTGCTTCACGGGTGTTCAAGCTGCTTGATGAAGAGGAGCTTGCACCGGCACAGACTGGAACGGAATCGGACAAAATCAATGATGGCAAAATCGAATTCAAGGATGTTAGTTTTTCCTATGATGGCAAGCGGGATGTCCTGAAAAACATCAGTTTTACTGTAAAACCTGGGGAGACGATTGCTTTTGTTGGTCACACCGGGAGCGGCAAGAGCTCGATCATCAATCTGCTGATGCGATTCTATGAATTTGAGCGCGGCGAGATTTTGGTCGATGACCATTCCATCAAGAATTATCCGGTGAAAGAGCTGCGGGATAAGATGGGCCTCGTGCTGCAGGATCCATTCTTATTCTATGGTACGATTGGGGATAATGTCAGGCTGCATAATCAGGCTTTGAGTGATAAGGATATCAAGCAGGCGGCTGAATTCGTCCAGGCAGATGCTTTCATCGACAAGCTTGAAAATGGTTATGGACATAAGGTTACGGAGAGAGGATCGACTTTTTCGAGTGGACAAAGGCAGCTAATCGCATTCGCCAGGACAATCGCCGCGAATCCGAAGGTCCTTGTTCTCGACGAAGCAACGGCAAATATCGATACCGAAACGGAAGAAGCTATCCAGACAGCACTCGCGAAAATGCGAAAGGGCAGGACAACGATTGCCATCGCACACCGGCTGTCAACCATACAGGATGCAGACCAGATCATCGTCCTTCATCACGGGAAAATCGTTGAGCGCGGGACACATCAGGAATTGATATCCCACCAGGGGCTTTACCATAAGATGTACCTGCTTCAGAATGGTTCAGTTGAACGGTTAGAGGATGTTGTGGGATAATAAAAAAATAAAACAGCTACAACGCCTGCTGCGTTTAGCTGTTTTTTTAATGTGCTGGAATTTTTTTAATATAGACGCGATTATATTCATTCAACAGTTCGTCGAGTTCCTGGCTGTAATGAATGGCGATCGTTGAATTCAAACCGTTCTTTGAGGCGATTTCAATCAGCTCTTCCCGCTTTTTCTCTATAAGGGTAATCAGTTGCTCTTTAGACAATGTGAAAATCCTCTCTGTTATATGTTTCAACAGTATATTATGTAAAATCGTTATAAATATAGAAATTATTACAAGTGCTATATTATTATATAGCATATACTGGGAAATTTCAAAAGAAACATTTGTAAAATATTTTCCTGTAAAAATAAGACACTAAAGTTTATTACCCAATTTTTTAAAAGTTAAACATCATTTTTATAGAATTAATAAATTGTTCACAGTTCAACTATGATAATAGTGAAAATAATTTGTTAAAATGGGATTATCGAATATGGACTGGAGATGGAAAGATGTCAGATATCAATATTTTTATCGCTATGGGAGCCGGCTTCCTTAGCTTTATTTCTCCATGCTGTTTGCCGCTTTATCCCGCATTTTTATCCTATATTACAGGAATGTCGGTCGGTGAACTGAAAAGTGAAAACGCCATGCTACAGAGACGGAGCCTGTTCCATACATTATTTTTCCTGCTCGGCTTCTCGGTGATTTTCATCGCAATTGGCTTTGGAACCTCGTTCATTGGCCAGTTCTTCATCCAATACCAAGATCTGATCCGTCAGCTTGGCGCGATATTCATTGTGGCTTTCGGTCTGATTGTAATTGGCTTCTTTAAGCCAGAGTTCCTGATGAAAGACAGGAAGATTGAGTTCAAGAATCGACCATCCGGTTACTTTGGATCGTCATTGATCGGTATGGCATTTGCTGCAGGCTGGACACCTTGTACCGGACCAATTCTTGCATCAGTCATCCTGCTTGCAAGCTCGAACCCGGGATCAGGCATGCTTTATATGATTGCGTATACTCTCGGATTTGCCATTCCGTTCTTCATTCTTTCTTTTTTCATCGGAAAAATGCAGTGGATTCGCAAGCATAATGTAAAAATTGTGAAAATCGGCGGTTATATCATGATTCTCGTAGGTATCATGCTATTCTTTGACTGGATGACAAAATTAATTTCAATTCTTTCCATGCTGTTTGGCGATTTTTCAGGGTTTTAGCAAATATTGACCCCGCGTTTTTATATATGAGAATTTTGTCGGTGTCTTTACATTGAAAATAATGACTATTTATAGTTATATAGTAATTAGGGGAAATTTAACAGATTAATATACTTGTTGTGATTGTCGGGGAGGATACAGCAATGGCCAGAATTTTGATAGTTGACGACGCAAAGTTTATGAGGATCACCTTAACCAATATTCTGAAGAAAGCGGATCACGAAATAGTAGGAGAAGCTGAAAACGGACGTGAGGCAGTCATGCTGTATCGCGAGCTTAAGCCCGATCTTGTGACAATGGATATAACAATGCCTGAAATGAGCGGTCTCGATGCTGTAAAAGAAATCAAAAAGGATTTCAAGGATGCAAAAATCATCATGTGTTCAGCGATGGGCCAGCAGAAGATGGTGGTAGATGCCATCGAAGCGGGAGCGAAGGATTTTATTGTGAAGCCATTCGATGATTCCCAGGTAGTCGACTCAGTATCAAGAGTCCTAAGATAAATAATAGCCATTTAAGTGTATCTTAAATGGCTATTTTTCATTATAATATTAGTGTAATCTAAAAATAAGGGATGAAATATAGATGAATTATGTTTTGGCATCTACAGTTGGCGCTGTTGGCATGGCGATCTTTGTGACAGCTATGAGAATGAAGGCAGCCAAAAAACCAGCATCAGCCAAGAAAATCATTTTGCCGCCAATTTTCATGAGTACTGGTGCCCTCATGTTTATCTTCCCGATGTTTCGGGTGCACTTTTTACAGATCATTGAGGCACTTTCAGTAGGAATGTTATTCTCAATCCTGCTGATTAAAACTTCGCAATTCGAAGTGCGCGGCCGGGAAATCTTTCTTAAAAGGTCCAAGGCATTTGTTTTCATATTAATTGGTCTGTTGATAGTCCGCGTAATCGCAAAGCTCGTACTCAGCAGCACCATCGATGTTGGCGAACTGAGCGGTATGTTCTGGATCCTTGCATTTGGAATGATCGTACCATGGCGGGTTGCGATGTATCTGCAGTACAAGAAGCTGCATAATGAAATTCACGGATGACCAGCAAGATCAATATCGACTCAATTGGAATCCTCTCGCATATTGCGAGGGGATTTTTGCATTTAGTTATTTTTTTACAGTCAAAATAGCTTTATTATAAAAAATGGATATTCACCAAATTTATGGAATGTTATGATAATAGTAAGTCTCCATAAGGAGAGATATTTGGTGGATATGGAAAATCTTCAAGCGGTTTTTATCTAAAGGACTATGGGCAGAGGTGCAGCCTGACTATATTGCCGATAATTTGAACGATGCGATTAGCTGGCTAACTGTGGAGGAGTGAGGAAATGACAATCATCATTGCCATCTTGTTATTTGCTTTCATGATTGATTTTACGAAGCTGAGAAAGCAGAATGAGAAAATGATCGAGCAGAATGACAAGATTATCTCTTTGCTTGAAGAGCAAGTGAATAGAGGTAAGGAATGAAGGGTCCAAAAATAAAGCTTTGGGTGATAATCTCTGGATTCATCGTTGGTTTTTATCTAAGTAGAATGGTCGGGATGGCGAAATCTTTTCAAGGTGAATTTAATGAGCTGACAGGTGAGAATTCAAGCCTTTTTGTGATTGCCAAATCATTTGTCAACAAGAACTTTGACAGTGAACTGGAAAAAGAATATAAAGCTGCAGGCATGAACCAGCAGTATAAACATGTTTCCATTTACTATCAGGAAGAGGACAAAGTTCTGATTCCCTTGACCATCGAAACGCTGGAATGGGCTGAGGATAAGTCTGCAGAACTTTTTGGCAGTACTAAAAACGTTCCCATCGATATGATTTTTATGAGTAAGGAGGATATTGTAAAGAATTCTAATATTAAGGCTGCTTCCGGATATTATTCTGATTTTGAAAAGGTCCTTGCTGTAAGTGTTGACCCTGAGTCCGTGGAAGGGATTTTACAGGAGCTAGAAACACCGCTGTATTTCTTTCAAAAATCAATTTTGCATGAGTATGCCCATTACGCCACTTTCAATAAAATAGAGAAAGCGGAAACCTTAGGATCCCTTTTTCCAACCTGGTTCCTTGAAGGTATAGCTGAATATGTGGGAAACGACAAAACAGAAGTTGGCATCGGCTTAACTCCATACGAAGCACAGCCACTTGAAAAGATCAGCTGGGACAATGATTTTCAAGAAGTGCGTCATGATGGTATCTCAGAACCCTATTTACAAAGTTATTTTACTGTGAATTATTTGGTCCAAGAATATGGAACAGGTGTTGTGGATGAATTGATTTATAGAACAAAAGAAACAGAGGATTTTTATGAAGCGCTGGAACAGCTGACTGGTAAGCCGGTAACTGTTTTCGAACAGGATGTTTTAAAATATTATCAAAGATTGGATCGCGTCAGATGAGAACAGAGGAGGGAGTCCATGTTAAGCAAACAGGGCTTTGATTTATGGGCGGATGGCTATGACAAGACCGTGCAGGTAAGTGAGGAAAATGATTTATATCCATTCGCCGGATATAGAGCGATTTTAAATACGATGTTTAATGAAGTGCTGGGGCAAGAAAATGCGAGGGTTCTGGATATCGGTTTCGGTACAGGAGTTTTAACATCCAGGCTGTATGACCATGGACATCAGATCGATGGAATTGATTTTTCATCAAAAATGATCGCACTTGCTCAACCCAAGATGCCAAATGCCAACTTGGTCGAATGGGATATTACCAACGGACTTCCTGAGGACATTCAGGAAAAGAAGTATGATTACATTATCAGTACATATGCATTGCATCATTTAACCGACGAGGAAAAAGGACGGTTTATTTTAAGGTTATTGCCAATGCTTAAAGAGGAAGGCAAAATTCTGATTGGGGACATAGCTTTTGCCTCCAGACAGCAGTTAGAATCCTGCAAATATGACAGCAAAGAATATTGGGATGATGATGAGTTTTACTTTGTTTTTGAAGAATTGCATTCGATGTTGAAAGACGAAAGCAAGTTGGAGTTCCAGGCGCTTTCCCACTGTGGCGGTATCATCATAATAACTAGAAAATATTAATTTGACTTAGCACTCCCCGATTGGGTGGTGCTATTTATTTGGTTCTGGCCTTCCGTCATAGCCCTAATGATGGACAAAAAGAGCGAGAAAGAAAGGAAAAGTGTCCGTTATAGCATTGATGACGGACAGAAAGAGCGAGTATGAGAGGAAAAGTGTCCATCATAGCCCTGATGATGGACAGAAAAACCGGGAATGAGAAGAAAAGTGTCCGTCAATGGCCTGATGATGGACAAAAAGAGCGGGAAAGAAAGGAAAAGTGTCCGTCATAGCACTCGATGTAGGTAAATATCTATTTAAATTTGGAAAAAAGAAGGATATGTCAAGATGCTGTCGAATCTTGTTTAACTAGAAAATTTTTACCTATCGGAGGGTGTCATGAGATATATTCAAGATTTACGGAAGGTGGTTGGCCACCAGCCGCTTATTTTAGTGGGAACAGCAGTGGCAGTGATCAACGAAGCTGGAGAGTTTTTATTGCAGAAACGACACGACGGACAATGGGGCGTTCCAGGGGGCTTTCTTGAATTAGGAGAGTCAACAGAGGATGCAGGCAGACGTGAAGTGTTCGAAGAGACAGGATTAGAAATAGGAAAGCTTAAGTTGGTTGGAGTTTTCTCTGGTAAAGAGCACTATGTAAAGCTGCCAAACGGGGATGAGTTTTATTCGGTTACGATTGCGTATATGACAAGGGATATTAAAGGTGGAGAATTGAAAGCAGATGGAGTGGAAACGAAAGAGGCCCGCTTTTTTCATGTGAATGATTTGCCTGAGAAGCTTAACCCGATGATTAAGAATCTTATGAAGCAATTTGCGCTTACAGTCTAGGGTCAGGCAGGAGATATTCTCCCAGGCCAACGTCAAAGTCTTCCTATCCCTGAATCTCGGCTGGCAAAGGAATTGCACAGTTTTTACATAGGGGAGGAAAAATGATGGACGCGACATTTTACATGGAAAAGACAATTTTTAACTATCGTGTCGCAGCTGTGATGATCGTTAACAATCACGTGCTCATACATAAGCAGGCAGACGATGATCACTGGGCTCTGCCAGGTGGCAGGGTTACGGTGATGGAAGATTCACAAACAAGCATTGTAAGAGAAGTGAAGGAAGAATTGGCGATAGACGTCAAAGTAGACCGACTTCTCTGGTTCACCGAAAACTTCTTTGACTACAACAATAGAAATTTTCATGAAATTGGCTTGTATTATCATGTATCACCAACGGAAGGCAGCTTTGATTTTCAAGCGGAAGCGTTCTTTGGAGAAGAAGGAGAACGCCTGGTCTATCAATGGGTGCCAATCAGCCAGCTTGAAAATATTAAGCTGTATCCCGAGTTTATCAGAACCTCCCTTAATGAATTGCCAGAAACTCCTCAGCATTTAATTGTAAAGCAGTATAGTATCAGAGCTGGTGAGTGAACGAGGTACTTGGTTGGTGAAAAGAAATGGAGGGGCAAAATGGAATTCTATAATTTCAAAAAGGACATTGGAGTAAATATCACAAAATTCGATTCGAATTTTGTGATGTCAAGGATTGTAAGGACAGTGAACGCAACCCATATTGGGTTTATGTATCTCGACCCGGATGGGATCATCGGTTTTCATCAGGCAACCATGCCGCAGCTTTTGCTGGTGGTAAGCGGCTCCGGCGTGGTTCGAGGGGAATCGGAAGAGTACTTTAAAGTAGAGCCTGGAACTGCGGTATTTTGGCAAAAAGGCGAATGGCATGAAACAAAGACAGACAGAGGATTAACAGCATTTGTAATAGAAAGCGAAGAGTTGAATCCGGGATCTTATATGGCAAAAGTGGAAACGTGATTTACGGCTTGAATGTAAAGAGAAGTTTTCACTGGAAAATGGGGAATGGATTGACTACTGTATCTAATCCAAAAATAGGAGGTAGGAAGGTTTAGAAATAGATCAAACCTTCCAGCCATTTTATTTAAGAACATGGATAATAAAGGGTCTTTGTTTAAACTACTATTTTCAAAGCTTCTAAAACTATTGAAACATGCAGGTCATCCTTCATGGATTCCAAAGAATGCCATAGTACTTCATTTAAAGTTTGGTCCTCGCCATACTCTGGGTCGCATCCGAGAAAAGGTTCTTGATCGTTCAGCTGGCGGACCAGGAAACACCGTTCTTCACCACCACTGTATTGGCCAGTGAACAGATAATCGACAACTTCTACTTCTAAATTCACTTCTTCTTTAACTTCTCGTACTACAGCTTCTTCGTATGTCTCTCCACCCTCTAAACCACCGCCTGGAAGGGTCCAAAACTCTCCATCCGGATAGACGTGTTTGGTCATGAGGATATTATTGTCATTAATGATAGCAGCAAAAGCTCTTGGTCTGGTCAATAGGTAGCACCTCGATATAGGTTGAATTTTCATAATTTTACCATAACTGTTACCTATGAAATTTCATAAAGTGAAAAGCAGCTTTCAAAAAAATTCCATCAGACAAACCGGAGCGTGTAGCGGGAAAAATTGTCCGATAGACGTGCTCTAACGGACGAATCCGAGCGTGCAAGAGGGAAAATTGTCCGATAGACAGGCTCTAACGGACGAACCCAAGCGTGCAAGAGGGAAAATTGTCCGATAGACAGGCTCTAACGACCAAATCGAAGCGTGAAGCGTGAAAAAATGTCCGATAGAAGGGCTCTAACGGTCAAATCGAAGCGAGCAGGGTGAAAAGGAGTCCGATAGACAGGCTCTATCGGACAAACCGGAGCCGACAGCCGAGAGAAGTGTCCGATAGAATAGAAGAATTCTGCCGTACCAAACTAAATAGTAATTAATGAAAGAAAGCTTAATCAAGGATTAGATAGAAAGGAGCGAGGCAGATGTCTTTGGCAATAAACAAGCCTGCAGTAACTATTATCGGCGCTGGGATTGGCGGATTATCTGCGGCGATTGCCTTGCAGCAACAGGGAGTGAAGGTAAAAGTCTTTGAAAAAGCTACAGAGCTAACAGAAACAGGTGCAGGCATTGTGCTTGCAGCCAATGCGATTAAGGCATTGGAAAAGTTAGGGGTTGCCAATCAGGTACGTCAGTGGGGTTCACCAGTCAAGAAGGCGGAAATACGAACTTCTGATGGCAAGCTTATCGTGAACATGCCGGTCCATCAACAGGCAGAACGGTATGGAACATATAGTTATTTGATTTATCGCCCAGATCTGCAAAGGATTTTATATGAAAATTTAAAACCTGACACCGTTGTGTTTGGTAAAAAGTTTTCAGGAATGGAGCAGGATCTGAAGAAATGCACTAGTTTTTTTGAAGATGGTGAGAAGGATACGGCGGATCTTCTCATTGGAGCTGATGGGGTTCACTCTCGAGTTAGAAAGGAAATAGTTGAGGATTCTCCTTTGCGTTATTCGGGTTTCACCGCTTTCCGGGGGATTTCATATTTTGCGGATGAACGTTTTCCAGAGGAGCTTGGCGGAGGCTTTGAGGCATGGGGAAGAGGGAAGAGATTCGGTTTTTCACATTTAGGGAAGGGCCGAGTGTTTTGGTTCGCAGCAGTGAACATGCCGGAAGGGACTTTCACAGCACTTGCAAAAAAGAAAAAAACTGTTTTACACCATTTTCACAGGTGGTGGGGCCCTATCGAAGCGGTCATTGATTCAACTGAAGATTCAAAAATCCTTGTGCATGAGATTTTTGACCGAAAGCCAGTTGATAGTTGGCATAAGGGAAGAGCTGTACTTCTGGGAGATGCGGCACATCCGATGCTGCCGAATCTCGGTCAGGGCGGAGCGCAGGCCATGGAGGATGCGCTAATCCTTAAAAATTGTCTAAAACAAAATCCAGCGGAAATTGAACAAGCACTGAATCAATATGAGCATTTGAGGCGCGCCCGTACGAAAAAAATTGTCCAGAGCTCCAGAATGATGGCGGAAATGATGCAACTCGAGAATTCGGCAGCTATTAGACTGCGAAATCATCTGCTAAGGAAGACTCCAGATGCAATTAAAATCAAAAGACTTGATTGGGTTCTTGGATATAATGCGGCAGATCTCATTGAAAGATGATTTGAAATGGAGGAAAGGAAATTGATTTTTGAACTGACTTATCAAGTGCGAGTGACAGATTTCGAAGAAGGATTTCGCTGGTATAAAACGTTACTTAATAAAGAGCCGGATTTTACACCTCATGAAGGATTTGCTGAATGGGAGTTGATGCCAGGGGCATGGCTTCAGGTAGCTGAAGGAATACCTTCAGAAGGAAGCGGACCATTGCGTTTAGGTGTCAGGTCTATAGAGGAGGAACGATCGCGATTAGTCAAAGATCTAGGAGTTAACCTATTTGAGATTTATGAGAGAAAAGAAGTTCCTGTAAAGTGGGCGACATTTTCCGATCCTTGGGGAAATCAGATTGGTTTCTTTGAATATATATATGAGAGTGAAATGCATAAAAGAGTAACTGCCATTTTAAGAAGCAAGGAATAAAGGAGTTGCTAGAGTAGTTGAAATATATCGAGGCCGGCATAGGAAACAAATGGGTGGTACGAACTGAAATTGAAATGGAGGACGGAAACGAATATGAAGTCCGGGGAATCCAGGGCCCCATTAATTTTCATTCAGCGTATGTAAGATTCTGGCTGTGGAAAACAGTGATCATATTGGATTCTAGAGAGGGTTTTAAAAAGGGACATAAGAACGATAAGAACTTCAAACTCCTATTAGGAATCGTATGCAGATAGTAGGCTTGTTTAAAAGGGGAGAGAACATAATTTTATATTGGGGGGAGTTCTTGATGTCAGTGGCTAAAAAAGAAACAGTATCTCTGCAGTTTTATAAAGATGAATTTAAAAGTTTTTTAGTGAATTACAGCTTGCTTGATGCACAGAAGAGATTCACTGCTCTTCCTGCAGACGCTTTGGAAAAATGTGAGGAAGAAACAGAACGGCATCCTGTTGTCATTCTTTATGATGAGCAGCCGGCGGGATTTTTTGTGCTTCATGGATGGGATGGCGTAAAGGCTTACAGTGAAAACCAGAACGCAATGCTGTTGAGAGCTTATTCCATCAATCTTCCTTACCAGGGAAAAGGAATTGCTTCAGGGTCAATCAGGTTATTGAAGCAATTTGCAAAAGAACACTTTCCTTTAGTGAATGAAATAATATTGGCTGTTAACCTCTCGAATATTATGGCGCAAAATGTTTACAAGAAAGGCGGCTTCATTGACCAGGGTAAAAGGGCTATGGGAAGAGAAGGAGAAATGTTTATCTACCATTTGCAACTAGAGGAATTTTAATCATTAAAATTACGCAGGGAAATGATATATCAAGCATGAATGAAGGGAGGAAAAGGCTATGCCTGAAATCAAGCAGTGTTCAGAAATCAAACTAGTAGGCATCAGGGTTTTGTGCCCGGGTGATGACTATATTAAGGAAATTCCGAAGGCATCAAAACACTTAAATGAGCGAGCAGATGAAATCAAGAATGTGAAAAATCTATCTTTGCAGTATGGTGCTTTTGTTGTCGATAATTTAGCTGACGAGGAGGATGGTTATTGGGTTTGTGTAGAAGTATCAGACTTTGAGGACATTCCTGATGACATGGTGACCTTGAGCATTCCCGAACAAAAGTATGCAATTTTACAATATAAAGGCTCTAATAAAAAAATCCGGGAAGCATATAGCGAGCTTCATCAATGGACTCATGAACAAGGCTTCAAAAGGTTAACGGCTAAATGGCATTTGGAAGTGTTTCATGATTGGTCAAATCCTGACGAAATTGAAGTGGAACTGATGGATGCGATAAAATAATTGGATTAATTTGAATCTTTTTCCTAATATTTTCGTAAGAATATATAAGCGTTGAGTGAATAGTGAGGGGAGGATGGCTCATGATAGAAGAACCAATGGGAATGGATTTTATGTTTACGTTTGGCCCTATTTTTATAGGAGCGATCTTTATATTGGTATTTGGCATTATCATTTTTACGATTATCAAAGGCATAGGTACCTGGAGTAAAAATAACCAATCTCCACGCCTGAATTCGTTCGCGAAAGTAGTGACAAAAAGAACGAGCGTACGTGGCGGTGGAGAAACTAGAGCGCATAATGTTTATTATGTGACCTTCGAGTTTGATAGTGGAGACAGATTGGAGCTTCATGTAAACGGCCAGGAATACGGCCAGTTGGTTGAAGGTGATGATGGAGAACTGACCTTTCAAGGAACGCGTTATTTGGGTTTTACAAGACACTAATAATAATGATTTTTTTGGAAAAAGGACCAAACCAGCCGGGTTTGGTCTTTTTCATGTTTCAACCCTACAATTCTTTTGTACTGCGTACGTAATAACAGCATTCAATAAAATTCCATCTTTAGGGGATAATGCATATTAAAAGGTAAAAAAAGAAGGTGAGACCTTGCCACGGAAAGCAGAAGAAACCCCAGAGGACCAAGAAGTTGAGGGTCTGGAAAAAGAAACCCAGCACAAAGAAAGTAATGAAATAGAAAGAGTTAACCATATGCTGGCAGCCGTACTTAATTATATTTCCGATGATGAAGTCGAGGTTATAGATATCGAATATTTGCTAAACAACACGGAGGGTCTGCGGGAGTGGTGGGATCAATACCGTGAAAGGAATAGAAAGGAGATCGAAGAGGAAATTTCACAAGCACTCGGAGGCCTTTCGATTGAGGAGTTAGAGGAACTAAGGGAGAAAATCAAGGGGAAAGAGGAGGAATAGCGTAGATAGTTGATGTGGTGTTTAGATGAATACAATGGTTGAAAAATCTGGTTAAAGCCAATTTGGTTAATGCACTCTCGTATTGGGGAGTGCTTTTTTAGTGTTAAAAATGGAATATATAAACAAATAAGAAGGGGATATCTGTGAAATAGAGAATCTTTATAATAGGGGTGAGGAGATTGAATAACCAATTAATTAGAGTCGGGACAATTTACATACCGGTATTGGAACCAGCGATGTCAGCGGTTTGGTATAAGGACATGCTTGGTGCAAGATTAAATTATCTGGACAAAGACAAGGCAATCATGGACTTGGCTGATATCAGTCTGTTTTTGGTGAAGTCTCCGGGTGAAAGTTCAAATTTCAGGGATGTAAATGGTGCGGAAAGGTTCATTCTTACATTTGAAGTTGATGGGCAGGACGCTCTTGAAGCAATGCATTCTGATTTTATTGAACGAGGTATAAAAGTCGGTGAGATCGAAAACCGCGGACATGCTGGCCGTAATTTTATTTTTTATGATTTTGACGGAAATAAATTCGATGTATGGAGTGAACTTAGCAAAAAATATAAAAAGAGGATGGCAGCGGAATCACTATGAAGTTTGTTTTGATATTTGGACCGCAGGCGGTCGGGAAAATGACAGTGGGGAATGAACTGGAAAAAATAACAGATCTAAAACTTTTTCATAATCATATGACGATTGAACTGGTAAATCCCTTTTTTGATTATGGGACAAAGGAAGGGAAACGGCTTGTTGGCCTGTTTAGAGAAGAACTCTTCAAAGCGATGGCAAAAAGTGATCAAAGCGGAATGATTTTCACCTATGTCTGGGCGTTTGATATGAAGGAAGATTGGGAGTACGTTGAGAAAGTTTGCCGGTTATTCGAGTCAGAAGGCGGCACAGTGTATTTTGTTGAGCTTGAGGCAGAAGTGGAAGAAAGACTGGAACGAAACAAAAGTGCCTACCGGGTGGCGCAAAAACCCTCCAAGCGAAACATCGAGTGGTCGGAAAACGAATTGTTGAAATCAATGGATCAATATCGCTTAAATTCATATGAAGGTGAAATTAAACGAGACAACTATATAAGAATAAATAACACTAATTTGACTGCAGCCGAGGTTGCCAGTCGTGTCAAACACCATTTTAATTTGTGACTGGGAAAACCAATAAATGAAAGAAATTATACTGGAATTGGCTGCGTTTTGTTGTTCAAAGGGTCAAATGATGCAATGGAGGCGGAAACTTATGAGCGGTGGCCAAATTTTATTCGCAGATCTTCTGGGGGATGCAATTGAGTTCGTCAAACTTCCTGAACAAGGATGTACCTCTGAAGTTAGGAAAGTTGGTACACCTGATGGCATTTATATTATGAAAAGTGCGACTAAATTCAAATATCGAGAATGGTTAAAGTCGGAGGCAGAAGTGCTTCAAGCTTTATCCTGTCAAAATTCCATTCCTGTTCCGAAGTATTTTGATTTCATTGAGGAAGAGGATGCAAGTCATCTACTGATGTCTTTCGAGGATGGAATTACATTGACTGCGGCAATAAAAAATGCCGGAACAATGAAGGAAAAACAAAGGCTGGTAAGGAGTTTTGGTCAGTTTATCAACCTGCTACATGAGCAGGAAGCCGTTTTAGAATCAGAAACAGACTGGCTTAAAACCCAGTTAGCCAGGGCTCGCGTATACGCTGAGTCAGGACAGGCTGATGGAGCTTAACATTATTGAGACAGTTGGAAAGTGATCAACCGCAGAAGGTAAAACAAACGACCATCCATGGAGACTGCACCACAGATAATGAATTGGTCGTGGATGGGGAAGTCAGCTTGTTTATCGATGTTGCTGGTATGACACTTGGGGACCCTCGTTATGATGAATCTTTGGCGATTCGGAAATTCAGGGATATGCCGGAATTACTGGCTTCTTTTTACGAAGGATATACCCGATATCGAATATCAGATAACGAGTTCCGTTACTTTGAAGAAGGTTTATATGAATTCTTTTAGGAGGGCCAACAATGTGTCAGGTTGTGAACAAGGAATTTAAAGTGATTGGGATGAAACATAGTGGGCCATTTGAAAGCTATGCACAGCTGGTACCTCAGGCGGCGCGTCAATCATTACAGCGTATGCCAAATTATAAGGGGACCGAAGTGACAGTTTATGAGCCAAAAGAAAATAACAATCATGTTGAAGGGACATTTTATGTAGGAATTTGCGTGGAGGATAAGCCTGTATCCTTGCCGGAGGAAATGGAATTCTTAGAAATTCAGCATACTTACGGAATGATCTCCGGGCATGGGAACGAGATGGGGAAATTGTATTCAACACTTGATGAGTGGATTGATGGACAGGGATATCAAAAGGAACTGGACGGAAACTACATAATTGAAACCTATCATCCTATTGAGAATGATATAGAAATGGTAGAAATCTATATTCCTATTAACTCCTAATATGATAAAATATCGAAGATTTAACTTCTTAAGGTAATGGAGGGTTTTTATGGAGTATAGAGGGGCATCAGCTTATGAGGAAGAGGAATTTTTCAAGAATTACATGAAGCGCAGAACACGGCCTGAAAGTCCAAACAATAGTATAGAAAAACCAATCTTGCTCGAATTGATTGGAAATGTGAACGGTAAAAAAATATTCGACCTGGGTTGCGGCGATGCGGAGATTGGTGTTGAGCTGCTAGGAAGAGATGCCGAGGCATATGTAGGCTTGGAAGGCTCGGAAAATATGGCCCGTGTTGGAGTGGAACATTTGAAAGGCACTGCTGGCCAGGTTTTGCACTCAACAATGGAGGAATGGCGACCACAGGCAGAGGAGTATGATTTAGTCATTTCCCGTTTTGCACTCCATTATTTAGAAGATTTAGGCAGTGTTTTTACAAAGGTTCATGACTCACTGATGCCCGGCGGAAGGTTCGTATTCAGCGTTCAGCACCCAGTACTGACTGCATCCTCGAAAAGTGCAGAAGGCAGCGGCAGAAGAACTGACTGGGTCGTGGATGATTATTTCAACCAGGGAGAACGCGCTGAACCGTGGATCGGGGAAAAGGTGATCAAATACCATCGGACAGTCGAAGGGTACTTCAAGCTCTTATTGGAAACCCGTTTTATGGTAGAGGATTTGAGAGAAGGGACTCCGAAAGCCGAAAACTTCTCCACCAGGGAAGAATATGAGCGGAGGATGAGGATTCCGCTCGTATTGATGTTCGCTTGCAGGAAGCTGGGGTGATTGGCATTGAAATCCGACCAGCAGAAATAAAGGATATCAGTGAAATCCTGTCTGTTTTAAATGCAGCTTCGCTGGCCCTACATCAAAAAGGTGTGAACCAATGGGATTATCCATGGGATGAAAACCAGCTGCTGGAACAGCTTGGATTCTTATATGTAGTATCCGTTGACGGGAATATTATCGGGACATTTGGCATTAAAGATGTGAGGCAATGGCATGTTGAGGGAGAAGTAAAATACTTATACCAAATAGCCATACACCCTGAATACCAGGGGAAGGGATACGGTGCGACTCTTGTATCCTGGGCATGTCAAAAAGCACGCAGTTATGCCGAAAGACTGTATCTGGATTGCTGGGCAGGAAATGAAAAATTAAAAAGCTTTTATCGTGAAAATGGCTTTGACTATGTCGGCGATTTTCCTGAGGAAGACTATTACATAAGCATTTTTAGATGCAGGGAGGGGTAGTATGGAAAACCCTTTCAAAGAAATCTTCGATATTATGCAACATGATTATTAGGATTGGCCAGAGTAATTAATAATTTTGTAAAAGTAGACTTTACTGCAGAGTTATAGTTGGTAGAAGATAACATTGCTACATTTTTATAGGGAAAACGGTAAAAAGTTTACAAAATAGCCGAATTTGTTTAATTTGATCTTTACAATACTGTGCTAAAGTATAGATGTAGGTGATCTCATAATTTAAGGAGTGTTGGCGATGGTCTTTAAAGTCATCATAAATTTCTTATTGGTATGTGCCCACTTCTATCTGCTTTAACAGATGTTAAAAAAATCTTAACAAATTGAGGCAATGGATTTTATCTTTCTCTATTAATATAAATATTAGGCAGGATAGCAAGTGTGGCTATCAAGGCAATCAGCGAAGGTGGGGCTGATTGTTTTTTTGTTGAGTGAAAATGTTAATTTCATCAATGATATATTAGTGATGATGGGTTTTAATGGACATTTCAGAAAGGGAGGCCAGTCAAAATGTCTAAGAANNNGGTTTTAATGGACATTTCAGAGAGGAATGCCAGTTAAAATGTCTAAGAAAGTGGATTTAATGGACATTTCAGAGAGGAATGCCNNTCAAAATGTCTAAGAAAGTAGATTTAATGGACATTTGGGTTCAAGAATAAGTTCTCCCTTTCTTTATTTCTGTATAATCGTAATGTTTTGCTAGTATTCTGCTAATCCTTTTGTTATCGGGGATTATATTGCACCACTCTTTTATAGATGGGGTAGTTATTGGACGGGCTGGAAAAAGCAACCTAAATTCATCTATACTTCTTAAGACTGCAAGTTCGACTTTTTCTTTATGTCCGCAATCTTTACAGAATATTTGTTGTCCTGCTGTTTCCACCGAAAACGACTCACATCCCAAACAAGTAATTCCTTTCGTAAGTTCATCATAGTGAAAGTTAGGCAGTTTATTAGATGGGCTTTCAATTTGATGAAGGGAGACTAGTTTATTCGCGAGTTTGTAATGGTTGGTGGATACTTTTCCCGGTTGGTTATTGAGATGATTGTGTAGTCGTTTGATTTGGGTGGGAAAAATGAATGGTAGGTCGGGTTGTGCCTGGTACAGTGTGAACTCGGGGTTAATGAAGACGACCGAACCTTGAAGCTTAAAGTTGTAGCCAAGTTGATTCAATAGCTTCTTAAAAAGCAGTTTAGTGCGATTGAGTTGATCGAGGGGATTTTTAATGGATGCCCCGGTTATAAGTGAGGTTAGTCCATCTTGTTTGTACAGGTAATCTCCGTGGTTATTCTTTATTTCAAAAATGTACAAGGTGTCAGCGAATATAATTAATGTATCGATCTGAAAGGTTGCTTTTTCTATTTCGAGCAGCAATTCGTTCAGGATTAAACAACTGTTTGTCAGTGTCCCTGTCAGGGAATCGAATTGTAATTCGCCTTGATATCCTTTATCCAGATTTGATAGGTACCTTTTCTCTTCATCCGATAACTCCAGTCTCTTGTTTAACACCCTCAATTTCGATAAAATAATTGGTTCCACGCGCTCTTTGAAAGCCACAATCATCTTCCTTCCTGTAATTAGTCAAGATAATCATACTATTTTACCAAACTAAAAATATTGAATTTTTTGTGAATTGTACAAGCCTATATGAATACAATGATAAGACCACTTGATTCAGTCAGGAGGAGTCGAGATGTCATTGAAGGTTTATGCAATTTTGCTGAAAGTACTTGGCCTGGCCGTTTTTCTTGTACCGATGTTCTTGAAGGGGATGGGATACATTGCGACCATTTCACCTTCAGTTATGTTTAGTTTAATTGCTATTGGGGTCGTCCTATTGATTGTAGGGAATGTGTGTGAGGCGAAGGCGATGCGGTCCGGTGCTTATGGCAGACGGAGGAGAAGAATAAAGTGAGAAACGAGTTTCAGCATCTGAAACTCGTTATTTTTTTAACGAAAGAATGAACCAAACCAGCAAGTAGATGTAACCCGCAATCGTGAAAATAGCCCAAAGTGCGCCATGCGTGAATTCCATTGCTAAAAATTCGAATTCATTCATATCAAGGGGCCTGCCGATGCTGTTCATCAGGCTGACCATTGGTACAGAAATGATTAAGAAAATCGCGATCACTGCAAGAGAAACCTGTTGTTTCTTGATAACCCTATAAATCGCCCTAACGAAAATTGACATTAAAAGCAAATAGTAGATGATCCAGAATCCTATCTCTATCATGTATATCCCTCCCTCAAGAATTCTACCATTTTTTCGTGTTAAATTGTGGTAGAATTGGTTGAGAGGTGAGTGGTTTGGTAATAAATATTTGGTTGATGATCATTTTGGCGGTTGCGTTTCTCGCTGCAGTTGGAGCGTGGCTAAATACGAGACTAATCCTGAAAGAATTGGTTGTAATCAAAGCACATATCGGTATAAAAGAAGAAAGAACACCGTCAGTTTTGGACAACGATCTCGACAAAGACTAATTGACAGGGTGAAAGACAGTGACAAAAATACATATGATCGGCGGCCCGGGAAGCGGTAAAACCTACATAGCGGCAAAACTTTCAAAAATGCTCGGGGTTCCAAGGCATGATTTGGACAGTATATTTTGGGATCAAGATTCCGAGTTTTTCGGTTCACAGACGCCTCCGGTAAAAAGGGGCGAAAAGCTGAACAAGCTTTTATCAGAGGATAAGTGGATCATCGAAGGCGTGTATTATAGCTGGCTTGAAGAAAGCTTCAGGCATGCTGACTATATTTTTGTGTTCAAGGCGAATGTATTCGTTCGCGACTGGAGAATTCTGAAAAGGTTTATTTTAAGAAAAGTAAAGCTGGCACCTTCCCCACGAAAAGAGAATCTGAAGACGCTGATCGAGTTGCTAAAATGGAACCACCAATATGATGGCAACAATCTCGTAGAGGCCATCAAACTGATGAAGCCGTACAAAGACAAAGTCATCATACTGACGAAGAGTGATGATGTATTCAAGCTTTTCGTCAAGCGGAAAAAGAAATCGTCCGGAGGAGCAGCTTAACACAAGAAAAAAACTGCCTTACACTAAGGCAGTTTTAAAACAGGCTCTCAAAAGGAGCCGTGCTGATTTGTTTTTCAGCAAGCCGCTTTCGCAAAAACTTATGGTCACGCTTTGGCGTGGCCAGGATATAGCCGCGGATGACAAGTTCCTGAGTGATCTTGTCCGCATTTTCCTTTAGTGCAAGCTCACCAATCTTGCCGGCAATCTTGTGTCTTGCCACATCCCTGAACAACTCAGGAACCGGACTAACCAAATCTTCGAGCAATGCCTTCTGGTCATCGGACCATAGATGGCTCGTCTGCTTCACATAATACTCTTCCCAGTCCATATCCGATTTGCCGTCGTCCTTAGGCAGTTTTTTCAAAAACTTGCGGAACATGAAATAGCCGCCAATCGCGAATAAGCCAACCAATACTACGACCCAGAATAAAATAAACCACAAAAACCAACCTTCAAGCTGATACATAACCCTTCACCCACGCATTTCTAATATCTTTTCTTATTATAGTATCAGCAGTCAAGGGAAGACAAGTCTTGTGACAATTTGAGTAACTCTCTTGTAAAATCGACAGCTTGTAAGTATAATAGACCTTGTTCTTCAAATGGGGCTGAATGGGGTACTGGTGTCCTCCACGGTCTTCAAAACCGCTTGTGACCTGCGTGCCAGGTTAGCTGGGTTCGATTCCCAGGCGGTCCCGCCAAACATACATAAATTACTAACCGCTCAGAATGCTGGGCGGTTTTTTGTGTGAAGGATCAGAAAGGGGTACAGTAATGCAATTTTTCTTTGATCATCTTGTTTGGTTCTTTAAGAATCCAGAGAAAGCAATTTCTCCCATAAACCAAAAAGGACTTCATGTTGTGAAGGGTGGCCGTCATGAATCTTGGGGAACATATAATACCCTAACTTATTTTGGTTTAAGTTATATTGAATTTTTAGGAATTGAAAATCTATCGATCGCTGAAAAACATAATGAAAATCGATTGATTACTCAAATCGTTGAACAGTTAGCAAAAGAAAGTCGGGAAGGTCCTGCTAAAGTCGCAATCCGAACAAATCAAATAGAAGAACTAGCAATAAAACTTAAGACAGAAGGACTTATAGTATATGGGCCGCTAACTGGGGAGAGAGTTCGTGCTGATGGTCAATTAATCAGATGGTCATTGTTATTCCCTGAGTACGCGGAAAACAAGGTTCCTTTACCGTTTTTCATTCAATGGGAAAAATCAGATGAAGAAAGGTATTCTGAATTAGAGGAACAAAGAGTCATAGGATCACACATAATTGGCCAACCAAAGTTGGAAAGTGTTGGATTTGTCGTAAATGATCTGGATCAAACACCGGAAATTTGGAGGAAATTGTTCGGCCTTAAACAAGGTGAGGAGTATATTGATACGGAACTCAATGCCCGTTGCAGAATTTTAGAATTGGACAGAACTAATTTATTATTTTTCACACCAATTGGAGACGGCCCGGCTGCTAAGGTATTAAAAGAAAAAGGGGAGACTCCTTTTTTAGTGAACCTAACTGACACGAATCAAAGTCAATTTTTTGAACTGTTGGATGGTTATTGGAAGTTTCGTTAATAACATTGAGATTGAAAAAGACCCTTTCACATTTATTTCGAACAACGAAGTTTTTTTCTTGTTTTGAAAGGAGATTGACTCACTTTGTCGAAATAGTTACTTTATTACTTACTACATAAGGAGGATTTTTTCATGCAGTTTAACGATTATCCATATACAAGGCCAAATCTTGAAGAGGTGGAGGGGAACTTTAATAAATTGCTAGAGAGGTTCAAGTCTGCTGAGTCCTTTGAGATTCAGGACGGAGTAATGAAAGAGATCAATGAGTCACGCTCTGAGTTTGAAAGCATGAGGCAGATTGTTCAAATTCGTCAGACGATTGATACAACGGATGAGTTTTATAAGAAAGAAAAGGATTTTTTCAATGAAGTAGGACCTGCCTACAAGGGTCTAATCACGAAGTATTATGAGGCACTTACAGGTTCTGAATTCCGCTCTCAGTTAGAAGAAAAATGGGGTAAGCAGTTATTTTTACTATCTGACAGTCAATTAAAGACATTCTCTCCTGATGTGTTGAAAGACATGCAGGAAGAAAACAAACTGGTTAGTGAGTATGTTGATTTACTTGCTTCAGCTAAAATTCCGTTTGATGGGGAAGTAAAAAATCTTGCTCAATTAGTTCCTTATCAGCAATCAGCTGATCGTACCATTAGGAAGGAATCAAATGAAGCGAAGTACAGCTTTTTCGTTGAGCATGCCGATCAATTAGATGATTTATACGACAAGCTTGTTAAAGTACGGACTAATATTGCAAAGAAGCTAGGATTCTCTTCTTTTACAGAGCTAGCTTATGTTCGACTTTCTCGTACTGATTATGATGCTGAAATGGTAGCAAAATTCCGTGACCAAGTAAAAGAGTACATCGTTCCTTTAGCTACAAAACTAAAACAAAGGCAGCAGAAACGAATTGGTGTCGACACATTTAAATATTACGATGACAGCTTCAGCTTTAAGACAGGAAATCCTGATCCTAAAGGAGATGCAGAGTGGATTGTACATCAAGCCAAGAAAATGTATGAGGAAATGTCACCTGAAACGAATGACTTTTACACTTATATGTTAGAAAACAACCTGATGGACCTATTAAGTAAAGCAGGTAAGGCTGGCGGTGGATATTGCACCTATATTAGCAAACATAAGTCACCATACATATTCGCAAACTTTAATGGAACAAAAGGTGATGTTCGTGTTTTAAAACATGAAGTGGGACATGCGTTCCAAGTATTTGAAAGTCGTAGGTTTGAAGTGCCTGAGTACGCGTTCCCTACACTAGAAGCGTGTGAAATCCATTCAATGAGTATGGAATTCTTTGCTTGGCCTTGGATGGACCTATTCTTCGAGGAAGATACGGATAAGTACAAGTTCTCTCACTTAAGTGAAGCGGTCCTGTTTATTCCTTATGGTGTGGCAGTCGACGAATTCCAGCATTTTGTGTATGCCAACCCGGAAGCAACTCCAGCGGAGCGCAAGCAAGCTTGGAGAGAAGTCGAGAAGAAGTACCTGCCACATCGTGACTATGAAGGAAATGACTTCTTGGAAAACGGTGGTTTCTGGCAACAGCAGGGACACATTTATAAGGTTCCTTTCTACTATATTGATTACACACTAGCTCAAATTTGTGCGTTGCAATTCTGGAAACGCACGCAGGAAAATACAGAGGATGCCTGGAAAGATTACCTGCACCTATGTAAGCAAGGCGGAAGCCAATCATTCACAGAGCTTGTAAAAGAAGCGAATTTGATTTCTCCATTTGAAGATGGTTGTGTGAAATCTGTGATTGATGAGATTGAAGCTTATTTGGATACAGTTGATGATAAGGCTCTTTAATTAAGTAATAAAGTAAAAACTTAATAAGTATTTATATAAGGAGATTGGTCACTTTAGGAGGGCACATCTCCTTTTTTTTGTGCTTTCTTCAAACAAAACCAACTAAGTGAAACAAGAAAAATTGGTGTGTGACAGTCACTATTTATATTATTAATGCCGCTTTAAATCGTGTATCTTTCAATTTTGAACCAATTAACTGAAAAAGGATTGTGACATTTTCTCAATACATACGTCTATTCATTATAAGGTGTAATTTTTATCCAAAATAGGTATCTTGTACTGAAAATTACTGAATGGATGTGAGGGTCAAATGAAAAAAATGTTAAAATTCCTTTTTTATTTTATTTTAATCTTTTCGCTAGCTTCCTGTAATATGCAAGATAATGAAAATGGCAGCCCTAAAGCCAATGGAGAATCTCCGTCAGCAGGCAAAGAAAGGCCTAAACCTATTGTAAAGGGTGTGAGGGATGTTGATGTCTTGAATACTCATGGAAGCATTGATGGGATCGAAAGGATGCAGCGTTTCTATGAAGATATGAAGAGTGGGGAGTCATCAGATTTACGTATCGTGTTCTACACGATTGAAGGGGATCCAATTGTGAAGGATTTGAAATATAACGGGGAGTCTCTTGAGGTGAAAAATGATTCGACCCGTGATACATATGGTAGTGGGGAAATAGAAACGATTAGCTGCGGCCAATTGATCGAAGAAGTGAATCCTACCAATACCTCTTACATAGCAACTGATTGTAAAGAAGTTCCATACGGGATGGAGGAAATCATAGAAATTGAATATAACGTGAGCCAACAGGATTTGTTTGAAATTGACTTAAAGTACGGAGAGAATCTTGAGAACGAAATCAATACGAAAACCGCCACCATAAAAAAGAAAAACGGTGTTACGGAACCGTTTCATATGAATGAAAATGTGAAGCAAGAAATGTATAATAGACTAGTTTTTGCGAATTATTTAGGTGAAAAAGGAGGTCTTTCCTCCTGTGATCAGCCGGACGCTATAAAATACAATTTAAAGGTGTATATAAATGGTGGGCAGCAGGAAATTAGCTGGAAGGAATGTGATGACAGCCAGGAGGGGCTGAAATTTACAAAGATTGCTAATTATATTATTGCGCAGTCTGACCAGAAACAAACAGAAAAACCGGAAGTAATTGTTCAAGGCTATGTGCTAGAACGTGAGAACAACACTCTGTTAATTGGAGAAGAATTAAATAAGCTGGATTATGAATGGATGAAAGACGAAATAAAGCAGATGGACATGGATTCATTTATATTTAATTTTACCGTATTAGAAGGAGTTCCTGTTGAAGAGTACCAACTTGGTGATAAAATTCGAGCAACAATAGACGGTAACATCATCGGATCGAAGCCAGGAAGAGCCAAAGTGAAAGAAATTAAAAAAATAAAGTAGGTTCGATTCACACACACACCCACCAAAATTCATAAGTGAGTAAGCGCTCAGTATACTGGGTGGTTTTTGTAAGAAGATAAGTTGCTCTATGTCCAACTTGGCAATGTGAAATTTTGTATTTAGAAGTTTAAGGAACATCATGCTTTTGATGGGTTTTCGGCTTGGGATTCTGAGTAGTCCATTATAAAAGACATACCAACTTTTATAATAGGGCTATTGCCTATTGTAATCCTTAATCATTTGTTTCATTTTATTATGATGAAAGGTGCATTGTAATCACGCTCGATAAGATGGTATGGGGATTGCTGAGTTGAAAATTAGAAAAATGGAATATGGAGAAATAGAGACTGTTAGGAATCTAAGGTTGGAAAGTTATCAAGGGTATGAACAATTTGTTTCAAAAGAGCATTAGGCAGCTGGTAGTGTCGTTTTGTTTCCAGCATCCATTCAGGCTTATGAATGGAACGAAAATATTCAGGATTATCCTGAGGTGCGTATGCTTTCTGTTAAACCTATGATTCGCAGCAAAGGGATTGGCGGAGCACTAGTCGAACATTGTATAAAGGTTTCAAAAGAAGAAAATAATTCACATATCGGCCTACATACAGCTTCTTTCATGAAAAAAGCAATATCGCTGTATGAGAGAAGGGGATTTGAACGGATACCTGAACTTGATTTGGAACCAATGAATGATGGAATTATTGTAAAAGCCTTCAAAATGGATTTGAAAAAGGACTCTTTATGAGTTCTTTTTTTCTGGAAAATAAACGTTGAAGTAATTCTCCTATGGATATTTTAATGACGAGGACGAACTTGTGTTTATTGAATTAAGTGCAATTTCTGAGATGAAAAAAGAAAAAGGGAGTTCCTTAATGGACTCCCCTAATGATGAGACATTGTTTCTATGTCTTCATTGGTTATTTTTCATCTCCTAAAAACTTCTCCATAACATCTTCATTTCGGTCAAAATCAACCTCCAGCACTTCTCCAACTCCTTCATAACGTTCATTCTCGAAACTGCCGTCTTCGGGAAGGCGCATGGTTTGTATTTCTCCGGTTTCATTGGTCAGGATGTCTTTTCCGATGGTCAGGAGTGTGGATGTTTCAATATCGGTATCGACATATGAACCTAAAACTTTTAATAATTCGGGGAGCTTGGCCACGCTGTTAAGGCTTATGGCTTCGTCTTTCAGTTTTGAGACTACTTCCTGCTGTCTTTGGACTCGTCCGAAGTCGCTTAACCTGTCCTTGCGGAAACGGACATATCCTAATAGTTCTTCTCCATGCAGCTGTTGTGTTCCTTGTTCGAGGGTCATCCCGATTCCTTCAGACATTTCATATGGTATGTCTACTTGAATTCCGTTTGGGACAAGGAGGTCGACTGCTTTTACGAAGCCTTTAAAATCTACGACCGCATAATGATGGATGTCGAGACCCAAATTCATTTTTATCGTTTTCCTGAGTAATTCGGGACCGCCGAATGAGTAGGCAGCATTTAATTTTTGCTGTCCGTGTCCAGGTATTTTCACATACATATCCCTCATGAGCGAGATCAGTTTTACCTTATGCGTTTTCGGGTTGTAATGAGCAACCATGATAGAATCTGTCCGTGCTGCTTTTTCTCCGCGAGAGTCACTCCCCAGTAAAAGGACATTCACTGCCTCTTGGGTATTCTTCTCTCCTTGAAACGATTCTGCTTCAGCCTTTTTTAATGGTTGGTTGAATGCTTGATAAGTTCCTTCTATGTAATGAAATACGGTAAAAAGACCAACAGTAAAGATCCCAATGATCAGCAGTGCGCCAACCACTCGTCCCCATCTGATTTTTCTGGCTTTCTTTTTTGTCACTATAACACCACCCGGTTGAACTTTCTCTTTTTACCAGAAGTGCCATTATCCCATAAAAAGATTTCAGTTAGTAGTAATTTAGGTTACAGTTGTTTGAAATTCTGTTAACAGAGTTTTTGATTTAAAGAGGTCATAATAGAATTCGAATATGTTTATGTGAAATTTAATTCGATTACTGTTTCACTGCAAATTGTTCCAGCAAGAATAAAAGCGGTTTATACAAAGCTAACTTCCCTAAGTAAAAGTGCGCTGGCATTATAGGCAGCTGAAAGCCCGGATCTATTGATCGCCTCTTTTTTAACTGCTTTAAACGGCAGCATAACCTTGAGTGGTTTTTTAAATGGCGAAATGGAAAGGGTGACAGTTTCATTGTCTAACCATTTTGCATGGATCGGTTTTTCCCCAGCAAAGAAGAATCTCTGCGGAAACCCATTCCGGTAAAAATAATGCTCTTTGTCTTTTGGTGTTCCAGGTTCATTGAGGCAAATGTACAATGAGAGATTGTCGCAGAATTTTAATAGATTTAAATGGAAAGAGAGGACCTTGTCATGTATAATCTGTAATTCTTTCAGTAAGAGCTGCTGTCTTTGTTTTTCTTCGTTCCAAAAATTCTTACCAATCGTGCTTGTTGCATCTTCAAGGAAGGAGGCATAATGGAGGCTGCATAGCAAGCCGGCGTAAGGATCCATCTGCAGGACTTCATCGATCCCTCTTTTGTAAAAGGCAAGTTTGGGGCTGCCAGGGTAATCCATGAATGAGTAGGGCTGCTGGGTTTGTTCGTTCCATAAAGGGTCTTTGTCAGCCTCAATCCAACATCGATCATGCTCTCGTACAGCGAGAACCACAGACTCCTTCCTGTCTAATCCCTCAAAATAATCATCTCTCCAATTTACAGCAGCTTGCATAGAAATCCTGGCATGGTCATGCTGGGCAACCATGATGAAATCTTTTTCTCGTTCATTAATGATCATGTCAATCACCCCTTAGTTTATTATTCGAAATTATTTGGAAAACTACTAAAATTTAAGTATTTAAGGTATTTCAAAAATAATGATATACTTTTTAAGGAAAAGATGCTCGCGCTTGTGTTTTTTAGTGTTGCTGCGAAAGTATCTTCTCTGTCTTTTTGGATCCTATAATAGGGCATATGTTACTGCGCTCGTTTATACTACTAATAAAGAATCCTATTTTAATCATCAATCACTCTGTACTCCTTTTGGTAACTTGACTTATTTAGAAAAGGAAGTTTCTCATATGAATGTATTTCAAAAGCTTTTTTCAAAACAAAAGAAAGTGAACATCGAATTTTGTCAGCGCAATTTAGAGCAGTTTTTAAAAGAAGAACATTACGTTGAATATAATGAATTCTTGAGTCGGAAAAATGTGAATTATAAGGAGTTCGAATGCCAGAGCAGATGCAAGGAATGCCGGTTATCTCCATATGCGATGGTTGAGGGAGAGTTTGTGAGTGCAGATAATTCCGGTGAATTGCTTAAGAAAATGGCTCAATATTTAGATTGAAAACCGCTCAGGGACATTACCTGAGCGGTTTTCTTATTCTATTTAGAAGTGCTTGTTTTATTAAAGTGCTTTAGTAATTCTGTCAGAACCTGACTGTAGCTGGATAGGCGTTCCTGGATTCTGCCTGGGTAGGCGGTTTCGATGAAAGCGAGTGTGTCGTTTTCAGTGTGCCAGACACCGCCATATTCCATCGTTTGCTCATATCCGTCCAAATCGCCAATTTCCCAATTAGTAGATTCCAAGTAAGCAAATGGGATGCCAAGCTCATTAAACGGAGCGTGGTCGCTCCAGTCACCTGTTGTTCCTGCTGGATAGTGTTCATTCAGACCTGGATTTATGCCGATATCAAGCTTTCTTTTTTCTGCAATTTTCAAAGCTTGTTCCCTGATGAAGCCTGCATCACCCGCGCTGCCGTGGATGTACATTTTGTCGCCAACAGCAAGACTGTCGAGGTTGATCATTCCAACCGTGTTGTTAATTTCGGCTGCTGTCATTTGGCTTGCATAAAAATTCGAACCATTCAAACCACCTTCCTCTGCTCCGAAAGCGATAAATACGATGGAATATGGAGTTGATACCTTTTCCAGGACCTGTGCTGCTTCAAGCATCACCCCAACTCCAGATGCGTTATCATCTGCACCCTTGCCAGTCTTAACTGAATCATAATGAGCGCCTACAATGATTTGTTGAGGTGATTTGCCTTTTTTGTATGCAATCACATTCGAAGAAGAGAGTGATGTACCCTTTTTTGTAAAAGAAAACTCCTGCACATCTGGGGTGTAACCTATCTCTTCAAATTGTTTCTTAATATACTCTTTTGCCAAACTTTCTCCGTCGGTACCAGTCACTCGGCTGCCTATTTCTTCAGATAAATACTTAGTATGTTCATAGGCGAGTGCTCCAGGTTTATGTACGACAGACGGGGCATACGCCCAGGCACTTCCTGAGGCAGAGAGTAACAGAACAAAAGCAGCTAGAATGGACCAAATCGATTTCTTCATAGAATTTCCTCCTTTTATATAAAAATACAACA
The DNA here is from genome assembly GCF_965138835.1 of Mesobacillus thioparans. Taxonomy (NCBI): domain Bacteria; kingdom Bacillati; phylum Bacillota; class Bacilli; order Caryophanales; family Bacillaceae; genus Mesobacillus; species Mesobacillus thioparans. The sequence goes on along the minus strand of NZ_CBCSFH010000001.1, from coordinate 25,785 downwards.
ATACGCATAATTATAAATTAACTTAATGTTTATAAAAACAGACTATTTTCCTAGATTTGTATAAATTTGCGGCATAAAGCATATTTTGATTTGAGGGAGGGGAGGAACTTGAATTTTGAAATGCAAAAAACCAACCTATTAGCTGAAAATATCAGGGGTTTTTCCGACTTTGTCCAAAAATGCTATCGGGAGAAATCGGGATTGATTTTAAATCACGATAAATTGTATCAGGTAAGGTCGTGGGTAGAAGAGTATAAATTTCAGTCGCTAGCTGCTGAACTGAAAAGGATTAATATGTTTGAATGGGATGAAAAATACACATTATTGCTGGTCGACAGGTTCAGAAAAGGATTTAGTATTATTGAACGCTATGTTGAAAATAACTCTGATGATCTATTTATTTTGACTGCTCGAATGCATACGTTGAAAAATTGTTTAAATTGGTTTAGACACGAACATCAACCAAAATAGAAGCACCGCACGGAGGGACTCGCGTGCGGTGTTTTGTGTTTAATGGTCGTGCCCGCCGCCAGGACTTACCGGAAGAGCATATTCTGGGATCGCATCATAGACAGCAGTATCTGCATTTTCAACAGAGCCATCTGCAATGCTGTTCAACACGGCCATCACTGGAACTTTTGCCGTTTCCTTTAACATCCCGTTTTGTTTTTGGCCAAGTGTCTGGGTTTGTCCTTTTATTTCAATTAGCATTGTTGCTGTACCATTCAGCTGGATGGCGCCTAGACCCGAACCCGGATAGTTGACCGTAGGGTATTTTTGAATGGCTCCGTAAGATGAATTTCCTCGTTGCAAGGATTCATATGCTACTGCATTTACTTTTTTGCTTAATGCCAATACTTCAGGGTCCAGGTCATAAGTTTTCTCACTGAAAGGATCTCTGTATGGCTTGGTCGTGAATTGCGCGAGCAGCTGTATGGATACGGAACGGCTGTCATCTTCAGAAAGGCGATTGAATCCGCGGTGATGCAGGTCAATTGCAACGTCCGGATTCAGTTCCTTAACCAGTTTTGTCAGTGCACGTGTTTCTGGAGAGAAGACCAGCGATGCCCGAGAACCATTGTTTGTGCCTCTTTCATTTAAAATACTTGCTACTTTGGCCGGATCCTTGCTGATTTCTTCACTTACGTCAAATTCATAGTCTGGATGAAAATCTCGGTTCAGGTCAAATCCTGGAATTCCATAGACAACTTTGCCCTCATTATTTTGTCCTCGTTCGCTTCCTTCAGCATTATAATACCACGGGGCATTCGTGCCGGAAGGGAGACCCAGTTCCTCTGGATTCCAGGTTTGATGGGAGTATCGAGTTGGAAACGGCTTCCCTTCATACAGATTGGCAGTACCGTCCGGATTGATCCGCGGAACAAACCAGACACTGACTTTATCCAGAATATTTTTCGCTTCTTGTCCACCAGCTGCCAGCTTTTGCATTAATTCAACAGCTGCCTCGGTTCCAAGTGTCTCATTGCCATGGATCTGAGTATAAATTAATACCCGCTTTTTATCCGGATCATTGTCCCCGAATTTGCTGACGTATAACGGATAGCCGTCATTAGAAGCACCGAATTGCTCCAGGACCATCCTGCCATTGGAGGCTTTTTCTATCTGTATTAATTTTTTTTCGAGTTGCTCATTCGACATAAGGCTTTCAAAAGAAAGATTCTGTTCATCCTGAACCCATGGACCATTTGGGGTTGTTGTTGAGTCTGCGAAACTTGGAACGGTTGTTCCCAGCAGAGAAGCAGAAATCAAACCGGTAGTCAGTATGTAACCTAGTACTTTTTTCTTTTTCATTCAATCTTCCTCCTCCTTGTTAATAGTTTCCAAAACATCTTAACATGAGGATAACAGGAATAATATATTTATTCTGAATTTTTAGAAAAACGGTTATTTAGTCATACGAAATAGATAGGAAATTCGATTCAAGTATTATAAATCTGTAACAAAGTTTACGAGAGACCATAATGGCGTAATAATAGATACAGTTTTTACCCTTCTTGGTATAAGTTAAAGTTTAACCCAATGATTCACTAGTGTGATATGATGGTAAGCCTGTTAGCCTATTAAAGGGCCTGTAGAGTCTAATAAACCAAACAGGAGGTTTACTATGAAAAAAATTCTTATGCTGGTTTCAATCCTAACATTAGTTATTGGTTCATATACAGTGTATGCTGCGGAAACAACAAAAACCAATCAGGCGGATACATTGAAAACGAAAAAGGTGGATGTTGACGTCAAGGAGTCTTCAATCACGGATAAGCGTTTCATTAAGGAAGAGGAAGTGAAACTTCTTGCACGCCTTGTCCACGCGGAAGCAAAAGGTGAGCCATATGAAGGCAAGGTGGCTGTGGCGGAAGTTGTCTTGAACCGTGTGGAGAACGAACAATTTCCTGATACTGTAAAAGAAGTCATTTACCAAAAAAACGCATTCCAGCCGGTCCAAAATGGTGCAATCAATAAACCGGCGAGTGAAGAAGCGATCAAAGCAGTTGAAGATGCACTGGAACATGAGAATAAAACAGATTGCCTTTACTTCTATAATCCGGAAACAGCAACAAGCAAATGGATTTTCACTCGTGATGTCGTAAAGACGATCGGGAAACATGCATTTGCCATCTAAAAGCGCGTACAGCATAAAGGCTGCGCGCTTTTTTGCTTTTTAAAAGAGATAAAACCTGGGAGCCAGCACATCCGCCACAGTATTATCATTTTTATTAACGGGAAAATTATTATAAAATAAGACTTACCAATTAGTGGAACGAGGGTGGTCTGGTGAAAAAGTATTCGGTAGCAATAACACTGGCTATATCAATGCTTTCATTGATATTGATGTTGTTTGGTCTTGGATGGACAATTCAGAACCAATTTTTCAGCAAAGGAGCAACAGGTGCGATAGAACAGGCAAAGTCCGTAGGGGATGTACCAGCAGAAAAAGACGCCAAGGTAATTGTCGCTCTTGGAGATTCGCTGACCAGGGGAACTGGGGACGACAAAGGGAAGGGTTACATTGGCTATCTGGTCGATGAGCTAGAAGAAAAATCAGATGAAAAAATCTCAATACATAACTACGGAGTCAAAGGTTATCGATCCAATCAACTGCTGGAACAGTTGAAACAGAGTGAAATCCGGAGGAAAATCCAGAATGCGGATTACATATTAATCACGATTGGCGGAAATGACCTGTTCCAGAGCGGACAAACGTTTTTAGAGATGGATGAAAAGAAAATTGCCCAGACGAAGGAAGAGTATCTTAAAAATCTTGATTCGATCCTGACAGAATTGCGAAGCTTGAATGATTCAGCAGTCATTTTCCATATTGGTTTGTATAACCCGTTCATCGATTTGAATGATTCAGCAGCGACCACGAAAATTGTCCGTGACTGGAATTACGAGACCAATAAGCTTCTTGATGAGCGGCAGAAAGCGATTTATGTACCGACCTTCGATTTGTTCCAGCTGAGTGTGAACGACTATTTATACACAGATAAATTTCATCCCAATGCAGAGGGATACAGACTGATTGCGGAACGGGTCGCGTCTTTGATTACATGGTAAGGGGGGAGAAGGATGAGTGAGATTACGCTGTCTGTAAAAGGGCTGAGAAAAACAATCGGCAAAAAAGAAATCATCAAAGGAATCGACTTTGATTTAAGAAGAGGGGAAGTCTTTGGATTTCTAGGTCCCAATGGAGCGGGCAAAACGACGACCATCCGCATGCTTGTCGGATTGATCAGGCCAAGTGCCGGGACAATTGAAATAGGCGGTTATAATGTAAGGAAGAATTTTACGAAAGCAATGTCGCAGATGGGCTGTATCGTGGAAAACCCCGAACTCTATTCCTATTTGACAGGCTGGGAGAATCTTGAGCATTTTGCCAGGATGCTTCCTGAAGTGGATCGGGACCACATGGATTATGTCGTCAAGCTCGTACGCCTGGAAGAACGGATCCACGACCTGGTCAAGACGTATTCCCTCGGGATGCGCCAGCGTCTCGGAATAGCACAGGCTTTGCTTGGCAAGCCGAAGGTGCTGATCCTTGACGAGCCGACAAACGGACTGGACCCAATGGGCATAAGGGAAATGCGGAACTTTATCCGTTATTTGGCGGAGGAAGAAGGGTTGACCGTTCTTGTATCAAGCCATCTGTTGAGTGAGATCCAGCTGATGTGTGATCGGGTTGCTATAATTTCGAGAGGCTCGGTTATCAAAGTCGATTATGTGGAAAACCTTTTGGCTTTGCAGGAAAAAGTCATCTGGCAGGCAGAACCGCAAGATTTAGCTAAAGAGATCTTAATTGGAGTCACAGATGTTCTGGATGGTCCTGATGGAGCAATTATCACCCCTTATATAGAAACTCAATCAGCAAAATGGAACCAGATGTTGGTCGAAAAAGGGGTTCAAGTGAATGCGATGAACAGGAAATTGCCTGCGCTTGAAGATCTGTTCCTTGAGTTGACTGGAGGTGAATCGATTGATTAACCTGGTCAGGAATGAGATGCTGAAAATCGTCCGCAAAAAGAGGATCCTGATAGTGGCGGGAATCATCGCAGTTTTGGTCGCCCTTTTTACTTATTCACAGTACAGGGAAATTGAAAGACGGCTTGAACGTTTCGGTGACGTAGATTGGCGGACGACCTTGCAGCAGCAGATCATCGATACGCAAAACAGGGTAACAAGCAGCGGGATTTCTGATGAGTGGAAAAGCGAGCTGCAGCTTAGAATCCAGCAGCAGCAGTATTATCTTGATAACAATGTGAACCCGATGGAGCCTGGTGCGCCAAGCTTTGCGAGGGTGTTCGCCGAGCACTCGATCAACTTGTTCCTGCCATTGATGATCATGGTGGTCGCGGCGGATATCGTTTCTTCTGAGCGAACTGCAGGAACGGTAAAGCTGCTGTTGACACGCCCGGTCAAGCGCTGGAAAATACTGATGAGCAAATACATTTCATTGATTTTGTCCGTTTCGATCATCGTCGTCCTGTTTGGAGTGCTCTCCTTTCTGATATCCGGGCTCATATTTGGTTATCAAGGATGGACAGCACCAGTAATCACCGGGTTCAGTGTTGAAGGGAATGCGTTGAACACGAACGCAGTCCAGATGATTCCGCAGTGGCAGTATCTGTTGATGGAGTTCAGTCTCGTCTGGTTTGTGGCGCTGATTGTAGGCACCATCACCTTCATGCTATCCGTACTGATCCGTAATACACCAGCCGGAATGGGCGTCATGCTCGCCGCGCTTATTTCAGGAGCTATACTCAGCACAATGGTTTCCTCATGGGAGTCCGCAAAATACTTGTTCATGATCAATCTAAATCTGACAGGATACCTATCCGGCCAGGCACCGCCGATCGAAGGAATGTCACTGGGCTTTTCACTGGTGGTGCTGGCTATTTGGGGATTAGCGGCCTTAATCGTTTCATTTGCTGTGTTTATTAGGCAGGATATCTATTAAAATAATCAAACCCTGGCCGAATTTGGTCGGGGTTTGATCATTTGGCGATAGTTTCGGTTATTAACTTAGAGATATAGACGGTTAGAGAGAATATATAGACGGTTGTCGGTTTTTTTTTAACGGTTAGAAAGAATATATTAACGGTTGTCGCGTTTTTTTAAACGGTTAGAAAGAATTATTCGAAGGTTGAAAGGGTTTTTAGGAGCAGAAAAATATTTAAAAAATCCTGCAATCACGAATCGCAGGATTTTCTATTCACAGCTTGCGCACCCTGAAATTATTCTGCAATACTGGCCAATTCTGCGGAAAAGAGGGCCCAAGCACCCAATAACTTACACCGCGCAATCCGTATTCTTTTACCGTGTCGTATCTTGCTTGCACGCTTCTGGCATCTTCGTACCATACTTCATGCTGCTGTCCGTTTGCGTCTGTATAGCGGAAGAAGGGTGATTGATATTGATCGTCGAACTGTATGTTCACACCCTGCTGTGCGGCAAGCTCAACTGCTCCTTTTGGACTTAGTGTCTTTGCATAGGTTCCCTGCTCCCACGGGATGTTCCAATTCCTGCCATACAAAGGCACACCCATCAATATTTTTTCACGCGGAATGGCTGTGACTGCATAGTCCAAAACTTTCTTCACTTCGTTAATCGGCGCGATTGCCCATGGCCTGCCGCCGGACCAGCCCCATTCATACGTCATGATGATTACAAAATCGACTATTTGTCCATGTGCATTATAGTCGTGGGCTTCATACAGCAAGCCCTGCTGGTCGGCTCTTTGTTTCGGAGCCAGGGCGGTCGAGACGGTATAACCCGCGGGATGCATGCGGGCAACGGCTTTTCGGAGAAAGTTATTGTAGTTTTCTCGGTCTTCGGGATACACGTACTCGAAATCTATATTCAGTCCCATATAACCTTTTTCTTTCATTTCAGCTAGTGCATTGGCAAGTAGTGTGTCTTGTACAGCTGGATTTCGCAGGATGGCAGCTGCCTGGTCTGAATTGAACGAGCCATCCGCTTCATTTGTGATTGTGAGCAGAGGGGATGTGTTAGTCCTTTTTGCAGCCTGAAGAATATTTGAATCCTGCAGTTCGATCAATTCACCGCTTTCACCCACCTTATAGGAAAAAGGCGATAGATAGGTGAAAAGAGAGCCATATTTTAAGACAGTTTGACTTCCTGCTTCACTCATCCTGGTAATATAGGCATTAACCTCGATTACTGGTTTTGCAGGAGCAGGTATCCTCAAAACATCCCCTGGGTAAATAAGAGTGGGGTTCGAAATATTATTTGCCTCAGAAATTTGGTTAACTGTCACTCCATATCGCTGTGCAATTGCCCAAAGGTTCTCCCCGGACTGAATCCTATGTAAAAAATAAGGGAATTTAAGCAACTGGCCAACAAAGATCAATGACGTGTCCGCTATATTATTATAGCTTGCGAGTTCCTGGAGATTCACTCCGTAACGGGAGGCGATTGACCATAAGCTGTCACCCTGCTGGACAACATATTCCCTGTAATTCTCCGGGATCACAAGCGACTGTCCGACTACTAATACATTTGGATTATCGAGTTCATTCGCTAATATGATTTGATCAATCGTTGTCTTGTATCCCTGTGCAATTTTCCACAGACTATCCCCCGGTCTAACGACATGTATATTCACAGTTGATCATCTCCCAATTAATCGTCCCTTTTATCAAGATATGCGCGTAAAAGCTGTCCTATTTTTCAAAGAGGTAAATTCTGAAAATTGAGAATAAGACGTATGCTTTTAGCCGGGTTAGTATATAATAGGTAGAAAACTAGAAAGACAAAAGGGGAAAATGGTATGGTGACGTACGGAACTTTTTTACGATTGGTAGAAGAGGCAGAGAAGTTGAATTGCAAGGTGATTTATGACTCCAAGAAAAAAATCAATTTTAATCCTAATATGTCCATAACGATTCCATTGTCGACCACACTTGAAAATGTATATGCTTTCGCACATGAAATTGGTCATCTAATTGATTTTGTGAAAGGTGAGCTTGATTATGAAAAATGGCTGAATGATTGGTCCTACAGGATCACGGCGGAGATGAGTGCCTGGGTTCATGCCTACAAAATCCTTAAAGACTTAAATGTACCGCTGGATGGGTGGAAGGATCATGTCGATTCAAAGCTCTCGACTTATTTTAAATATCATGAAGTGACTGCATAGACTGGCTTAGGCTGGTCTTTTTTTATGAAAAAATAAAAACGGACTGGTTTACGAACGTTTGTTCGGGATATAATGAAAGTAAGTAATCCCGAAAGGATGGTCAGCATGAGAATACGAGACAGAGGAAAGCTGAAATTTATGCCAGCACATTTTATGCCGGAGCATCGCGCCTTATTGAGAGAACTCGCCCGGGATGAATTAAGACAGCCGCATCCGCTTCTCGACGAATACGAAATCCAGGAAATGGAGAACAAGATTTGCTGCGCGATGGAATATACATACCCAGTCATCATCTCCAAATGGGCGGACGGCTTTACATATGAAGAAAAAGGGCATATCCATTTTCTCGATCCCATCCGGAAGGAGGTTCGGATGGTCACTGAAGATGGCAGCGCAATTGCCATCAATTTTGATGATATTGTCGCTGTAGAGGTAGACAAAAGGGTAAAATGAACGAGAGGTGATTACAATGAATGAAAAGCAATTGGTTGGCGAGAAGGCGGTTGAGTATATCAAGGATGGAATGGTGGTTGGACTCGGGACTGGTTCCACCGTTTATTATACTATTAAAAAACTCGGTGAATTGGTAAAAGGCGGGCTGAAAATCAAAGGAGTGCCGACTTCGGAGCTAACGGCGGCACTCGCGAATGAAGAAGGAATTCCTTTGGTCGATTTGAAGGAAATAGAAGCCCTCGATGTTGCCATTGACGGAGCAGATCAGGTAGATTCACATTTAAATTTGATAAAAGGCGGCGGCGGAGCGCTTTTGAGGGAGAAAATTATTGCAAACGCTGCTTCCATTTTTATTGTGGTTGCTGATTCTTCTAAAGTCGTAAACCAGCTCGGTGCATTTCCACTGCCCGTGGAGGTCGTCCAGTTTGGCGTTGATATGACATCAAGGAAAGTCGCCTGCCTTGGGTGTGTACCAAAGTTAAGAGTCAGGGAAGGCCAACCATTCATCACGGATAATGGGAATTACATACTGGATTGTGACTTTAAACGAATTGAATCTCCCGCTGAACTTGAGATGAAGCTGAACATGATCCCGGGTGTTGTGGAGAATGGGCTGTTTGTAAATTCGGCTTCCAGGGTGATAACGGTCGAGAATAACGAAGTAATCGAGAGTGTAAAGTAGGGATGGAGAAGGATATTAAGGAATATTGTAATTGATATAGATAGAAAAGATCCGCGATACTTAAATTATGTGTCGCTTTTTTTCTGCTTTTGAAGGGAAAGCATGTTCGGTTATAGAAATATGGTATAGACCAAGTTATTGAAGGAGTAGGAAGATGAAGGAATATAAAGTAAAAACCTATGAAGAAGCAGTAAGCGTAATCCAGGAGCTAGGTTCCTGCCTTTGGCACCGCTAGTGAAGGGATTCCCCGCATTAAATACAATCACAATACCTGATTCGTGGCATTCAGATACCGAGTTCGACCCCTGGAGTTGGCGGACTAAGTTTTCGGTGGATGGCAGGGCTTGTTATGGAAAATTTTTAAAGAAGAAGTCTATCCTTGTTTCTCCTGAGCTATTGCCGTATTTTAAGGCCGTTCTTGGCCATCATGAACCGGTTGAAGAACGCTATCAACATGGCAATGTCTATAGAGAGGCCTTAAGTCTTTATGATTTCGTCAAACAGGACGAGGGAATCGATACAAGGGAACTAAGGACTCGGGCAGGATTCAGGGCTAAAGAGAAGAAGAAAGCCTTTGAAAATGCCTTATTAGAACTTCAGGGATCGATGGACATTGTCATTTCGGGAATCAAGGAAAAAGTGAATTCAGAAGGAGAGAGTAACGGCTGGAGCAGCACCTCCTTTGAAACCTATGAATCCTGGGCAGGCAGGAATAAGATCAACCCAGTCGATATAGATAAAGATCGTGCAAGGGAGTATTTAGTTTCCCATTTTAATAAGGTTACAGGAAGTGAACAAATCAGAAAACTCGAGAAAATGTTTTTATAAGGAGTTGGTGAGTAATGGAAAAGAAAGCCCTATTGGTAATAGATGTCCAGAATGAAATGTTTCAGGAAGGGAACGAAGTCTTCAAAGGGAAAGAACTGCTTAGAGGAATGAAAAAAATAATAGATCGAGCCCGTTCTATGGGAATAGCGGTAATATACATCCAACACAATGAACCAGCTGGGCACTCTTTGGAGTATGGGACCTACATGTGGGAAATACATTCTGAAATTACTCCTCAAGAGGGTGATATCATCGTACAAAAAAGCACTCCTGATTCATTTTTCAAGACAAAATTAGAAGAGGAATTAAAAGAAAAGGGTATTGAACATTTAATTTTATTCGGGATTCAGACCGAAATTTGTGTCGATACGACCTGTCGCAGTGCATTCAGCAAAGGATACAAAGTCAGTTTAGTATCCGATTTGCATAGCACTTGGCCGACCAGTGAATTATCAGCCCAGCAGATTATAAACCACCATAACGGAGTGTTACGCTGGTTTGCTGATGTGAAAACTAGTGATGAAATAAGATTTGATTCCTTATCATAAGTGAATAAAGTCAGTGGAGTTCCTTTTACAATATCCCAGTTCTCGTTGGATTTTTGTAATAAGAAAAGGTAATCAGGAAAAGATATGTAAAGCAAACATTTAAAAAAGGAATGGTACTATACATGGAGGCTTTTCCGATTATCCACACGAATTTTTGGGATGCTGTGATCGCTGTACCGGTTGTGGTTTTGGCGACACAGCTTTTGAAAATTTTGCTTCACGCGCGTAAGGCTTATGTTCCTGGTATTGCTAATCTGCTTGGCTTAATGATTTCTATTTTCATTGCTCACCCGCATAATCTCTGGGCTGGCGTATTCATGGGTTTCTTCTATGGAAATGCAGCAGTTGGGGTTTACTCTTCCATTAAAACGCAAATATTGGCATATAGGGGCGGAGAGGAAAAAGCCTAAAAGGTTTCCGGAATGCAGGCAATCTCGAGTATTTTGAGATTGTCTACAGTCCTTTTTTTATGCCTAAAAAGCATGGCTTCATGAGTGCCGATTAACTTTCGGCTTCACAATGGAAGGATTTCGGTCCCTGAAGAAAGAATATAGTAGGAATTGTTAGGAGGGATTGATTTGCCTGAAAGCAGGATTCATCCATATTTATTTGCAGTACTTGTCGTTGCGACTACCTTTCTGATGGGCTCTTCTTTTACAGTCGGTAAAATCGGCTTAACGTATGTTTCCCCTTTATTATTGGTGGGATTAAGGTTCACGATTGCGGGACTATTGATGGCTATGTTAGTCAGGAAGAAACCTTTGCCCGCAAAGCTTGCTGACTGGGGAAGGATTTTTGGCATTGGCTTGATGCAAACAGCGGGTGTCATGGGCTGTATCTTCCTTAGCTTACGGACAATCACAGCGGGGGAATCTTCTATTCTAACCTTTACCAATCCTTTGATGGTGGTGGTTATGGGAACGATTTTCCTGGGGATCCGCTATAGGCTCCTCCAATGGATCGGGGCAATTGTCGGCTTTCTAGGTGTGTTTATTACTTTGGGATTTCATTTGCAATTGACCACGGGTACGCTTCTAGGTCTGGGAGCAGCGGTTTCATGGTCGATTGGCACCATCTTGATCAAACAATGGGGAAGCCGCTTCAATGTCTGGGTGTTGACCGCCTACCAGATGTTATTTGGAGGCACCATTCTTTTAGTGATGGGGCTTACGATGGAAACACCGAGGCTTGCGATCAATCCGATTTCTATTTCGATTATCTTATGGTTGGCCATCATGGCGTCAATCGTCCAGTTTGCAATCTGGTTTTACCTAATTAATCTAGGGGATCCTGGGAAGACCAGTGCTTTCCTGTTCCTTGCTCCATTTTTCGGAGTTCTTTCCGGCTGGGTGCTGCTGGATGAAGTCGTGCAATGGTATGTTTATGCTGGGGGAGCATTGATTTTTACAGGGATTTTCCTGGTGAATTGGACGTTTGCAAAGAAAACGAGTTTAGTCACCGAAAAAGTTGGGTAAAAAGACCTTGATTTTCAAATGGTTAAATCATCCTTTAAACCTATATTCAGGTAATGATATTTAATTAAAAAACATTCTCAACTATAATGAAAACTATGGAAAACTTCACCAACCCATTGGTGGTGTTGTGTGTAAATTTTTAAACAGGAAGTGAAGGTCCATGTCTTCAAAAATTATCTTCAACATCAATCAGGTTAATCATTCAGCTTCAAGCTTGAGCCATACAATCGGCAGGATCCAGAGCATCCAGAATCGCGTCGCAGGTGTTAGTAGCAGTGTGGATCCGCGAATTATGGGACGCAATGGCATCAGCGGCCAGTTTCGTCGTGCTTCTGCATCATTTGATCGGATCGAAACGCATATGAAGCAGTTGAAATCTTTCACCGTTCAATCCGCCGATCGATACGGAAATTCAGAAAACCGGGTGAATCGCCAGGCAGACGCTGTCAATAAGGCTATTGAAGCGGCGAGAAAGCAGATTGATGGGCACTTTGCCAGTAATTTATATGAAACGTACAATAACACCTATGGCAGATGGGTGGATTTCCTGCATGGTGCACAATATTCGGCTGGGGCTGGACTCATGCACTTGCTTGGATTCAGGTTCTCGGATATTGATGGAGTACTGCGCAAGTTCCAGGTAGTCGATGATGCTTTACTCGGTAAGATGCGGTTGCCTATGGCTAGCATGATTCATAAGGTCGAGAGCTCAAGATTAAATATGCTTGCCAGATTGATGGTGAGCCCTACAAGAGCTTTTGGCAAAAAAACATTGTCAGAACTAATATACAAAAGGACAGCTAACTATTTTCCGAAGGACATCGTAGGTCTCAGTAACAGCGTTTCCAAGCTAATTGCTGAAGGCAAAACCGGGACGTTGCTCAATGCAGTAAAAAATAATGCGGGTAGCGTATTGAAAAACGGGTTGAGGCTCGGGAAATCAAATGCAGCACTTGCTGTACTAATAACAGCAGGAGCAGAGACAATTGGCGCAGGACTTAAAATTACAGAAAATTATAACATGTATAGCGGTGAAAAGTTGAAAGAAGAAAACGCTAAAGTGGTAGGCAGTGCAGTATATAAAACTACGGTTGTATCTGCAACCTCTGTTGCTGGAGCAGTAGCAGGCGGAGCTCTCCTCAGTGTTTTTGGGCCTGTAGGTACTGTTGTGGGTGCTTCGATCGGCGGTTTCGTTGGCAGCTGGGTTGGCGATAAGATTGCCGGTAGTACTCCTGCATGGGTTGATAAAACAGCTCTCCACTTTAAAGATGGGATTCATAAAGGAACTGAGGCTATTGCTTCCGGTGTTAGCAAGGTGAAGGATGGATTTAATGATGTAAAAGAACATGCTTCAGGCCTGTTAAGCGGAGCAAAATTAATCCTTGGGTTTGGAGGCTAGGGGGAAACATGAATAAAATTACACTTTCAATCGAGGAATTAATTTATTGTTTTTACAATGAAGGATATTTTGAACATGGGAACGCATTGAAGCAGGTTTATTTCGGAGAGCTGGACGATGAGAAAATGGACCTATTGCTTCAAATTACAACACGTTCACTCCTTTCTAAAAGCCTTTTAGTATACGAAAATCATAAATTCATGTTAGTGGAAGAGCTTGCAGAGGTCATTTCCATGTTAAATTACTCAAACCAATCAATCAAAGCTTCCCGTCATGGGGAAGACGGCGGGGAGGAGTCTGTCTCCTTCCATTTTAACGAGAAGACCGTCTTGCAGCATTCTTTGCTTTATGATGAGCAAGTGCATGTTTTTGAAAAAGTAACCGCAGAAACAGCGGCAGAGATTATTTCTGAATTTTACCGATTAATTAATCATAGTAGTGGCAACGGATTTGAACTAAGCCAGGGTGAATTTGAACAATTGCTGGACTCACTGGAGGATAACCAAAAACTTTTTGAACTTCCCGTACTCCATGGGGAAAAACAGAAATTCTATGAAACTCTTAAAACAACAAATGGAATGTTAAATACTCTGTTATTCATGGAGTTTACTGAACAAAAGGAGCCCGTAGCCAAGAACGTCGTGTTATTTACGAATGACAACAAGAATAACTGGGTCATTGAAAAAAATGAGGATGTCTTTATTGTCAACCTGTGTAATAGTTCTAAAGTTATTCAATTAATCAAAGAAAATGTCTTAGAGTCATTGGAAAAGGTGCCATATGGAGAATGAGATTCAAGAAAATAATATAAAAGTTTACGATGATCGAGTCGAAGTAGTCTATACAAGCGGGGGAGCAGGCTGTCTATTGACTGCAGGTGGAATCATGTTCTTAGCGTCCCTCTTTATCTTATTTTACATAGTCCCTACATCAGGGATAGTAAGAGCTTTTATAGGAGTTATAATTGGCGGCATTGGCTTTTTATTTGTCAGCACAATGTTGATAAAAGTTCTAAGAGCTATACTCACCGGAAAAGCAGTATATACAATCCAAGATGGTTATTTAAAAGGGAAGAGCAAGGCAGTCCGTATTAATGATATCACTGATATTAAATGGGCTGGCAGTTCATTGAAGTATCTGGCAATCAAAACGACAAACAAAAAGACCATCAAGTTATCCTCTTATAATCTGGTTCCTGAAGAAAAAGTAAATAAGGTAATAAATGATTATGTCATTCCTAAGGCCAACCCTGAGTTAAAGAGGAATTGGGAAAAACGTTTTGGAAATATAGGTGCATGATTTTTTTATTAATACTAAGCTTGTAGAGCTAAATATTATCTCTGCAAGCTTTTTTATTGAAGGTTATGGATCAATGAGGTGAATATAGTGGAAGAAAATAACATCAAAATTACAGATAGCAAAATAGAAATCGTCTATACGAATCCAGGTGCGGGCTGCATGGTGTCATCTGCGTTATTTGGGACGATGCTTTCTGCCTTTGTACTGTTTGTTGTAGCACCTGATTCAGGGATTATAAGGGGCTTTTTAAGCATCCTCATCGGAATAATTGGACTAATTTTTTCAGGCTCCATCCTACTCAAGTTAATAAGTGTTATTCTATCAGGTAAGAGCTTGTTCATTATTGAGTCTGGAATGTTAAAAGGTAGGACGGATAGTGTTCCAATTAATGAAATAAAAGATATTAAATGGGGCGGCTCCAGTTTAAAGTATCTCGTTGCCAAAACCACAAACAACAATAAATTCAAATTTCCAACTTATAACCTTGTAGGTGAAGAAAAGGTAAACCAGGTTATAACAGATTATGTAATTCCTCATGCGAATCCTGAATTAAAGCGAAATTGGGAAAAACGCAAGGGCAACAACGGAGCCCGAGTTTAAAGAAGCCTGCAGAAACAAGAGATTGGCATAAATGGAATAGCATAATAAAGGGTGGAAGTTATTTATCTATAAAAATTTAAATGTCAAAGGGTGATTAAAATAATGTGCAGATTTTACAAGAAAATAAAAAGTCTATTTTGGGAGTTGGTTACCTTATTTTTTTTCATCATTTTTTTAATTTCCTCCATTTCTTTTTTTATGGAACGTGACATAATTTATGGATTGATTCTTTTCTTTTTAATGCCTTTGCCGTTTGGAATAAGTTTAATGTTCTTTTCTGACTTAAGAGGAAAAAAGCATAGGGCAATTTGAGCTTGTGGCTTGTGGATTTTTATTTTCAAGCTTATTTTTGTATGTATTACTGTAATATAACGTATAAATGGTCGGGCAGCCGAAAGTATGTTTTGCATATACTGAAAAAAGTAAAAAAATCATAAGGCCGTATCTTTTCTCTCCCACAATCCGTTTAATGTGCAGAGAGGTTCAAAGGAGTGAACAGAATGTCGATCGACAAGCTTAGGAATGTGAATGCTGATAAGGGATCCGAAATCACGAGCCATTATCAAAGCCTGCAGCGATATTGCCGATTTTTAACCCAGAGCAGCTGGGATGGCGATGATCTTTCGCAGGAGGTTACGATGAAGGCAATCCATAATTATGAGCCATCCCAGATCAGCGGTGCCTTACTGAAAAAAATGGCCTATCACCAGTGGGTGGATACAATCAGGAAGCACAGCCGTGAAGTGGCGGGAATCCCGGAAAATCTCGGATCGAGCACTCAAGGGAATGTGATCGATACGGTGGAGATGCTTTTGTCAAAATTAACGCCGAAGCAGGCGGTCATTTTGGTTTTAAAGGAAGCGTTTCGATTTCAGTCGCGTGAAATTGCCGAGCTGATAGGATCAACGGAAATGGCCGTTAAAGCTGCGCTTCACAGGGCAAGGAAGAGGCTTGATAAGGATAGCAGCCTGCGAGAACTGGACCAGAATTTAAGCGATGACGAAGAAAATCTTCTGTCAGACCTGCTTTGCGAATCGCTGCAATCTGAGGACCCGTCCGTTCTGTTGGAAAACATCCAGGAGATTCCGGCGCTTGCTGCATCCGTTCCGGAAATGTCATTGCATTCACCGTCTCGTTCACCTCTCTTTACTTTCAAAATGGCTGCATAAGCAGGAAAGGGAGGAACAAAGTGAGTACAATTCCTTATGTCATTGAGCAATCTAACCGTGGCGAGCGTTCATACGATATTTATTCCCGTTTGTTGAAAGACCGCATCATCATGATTGGTGATGAGATTAACGACCAGGTCGCCAACAGTGTCATTGCCCAGCTGTTATTTCTTGAAGCGGATAATCCTGACAAAGATATTTCCATCTACATCAACAGTCCTGGAGGTTCAACAACGGCTGGCTTCGCGATTTTTGATACGATGGAATACATCAAACCCGATATCAGCACCATCTGTATTGGAATGGCAGCATCGTTTGGTGCAATGCTTTTGCTTGCCGGCACAAAAGGAAAAAGATTCGCACTGCCAAACAGCGAAATCATGATCCATCAGCCGCTTGGTGGAGCCAGAGGCCAGGCAACAGAAATAGAGATTTCCGCTAAAAGAATCCTGAAGCTTCGAGACCATGTAAATAAGTTAATATCAGAACGCACTGGTCAGCCAATGGAAAAAATCGAAAAAGACACTGACCGCGATTATTTCATGAGTGCACAGGAAGCTTTGGAGTACGGGATTATTGATAAGATTATTACACGGACATAGAGATGAAAGGGCTGCTCTGGCAGCTCTTTTTGTTTTGAGCTGCATGGCAGCTCATTTTTTTATTTTTTTCTAGAACTGATAAAGTGAAACTGTTATAATCAATTTTATATTTAAAAAATTCAGAGGAATCAACTTCCATGAGTGCATCATGAATCATTGAACAGTAAAGGGGAATGTCCATGAATATTTACGGATCAGAAAAAATTAGAAGGATGACATCAAGTATTTTTCAGGAAGTGGTAGACAGGAAGCAGGATGCGATCTTGAACGGCAAGGATGTCATTGATTTAAGTATTGGAAGTCCGGATTTCCAGCCGCCAGCATTTGTGATGGAAACACTGGCGGAATATTCAATGGACCCAGCTAAATATGGGTATACGTTAAAGGGAATCGCTGAGTTTAATGAAGCAGTGAAGTTTTTTTACAGCCAGCGATATTCCGTTGAGCTTGATGAGAAAACAGAAGTATTGCAGTTGATGGGTTCACAGGATGGGCTTGCGCATCTGGCGACTGCGATAGTCGATCCAGGAGATTATGTACTGGTACCAGATCCAGGATATCCAATCTATGAAGCTAGCGTAACAATTGCTGGAGGGGAAATCTATCCTATGCCTCTATTGGAGGAAAATAAATTCCTGCCTCAGTTAAATGAGATTCCAGAGGAAGTTTTACAGAAAACAAAAATGATGATATTGAGCTATCCGGGAAATCCAGTTACTGCACTTGCCGACAGGGCCTTCTTTGAAGAGGTAGTTGCATTTGCCGGGGTACATAATATTCTAGTGGTCCATGATTTTGCTTATTCTGAATTGATTTATGACGGAAATCCTCAAATAAGTTTCCTGTCGGTTCCAGGTGCCAAGGAAGTTGGCGTTGAGTTCAATTCACTTTCAAAAACCTTCAATATGGCTGGCTGCCGTATTGGTTATGTTGCTGGCAATGCACAGGTCATAAATCTTCTGGCATCATTCAAATCACACATTGATTATGGGGTATTCTATCCGATCCAAAAGGCAGCGATTGCTGCACTGACATCTGACTATTCGTTTCTTGATCATCAGTTAAAGCAATATGAAGCACGACGGGATGCTTTGGTAGCAGGTTTCAGGAACAGCGGATGGCAGGTAGCCAATTCTCCGGCAACGATGTTTGTCTGGGCTAAAATCCCTGCTGGATGGAAGTCTCGCGAGTTTGCCTTCAAGTTGATTGAAGAGGAAGGGATTGTTGTGGTTCCAGGTGACGCCTTCGGAAAGCAGGGAGAAGGCTATGTCAGGATTGCCATGGTACAGCCACCCGAAAGACTGCAAGAAGCGGCACAGCGGGTGAATAAGTTTTTGCTGGGCTTTCCGGTAGGAAGTTAAGATTTTTTTAAATACACAACTACTTACGGAATATGGGGCAGTTGCCAAGCTCCGTTAGACTTCGAAGCAGGGAAAACCCCTGCTGTTTTATTTCAGGACGGGGGAAATTGGTTACTATAATTTTTACAATTTATGGTAATGGGGAGTAGTAGAGAAATGACTAACCAAATGATAAAAAATAACCTGACGGCTGATTGTGAAAGCTGCTTTGGATTATGCTGTGTGGCTCTGCCATATGCGAAATCAGCGGACTTTCCGGTTGATAAAGATATCGGTTCGCCTTGCAGGAATTTGCAGGAAGATTTCCGCTGTGGAATTCATAAACAACTTAGGAAAAAAGGCTACAAAGGGTGTACTGTATACGAATGCTTTGGGGCTGGTCAAAAAGTTTCCCAAATCACATATAACGGACTTGATTGGCGGAAACAGCCAGATAAGGCAAAGGAAATGTTTGATGTTTTCCCCATCATGCAGCAGCTTCATGAAATGCTTTGCTACCTGAAGGAAGCACAGACATTGGAAGAGGCCATACCACTTCAATTAAAGCTTCAGGATATTTATGTAAAAATAGAACAGCTTACCTACCTGGAGGCTGCTGACATTCTCACTTTGGATATCCCCGCCTATCGAGTAGTTGTAAACGAACTGCTGTTACAGACAAGTGAATTGGTCCGAAGCAATGTCAGAAGCACGAAAAAAACAAATGGCAAGAATTTGCTTGGGGCAAAGTTGAGACGCGCGGACCTAAAAGGCTCTGATTTCCGTGGAGCTTTGCTGATTGCTGCTGATCTCAGAGAAGCCGACCTAAGAGTATGTGATTTTATAGGTGCTGATATGAGGGATGCTAATTTAAGCGGAGCCAATCTCGAAGGGAGCTTTTTTCTGACTCAGGCCCAAATTAACTCGTCAAAGGGAAATGATGAAACCAAATTGCCTTATACATTGAAAAGACCCAAGCATTGGTGAAGTAAAAGAAGGAGATAGAGGTGACTGCTTTTGTGACTCTGATTGGAAGTATCTTCAGTATGCTGGCGGTTGTTTTTTGGTGAAAATATTTGGAATGTAAGTTATCTTTGTTAATTTTTGGAATTATGGATATTTTTTGAAACATTTGAGGTCTTCCTCCGTATTAAAAAGTAAAGGGGGAGAGCAGATGAAAAAGTTGTCATTTTTTCTTATAATCATTGTGCTGTTGCTGTTCGGTTGTCAGCAAAAACAAAATGGGGCGCTCGACACTGATAAACTTGAGAAAGCTGAACAAACCGGGAATGCCACCGAGGAACAATTGAAAAGTATCCCCATCCCTTATAATGTACCTTCCATAAAAGTAGGTTTAGAAGCTTTGCCATTTGAATTAAAGCCGCCTAAGGAACTTCCTTTTGACGCCATGCCTCTGAAAATGCCCATTGAAGATTTCAAGCATGATGGGAAAGAGTTACAAGTCGATTTAATGAGTGTTTCAAAAAACAAAGATGATAAAGTTATACTTATGATTTCCGTCCATAACTTTAAAGTAGAGTACGCCGAGTCGCTAGGAGAAGAAGTTCAAATAACCAAGGGAGTAGCAGGTTATTATAACGGAACTCTTTCGTTTGAAAAAGATGGTATCTATTATAATGTTGGCTACACCAATCCAAATATATCAGAAGAACAGATAAAAGAAGATACAATAGCTATTGCAGAGCAAATGTTGTAAAGACAAGAGAACGCATGCTGATTGCGTTCTTTTTGATGTAAAAGATGTTATAGATATGGTAGTTAATAAAATAGAGGTCGTTTAGGGAAGAAAAAATGCTCTGTAAAACTGAGCACTTTTACACTAAAAGATTGGCCTTTAAAATACGTTCGATTTCTTTACGAGTTTGAGTGCCTCTTTCGAGAAAAAGTAACCGAAAGTAGAGTGCTTTCAAGAATTGATTTAAGTTAGTATTCTTCCGAAAAAAAGTTGGTGAAAAGCCATTGCTGGCTCTGATTTCTGTTACTTCATCCGAAAGTTCAGAAACCCAATCTTTTAAAATGTTTTCATTCATTTCCTTTTCCAAAAGAGAAATTATGACAGAAATCAGCCGCTCATCTTCCTCGTCCACATAAGCTGTTTCTATTAAAATGCATCTCCTGATAGTATCCAGACATTCGCTTGCCAAAGTCTTATCGAACAAAGGGTGCTTAACGGATTCATCCAGCAAATCGGCACCATGAGCGATGCTATGGGCCCAGCCTTTTTCCTCGACATATCCCCGTGTATCTTCTTCCTCAAGAAGATATTTCATGCTGCTTTCAATTGTTTTTTTGACGGTATCCTCAGATAGGAATCGCTCTTTGCGATCTTTTCCTAAAACGAGAGCAACCACCAATGAAGAAAATGCCCTGGTAAATACCGAGTCATCGTTTTCTGACCCTATGCTTAAAAATAAATGGTTTGGATCAAGGCATGTTTGGAGTAAATAATCCATTTGCTGATGATTTAAATAATCTTGGTTAATGATGTAATAAAATGTGGTATAAATCAGTTTGTCCCTTAATTCCGGATCAATCGAGCCAATATAATCAACCATATGTTCAATAAGTGTATCGAGGTCTTTATGTATTATCGTTTCAGGGTTATTAAAATCCAATCCTTTTAGTTCTTTCTTCAAAGAGTCGGTCGTTACCAAACTATTCATCCTCCATTCTAGTAAATATTTTACCATGTATTTCAAATTTGACTAGAAATGAACATGGTATTTTTGTAGCGTTGTTTTTGTATCTATCTCAAATATTTACTGATGACCTGTCTATCCCTTTATCTCTCACTACAAATTAATACTCAAAAGGATTTTCCTCCGAAAATAAAAAACTCTTGCAAAAGGCAAGAGTTTTCTAATCTATTCAGGATTCTGCTGTTTCCTTTGAGGTGAGCAATAACAGAATCGTCCATTCAATGCAAAACAGCGTGAAGCCTAAAAGAAGATCCAGTATTTTCTCTCGCATTTCCGCCAACTCCTTGAAGTGATTTACAACTTAATTATAGGTTCATAGTAAGTTGAAGAGTTGGCAAGAATATGTGTAATAGATGAACAAAAGAAAGATAATCTGTGAACAATAAATGGCCCTCTAATTTGAGGGCCACTTGTTGTTTTAATTTCCTGTTACCAGGTATCACCGCGCTCTTTCTTGAGTTCCTTCATTTTCGCCACCCAGTCGTCGACTCTTTGCTTGATTTCTTTGCTTTTTGCATCTGCTTTTTCACGATTGGTTTTGGACATGGTGTAGTGGAGTTCCTTCATTCCTTCACTCCGTTCAAATCCCCAATCCCGGAGTTCAGAATACTGTTCATCGGTGATCCAGTCATTTTCGGACATGATGGCAGCCGCGTTGATGATTCGGTGTGCTTCTTTTCTTCCGATCGTCCATAACTCGAGCGGATATTTTTCTGCCACTTTGTATTCCTCGACCATATCCCATCCGTCCGGCGCCATCGTGAAGGCGAAGGCGAGGTCGAGTGTGGATGGCAGCCATTCGTATTGGATCGTGTTTTTCAATTCTTCAGGATTGTCTGCTTTGAAATATTCACCGTTTCCGGCTTCAGCAACAGCTTTGAGTTGATCTTCAGCTTTGCTGTCTACATCGAATCCAATGATGTTGACTGAATGATTTGAGCTATTTGCCACAAGGTCCTTACTTGCCTGAACTGGGTCTCCATCACAGGTTTCAGCGCCATCGCTGACGATATAGATGGTTACACTTCCTTCATGGCCAGCGCTCATCTCGGCCGCTTTTTCGATGGCTCCTGCGAGCGGAGTCCAGCCTTTGCTCTCAAATGAGTCGACGGCCCCATTGAAGTTTTCCTTCGAGTATTTACCCATAGGATAAACCTCTTCGATTCCAGAACAGGATGTTTCTTTATCGGAATCTGAATCTGATCCCTGGTGGCCATAGACGACAAGGGAGACTTCTGCAGACTGACCGATGGTTTTGGCAAAGCTTTTCACGGCATCTTTGGCGATATCCATCTTTACTCGGCCTTCAGACTGCTGCAGCATGCTGGAGCTTGCATCAAGCAGGATGATCGCTTTCTCTTCGGCTTTTGTTTCCTCTGCGCCTTCCGACTTTTCAGGGTCTGGTAAAAAAGGCTCTTCAAAATAAGGCTCATACGCATTAGCTTTTTCGATTACCTCCTGATAATGGGGGCTTGCAAGTAACGAAATAAGGCCTTTTTTTATGGTTTCCAGGTCATCTGTCCCCTGAGCTAATTGATCGAGCTCTTCCGGAAGCTTGTTTTTAAGTTCAGGCTCCAGCTCTGGAGTGGTGAAACCGATATCCTCAATATCCTTTTCATATGTAAGGTCATCCATCATTGTACCAGGCTTTAATACCATTAGGTTTTCCTCTGAAACGTCAAGCTTGATCTCCTTCAAGTGTCCTGGCAGCTCCGGCTTGACAGCTTCCTCTTTAACATCCTCTTTCGGAGGCGTTTCGGCAACTACTTCTTCATCAGGTTCATCATTATTGCATGCAGTAAGAAAAAGCGAAATGAATAGTAAAAATACGAGCGAATGTCGTTTCACGATAATCCTCCTCTTCGCCGTTTCAATTATGTATAAAAACTTCTTCATAGAGTTTAACATGTTTTGCGGGGGGATTTGAAGTAATTTCCATGATGGAACCATATCAAGAGTGATAAATAATTAAATGACCCAAAATTTTATTTTGACCGAAAGAAAGGAAGGAGAGGGGAATATCTGAAGGTTTTGACCGAAGAGTAAGCAATAAAGCGCAGGAGCTTCCTGCGCTTTAATGATTTTTACCAAGGAATTTGAGTACCCGGTGATAAGGGCATTTGGACAAAGAACTATTATCATCCCTCAGGAAGTATTGCCTCCATTCAAAATTTTCCTCTGCTCCGTAAGTGTTCAGATCAGGATGAATAGAAATGCTGTCATATTTCGCCAGCCGTTTTCTCACCTGTGCCTTGATCCTCTTTGCATAGCTTTTAGATTTATTGAATTCCTGGAGCACCCATCTCGGTGTAATCGCGAGCATCATTACGTCAAAATGTCTGCTTTTCCGGTTTTTGTGTGCCGGTGTAGCACAATATATAAAATATTTTTCGCCATTGAAGCAAAATTCCCAGATAGGATCATAGGGATCTTGAGGTATACCCTCTGGCCAGTCGAATTCATCCAACCCACTTAACCCTGAAAGATGCTCCCAGAAAAGTTGTTCGAATTCTTCTACAGATACATCCTTCATTTCTTTTGGCGTTTCATAGAAAATTATCAAAGAAGTATAATTGCCAAACCCCCTTGATTGCTCTGTAAAGCTAGATAACAAACTAGCAATTTCATTTATCGTCGTGTCCCTCCTTGGACTGCCGACAAACCCATATTTTAACTGATTCATTGAGAATCCAATTGTTGCCGGTATGCAGGGAAAAGGCCTTTCCTTATCCCCCATTTTAGCGAAGAATTTGTCCAGTGCGTCTTGCTCCCATGCCAGCAACTGATCCCGGGAGGAGGAGCCATGTGTATACAAGCCGTTCATCATAGTCACCTCCAATTGCTTCTACACTATATTCAAAGCATGGTGTATAGGGTAGATGTCCCAGGGCAATTGGGCAGGTACCCAATAATTATAAAAACAAGGAAAGAAATTAATTGTAATATTCTGATTAATTTATTATAATTTTCATAGTGGTTATAGTAATACCTATATAGGTATATTAGGGTAATCTAATTTAGCAGGGATGGTGGATGAGGTGAATTATAAGGTAGTAATTGTCGGTGGTGGATCAGTTGGTATTTCGGTAGCGGCCAGGCTTGTTAAAGGTGAACCGGATTTAAAAGCGAAGATTCTTATTGTTGACCCAGCCAAAAAGCATTATTATCAACCACTGTGGACACTTGCTGGCGCCGGTGCGGTTAAAAAGGAAGTTACAGTAAAAGACCAGCAATCACTAATACCCGATGGGGTTGAACTGCTTCAGGAAGCTGTTACTTCAATTGATGCTGATTCGAACAGTCTCTCGGCAGGAAACGGGATAAAAATTCATTATGACTTTCTCGTCATGGCTGCCGGCATCCAAATCAACTGGGAGAAAATCAAAGGATTAAAAGAATCTATCGGCAGGGATGGTGTCTGCAGCAATTATTCGTACGATTATGTTGATTCGACCTGGGAAAGCATTCAGAATTTCAAAGGAGGCAATGCCATTTTCACACACCCGAACACACCAATCAAATGTGGCGGTGCACCTCAGAAAATCATGTACCTTGCTGATGATGCCTTCAGAAAAGCTGGTGTCAGAGAAACGGGCGAGATTATTTTCGCATCAGCTTCTGACAGTATTTTTGCAGTAAAGAAATACGCAAATACACTCGAACAGGTCATAACCAGGAAAGGGATTGCCACTAAATATAAAATGAACTTAATCGAAGTGGATTCAGCCAATAAACTTGCAGTTTTTGAAGATTCAGGGACAGGACAAACGGAAAAAATTCCTTACAGTATGCTTCATGTTGTCCCCCCAATGTCAGCACCCGATTTCATTGCAGAGAGTCAATTGGCTGATGCTGGAGGATGGGTAGATGTTGATTCGAAAACACTGCAGTCAAAAAAATATCCAAATGTCTTTGGTGTAGGGGATTGCGCTAACCTTCCGACCTCAAAAACGGGTGCAGCAATCAGGAAACAGGCACCAGTCGCAGCAGGAAACTTGCTAAGCTTTATGAAAAATCAACCGTTGAAACTCTCTTACGATGGATATACTTCATGTCCGCTGATTACGGGCTATAATAAATTGGTGCTGGCTGAATTCTTGTATGAAAATAAACCAGCCGAAACCTTCCCGTTCGATCAATCTAAAGAACGTTACAGCATGTATCTACTAAAGAAAAATATCCTTCCTGTCATGTATTGGAAAGGTATGTTAAAGGGTATTATGTAATAAGAAAGACTCTACCTATCTACATTACCCGTCATTTTAGGAAGCAGCTTCGAAAAAAACTTCGAGATTATTAGGATAAGTTTTTCGTCCAATCTTAAGACAGCCTTTTTATATAAGTTAAAGAGTCGGCAGCAAGGAAATGCTGCCGGCATTTTTATGTGCTCTCATTAGTTTCAATTTGGCATAATAGGATAAATGTTAATATATAGTAAGGTTGAGTTAGGAGGAGTTTCCATGCAGCCTGTGATTTTATTTGATGGAGTTTGCAATTTTTGCGATGCCAGTGTCCAGTTCATTCTGGAACGTGACAGGAATGAAACATTCCTGTTCGCATCCCTTCAGAGTGATGCCGGCCAGAAATTGCTAAAGGAACACGATGTATCTGATGATGTGGACAGCATGGTTCTGATTGAGGATGGAAAAGTCTATTATAAGTCAGCCGCCGCGCTGCGAATCAGCCGCCATCTTGACGGTGCCTGGAAACTGCTCTACATTTTGATCCTCGTACCGGCACCATTAAGGAATATGGTGTATGACCTTATTGCCAAAAATCGATTCAAATGGTTCGGCCAGAAGGATAGCTGTATGCTGCCGCCGCCGAATGTAAGAAGAAGATTTTTATAAAGAAAAGAACGGAAAAGCAGGTAAAATTGATATGCTCCCCTTTAGGTAGACAGATTAAAAATAAAATCTGTTTACTTAATGGGGAGTTTTTATTATGTCAAAAAGGGCCTTTCCACTCCAAGATAAAATTAAGATTATAAAGGCATTG